>NZ_LKEG01000045.1 GCF_001645105.1 Pseudomonas marginalis
TGAGTGGTGTAGAGCAAAAGCAGATTTGAGTGATCCCTCGGCCCAGAGCGGCGGCCTGGAGCCGGCCGGGTTCTTACTGTCGATCTCGGTTAAGTGTGGGAGGGGGCTTGCCCCCGATAGCGGTGGGGCAGTCACAGATGCATGAGCTGACACACTGCTATCGGGAGCAAGCCCCCTCCCACAGTTTGATCTCCATACATCAGGTGGATGCCCCGGCGTCAGGGCGGAACTTATACCAGTCACCCCCCCAAATAACGGATATAGACACCACAAAAAATTGCCTCCCACCCAATCCCAAATGAAGCTTTCATGACAAAAGTTCGGTAGTCCCCAGCCACTCCCGTCTCTCCTGTGTAACGCGCTTGAGCCCACCAGAAAGGTGGGCTTTTCAGCCGCAAGCAGGATGCCAGGAGTGGGGCGATGGGAACTATGGAACGTTACTCGAAAGTGGGCATGCAGGAGCTCGACCAGCGCCTGTCGAAGATCGTCGAAGCGGCGCGCAAGAAGCCGGTGTCGGTCTATCGCTACGGCGCGCCTTGGGTATGGATTGTCTCCCAGGACGATTGGCAGGGCACTCGCAAGGAAGTCTCCAGCTACATCCCGGCCAGCCATTCCCTGGTGTTGCTGCGCCCGCAGATCGATGAAGTGCTCGACCAGCACCGCGACTGGCTGGTGGCCGAAGCCCCGATGTCGATCGCCCCGCAGACCGTGCTGCAGATCCTGCTGCTGCAATTGCTGTATTCGGTACCCAGCGAGCAGCAACTGCATGAACAGCTGAACTACAACCTGCTGTTCCGCTGGTTCGTCGGCCTGGACCTCAACCAGAAGGTCTGGAGCATCCAGGCACTGACCCGCGACATCGCCACGCTGTTGAACAACCCGCGTGCGGTGCAACTCATCCAGAAAATCATCGGTGACGTGTTTTGTGGCGCCTTGCTGCACATGCCGGAGTTCTCGCTGAACTTCGCCCTGTTGCACACCTGGCTGGCCCGCCACGGCAACACCTCGATCACCAGCAATTGAGCAGGCCTTGCGCCGGGCAATCGGCGGCGGCGGATAAAATCAGAATGTCAGGGGGCGGTGTGGAGCATCTGTTCAAATTAACGCTGGCGCTGTGTTGCGTGACGCTGGGGAGCCTGGCGCAACCGGTGTTGGCCGAGGAAGAGGCGGCGGCGCGCAAGGTCGACGTCAACGAGTACTTCGTGCGCGGCAACACGGTGCTGGATGCGGCGACGATTGAGGAGGCGGTGTATCCGTTTCTCGGCCCGCAAAAGACCTTGGGCGATATCGAAGGCGCCCGCGATGCCTTGCAGAAGATCTACCAGTCGCGTGGCTACCAGTCGGTGTTTGTCGAGCTGCCGGAGCAGAAGGTCGATGACGGCATCGTCTACCTGCAAGTCAGCGAAACCAAGGTGGGCCGCGTGCGGGTAGTCGGCGCCAAGCACTATTCACCGGTGGAAATCCGCGAACAAGTGCCGGCCCTGGAGGAGGGCGCGGTGCCGGACTTTGCCACGGTGCAGACCCAGTTGGCCGGGCTCAACCGCAGTGCCGGGCGCCAGGTCACGCCGCTGGTACGCGAGGGCCAGCTCCCGGGCACCATGGATGTGGACCTGCAGGTCGAAGACCAGAACCCTTGGCACGCCAGCATCGGCCTGAACAACGACTACAGCGCCGACACCGAGAAGCTGCGGTCGGTCGCGACCCTGGGCTACGACAACCTCTGGCAACTGGGCCACAGCATTTCCCTGACTTACTTCACCGCCCCCCAGGACACCGAGAATGCCAAGGTTTGGTCGGGTTCCTACACCGCACCGTTGAATGAGCGCTGGACCTTGCAGTTCTCCGGTTACCAGTCCGACAGCAACATTGCCACCATCGGCGGCAGCAACGTGTTGGGCAAGGGCCATTCCTACGGTGTGTCGGCCATCTACAACCTGCCGGCTGCCGGTAACTGGGCCAACTCATTCTCGTTCGGGATCGATTTCAAGGACTTCGACGAGGAAATGAAATTCGGCGCCAGCAGTGACCAGGTGCCGCTCAAGTACGCGCCATTCACCCTGGGCTACAACGGCTATCGCTACACCGAGCAATCCCAATTGGGCCTCGGCCTGAACCTGATCGTCGGTACCCGCGCCTTCTTTGGCTACGGCAGCGATGCCGAGGCGTTCGACTACAAGCGCTACAAGGCCAGCGCCAGTTTTGCCGTGCTCAAGGGTGACCTGAGTTACACCTACACCTTTGCCAACGATTGGCAGTCGGCGACCAAAGGCGGCTTCCAACTCGCCTCGGGACCGCTGGTCTCCAACGAGCAGTACTCGGCCGGCGGCGCCACGTCGGTGCGCGGCTACTTGGCGGCCGAGCGCACCGGGGACGAGGGCTACTTGCTCTCCCAGGAATTGCGCACGCCGTCCCTGGCCAAGTTTCTCGGCAGTTATGTGCAGGAGTGGCGCTTCTACGCGTTTGCTGAAGGCGCGCGCATGCGCCTGCACGACCCACTGCCCGAGCAAGAAGACGAATACAGCCTGGCCAGTGTCGGCCTGGGCACCCGCGCCAGTTTGAGCAAATGGTTGTCCGGCAGCCTGGATTGGGGTTACCCGCTGCTCGATGGACCGAACACCCAGAAACAGGACTCGCGACTGCACTTCAGTGTGCAGGCGACTTTCTGACTTTTTCTTCCGGAGACTTCACCCATGCAACGCCTATTCCTGAGCCTGTTGATCTGCCTGGGCTTCGCGCTCCCGGCCACCGCCCATGCCTGGTGGCAGGACGACTGGCACTACCGCAAACAGATCTCCGTCGATACCACCGCGCAAGGGGCCGCGATCAACCAGGCCCTGGGCCGTACCGCGCTGTTGGTGCGCCTGCACACCGGTAATTTCACCTTTGACGGGGTCAAGGATGACGGCGCCGACCTGCGCTTTGTGAGTGCCGATGACAAGACCGTGTTCAACCATCAGATCGAAAGCTTCGACCCGTTGATGGGCATGGCGCTGATCTGGGTCGATGTGCCCAAGGTCGAAGGCGGCCAGCGCCAAGACCTGTGGATGTACTACGGCAACCAGAAGGCCCCGGCCACCGCCAACGGCCAGTTGACCTTCGACCCGAACTACACCGCGCTCTACCATTTTGATGGCGCCAATGGCACACCGGCGCGGGACACCACGGCTTACGCCAACACCGCGTTGAACGCCACCGGCGCCGCCATCGATGGCGTGATCGGCCGCGCCTTGCAGTTCGGCGGCCAACCCGTGATGTTGCCGGCCAGCCCCTCGTTGCAACATGCGGCAGGCGGCGCGTTCACCTTCAGCGCCTGGTTGCGCTTGGACCAAGCCAGTGGCGAGCAAGTGGTGTTGGCCCGGCGTGACGGCACCCATAGCCTGTTGCTGGGCTTGAACCAGGGCATGCCGTTTGTGGACATCGACGGCCAGCGCGCTGTCTCGACCCAGCCGCTGAACCCCGGCCAATGGCAGCACCTGGCGTTCACCGCCGAGGGTGAAAAGGTCACGCTGTATGTGAATGGCCGCGAAACCGCGACCCTCGCGGTGGCCATGCCGGCCTTTAATTCCCAGCTGGCAATCGGTGCCGACCTGCCGGAAGCGGGCAGTACGCACCTGCCATTCGCCGGGGCCATCGATGAGCTGCGCCTGTCCAAGGTGGCGCGTCCGGCCGCGCTGCTGCTGGCCGATGCCAGCGCCCAGGGCGCCGAATCGAAACTGGTGGCCTACGGGGTGGATGAAGAGCAGTCCGGCTTCGGTTTTGGCAGCCTGGGCTTCTTGCTCAACGCCGTACCGGTGGACGCCTGGGTGATCATCCTGGTGCTGGTGGCGATGATGTTCCAGTCGTGGGTCATCATGCTGCGCAAGAACCGCCAGGTCAGCCGTTTAAGCAGTGCCAACGAAGTGTTCCGTGAGCACTTCGCACAGATCGGCACGCGCCTGGAGATGTACGCCGACGACGCTCAGTTGGGCGAGCGCTTGACCCATTCCTCGCTGTGGCGCCTGTACCTGGTGGCGGTCAAGGAGATCCGCACCCGTCGCGCCCAAGGCGCCGACACCTCGTCGGTCTCGGCCGCCACCATCGAAGCCATCCGTTGCTCCATGGACGGCGTGCGCACCCGCGAAAACCAGGCGCTCAGTTCCAAACTCTCGACCCTGTCCAACGCCATCGCCGGCGGCCCGTACATCGGCCTGCTCGGGACGGTGCTGGGGATCATGGTGGTGTTCCTCGGCACGGCCATGGCCGGTGACGTGAACATTAATGCCATCGCGCCGGGCATGGCCGCAGCCTTGCTGGCCACGGCCATGGGCCTGTTCGTCGCGATCCCGGCGCTGTTTGGCTACAACCGCCTGATCACCCGCAACAAGGAAGTCAGTGCGGATATGCGCGTGTTTGTCGACGAGTTCATCACGCGCCTGGCGGAGATGCACGGCGAGAGCCAGCACAGTGAAGCCGCGCACCGCGCACCGCATCACGCATCGGTTCCGGCCTGAGGAGAATCGCCATGGCTTCCGTAAATGCCTCCCACGACGATGACGACGATGCCGCCGTCGACAGCATCAACATCACGCCTCTGGTGGACGTGCTGATGGTGGTGCTGGTGATGTTTATTTTGACCGCCACCGCCCAGGTCTCGGGCATCCAGATTCACCTGCCCAAGGCCAGCGCCTCGGTGTCGTTGTCGGAGGCCAAGACCAAGGCCATTTCCGTGAACGACGGCGGCCAGGTGTTCCTCGACGCCTACCCGGTCACCCTCGGCGAGCTGGAAGAGCGCCTGCGTATCGAGAAAGCGTTGAACCCAGACTTCCCGGTGATCGTGCGCGGCGACGCGATGGTGCAGTACCAGAAGGTGATCGAGGTACTCGACTTGCTGCGCCGGCTGGAGCTGTCCCAGGTCGGGCTGGTCACCGGCAAACCGAGTCAGGGCTGAGTCATGACCGCACAGATCCCGATTGCGCCAATACCGGTGAAAAAGAAACCGCCGTTGCGCCCGTTGAAGTGGGGCGCCGGCCTGTTGTTGGGGGCCGTGGCGGCCTGGTTTTTATGGCAGTGGGCCAACGACATGAGTGGCGTGCGCCGCGAAGCGCCGAAGGTGCCGACGATTATCCCGTTGCCGCCACCACCACCGCCGCCGCCGGAAAAACCCAAGGAGCCCGAGCCCCAGGTCGAAGAAAAAGTCCCGGAGCCGGTGCCCAGCCCGGAACCCGAAGAGGTCAAGCCGGCCGAGGAAGCACCGCCTTCACCTAACGAAGACCTGGCCAACCCGATGCAGATCGACGGCGACGCCCAGTCCGGCAATGACGGTTTCAACATCGGCGCTGGTAAGGGCGGTGGCATGGCCGGCAGCGGTGGCGGCGGGCTGGGTACCGGCACGTACAAGCAGTATCTGGCCGGCACCTATCAACGGCTGATGCGCGAAGACCCGGAATTACGCAAGAAGGCTTTCTCGATACAGATAGACCTGTGGTTGGGCACCGATGGCCAAGTCACTAAAGCGCTGGTGGCCAAGTCCAGCGGTGATGCCGAGACCGACGCCCAGATGCTCGCGCTGATACGTGCACCGCGTGCCGCACAGAAGCCGCCGGCGTCACTGACGCTGCCCATGCGCCTGTCCCTCAAGGGCCGGCGCCCGGATTGACTGAACCTTTTTTAACGGATTTTTACAGGAGTTGCGTACACATGATTTCCCCCGTGAATCGACTGACCCTGGCGGTTGGCATGGTCATCGCGACCCTGGTTGGCCAGGCGGCTGCAGCCCCGGTTGCGCCTTCGGAAAACGTCACCATCAACCTGATCCGTCTGCTGGTGCAGCAAGGTGTGCTGACCCAGGCCACCGCCAATGGGCTGATCGCCCAGGCCGAGAAAGAGGCCCAGCAGGCACGCCAGGCCAATGCCGTGCCGGTGGTTGCCGCAGGACCGACCGCAGCGCCCGGCGATGTGCGTGTGCAGTATGTGCCGCAGGCGGTCAAGGATCAGATTCGCGATCAGGTCAAGGCCGAGGTCATGGCCACCGCCAAGCAGGAAAACTGGGCACAGCCCAATACCTTCCCCGATTGGATCTCGCGCATCAGCTTTGATGGCGATATTCGTTTGCGCGACGAGTCACGCTACTTTTCGGGTAATAACAGCAACAACATCACCGACTTCGCCAAGCTCAATGACACGGGGCCCTACGACGTCAACAAAAACTCCAGCACGAAGTTGCCGCCCTTGCTCAACACCCGCGAGGACCGCGAGAACCTGTTCCGCCTGCGCGCACGCCTGGGCATGAAAGCGGTGATCTCGCCGGAGTGGACCGCCGGCATTCGCATCGCCACTGGCTCTGACAATAACCCGGTGTCGACCACCCAGACCCTGGGCGGCGGCTTCGGCAAAAAAGACATCTGGCTGGATCAGGGTTACCTGACCTGGAAAACCACTGACTACATGACGTTGACCGCCGGGCGCATCGGCAACCCGTTCTATTCCACCGACATGATGTATTCCAACGACCTCAACTTCGACGGCGTGGCCGCGATCTTCAACCACCGCCTCAACAGCGAGTGGGGGCTGTTCGGTACCCTCGGTGCCTTCCCGGTCGAGTACACCGCCGACACTGCCAGCACCAATGGTATCGACAAGGAAGACAGCGACACCAAATGGCTGTTTGGCGGGCAGATTGGCGCTGACTGGAAGATCAACCGCAGCAACCGTCTCAAACTTGCCGCCGCTTACTACCAGTTCCAGGACATCGAAGGCGAGCGTTCCAGCCCTTGCTCCACATGGCGGGGCGCGCCCGCCTGTGACACTGACGGCACGCGTGTTGCCTTCATGCAAAAAGGCAACTCGGTGTTCAACCTGCGCAACAACACCACCAACCCGACTGACCCGGCCAGAACGCCGGACCCTCAATTCGTCGGCCTGGCGTCCAAGTTCGATGTGCTGGACCTCAACCTGGTCTGGGACAGCGACCTGCCCAGCGATTTCAAGCTGCGCACCCAGGGCAACTTCATCCACAACCTGGCCTACGACAAGGGCGAAATGCTCAAGCGCAGCGAAGGCGAGATCGTCAACAACATCAACAGCAAGGGCCAGTTTGAAAGTGGCGGCAATGCGCTGATGGTGTCGTTCACCCTGGGCAGCGCGCTGGAGATGCGCAAGCGCGGCGACTGGAACGTGTTGGCCGGCTACAAGTACATCCAGCCCGACGCCTTGCCCGACGGCTTCAACGATTCTTCGTTCCACCTGGGCGGCACCAACGCCAAGGGTTACTTCATTGGCGCCAACTACGGCATCGACAAGAACATTTACGCCAGTGCGCGTTGGTTGAGCGCTTCCGAAGTGTATGGCCAGCCGTTCGAAGTCGATGTGATGCAACTGGAACTCAACACGCGCTTTTGATGCGCAGGGAGATGCCACATGAACATGCGAATCTGCGGGCTGTTACTGCTGCTGGTCACCACCGGCGCTGCGGCCGAAGGCATGGAGGAGCGCCTGCGCACGCAACTGCGCAGCACCACTCAGCAATTGCAGGCACTGCAAAGCGAGCAGGCCCAGGCGAGTGCGGCGCGTATCGCTGCTGAAACCCAAGCCAAGCAGGCCCAGGCGCAAATCAAGCAGCTGACGGCTGAGCTGGAGAAGACCCGTGGCGCGGCCGAGCAATTGGCCGGCCAGCAACAGAGCCTGCACAGCCAGGCGCAGGCCCAGGTGGCGGCCAGCAACGAGCAGATCGGCAAGTTCAAGAAGGCCTACGACGAACTGCTGGTGCTCGCCAAGGGCAAAGAAGCCGAGCGTGCCCGCTTGCAGGCGCAACTGAGCGAACGTGACACACAAGTGCAGCAATGTTCAGTCAAGAATCAACAGATGTACGGCGTGGCCCAGCAACTGCTCGCGGCCTACGAAAAGATCGATGTGGCCGAGGTGATGAGTATTCGCCAGCCGTTCGCCAGCAGCGCGCGGGTCAAGTTCGAGGAACTGGCCCAGGGTTTTGGCGACGATTTGTACAAGAGCCGTTTTGATGCACCCCAGGCAACCGCCAATCATTGATAGACAGGGAAGAGATCACCATGAGCGAATTGATCACCAGCGTCACCACCCAGCGCCTCACCGAGTTGCTGCAGGAAGCCGGCTACCGGGTAAACCCGAGCGAACAAAATGGCGTCGTGCAATTGCTCAGCGCCAGCCAGGGCATCGGCTTTGCAGTGCGCTTCGGCAACCCGGCGGCAGAGCAGGGCAGCTATGTGGATTTCACCTACAGCTGTGCGCTGCGTATCCAGGGCGAGTTGCCTGAGGGCCTGGCCCAGGTGTGGAACGCGTCGCGCCGCTTTGCGCGGTTGTCGGTGCAGGGCGAATTCCTGCTGATGGAAATGGACGTGGTGGTGGCCGGCGTCGGCGCCACGCACCTGCGTAGCCAGTTGGAGTTGTGGGACCGCCTGTTGCAGGAATTCATCGTCTACCTGCGTGAGTACAGCCAGCAGGCCGCGCAGTTGCAGGCCGCAGCGGTGGGCGAAGAGGCACCCGTATTGTGAAAAAACCAACCCTGATGGTCGGCGCGGGGGCGCTGGCCTTGCTGGTGGTGGCGGTGGGCTTGAGCTTGCGGCCGGGCAGCGACCCGGTGGCGGCGCAGCAACCGGCACCGGTGATCAATCCAGCCGCGAGCGGGCCGGCGGTGGCGCGCTTGGGCAACCAGCAAATCGACCTGCCTGAACTGAAAACCGTGCTGGCCAGCCTGCCGGCCGAATCCCGTGAGCAACTGCGCGGCAACCGTGGTGCGTTGGAAACCTGGATCCGCTCACGCCTGGCGCAGAAGGCCGTGCTTGAACAGGCCGACGCCCAGGGCTGGCGCCAGCGCCCTGAGGTAGAGCAACAGACCCGCGCCGCCACCGAGCAGATCGTGTTCCGCGACTACATGCTCTCGGTCAGCCAGGTGCCGGCGGATTACCCCAGCGCGGCTGAATTGCAGCAGGCCTACGACAGCGGCAAGGCGCAATGGGTAACGCCACCGTTGTACCGTGTGAGCCAGATTTTCCTCGCGGCGAATGACCCGCAAACCCTCGACACGGTACGTCGCCAGGCCCAGGAGCTGAGCCGTCGGGCCCAGGCCGCACCGGGTGATTTCGCCGCTTTGGCCACGCAGTTTTCCCAGGACACGGACTCCGCCGCGCGCGGTGGCGACTCGGGCATGCAACCCCTGCAGCAACTGGTACCGGAAGTGCGCAGTGCGGTGTCGCGCCTCAAGGTCGGGGCCGTGTCGGACGTGGTGCAGAGTGCGGCGGGGTTCCATGTGCTCAAACTCACCGGCCAGCAACCGGCACGCACCGCGACCCTCGACGAACTGCGTGAGCGCCTGACCCAGGCCCTGCGCGCCCAGCGCCAGGAGCAGATCGCCAAGGCTTACCTCGAAGGCATGCTCAACACCGCGACCCTGAGTATCGACGGCGCCGAGCTGAACAAGGTGCTGGAGTAACACGCGTCAACCCGCATTGGATGCACAGACCACAAGACAGGGAGTCTCCCATGGCATTTCTAGAACCGTCTGCCCCCCAGGGGCCCGCCGCTTATCGCGCCCCCGCCGAGGGGCGCAGCCGCTGGCTGGCCTTGGCCGATGAGATCGACCCGGAGGTGGCGCGCTACTTTCTGGTGAGTGCGCGCTGCGGGTGTTTCATGCAAGCGGCGCGCAGCCTGAATATCAAGGCGACGCTGCTGCGCAAGCGCCTGGCGCAGTTGGAAGAGCAGCTGCGGCATTCGCTGTTCAGCTACCAGGGCAATGGTTTGGTGCTCAGCCGCGACGGCCAGCAATTGCAGGCGCAGCTGATCGCCCTGGCCCATGAACGCCGCTTGCCGGTGACGGAGCAGCCATTGATTCGGCTGGCGGTGGCGGAGCCGATCCTGCATGACATCCTGGGTCGCGACCTGATCGCCTTGCTGCGCCGCAATGCCAGCGTGCGCCTGGAGATCATCTCCATCGACAGCCAGTTGTCCCTGCAAGCGGTGGATGTGGATGTGGTGCTGTGGTTGTCGGATGCCGACGGCCCGAGCCCCGGCCCGAGCTTTTCCACTGAACCGCCGCGAGCCCTGGCGCGCTTGCAGTATCTGCCGCATATCGCCAAGCGTTATTCGCGGTTGACGACACGCCCGGACAGTGTGGAAGACCTCGACGATTACATGCTGGTGCAATGGCAGCCCGATGCGCAGGTGGAGGCTTTGCAGGCCTGGAACCAGGTGGTGCAGCAACGCTTGGCGGCAGTGGTGCAGGTGCATGCGTATTCGCTGATGCTGGAGATGATTCGCTGCGGTGCGTGCATTGGGTTGCTGCCGCATTACATGAGCAGTTTTGACCGAGGCTTGGTGGCGTTGCCGGGGTTGTTGGAGGCGCGCATGCAGCGGCAGGTATGGTTGGCGGTGAATACGCAGGTGGAGGATGCTGAGGCGGTACGGATGATCGTAGAGTTGATCGTGGGCACGTTTGAAGGCCGGCGCGAGTGGTTTGACTCCAACGCACCTACCTTGTAGTGAGCGGGCNTTGCCCCGCGCTGGGTGGCGAAGCCGCCCCAATAAGGACAGCGCGGTTCTTCAGAAGGAATAGCGGCGCCTGGTTTAGGGCGGCTTCGCCACCCAGCGCGGGGCAAGCCCGCTCACTACGGTGTGCGGCGGGCCAGGCAAGGTGACAGAAAGGCACGCGGGCCAATCTGAACTCAGCGTTGCAATGCACCCCGGAAGGTTGCGCTTAATGNCGCGCAAGGTTTCCTGGGAGCGGTCATCGCTGATACGGCTGTAAAGCACCACTTCACTCACGGGGAGGGCGGGCAAGCCGTATTGCTCGCTCACGTCCACCGCGCCAGACGGTGCCACGCGGTGGGCGAGGGCGGCGACGCCAAGTCCGGCGCTGACGGCGGCGCCGACGGCCATCACGCCGCCGCCGACAAATACTTCGGTCCAGTCGATGCGCGCCGTGTCCAGTGCACGGGTCGCCAAATGGCGCACGCCGCAGGGCGCAGCCATGGTCGCCATGCGCAGGGGCGTGCCGGGGCTGTGTTGCCAGGTGGGGGCGGCGAACCAACCAAAGCGTTCCACCGCCAATACTTCGCCGTCCTGGCGGTCGCCCTCGTTGCGCACGATCACGGCGTCCAGCTCATTGCGATCGAAGGCGGCGACCAGCTCGCGGGAGGAGGCGATGCGCACTTCGAGGATCACTAACGGGTCGTAGGCGGCCAAGCGGCTGAGCCAGGTTGGCAAGTCGGGACCGGCCACGTGGTCGCTGATACCGATCACCAGGCGGCGGAGTGCGTGGCTGCCCATATCGCCCAGGGCGCGTTCATGGGCGTTGAGCAAGGCGCGGGCGGCGACGATGAAGTGTTCGCCTTGGGGCGACAGCCGCACATGCCGGGGCGTGCGTTCGAGCAAGCGATAGCCGAGGCGTTCTTCCAGGCGCTTGAGCTTGAGGCTGATCGCCGCCTGGGAGGTGTCGAGGGCTTCGGCGGCGCGGGTGAAACTGGCGAAATCGGCCACCAGCACGAAAGCCTGGACGGTGTCGATGTCCAGCGGTTTGAGCACGTCAGTCATATTCAATCCTTATCGCACTTATATCGGCTGATATCTTGTTGAAATCATCGCGGCTGCGCAAGCTGAACCCTCATCTTGCACAGGAGTTCTCGCATGTTTGCCAAACAGTATTCACACCGCTTGCCTGCCGACTACGACATGGGCGTGATTCGCCGCCGCGCCGCGCAATTGGGGCCATTGTGGGATAACGCCGAGGGGTTGCTGTTCAAGGCGTTTATCGCCCAGGAGCGCGGCGGCAATGTGTATTCGTCGGTCTACTTGTGGGCCGATCCGTTGCAGGCCGCTGACTTTTTACTCGGCGAGCGTTTTCAGAAAGTGCTCGACAGCTTTGGTCGCCCACATATCGAGAGTTGGTTACCGCTGGATGTGCAGTGGGGGCCGGCGCAGGGCGCGTTGAGTTTGTATCGCGAGGCGTGGCCGCTGGAGCCCGGAGCGGACCGCGCCAGCCTATTGGCCGAGGAGAAACGGCGTAATCAGCAGGTGGCGGGGCGCAGTGACACGTTCGCGGTGTGCCTGGCGCTGGATGTACAGGCTTGGCGGTTGGTTCGGTTTACGTTGTCGTCCGCAGCGCTGGACGAGGCGCGTCAAGGCACGGGTTACCACGTGCTCTACCTGGCACAAGGCGTTGCGCCCCAGCCATAACTGCGCCAGTCTTGAGGCCTTATCTTTTTGGTCTCAAGCACTCTGCAATGCACACCACTCGTTTGACGCTCATTTGCCACGCCGTCACGCCTCTGCAAAAACAGGGGCGTTTTCCTGATGACGAGGCGGTGGTGATGGATTGGCAAGGCTCGGCGTTGTCGCTGGCTGATCGCTATAAGAAAACCCGGCGCCTGTTATGTGGGCCTGAGGCCAGGACGCGGCAGACGGCAGGCTTGTTCGGCGATGACGGGGTGATCGAGTTCGCGTTGCGCGATGCTGATTTCGGGCAGTGGAAGGGCCAGGACATCGGCCAGTTGGAGAGTGACACGCTGAACACTTGGCTCACTGACGCCACGTGCGCGCCCCATGGGGGCGAGTCGGTCGAGCAGATCTGCTGGCGGGTGGGTGAGTGGATGAAAACCCTCGAATCCCAGCCCGGCCATGTTGTGGCCATCACTCATTCCTTTGTGATCCGTGCCGCGATGTGGCATGTCATGCAGTTTCCACTGTCGATGTTCTACCGGATCGACGTCGAACCGCTGTCCGCCACTGAGCTGCGTTTCAACAACCTCTGGCGCCTGCGCCTGGACACTCACGCCTAGGCGCCTGAACATGGCAAAATCCACGCCCCGCACTGAGAGCAACCCATGAAACGCATCCTGATCATCGGCATTGGCGCCGGCAACCCTGACTACATCACGATGCAGGCCGTGAAGGCGCTCAACCGCACCGACGTGTTTTTCCTGATGGACAAGGGCCAGAGCAAAGACAAGTTGATCGACCTGCGCCGCGAGATCTGCGAGACCTACATCACCGAGCCGGGCTACCGCTTCGTCGAGGCCGATTGCCCCGAGCGTGTGCGCGGCGACATCGATTACACCACCGCCGTGCAGGACCTCAACCGCGACAAGCAGCAGACCTTCGAACGCATGATCAACGAAGAAATGGCTGACGGTGAAGTGGGCGCTTTCCTGGCTTGGGGCGACCCTGCGTTGTACGACAGCACCATTCGCATCCTGCAGGCGATCCTGGCCAGTGGCCGCTGCACCTTTGAGTTTGAAGTGATCCCCGGCATCACCAGCGTGCAGGCCCTGGCCGCCCAGCACAAAGTCCCGCTGAACCGCATCGGCAAGTCGGTCGAGATCACGACCGGGCGCCGTCTGGCGGCGGGGCAGGCCAGCGACGCCGACACCTTGGTGGTCATGCTCGACGCCGAAGACTCGTACCGTACGGCGGCGGCGCAGGATCTGGATATCTACTGGGGCGCCTACCTGGGCACCCCGGACGAGATCCTGATCAGTGGCAAAGTGAGTGAAGTGGCTGAAGAAATCGAACGGGTGCGCAAGGCGGCGCGCCTGCAAAATGGCTGGATCATGGACACTTATCTGCTCCGCAAACCCTGAGGTAACGTCCCATGCTCAAATTGTTTGCCCTGGCGCTGACCCTGGTGGCCGGTGCCGCTCATGCCGACGATACGCTGCACACCGACTTGCCGTTGTCGTACCTGGAACAGACCCAGGGCGATGCGCGCAACCAGCCACTGGTGATCTTCCTGCACGGGTTTGGCAGCAACGAGGAAGACTTGTTCGGCATCAAGGATGCGCTGCCGTCTACCTGGACTTACCTGTCGGCCCGTGCGCCGATGCCGGTGGACCCGCACGGCTATCGCTGGTTTACCAAGACGCCCGATGACGGCGATTACGATGGGGAGACCGCCGACCTGCAGCGCAGCGCCACGTTGATCGAGGATTTTGTCGGCAAAGCCACCACCAAGTACCACACTCAACCTGACCGGGTGTTCCTGGTCGGCTTCAGCCAGGGCGCGATCATGTCCTACGAGGTGGGCTTGCGCCGGCCGGAGCTGGTGCGTGGGATTGCGGCGTTGAGTGGCAGCGTGTTGCCGGTGCTCAAGGCTGAGCTGAAGCCGGATGAGTCACTGGGTAAATTGGCGATTTTCATCGGCCACGGCACGTTGGACCAGGCGTTGCCCTTTACCTCGGCGACCCGGGCGAATGAGGTGTTGACGGGGTTGGGGTTGAAGCCGGAGTTTCATGGTTATTCGGGAATGAACCATACCGTCAGTGCAGCGGAAGTGCAGGACCTCAAAGCCTGGCTGGAAAAAAGCCTGGATTAAACGCGGTCGAACACTGTGGGAGGGGGCTTGCTCCCACATTTGGACCGAGTTGTTTGGAAGACTGTTATTTCCCGCCGGTAATCTGCTTCACCAGCGCCGCATGCCCCTTCGCATCATCGGCGCGCGAAATCGCCTGAATCACCAGCAAGTGATTGCCCGAACCGGCCAGGAACGTGGAGTTCAGCGTCTTGCCGCCGCCTTGGGTGGCGGTGCTGTCCACCTGGCGCAGGCCCAGGCCCTTGAAGGTCAGTTTTTTCTCGCCCTGTTTCTTGAAGTCAGGCAGCGCCGCGCCTTGGTCCTTGACGAAGCCGGCCACGGCGCCATCAAGGAATTTCGCGTCGTTATCCCCGATGGTTACCCCATCGTTGCGCACGGTTTCGGCGACGATCACCACACTTTTCGTTATACGGTTGGCGTACATCGTGCCTTGGGTATCGGCGGTGCCATCTTCGGCTTTGCCGGCGGGCAGGGTGTCGGCAGCGTAGGCCTTGGGCAGGTTGAAGGTGAACTTGCCGCCCAAGGTGGAGATGGTTTGCGTGGTTGGCTTAGCGGCGGCGAACACGCTGCCGGCGGTCAGCGCGAGGACCAGCAAGGCGGCGGTCTTGGTGAAAGTGGCCATGAAGCGCTCCAGGGATGAACGAAATTGCGGCGTATTCTGTCAGAATTTTCGCAAAATCGTTCATCCGAAGCCTCACACCTTGTCGGACTCTTCCTCAAGCCGATCCATTTCAAACAGCCTTGCCAATTCAGCCCGGGCTTCCTGGGCGGTTTGCATGACTTTGGCGGCGTCGTCGTAGACCGCGTGTTGCGCGGCCAGCACCTGCAAGTCGTGGTTTTTGAAGCGGGTGATGCGCGCATCGGCCTGGGCCTGGCTCAACCCCAGGCCTACCAGGGTGCGGCGGCTCATTTCGAGGCTGGAGTAGAAGGTCTCGCGAATCGGCGAGGCATCCAGGTCGACCAGGCGGTGCACGTGCTGGCGGTTACGTGCGCGGGCGATGATCTTCATGTGCGGGTAGAGATTGCGCACCAGCTCGGCGGTCTTGATGTTGATCTCCGGGTCGTCCATGGCGATCACAAAAAACTCCGCCTGGTCGACTTTGGCCGCGTGCAGGATCTCGGGGCGTTGCGGGTCACCGTAGAACACCGGCATGCCGCCGAAGCTGCGGGTCAGCTCGATGGTTTCCACCGAGGTGTCCAGCGCGATAAACGAGATGTTCTGCGCGCGCAGGATCCGCGCCACGATCTGGCCCATACGGCCCATCCCGGCGATCACCACACGCGGCGCGTCGCTTTCGATGGTGCGGTATTCCTCGGGCACTTCCACGGTCTTGACCTTGGGCTTGAACAGCTTCGGGCACACCAACAGCAGCAGCGGCGTCACTGCCATGGACAGGGTAATCGTCAGTACGAGCACATCGTAGAGGTGGGGTTCGAACAGGCCTTGGTCGCTGCCGATCTTGAACACCACAAAAGCAAACTCACCGCCCGCTGCCAGCACCACACCCAGGCGCAGAGCGCTTTCGCGATTGAGATCACCGACCATACGGCCTACCGCGTACAACAACGGCAGCTTCAGGCCGATCAGCAGCAGCGTCAGCCCGATCACCACCAGTGGCGAACTGAGCAGCAGGCTGAGGTTGGCGCCCATACCCACGCTGATAAAGAACAGGCCCAGCAGCAGGCCCTTGAACGGTTCGATCTGGGATTCCAGTTCGTGGCGGTATTCCGAGTCCGCCAGCAGCAGGCCGGCGAGGAAGGCGCCAAGGGCCATGGACACGCCCACCAGCTCCATCAACCAGGCGGTGCCGATCACCACCAGCAACGCCGTAGCGGTGGAAACTTCACGCAGGCCGGTCTTGGCGACGATGCGAAACACCGGCCGCAACAGGTAGCGACCGCCGATGATCACCACGGCGATGCTGCCGAGGATCTGCAACACATGCTGCAGGCCTTGGGCTTCGGTGGTCGGGTGATCGCTGCCGGCCAGCAGCGGCACCATGGCGATCAGCGGGATCGCAGCGATGTCCTGGAACAGCAAAATGGCAAACGCCAGGCGACCATGGGGTTGGTTCAGCTCTTTGCGCTCGGCCAGGCTTTGCAGGCCAAACGCGGTGGAGGAGAGCGCCAGGCCAAGGCCGAGCACGATGGCACTGTTCCACGACTGGCCAAACAGCCATAACGCGACGACACCCATCACCAGGCCCGTGAGCAGCACCTGGGCCAGGCCGACGCCGAATACCGCCTTGCGCATCACCCATAAACGCTTGGGCGACAGCTCCAACCCGATGATAAACAGCAGCAGCACCACGCCCAGCTCGGAGAACTGCGCGACACTTTGCGGGTTGCCGATCAACCCCAGCACCGACGGGCCGATGATCACACCGGCGAACAGGTAGCCCAGCACTGCGCCCAGTTGCAGGCGTTTGGCCAGGGGCACGGTCAGCACGGCGGCGAGCAGGAACACCACGGCTGCTTGTAATAGGTTGCCTTCATGGGGCATTGCGAACTCCAGGATCTTTAAAACCAATCAACAGGCGGGTATTAGAGCGCTTTTTACAGGTCGATAATTGTGTTTTTGCAGCGCGTGATCGTGCTGAGGGGCATTGCTGTAGCGCAATGCGCGTGTCGCTGTCAGGGCGGAAGGATGTACAAACAATTTCCCAAGGGCGGCGGGTGGCGGCTCGTCAAGTTTATCTACTACGTTTTATGTTCTTGAGTTTATATTCCTTGGATGGCATATTTGCATGGATTGGGACATTGAATACACGGATGAATTCGGAGACTGGTGGGCGGGTTTGGGGACAAAGGAGCAAGTGTCGGTATCCGCCAGCGTTGACCTGCTGGGGCTTTTCGGACCGGGCTTGGGCTTTCCCCACAGCAGCGCTTTGTTTAGAGAGGGCCGTAACCATGGCTAAGAAATTCGCCGAACTTCAAGCCCGCATGACGCCACAAGCGCGTGCTGAAGCCAAGCAGTTGTTCCAGCAACACCTGCAGCAAATGCCCCTGCATGAGCTGCGCAAAGCCCAGCAGTTGAGCCAGCAAAGCCTGGCGAAGGCGTTGAACATCAACCAGGCGGCCGTCTCCAAGATGGAGCGGCGTACCGACATGTACATCAGCACGTTGCGCGATTACATCCGTGCAATGGGCGGCGAACTGGAGATTATCGCGACCTTCCCCGATGGCCAGGTCAAGATCGACAATTTCGCGTATTGAAGGTTGGCAGTCGCCCGGCCATGCGCCGGGCGTTTTCGTGCGGGCTTACTTTTCCGCCTGCATCACCGCGCCTTGGCTGGTTGGAGCCAGGTTCGCCGGCCGGCGATACAACCCCACCGCCAACCCGGCGATGATGATGCCGATCGAGATCAGGTTAGGCGTGGAAATGCGCTCGTCGAGCATCAGCATGGAGCTGGTAATGCCGAATACCGGGATCAGCAACGACAGGGGCGCCACGGTGGACACCGGGTACAGCTTGAGCAGCGAGTTCCAGCCCCAGTACGCAAAGTGCGTGGCCAAATACACCTGGAACAGGATCGACAGGATCGCCGTCAGGTCGAGGCTGGCTTGCAAACCTTCGAACGCGGCGCTGCCGTGCATCAGCCAGGCCGTGAGGAACAGCGGAATCGGCGGGATCAGGCTGGCCCACACCATGAACGAGAAGATCTCTTTCACCCCGGACTTCTTGATGATCACATTGCCCACGCTCCAGGCCACCGCACTGAGGACGATCAGCATCACACCCAGCACGGCATGGTTGCCTTGCTGGGTGGAAATGATCCCTGCCAGGCCGATCAAGGCCAATACCGCGCCGATCATCTGCGCGCCACGGATCTTCTCTTTGAAAAGCACAAAGCCCCAGCCCATGGTGAAGAACACGCTGAGTTGAATGATCAATGAGGCAATACCAGGGCTCACACCCACCTGGATGCCGTAGTTGATCACGCCCCACATGCCCAAGCCGAAGATAAAACCGTAGGCGGCCACGT
The DNA here is from genome assembly GCF_001645105.1 of Pseudomonas marginalis. Classification (GTDB taxonomy): domain Bacteria; phylum Pseudomonadota; class Gammaproteobacteria; order Pseudomonadales; family Pseudomonadaceae; genus Aquipseudomonas; species Aquipseudomonas petroselini. Next base: position 18,298 of record NZ_LKEG01000045.1, read on the forward strand.
AGCTGAATTTAACGGCAGGACGCTTGATAAAGAACACCAGCGGCAGGGCGGCGAGGGCAAAGCGGATACCCGTGAGCACAAACGGATCGATGGCGCGCAGGCCCAGTTTGGTGATGGGGAAATTGACCCCCCACACCAGGGTGACGAGCACGGCAAGTGACAAATGTTTTTTCAGCATGGACCCTCCTTGGGTCAGGCGGCACAGCGCAATTGCGATGTGCCGCCGGAAAGTCAGTTCAAGGCGAACCGTTTTTGCATCAGGCACAGCCCGGCGATTTCCATCAGCAGATTGTCTGCCGAGGCGCGTTGGGCGGGGGACAAGCTTGGCAGGGTTGCCAGCAAGGCGCGTACTTTACGTGGGTCGAAGAACGGCACGTTGCTCAGTGCCGGGCCGCTCAACACGTCGTTGATCATTTCATACAGCTTCGATTGCGGGCTCTCGGACGCCGGCGGCGCGCGGAAGTATTGCTTCTTGCGGTCCAGCACGGCCTGCGGCACATACGGGCGCATGGCTTCGCGCAGGGCGTATTTCTCGGTGGCGCCGCGCACTTTCATGTTCACCGGCAGGCGGCAGGCGGCCTCGATCACTTGGTGGTCGAGCAGCGGTGGGCGGCCTTCCAGGCTGCCGGCCATTTCCATGCGGTCGCCCAGGGAGGTCAGCACCACGTTGGGCAGGCTCGACTTGGCGACCATGTACAGCGAGCGGTTGACCGGTTCCCAGCCGTTCAGCGCCCGTGGGCTCAGACGGTCGTAGAACTCGCGATAGGCGTCGGTATTGCTGAAGCGCTCACGGAAGTCATCGCTGTACAACTGCGCCAGGGGCCCGAACAACGCTGATTGGGTTTGCAGCCAGGACACGCCGTGGCCCAGTTCGTCCTGCACCCATTTCACATCGTTCTTGCCGCCGGGGAGGTAGCGATCTTCGCTGGCGTGCAGGCGGCGGGCGAGCTCGGCGATTGCCGTCGGGTCTTGGTTTTCGTGGTTGTACAACACCATGTCGCGGCGATAGTGCGGGTAGCCACCGAAGACTTCGTCGGCGCCTTCACCGGTCAATACCGCGCGCATGCCCTGGTTCTGCACGTATTTGCACAGCAGGTACTTGGCCACACTATGGGCGTTGGCGAAGGGCATCTCGGCGTGCCACAGAGCGTTTTCGAAGTTGTCCGCCATGTCGGCGGAGTTCACCGACAGCACATTGAGGTGGGCGCGGTTATGCCGGGCGGCAATTTCAGCGTACTGGCGTTCGTCGTAGGCCTGCTCGCCTTCGAAGGACAAGTGGAAGGCCTGCAGCGGCTGGCCGGTCAGTTCGGTGGCGATGCCCAGCATGGCCGAGGAGTCCAGGCCGCCGCTGAGGCACACACCCACCGGCACATCGGCGTGCAAACGCAGGCGCACGGATTCTTCGATGGTGTGGCGCAGCGAGTCGATTATCTCGGCTTCACTGCGTTGCTCGGTGGCCTGGGCGTCGGGGAAATCCCAGTCCCAATACTGTTCGGTTTGCAGGCCGCTTTCGTCAGCGATGATCCAGCAGCCGGGTTTGACGCTGCGAATGTTGTTGAACACGGTACGGTCGCGCAGGATAAAGCCCCGGTTGGCGTAGGCTTCGTGGTCCCACTCTGCGGGCACGCCGGCGGCGAGCAAGGCTTTGATTTCGGACGCGAAGTACCAGGCGCCTTCATGCTCGGTGTAGTACAGCGGCTTGACGCCCACCCGGTCACGCACGGCAAACAGCTTTTTGCGCAGGCGATCGAAGATCAGAATGGAGAACTCGCCGCGCAGTTGCTTGAGGCCGCGTACGCCGTGACGGCGGTACAGGTGCATGGCGATTTCGCTGTCGGACGAGGTCTTGAAGCGGCAACCGTAGCCCTCCAGCTCCGTACGGATGCGTTGATAGTCATAGAACTCGCCGTTGACCATCATCACCAGGTCGCCTTCATCGGCGACGATCGGCTGGGTGCCGTTACCCAGGCCGACCAGGCCCAGGCGCACATAACCGAAAGCGGCCTGGCCCTTGGGGTCGAACCACTGGCTGGAGCTGTCCGGGCCACGATGATGGATCGCACGCAGGGCGGCATCGAACAGGTTGGGGTTGAACGCACGAGGTTGTTTGGCAAAGACGCCAATGTATCCACACATGACAATTACTCTATTGAATTTGTAGTGATCAGCGACACGCTGGGTTCAAACGGTGATGACCGGTTCGTTCATCCCATGCAGCTCAGGCAGCACCGCTTCGGGGCGTATACCGATGGAACTGAGGATCTCGGGCATGGCCGAGTAGTCCGCTTCGCCGGTCTCGGTGAATTGAGTCGGCAACAGCAGTGAGCGATCACCGAACACTTCAAGCAGCTGCGGCAGGATGATTCGCCACGCCGAAATCTCGCGCATCGGGAAGATCCGGATGGAGTTGGCGATGCCGCGGGTGAACAGCGTGGTTTGCTGCGGGGTGAAGTCACCCACCACCTGCTGCACGAACAGCGGGAAGATGTGTTTGTGCACCAGCTCGTCTTTTTTATGCAGGGCCACCACGTGACGAAACACCGGCTGGATGTCCGGCGCGTCACTGAGGTCGGCCAGGTAGTCGCTGATAAAGGTTTCCGAGACCAGCGAGAACGCCAGGCGGTAGATTTTGAAGTCCGCCTCGGACATCGTGGCCTGGGCCTGGCTGAGGTGGCGGGTCAGTTCCAGCTCCGGCCATTTAATGCGCATGCCGCGCTGGGTAATCGCCAGCTCACACATGTTGATCGAGAACAGTGTGTGGTAGGCCTCATCCGCCAGGGTTTCGGAAATCGTCGCGGCGCTGGCCGAGCTCAGGCGCGAGCCCAGCTGCAGCAGGTCGATGCAGGACGGGCAGATGATTTCGGTTTCGATGGCGATGGTTTTCTGGTTGTAGATCACCCAGCCGGCCGACAGGATCAGCAACTTCAGGGCATGGGGGTAGTGTTGGTAGTGCGGGTCATGGGCGAAAGGTAACAGGGCCTCGAGAAAGTCCGGCGCTTGCAGGTCAAGCTGGATATCCGGGCGTTGGGAGTCGAGCTTGATCTGTGCGCGTTTGTGCCAGCTGCGTTCGATTTTGATCAATCGTTCATCGGTCGCGTCATTGCTGCGATAAAGATCGTCTTGAGTGCTGTGCTGAAACATGGTTTCACCGGTTGATAGTGAGTTGTGAAGGCCATCCATGGTTTGCCGAGGTGCGCTCGGCAACGTTCACGACCGGGAGTTACACCGCTGGCGCGGTCTGGATCTTGTCCTTCTTGCGATCCAGGAAATCCGCCAGGCGATCCTGTGTGCGGGTGTCGGAAGACACCACGGCGGCAATCAAGGCTTCCGTCATCAGCCCGTCCTGCTGGCTTTGATCAACAATGCGTGGCAACACATGGGTCACCGCGTAATTGGTCATGGGCAGGTTGCCGGCGATCTTGTGCGCCAATTCGGTGGCCTTGAGCACCGCCTGGCCGACCGGCACCAGGTACTGGGCCACGCCGCGCTCGTAGCTTTCCTTGGCGTAGAGCGTGCGGCCGGTGAGCATCATGTCGGTCATCAGGGCAATGCCGGCGATGCGTGGGAAGCGCACCGAGGCGCCGACGCCGACATACAGGCCGCGCATCGCTTCGGGCAGCGAGAAGAAGGCGCTGTCATCGACCACGCGCAGGCTGCAGGCGGTGGCAATCTCCAGGCCGCCACCGATGGCGGCACCGGTAATGGCGGCTACCACGGGCACCTTGCCGAACTGGATCAGTTCGAAGGTCTTGTGCCATTCGCGAAAGGCCTGGACGTTATCGATGACCGACTGGTCGCGGATTTCCGACAGGTCCAACCCCGTGCAGAAATGCTGGCTGGTGCTGTAGAGCACTGCAGCACCAATACCTTCTGGGATGTGGGTGAAGGTCTCGCGCAGTTCGTGCATGACTTCCAGCGACATGGCGTTGCGCTTCTGCGGGCGGTTGAGTCCCACCATCAAAACAGCGCCGTCCACGCGTACGTCCAAGTAGTTTTTGACAGTCATTTTCCGAATATCCCTTCGATATGAACCCAACTTGGGGAGCGATGATTCTAGGTGGCGGTGTGGTGGCCCGCTTGCTATGTCAGGTCATACTTTGACAAAATCGGGCCATGCCGCCGACCTTCACCTTTTCGCCTTACAAACCGGACAGCCCCGAAGCGGTGGTGACGTTGCGCGAGTACCCGTCCGGCACAGTATTTCCACGCCACACTCACCGACGCGGGCAGTTCGCCTACGCCTCCACAGGCGCGTTGAAAATGTTCACCGACCTGGGTAATTGGGTCGTGCCGCCCCAGCGGGCGATCTGGGTGCCGGGTGGGGTGTCGCATGAGATGCACATGCGCGGCGACGTGGTGATGCTCAACACCTACTTGGACGACGCCGCCGCCCGGCGCGCCGGGTTGCAGGACTATTGCCAGGTGTTTGGCGTCTCGCCGCTGCTGCGTCATCTATTGGAAGCGGCGCTGGCGATTGGGCCATCGGCCTCGCCCAGCGTGCGTGATTGTTGTGTGCTGACCCTGCTGATCGACGAAATCGGCACGATGCCCGAGTTGCCGTTGAGTGCGCCGCTGCCGTCGGAATCGCGCCTGGCCCGTTCTTGTCAGCGCTTCCTTGACGCGCCCACGCAGAAAATCTCGATTGGCGAGATGGCCGATTGGTCGAGCATGAGCCGGCGTACCTTCACGCGTAATTTTCGTGAATGCACGGGCATGACCTTTGTGTCGTGGCGCCAACAGGTTTGCCTGCTGGAAGCCACTGCGCGGCTCAGCCATGGCTCGTCCATCACCGATGTGGCCTTCGAGCTGGGGTTCAGCAGCTCCAGTGCGTTCACCTCGGTGTTTCGCCGTAACCTGGGGGATTCACCGGCGCGTTACCTGGCCAAGTCCAAGGCCGCTTCCATCTTCTGAAAGGAAGAGGGGGCCAACGTGGTGCCTTTTCCCCCAGCGGTACGGCGTTGAGCCGCGCCCTTTGTTACTATCGCCGTCCCTTGTCACCAGGAGTCACCGCCCCATGCAGCACCAGTGGGATGAAATGCACCGCACCCGCAAGCCCACGTTCCTACTGTGCGGCGAGCCTCAGGGCGATGTGCTCAATCTCTATGTTCACGGTTATTCGGCGTTCTTCAACCGGCAACAACTGGGCAGCTTCAAGGCGCAGTTGGCGGGCATCGAAGGCTCGACCAATCTGATGCTGTTCTGGCCGGCGGGGCATTTCCTGGAAAACCTGTTTGCGCCCTTCAAGGACGTCATGGGCGCGATGCTCGGCGGTGGTAGCCTGGGCGCGGCGACCGTCGGCGTGGGCAAGGCGATTGCCTATTTTCTCGACCACTACAAAAGCGTCGAGGCGCGGGTGGACGAAGTCGCGAGGAGCCTGCTGCCTGAACTGGCTAACTACCTGCACGGCGAGTCCCTGGCAGTCCGGCGTATCAATCTGATCGGCCATTCCCTTGGCGCGCGCATTCTGGTCAAGAGCCTGCTGGCCAGCCCTGAGGCCGCCCGCGAGCTGCCATTGGACAATCTGTTGCTGATGGGCGGGGCGATCTGCACATCGAGCCCGTGGGACGACGTCTCGGCGCCGCTTAAAGGGCGTGTGATCAACTGCCACTCCAGCAAAGACTGGGCCTTGGCGCTGAAACCTGACACTGAACGGTGTATCGGCCGCTATGCGATCCCGGTGACGCCGGCGCTCAAGGCCAAGGTCACCAACGTGCACTTGGCGACGTTCGATCACGCCGCCTATTGGCCGCAGTTGCAGACGGTGGTGCAGTACACCGACCTGCTGCACGAGCGACGCGGCATGATCCGTTCCGACCAGCGCAGCCCTGAAGTACGGTTTGCCGAAGAGGACGCGGAGCTGTTCCCGGCGCTGGTGCAGGCGCGGCCCGAAGAGTTGAAGTTCCTCGCCGAACTGATGGCGCAAAAACGCAGTGCATCTATAGACGGTAATGTCCGCGAGCCCCTCAAGCTGGCCATCGAGTTGCAGCGCATGGGCGGTGACAGCTTCATGAACATGGCCCGCGGGCACGGCGTGAGTTATCGCCAGATCGCCGAAGATGTGGTGCAACGGCTGGGTATCAAGTTCGACGAGTCTCTGGATACCGTTGAGTTGGCCGAGCTCGAGGCCCGGGTCGCCGAGAAGCTCATTGAGCAGTACAAAGACAAACTCAGCAACGCTGACCGCCAGGTGTTCGACGCGGAACTCAAGGCCGCCGCGCAGAAGGAGCAGGGGTTGTTCAGCCGGTTCGATGTCGGCCGATCGGCCACCACCGCGTTGAGCGGCACGGCGCTGGCGGGGCTGACCGGGTTTATCCTGCGTCGTGGTGCGGCCACGGCTATTCCTGTGGTCGGCCAGGCCCTGGCTGCGGCGATGCTGCTGGTGAGCGGGGTGCGTGCGTTTTCCGGTCCGGCGTATTCGATCACCACCCTGGCGGTGCTGGTGATTGGTGTGATTTGCCAGCGCATGGAGCGTGAAGCGCTGAACCAGGAGATGGACCTGGTGGTGCAAGTGGTAGAGACGTTCGACCTGCCACGGGAGACGGTGATGCGCACGGTCGCGTCCGACTGATAAGCTGCGTCTCTATCGAGTGTGTTTGCCTGGGATACCGTGTGAAATTCAGCCTGCCAAAAATCGCTACCGCCCCGTTTTGCCCGCCGGAAGTGGCTGGCTCCGTTGCCGTTGACCCCAAGGCTTCGTTCTTCAAGCGCATGCTGATGTTCGCCGGCCCGGGCCTGCTGATTTCCATTGGTTACATGGACCCCGGCAACTGGGCCACGGCCATCGAAGCCGGCTCGCGCTACGGTTACAGCCTGTTGTTCGTGGTGCTGCTGGCCAGCCTGGCGGGGATGGCGGTGCAGTGCCTGTGCTCGCGGTTGGGCATCGCCACCGGCAAAGACCTGGCGCAACTGTGTCGCGAGCGCTATAGCAAGCGCTCCGCACGCACCCAATGGGTGCTCGCGGAAATCTCCATCATTGCCACCGACCTTGCCGAAGTGCTCGGCTGTGCGCTGGCTTTTCACCTGCTGCTGGGGGTGTCGCTGACCACCGGCATTGTCATCACTGCCTTCGATACCTTACTGATCCTTGCCCTGCAAAATCGCGGTTTCCGCCGTCTGGAAGCGATCATGCTGGCGCTGGTGGCGACCATCGGCGTGTGCTTTTTTATCGAGTTGGTATTGATCAAACCTTACTGGCCGGACGTGTTCAGCGGTTTCACCCCATCGCTGTCGGCCATCAGCGATGCTGCGCCCCTGTACCTGGCCATCGGTATTCTCGGGGCCACGGTGATGCCGCATAACCTCTACCTGCACAGCTCCATCGTGCAAACCCGCCTGATCGGCAAGGACCTGGCCAGCAAACAGGACGCGGTCAAGCTGGCGCGCATCGACACCATCGGCTCACTGGCCCTGGCCCTGCTGGTCAACGCCGCGATCCTGGTGCTCGCCGCTGCCGCCTTCCATAAGACTGGCCACACCGATGTGGTCGAAATCCAGGACGCCTACCACCTGCTCGACCCCCTGGTGGGCGGCGCGTTCGCCAGCATCCTGTTCGGCATCGCCTTGCTGGCGTCCGGGCAAAGCTCAACCTTCACCGGCACCATCGCCGGGCAGGTGATCATGGAGGGCTACCTCAACCTGCGCATTCCCTGCTGGCAGCGGCGCCTGATCACCCGTGGGCTGGCGCTGATCCCGGCGTTCCTGGGGGTATGGCTGATGGGCGACGATGCCATCGGCAAGCTGCTGATCCTCAGCCAGGTGGTGCTCAGCCTGCAGTTGCCGTTCGCGCTGTATCCATTGATCCGCATGACCGGCGATAAACAGTTGATGGGGCCGTTCGTGAATCGGTTGCCGACACGGTTATTGGCGTGGTTCCTGTTTGCGGTGATCAGTGGGGCGAATGCCTGGCTGATTGGGCAGTGGGTGTTCTGATCGAAGCGGTGCAGCCATTGAAATGATCTAAACCAGGATCGCCAAGGACGTGTATTGGGCGACTTGCGGATCGGCCGTCAACAGCTTCATCGGTTCGCTCATGGCTGTTGCCACGATGAGCCGATCAAAAGGATCTTTGTGATGATGCTCAAGATCCTTAACCGCGATGGCATGTTCTGAGGTGACGGGCAGTTCGACGAATCCGCTTTCGAGGCAGTACTCACGGATTTCCTCCAGATCTACAGTGAGTTTCCCCAGGCCGACCTTGATTGCCATCTCCCAGAATGTTGCAGCGCTGATGTAAATCTCTGCTGCATTCTCAATCAGCTTCCTGGCTTTGCTGGACAGCTTCGGGTCTTCAGTCAGCGCCCAGAGCAGGATATGGGTATCCAACAACACTCTCATGGACGGCTGCCTTCAAAGGCATCCAGTAGATCGTCAGGCAACGCTGCATCGAAGTCTTCGGGAATGACGAGCTTACCTTTCATAGCTCCGATTCGCCGACCCTTGGATTTCCCGAGGGGCACAAGCTGTGCCATCGCACGTCCATGCTTGGCAATGGTAATGACCTTGCCCGCGGCGGCCTCATCAACCAATTTCGACAGATTATTTTTAGCTTCACCCAGAGGAACGGTAATCATGTGGTTGCCCCCATATTTTGGCCAAATATAGCCAAAACTATGTGCGCTATCAAAGATGGCACGACCGCCGGTTGAAGCGACTCGCTCATAGCGCGATATTTTCTGGTACGTGACTTCCATGGCAGATCTCTCATGGCAGATCTCTCAAAAAGATGCCCTCAAAGTCTGCCGCAACATACCCAGCCGAGAAATACTGGCCCAAAAATTCAGAACGGACCTACCTATTGCTGTAGGGGGATTTACTTCGTAGCTGGGTTCTTTTCGACAGCTTGGTTCTCCTCGACCCTGACAGGTCACCGATCCCAATACGGCACCCCCCCAAAGCATTCCACAAAGTAATCAATCACCGTCCGCACTTTCAGCGACAAGCGCCGGCTGCCCGGCCACAGTGCCGCAATCTGCTGCGGCTCCAGGGTAGTCGCCACTTCATACTCCGTCAGCACCGCCTGCAACGTGCCCGCACGCAAGCCTTCGCCGATCAACCAGGAAGGAAACACCACCAGCCCCAGCCCTTGCTCGGCGGCGTGGGTCAGGGTGTCGGCGTGGTTACCGGTGATTGGGCCCTTGACGCTATAAGGCGTCCACTCAGCCTGGCCCTTGCGGAAAAACCAGCGTTGCTGGCCGGTGATGCCTTTGTAGGCCAGGCACTGGTGGTTGATCAGTTCGTCAGGGTGTTGGGGCGTGCCGTGCCGAGCCAGGTAGGCGGGGCTGGCGGCGAGGCGAAAGCGCTGGGGCGCGAAGATGCGTGCCTGCATGCTGGAGTCGTTGAGCACGCCGATACGGAACAGGAGGTCGGTGCCATCTTGCAGTGGGTCGACGTAGGTGTCGGTTTGCTGGATATCCAGTTGCAGCTTGGGGTAGCGCCGGCACAATTCGCCCAGCCAAGGGGAAATGTGGCGCTGGCCGAAGACCATCGGCGCATTGATGCGCACCAGTCCGCTGGGTTCGCTTTCCTGTTCCTGCAGGGCCTGGCCGGCGGCTTCCAGTTGTTCCAGCATCAACCGCGCATGCCGCCCGAGCAGGCGCCCGGCCTCGGTGGGGCTGACCGCGCGGGTGTGGCGATACAGTAACTGTTGGCCGAGCGCCTGTTCCATCAACTGTATTTGCCGGGAAATGGAGGAGGGCGCCAGGCCCTCGCGGCGTGCCACTTCGGAGAAGCTGCCAAAGTCCAGCACGGCGACAAACAGGCGTAGCGCCTTGAAACTCAATTCATTCAAGCCTTGCATCACGTCTCCAGTCTGTGCGTTTTACGCAAAGGTGTTGTCGGCATTCTCCCATTTATCGCACAGGACGGCCACTGGATAATGCGCGCCATCCAATCCTTTGTTGATGTGCAGGTGATGTATGCAAGCAAGTTCTCTCGAGGGCGTGGCGCACGCCAAGCCGAAAAATAAAGGCCTACGGCTGCTGTTGTTGCCGCTGGTGATCCTGGCCGGCATGGGCCTGTCGGTGGAGGCGGGTTTGCTGGGACCTTTGGGTGTGCAGGTAGGGCATTTGTGGGCGACGTTGAGCATCTTCGGTGTCGGTTCGGCGATCCTGTTTTTGCTGCTGCTGTTCAGCGGCCCGCAAAAGGGCCCGGCGCTGTCCGAGCTGCCGCGCTGGCAGTTGATCGGCGGCTTCCTGGGGCCGATCTACGTGGTGGTGCTGACGCTGGCCACGCCGCATATCGGTATCGCGATGACCATGATCGCGATTTTGTCCGGGCAGGTTGGCAAGAGCGTGCTCATCGATCATTTCGGCTGGTTTGGCGCGGCGCGCAAGCGCGTCAATAGCGAGCGCTGGATTGCCCTGGCGCTGATTGTGGTGGCACTTGTTTTGATTGCACGAGGTTAAGGCGATGAATCTGATTCTGTTACTGGTCGTGGTGGTTGCCGCAGGGGCGGTATTGAGCGTGCAGGCCGCCATCAATGGGCGCCTGGGCCAAACGGTAGGTGTATTGCGTGGCAGCCTGGTGACCTTCGTGGTGGGCGCGATTGTCACCGCGTTGCTGATTCTGTTCTTTGAGCCCGCCCAGGCGGTGAGCCTGCTGGACGTGCCGAAATGGCAACTCACCGGCGCACTGTTCGGCGTGGTCTACATGATGGTGATGGTCGGCGCAGTGCCAGTGGTCGGTACGGCTGTTGCCACGGTCGCGGTCATCGTCGGTCAATTGGGCATGGGCATGCTGATCGACAACTTCGGCTGGCTGGGCAACCCGGCCATCGAACTGTCGGGCAGCCGGGTCGTGGCAATGGCGTGTTTGGCGCTGGCGCTGGTGTTCATGTACCGCAGCAATACCCGCACCGACTGATGGTTTGAACCATCGACGACGGGCCGCAGTCACTGCTTAAGGTGCCGGCGCCCGCCGCACCTGGACGACCATGAAGAAGGAGTCTGACCATGCCAGATGAAACCTGTGCCTGCCCACACTGCAAGTGTGTGCTGGGTGTTGACGCGGTAATGAAGGACGGTAAAGGCTATTGCTGCCAAGGCTGTGCCGAGCACCATGCCCATGGTGAACCGTGTTCGGCGGCCACCGGCTGCGAGTGCGCCAAGTCGGCCAAGGGCTGAACGCAGTCAAAAATGTGGGGCTGGCTTGCCGGCGATGGCGGTGAGTCAGTCACCTTGGATCATCGATTGACACCCCCTCATCGCAGCAGAGGTATCTACATAACACTGTAACAACCACGCTAACCCTAACCCTAACCACGATGCGAAGCGAGCCGCTGTTGATCTTGATCCGGCTTTTGATCTCAGGCGCCCCGTCAAACACGCTGGCCGGAATTCGACAGGGATTTGGGGGGTAAACCGGCAGGGATGCCGGTT
>NZ_LKEG01000046.1:0-76590 GCF_001645105.1 Pseudomonas marginalis
CCCCCCAAATCCCTGTCGAATTCCGGCCAGCGTGTTTGACGGGGCGCCTGAGATCAAAAGCTAGATCAAGATCAGGATCAAGATCAACAGCGGCTCGCTTCGCATCGTGGTTACCTGTTACGGGCTCAAGGCTTCCAGGTTTGTACATCCTTGGCGTCCACGGCCTTGGGCAACAGCCCTGCCTTGAAGAATGCATCGGCGATTTTCTGCTGCTCGCCCAACTGATCGATCGTCACCGGTTGCACCTGATAACTGCGGTGCGCATTGGCTGCTTCAACCGTGGCCACATCCAGATTGCCCCACAGCGGGCCAAGCATGTTGGCCGCGTCTTGCGGGTGGGTTTTCACCCATTGGCCGGCCTTTTCCAGCTGTGCATACACCACGTTCAACACGTCTGGATGCGCCTTGGCGTACGGCGTGCCGGTCAGGTAATAACGCTTGTAGCTGGCCAGCCCCGTGCCGTCCGCCAGGGTGCGTGTCGGCAGTTGACGTTGCACGCTGGTAAGGAAGGGCTCCCAGGTGACCCAGGCGTCGACCTTGTTGTTCTCGAACGCTGCGCGACCGTCGGCGGGTGACAGGTAGGCCGGTTCGATATCCGAAAAGGCCAGCCCCGCCTTGGCCAGCGCGGCGATCAGCAGGTAGTGCGTGCCGGCCGCCTTGGTCACGGCGATCTTTTTGCCCTTGAGGTCCGCCAGCTGCTGGATCGGTGAGTCCTTGCGCACCACGATGGCCTGGGCGGAAGGCGAGGCTGCTTCCTGGGCGAAGTAGGTGAGCTTGGCCTGGGCCGCCTGGGCGAAGATCGGCACGGTGTCGGCCACGTCGGCGCTGATGTCGACGTTGCCCACGTTCAACGCTTCCAGCAGCGGCAGGCCGCTGGGGAACTCGTGCCAGCTCACGTCGATGTTGTCGGCCTTGAGGGCTTTTTCCAGGGTGCCCTGGGTTTTGAGCAGGGTGATCAGCGTCGAGGATTTCTGGTAACCGATGCGCACGGTTTCCTGGGCCTGCGCACTGACTGCGACGGCAAAGGCCAGCAACCCGAGGACGGCGGCGAGGGGGCGACGTAGGGACATGGTGAGCTCGATCTCTAACAAAATAGCCCTGAGCTTAAAGTTCTAAAAACCATTCGTTAAATACTCTTTGGCTCTTAGCTTAGGGCGCTTTTTCCGCGTTCTGACGAATTGGGCATAACGATAGAATTATAGGGTTCTTTCATAATTTCTCGTCATTAATATAATCGAATTAACTTTACTGCCAGGCCCTGCGCGGTTTTTTGGCATATGCAGCTGTCTTCTTCTCACCCACGCCAAGGCCTTTCATGACGTTCAAGAAACTAATCGTCGCCGCCAGTTTGCTGTTCGCTGCTGCGCTGGCCCATGCCGAGCAAACCCTGGACATCAGTTACCAACGCTCGTCCACCTTGTGGATTTTGCTCAAGCAGAACGGCCAGTTGGAGCAGCGCCTCAAGCCCTTGGGATTCACCGTCAACTGGCATGAATTCAGCACCGGCCTGCTCAGCTCGTTGAACGCCGGCAGCGTCGACCTGCACGCCGATGTGGCCGACGCCTTCGCGCTGTTCACCCAGGCCGCCGATGCACCGCTGACCTATTACGCCCAGGAGAACTCATCGCCGGGCGCCCAGGCGATCATCGTTCCGGACCAGTCGCCGATCCACAGCATCGCTGACCTCAAGGGCAAGACCGTCGCGGTGTCAAAGGGCTCGGGCAGTAACTTCCTGCTGATTTCCGCCTTGAAAAAGGCCGGGCTGACCCTGGCCGATATCACCCCGCGCTATCTGGAAGCACCGGACGGTGGCGCGGCCTTCGCCAATGGCAGTGTCGACGCCTGGGTGATCTGGGACCCGTTCCTCGCCTCCCAGCAACTGGATCACCACGTGCGTGTGATCGCCGACGGCAAGGACGGCCTGGCCGACTACAACCGTTTCTACCTGGCCACGACTAAGTTCGCCAAGGCCCACCCGGACGTGTTGCAGGTGACCTTCGACACCCTGCGCGAGACCGGCCAATGGGTGAAGGTCCACCCCAAGGAAGCCGCCGACATCCTCGGCCCGCTGTGGGGCAATATCGCACCGGCCACCGTGGAGCGCGCCAATAGCCGACGCAGCTACGACATCATTCCGGTCAAGGTGGAAAACCTCGCCGAGCAGCAGCGCATCGCCGACACCTACTACACCGCCAAGCTGATTCCCAAGCCGTTGAAGGTCAGCGCCATCAGCGTGTGGACACCCAAGCCATGAGCCGCCAAATCCATTTATCCGCGTTCCTGTTGAGTGGGCCGGTGGTGCACAGCCATGCGGTGTGGCGCCACCCGGAAACCGTCGGCAATTACCTCGACCCCGAGTACTACGCACGGGTGGCCAAGGTGGTGGAGGAAGGGCTATTCGACTTCCTGTTCTTCGCCGACCGCCTCGCGGTGGGCGATCAAATGGGCGGCTCCCGCGCGTTCGCCTTGCGCTATGGCGCCCAGGACGCTACGCGCCTGGACCCGTTGCCGATCCTCTCTTACTTGGTCGGCAAAACCAGCAAGCTCGGCCTGGGCGCGACGCGGTCCACCACTTATTACGAACCGGCGCACATCGCCCGTGAATTCGCCACCCTGGACCACCTGTCCAAGGGCCGCGCGGCGTGGAATATCGTCACCTCGATGAACGACAGCGAAGGGCGCCTGTTCGGCAAGGACAAGCACCTGGAGCACGACCTGCGCTACGACCGCGCCGATGAGTTTGTCGAAGTCGCGCTGAAACTGTGGAACAGCTGGGGCAAGGACGCGCTGAAGCTGGATCGCGAAAGCGGTGTGCTGGCGGACCCGGAGTTGATCCGTTCGGTGCAGCACCAGGGCGAATGGTTCAAGGTTGAAGGCCCGCTGAATATTCCGCGAACGCCCCAGGGCCGACCGGTGCTGATCCAGGCCGGTTCGTCAGGCCGTGGGCGGCGCTTCGGCGCGCGTTGGGCCGAGGCGATCTTCACCATCCATCCGCATTTGGCGGCGATGCGTGCGTTCCGTGATGACGTGCGCGCCCAAGTGGTGCAGCAAGGCCGTGACGCCGACAGCTGCAAAGTACTGACGGCGGTGATGCCGTTCATTGGCGGCAGCGAAGCCGAGGCCCGCGCCAAGCGCGATCAGCACAACGCGTTGGCCCGGCCGGAGTTGGGGCTGGTGACACTGGCTTCGCAGCTGAATGTGGACCTGTCGCCATTCCCGCTGTCGGCGACGCTGGCCGAGATTGCCCAGTCGCCGCGGATCCCTCCGGCCGCCGCGGAAAAGCTCTTGATGCAAGGCCCGCAAACCACTCTGGAACAGCTGGGGCGAATCTTCGCCAGCAGCGTGCGCGTGCCGCAATTGGTGGGCACCGGGGCGCAGATTGCCGATCAATTGGCCGAGCTGTTTGAGCAGGGCGGTTGCGACGGGTTTGTGATCTCTCCGGGGTACCTGCCGGGGTCGTTCACCGAGTTTGTCGAGAGCGTGATTCCGCATTTGCAGCGCAAGGGCTTGTTTCGCACCGCGTATGCAGGGTCGACGCTGCGCGAGCACCTGGGCCTCGCCGAGCTGCAGGGTTGAGCAGCTATTCATCCTGTAGTGAGCGGGCTTNGCCCCGCGCCGGGCTGCGAAGCAGCTCCACTAAGATCGCCGCGTTCTTTCAGGTAACACGTGGTGTGGGGTTTTAGGGCCGCTTCGCAGCCCAGCGCGGGGCAAGCCCGCTCACCACAGCAAGCCCGCTCACTACAAAGAATGGTGAGCGGGCTTCATTACTGAGTTGATAAAAGGGATATTTTCTGGCATCGGCTGGTACCTGCAATGGGCCCAAGGGTGGGCCGNCCTACGCAAACATGTACGCCGCATTACTGATCATGGCACTTGCCTGGGCACTGCTCGGGCCTTCGGGCTGCGGCAAGTCCACCTTGCTGCGCCTGGTGGCCGGCCTGGAACCGGCGGACTCCGGCCGGTTGCTGGCCGACGGTGAAGCCATCACCGGCCCGGACCCGCGTGATCGTGTTCAGCGACCGTCCGGCCAAGATCCAGGCGCAATTGACGATTGACCGGCCTTACCCACGGCACCGGGATGATCCTTATCTGGTGGACCTGCGACGGCAGATACTGGGCCTGCTGGGGCTGGGGGAGAGTTGGTGAAAGGGTATAAGCCTTGACACGCTGAAGCGAGCGCGCAACGATCAACTCAATTTTCAGAAATTGAGTTTCAGCGATGGCTAAAGTCCACAAGCCGATCGATTTCAACCTCCTGCTGAATCAGTACGGCATGGAGGTATTTGAGCTTGCCCGTACCTACAAGGCGGTCGATGACAAAGGTCGCTACCTGCATTGGGACGAATTTCGCCGGTACCCGTCGCCGGGTGTGAAGAAGGAGGTCGCGTGGGCAGCGATCAAGTTGTCGCGGGCGTGTGGCAGCAAGTCCCTCGAGCTTCGCAGCGAGTGCGGCAGCCCGTTTTTTCTGTACACCACCGATTTCTGCGACGCCGTGATCCATGCTATCGAGCAGGTCACCTCCCGGTTGGGCGGGGCGGCGGCGTCTTCCCCGCACTATCGAGACAACGCCAAGTACCTGGTTGATGCATTGATGATGGAAGAGGCCATCTCCAGTGCGCAATTGGAGGGGGCGTCGACGACCCGTAAAATCGCCAAGGACATGCTGGCCAAGGAGCGTGCGCCCCAGGATGATGATGAGCGGATGATCCTCAACAACTATCAACTGATGAAGCATGCCAAGTACAACAAGGACGAAAGCCTGTCCGTGGCATTGATCTGCGAGTTTCAAAGCATCGCAACTGCGGGTGTCGATGAAGAGGAGGCGCATCCTGGCCATCTCCGTGAGGATGACGACATTTTTGTCGGTGGCCCAGGTGATGAAGTCGTCCACCAACCCCCAGTGCATCGCTGTTGCCTGCCAGGCTCGAGGCGCTCTGCCGGTTTGCCAATGAACGGCACGATGGCCAGGAGGGCAGGCCCTTCATCCATCCTGTGATCAAGGCCATCATCCTGCATTTCATGATCGGTTATGAGCATCCCTTCCGGGACGGCAATGGGCGTACCGCGCGCTGCCTGTTTTACTGGTTCATGCTCAAAAATGGCTATTGGCCGTTTGAGTACATCTCCATCAGCACGTTGCTGAAGGAGGCGCCCATGCAATATGGGCGCTCGTACGTTCATACCGAAACCGATTCGTACGACTTGACCTATTTCGTGATTTATCAGCTGCGGGTGATCGAGCGGGCCATCAACGCATTCATGCACTACTTCGAGCGCAAGCGGCTGGAAGCGGTTGAGCTGATGGCGTGGGTGCAGATGCTGCAATTGAACGATGGGCTGAATTATCGGCAGGGTCACTTCTTGAAGAAAGTGCTGCAGCACCCTGGGCGCATCTTCACGCCCAAGGAGCTTACCCATGACTATGATATTTCGGAAAATACCGCCCGCAATGATCTGGAAAAAGGCGTCGCCATGAAGGTGCTGTTCAAGGTGCAAGAGGGCAAAGGTTTTCTGTACATTGCCAGGGAGGACGCCGAAGCCAACTTGAAAAAATTGGCCGGCGCTCGTTAACCGCCCGCCCTCACGCCTGCTCCTCCCCCCGCAACTGCACACTCATCTGATCACAGCTGTGCGCCCAGTCGCTGAGCCATTGCGGCATTGGCGGCGACGTCTCATCCAAACCCAGCTCGCGCACAAAATCACTCGGGGGCAGGGTGCCTTTGGCCGAACGGAAGAGCCCGCGCATGACCACCACGCCGACCACGCGGCCGTTGCTGACAAAGCGGTGTTCCATCAGGCTCCACTTATGGTCCCAGCCGAGCATGCGGGTGTGCACCTCGAACACTTCAAACAGCTTCAACTCGCGGCGGAATTTGCCCCAGGTATCGCCCACGATCGGCAGCGCCTTGTTGCGCAACGCCACGCGAAACGCGCCGGTGCGCAACACGAAATCCATGCGTGCAACATCCGCCAGGGAAAAGTAGCGGCCATTGGTGACGTGCCGGTTGAGATCCAGGTCCAACGGCCAGACGCGCATGCGCACCACGGTGGTGGCCAGGCCATGGGCCGGTTTGCGCCAGGGGCGCCGGGACAGCATGAAGAGCAAGCGAAACCAGAGATTCATAAACACGCCAGGCAGTTGATTAATGGCTGCACTGTAAGGGCGCGGAATCGGCTAAGGTAGGTGCGCAAATGACTTATTACATGCGAAAAGCGCAATCCGGGTTTCTTTTATGCACATCACCTTGCTCCTGGCTGAACGTTGTTCCGCCGCCAGCGCCACCCTGGCGGTGGAGATGCTCAGCGCCGCCAACCTGTTTGCCGACAGCCCACCTTTTGAAGTCGTGGTCGCCTCCCTGGACGGCCAGGCCGTGGAGGCTTGGGGCGGCCAGCGCTTGCAGGTGGACCGCGCGGTGACGCAGATCGCGCAGACCGACCTGGTGCTGATCCCAGGTTTTCTGTTCACCTTGAAAGAAGCCCTGCCGAGCTTTCCCGCCTACGGCCCCTGGTTGCGCGAGCAGCATGCACGCGGCGCGGTGTTGGCTTCGATGTGTACCGCGACGTTCTTACTGGCCGAAACCGGTGTGCTGCAAGGCCTGCGCGCCACCACCCACTGGGCGTTCGCCGAGCTGTTTCGGCGTCGCTACGCGGACGTGAGCCTGGATGACGCGCAGCTTCTGTGTGAAGAAAATCGCGTGATTACCTGCGGTGGCGCCAGTGCGGCGATGGACTTGATGCTGCACCTGATTCGGCGTTTCGGCTCGCCGGAACTGGCCCACACCTGTGGCAAATACCTGTTGATCGATACTGTGCGCAGCGAACAGTCGGTGTACGCCATGTGGTCGCTGCCCAAAAGCCATGGCGACGGCGAGATCCTGCGGGTACAGCACTGGCTGGAGCAGCACTTCGCCGAGCCGCTGGTCATCGACGCGGTCGCCCAGCGCTTCGGTTTTGGTGTGCGCAACTTCAAGCGGCGCTTCAAGGAGGCCACCGGCTATACGCCGATTGCCTACCTGCAAACCCTGCGCCTGGAACGGGCCAAGCAGATGCTTGAGTCGACCCGCATGACGCTGGAAAGTATCACCTACGCGGTGGGCTACGAAGACAGCAACTCGTTCCGGCGCCTGTTCCAGCAGCGGGTGGGCCTGTTGCCGGCGGCGTATCGCAAGAAATTCCTCGCCCATCCGGTTTGATTCAACGACGCAGCTGCGCTTCGCCCTCGATACACGCGACCAAAAACGCCCTCACCACAGCGTATCGAAACGCGGCAACCGATCGACAGGGCGGCGCTGTGGGGAGAAACAACAGACGAAAAAAAACCGGCTGATCAGGCCGGTTTGGGGTTCCCGCAAACAGCGCGGGATTATGCGTTGTTGCCCTGCAGACGATCAGCACCGCCTTCAGCCAGACCGCGTTCCTGCAGACGATCAGCACCGCCTTCAGCCAGGCCACGTTCCTGCAGACGATCAGCACCGCCTTCAGCCAGACCACGTTCCTGCAGACGATCAGCACCGCCTTCAGCCAGGCCACGTTCCTGCAGACGATCAGCACCACCTTCAGCGACACGGCGTTCCAGCAGGCGATCGGAACCCCCTTCGGCTACGCGGTTGCCTTGCAGGCGGTCGGCGCCACCCTCTGCCACACGACTGTCGATCAGGCGATCCGCACCGCCTTCAGCGACAACAGGGTGAGCAAATGCGTTTGCAGCGAGTACCGAGAAAGCGAGGCTAAGCAAGATTTGGCGTTTCATGAGAGTGTGCTCCGAGTGTTTTAGTTTGGATGTTGCTGGTATGGGTTTGATGTTACGCGTTGCATTTTTTTAGAGAACTTCATTGCGCTGATGGTGACTATCGATGCCAGCGATGGCCCGGTACACGGGGCCATCGCAGCGCCCGTCATGGCATCTGCGGCAGTTCCTGCGGGCGCAGGTCGAACACCAGCACTTCGGCGTCCTCGCCCTGGCTCAGGCGGATCTGCCGCTCATCCCGCACTCGGGCGCCATCGCCTTCCTGCAAGCGCTGGCCGTTGACTTCAACGCTGCCCTGGGCCACATGGATGTACACATGGCGATCTGGCGGCAGGTCGAGGGTGGCGGTTTCATCACCGTTGAACAGTCCGGCATATACCCGTGCGTCCTGGCGCACGCTGAGGGAACCGTCATTGCCGTCCGGCGAGATGATCAACTGCAAGCGTCCACGTTTCTGCGCCTCGCTGAAGTGCTCCTGCTGATAGCGCGGTTCGGCGCCAGCCACGGCAGGCACGATCCAGATTTGCAGGAAGTGCACGCCACGGCTTTGGCTGTGGTTGAACTCGCTGTGGGCCACGCCGCTGCCGGCGCTCATCAGTTGCACATCGCCAGGGCGGATCACCGAACCGGTGCCGAGGGTGTCCTTGTGTTCCAGCGCGCCTTCAAGCACATAGGAGAAAATCTCCATGTCGCGGTGCGGGTGCTGGCCGAAGCCTTTACCGGCGGCGACGCGGTCATCGTTGATCACCAGCAGGTCGGAAAAACCCTGTTCATTCGGGTTCCAGTAGTTGGCGAACGAGAAGGTGTGGAACGACTTCAACCAACCGTGATTGGCGGCGCCGCGTTCGGAAGCTTTGCGAAGAGTCAGCATGGTCTTGTCCTCAAGTGGGAGCGGGCTGCGAGATGCAGGGCTCCTGCGTTGAGAAGAAGATTAATGGTTACTGTAGAATTCATTAAGAAGATGAAAACTGAATAACTGTCTCATCTGAGTTGACAGTTTCGAACGTGTCATAATGCCCGCCGCATTCTTTCTCGATGGATCTTTGTGTTTATGAAAACCGTGGCCATGGCGCTGTTTCCGGACTTCCTCCTGCTCGACATGGCCGGGCCGCTGGAAGTGTTTTCGATTGCCAACCGCTACCTGCCGGCGGCGGCGCATTACCAGATCCTCACCCTCGGCACCGAACCTGGCCCCTTGCGTGCCTCCAATGGCGTCGTGGTGCAGGCCGACCTGTTGCTGGACCAGGCGCACGACGCCTACGACCTGTTACTCGTTCCCGGTGGCCCCGGCGCCTACAACGAATGCCACCCCGCGTTGTTGCCGTGGCTCAAAGAGGCTGCACCTCGCGCCACACGCTTTGGTTCGATCTGCACCGGTGCCTTTGTGCTCGGGCATGCCGGCCTGCTGGACAATCACCGTGTGACCACCCACTGGCACTACACCGAGCGGCTGATCAAGGCGTTCCCCAAGGCGATCGTCGAGACCGATCGCATTTACCTGCAGGACGGGCGGCTGATCACCTCGGGCGGGGTGACGGCCGGGATCGACCTGGCGTTATCGATCGTTGCCCAGGACCACGGCAAGCAAGTCGCGGTGGAAGTGGCCAAGGTGCTGCTGGTGGTGATGAAACGCCAGGGCGGCCAAGCGCAGTTCAGCCCGATGACGGCTGCCGTGGCACCCCAGGAAACCGCGATCACCCGCGTGCAGAACCACGTGCTGGCGCACCTGGACCAGCCGTTCACCATCGAATCCATGGCTGAGCTGGCCGGCATGAGCGCTCGCCACTTTGCACGGCTGTTTGCCAGGGAGGTGCAGATGACGCCGATGGCCTTCTTGCAAGGCGCGCGCATCGACCGTGCCCGGCAGTTGCTGGAGTCCACCGACCTGCCGCTCAAGACCGTGGCCTTCCACGCAGGCTTCGGCAGCGTGCGGCATATGCGCTTTCTGTTCAGTGAAAAACTCGGTCTCAACCCGACCCAATACCGACAACAGTTCAGTTAACGACAGAATGTCCGTCTGGCGCACTCGATTGTCCGTATCGCTCCCCGTGCCAGCATTGTCCTGTCATTGGTAGCTGGCAAGATAGCGTCAAGCCCATGGAAAAGGATGCGCAGGCGCCCAAGGCCGGGTGTTTCAGCGCGATGACAGACATGAACAACCCTCAGGCGATTGACGTTGATGGCACGGTGCGCTTCGGCATCTATGCCTTTCACCGGCAACAGCGGTTGGTCAGCAAGATAGGCTTGCCGGTGCCTCTGGGTGGGCGTGCGCTGGATATCCTCGCGGTGCTGTTGGAAACGCCCGGGCAGTACGTCAGCAAGTCCACCTTGATCGAGCGGGTGTGGCCGGACAGCGTGGTGGAAGAAAACAACCTGCGTGTGCACATTGCGGCACTGCGCCGCGCCCTCGATGGGCAACGCTATATCCTCAACGATCCCCTGCGTGGCTATTGCTTCGCCGCCAAGGTGCAGGGGGCCATGCCCGCCATGACACCCCGACACAACCTGGCGGCACGCCTCAGTGCGGTGATCGGCTGTGAGGCGTTGTTGGGCGTGCTGACGCGACGCCTGTCCGGGCACTGCCTGATGACCCTGACCGGGTGCGCCGGTGTCGGCAAGAGTACCCTGGCCCTGGCGTTGGCCGAACGGGTATTGCCGCGTTACCGGGACGGCGTGTGGTGGGTCGACCTGGCCACGGTGGAGGCGCCGATGACCATGCTGCGCCACCTGGCCACGGCGCTGCACCTTGAACCCAGCGCCAACGCCACACAGCTGTGCCGTCAATTGGCCTCCCGTCAGCTATTGCTGGTGCTGGATGGTGCCGACTTGCTGCTTGGCGCCTGCCGGCACCTGGTGCGCGTGCTACGTGAAACAGCCCCCCAGGTCAGCGTGCTGCTCAGCAGTCGTGAAGCCTTGCATGTCCCGGGCGAATGGGTGCAGCGCGTGCCCCGGTTGGCGGTGCCTGCACCGTCGGCGCTGGGCAGTGTCGAACACGCCATGGCCTACCCGGCTGTACAACTGTTCGTGGCGCGGGCAAGCGCCGGGCAACAGGGGTTTGTGTTGCGGCTCCAGGACCTGGCGCCGCTGCGCGATATCTGCCGACGCCTCGATGGTCTCCCTCTCGCACTGGAGCTGGCTGCGGCCCAAGTGGATGCCCTGGGCGTGCGTGGCTTGCAGCAGCAATTGTGCAAGGGTTTGCAGGTGCTGACCCGAGGCCGTCGCACGGCGGTGGAGCGTCACCAATCGCTGATCGCAGCCCTGGACTGGACCTACCAGCGGCTGAGCCTGCCGGAGCGCTGGCTGTTCTTGCAATTGGGGTTGTTCAAGATGGCGGTGACCTTACCCACCCTGAGCGAGCTGGTCGCTGGCTCGGAGCTGGAACATGCCGACCTGTCCTACCTGCTGGGGCGTCTGGTGGACACCTCATTGCTGACCCTTGAACCCGGCCCGGGCCATTCGCGTTATCGCCTGCTCAACTGCGTGCGCAGCTATGCGCTGGCCCACCTGCGTGACCCGGTGCAGGTGGCACGGTTGCAGCAGGGCGATGGGCATTATTTGGGGCCGTTCTCAGGCCGGCCGTTTGTCTTGCAACTCGTCGAGCAGGCGGCGTACGCGGACTAGGTCCGGGGTGGCAAAGCCTTCGGTAAAGCGCGCATGGACCGAACCCAGCACGTCGCGTGCAGCCTGCAGGCGACCTTGGGTCTGCCACAGCTGCGCCAACGACGTCGCGCAACGTAGCTCCCAGGCCAGTGCGCCTTGCTGGTGCGCCAGCCCGAGGGCGTCGAGCAGCAGCGTTTCGCTCGCACGGGGATCCGCGATGCTTGCGGCGCGTACCCGCAGGATTTCCGCTGCGCACCAGCCCGCGCCGCCCGTGCGTGCGCGTTCAAACCCTGGGTCATCCACGGTGTGTGCACCCAGCGTGATCAGGATGTCCTCGATCAGCCCCAAGCCTTGCAGATCCTGGTGCCCCAGGATGCCGGCATAGTGCCCCGCCCAGGTCTGAAACAACTGCACCGAGTGCTTGTGCGCGTGTTCCAGCAACAACGCTTGCAGGCTCTGGGCGGCGTGCTCGTCACCGTTGTAACGGGCGATGACCACGCCTGCCAGGGCCAGGGTGTAGCAGATGGAGGTGCCGTGATTGATCTGCAGCGCTAACGCCAACGCCTGGCTGGCGGTACGCCAGGCTTGCTCGGGAAAACCCTGCAGCCACAGGATCCGCGCCAACACCGTCAGTGAGGCCACGCTCTGGTCGTATTGCACGCCAATGCCGTGGGCGAACCGATTGAGGTGGCCGCTGTGCGCCATGCGTTGGATCACTTGCTCAGCATTGTGCCGGGCGAGCGCCTGATTGCCGTTGTAGTGCTGCGCCAGTACGCGCAGGCGCTGGGCACTGACGTCCAGTTGCGGGTCGGTGCGCGGGTCGAGGCGATCGAACTGCTCGCTCTGCGTCAGTGCCTGGCGATACAGGCCTGCACACAGGTTCACCGCCATATGCCCGGAGACCGCGCGCAATTGACCCGCGACGTCCTGGCGCTCCTCGGCCAGGCGGCGGGCGCTGACAAACGCGGCGATGGTCTGCGGGGCGCCGCCCATGGCGTGATAGGACAGGCTGCCCAGCGCCAATTGCAGTTGCATCGTCAAGCGCGGGCAGGGCGAGGCGGCCCGGCTCATCAGCGCCAACGCCTGGTCCACATACAACCGGTGCTCCCTGAGTAACGACAACTCTTGCCACAGTGGCATGGCGCTGACCGTCAAGCGGATTGCCAGCAAGTGTTCGCCCCCTTGCGCGAGCCCCCAGTCAAGGGCCGAGCGGATGTCTTCACGCAGCGGCGCATAGCGGTCGATCCAGGGTTGGGTGGCGATCAATTGCCAGTCCTCGCGCGCTTGCTCCATTAGCGCCAGGCAGCGCTCGGCATGGCGCCCGCGGGTGGCATCGAGCTCATCGGCGACGCTGAGTTTTTCCAGGGCGTAGGTGCGCGTGATATCCAGCAGGCGATAGACCATCTCGTCATCACCGACCTCCACATTGAGCAAGGACTTGGCGACCAACTGGGTGATTGAACCCAGCACCTCGGCGGGTGCGACCTGTTCCCCGGCGATCACCGCCGCCGCGCTGGCCAGGCTGAACCCGCCCCGGAACACCGCCAGCCGGCGCAGGCAGATCTGCTCGCAGGCCGTCAGCAGCTCAAAGCTCCAGTCCAGCGTGGCGCGCAGGGTTTGATGGCGGGGCAGTGCGTTGCGCCTGCCACGGGTGAGCAAGCGGAAATTATCCTCCATCTGCACCAGCAGTCCGGGCAGGCCAAAGCGTTCGATCTGCGCCGCGACCAACTCGATGGCCAGGGGGATGCCGTCCAGGCGTTGGCAGATATCAATCGCCAGTGGCAGTTCGGCTTCGCTTAATTCAAAGCTGTCCTGATGGGACATGGCCCGCTCGATCAACAGTTGCAGGGCCGGGTAGCCCAGCGCCTGGGCGCGGTTACCGGTGGCCGGAGGGCAGGCCAGCGGTTCCAGGCGCTGCACGTACTCGCCCTCGGCGCGCAAGGCCTCGCGGCTGGTGGCCAGGATGTGCAAGCGGGGCGCGTGGCGCAGCAGGGTTTCGCTGATCAGGGCGATGTCGTCCAGCAGGTGCTCGCAGTTGTCGATCACCAGCAGCAACTGGCGCTCCTGCAGGCTGCGCGCAAACGTGACCAGCGGCTCTTGTTCTGCGTGGGTGAGGTCGAGCAGGGCGGCGAGATTGGGCAGGATCATCGACGCCGCGCTGAGCGGCGCCAGGTCCAGCAGGCGTATACCGTCGCGGTAATGCCCGATCAGCAATTCCGCCACACGCAGGGCGACGGTGGTCTTGCCGATGCCGCCGGCGCCGGTCAGGGTGATAAAGCGTTGCGCGGGCAGATTCTGCACCAGGCTGTCGATCAGGGCCTGGCGGCCGATCATGCGGGTGCGGCGCAACGGCAGGTTGTGGCACGGGCGTTGGGGGGCGCCCTCGGTGGGTAGCGTCATCGGCTCGATGCTCAGTGGCGCAACAAAACTGTAGCCACGCTGGGCCACGGTGACGATATAGCGCTGCCCGGCCTGGCCATCGCCCAAGGCCTTGCGCAAGGCTGCCATGTGCACCCGCAGGTTGCCATCTTCCACCACGCTTTTGGGCCAGACACGGGCGATCAACTCTTGCTTGCTCACCACATTGCCGGCCTGCTCCAGCAGGATCAGCAGGATATCCACCGCACGTCGCCCCAGCCGCAACGGACGACCCGCCTCCAGCACCAGGCGTTGGCGCGGGTGGATGCGGTAGGGGCCGAAATGCACGGCCTGGTCGCTGAGGTCACTCATGGGGACCCTGTTCGTGGAGGGGGAAGCGGCCAGCATATTCCAGGTACGTGCGGACCACTAGGCTGCAATCACTTGAGGCTTGTGACGCAATTGGTGATTTCGCCAGGTCATCGGGTTGACCCCTTCGCTGCGGGTGAACATATGGCAGAAATGCGCCTGGTCGCAAAACCCGCATTCCAGGCTGATTTGCGTCAGGCTCAGGCGCGAACCGGTGATCAGTTCCTTGGCCCGTTGGATGCGCTGCTCGCGAATCCACTCCTGCGGCGACAGCCCGGTGGTGCACTTGAGCGCGCGGGAAAAATGGCTGCGCGACAACGCGCAGGCCTGTGCCAGGTCGGCAATGGCCAGGCTTTCGCCGAGGTTGGCGAGGATCAATTGCTTGGCGATACGCTCGCGCCGGGGGCATAGACCGCCGGTAGCGGATAAGCGAGGAGCATGCTGCTCAAGTCGGGCCATGACGAAAATCCGCAGTCGATGGGAGCGTTCCCGGTGAATGGGTGCAGTGTAGACGCCGCTAATCTTGTTGCCGGACCGCCTGGCTGACGAGTTAATCGTTGTTAATTTCGCCAGGTACGTACGCGGAAAAGACAGCACAGACGTGCAATCGCGCCAGCGCTCCGCGTGCTTCTCTGTGCGCTTGCCAACCGTTTGGATACCACCATGAACCGCAACGACCTGCGCCGCGTCGACATGAACCTGCTGGTGATTTTCGAAGCGCTGATGTTCGAAAAGAACCTGACCCGGGTCGCCGAAAAACTCTTTATGGGCCAACCGGCGGTGAGCGCGGCGCTGGGGCGCTTGCGCGATTTGTTCGACGACCCGTTGCTGCTGCGCAACGGGCGGGGCATGGAACCCACGCCGCGTGCCGTGGCGATACTCAAGGAGTTGCAGCCGGCCATGGACATCATTTCGGGTGCTGTCAGCCGCGCCAAGGATTTCGACCCGTCTACCAGCTGCGCAGTGTTCCGCATCGGCCTGTCCGACGACGCCGAGTTCGGCCTGTTCCCGCCGTTGCTCAGCCAACTGCGCGAAGAAGCCCCAGGCATCGTCGTGGTGGTGCGCCGCGCCAATTACCTGTTGATGTCGTCGTTATTGGCCAGTGGCGAGATCACGGTGGGCGTGAGCTACACCACCGAATTGCCGGCGAATGCCAAGCGCAAGAAACTGCGGGATATCCCTTGCAAGGTACTGCGTGGGGATGACGGTGTTGAGCCGCTGACCCTGGACGACTACTGCGAGCGGCCCCATGCGATGGTGTCGTTTTCCGGGGACTTGAGCGGCAACATTGATCTGGACCTGGCGCGTATCGGCCGGGCACGGCGAGTGGTGTTGGCGGTGCCGCAGTTCAGCGGGCTGCGGGCGTTGCTCGCGGGTACGCAGATTATTGCGACGGTGCCGGATTATGCGGCCTGTGCGTTGACCGAGGGCACTGCGATACGCGCGCAGGACCCACCCTTTGCCATTGATGCCGCGGAGTTGTCGATGGTGTGGAGCGGGGTGCATGACAATGATCCGGCGGAGCGTTGGCTACGGGGGCGGATTGCGGAGCATATGTCGAGGGCGCTTTAGGTGTGGTTGGCAGACAGCCGCAATAATTTGAATCTGATCGGCATCGATGTTAAGCAAAGTCTTGTCCTTCTGAGCGTTGTTTCCGGCAGCCTGCGTGGGTGAAGACCTTCTAGCATGGGTTAACTTTTCCAGAGGAGGCTTGTCGCTGATATGCATATTCAAAGACCGCAATTTATCCCACAAACAGTGGCAGAGCCTTCTCCTAATGTTCCCGTGCCGCCGCCGGTGGAACCACCGAACGGCCCTGTGATCGCGTCGGATACACCCGTCACGCGTTCAAGAAGAGAGGTGGCAGTCACGCCGGGTTCGTCGTCGAGGACGGTTGAGGCCTCAAGGTTAGACAGGGTCGACGATCCGAAACTTGAGATTAAGAAAGAGGCCACCTCACCCAACGGGCTGTTTGCTGTGAGTTACTCAATTCCTGTCGCCGGCTCCGGGCTGAACAACATTACGTTTCCAATGATCATTGACGAGGGCCTCCAACGAAAGACGGCCCAGGACCCTGGGATTTATTACGCGATGCTGTTCGACGTCAGCAATGAGCAAGGTAAATCTCTTGATGGCGGCTATATCGGGATTCAGCCACGGCAGGATGGCAAGGCGCTGGTGATGTTTTCCGGTTTTGGTTCGCACTTCAGTGCGCCCAAAGGCCGTGCCGAGGCGGATGGGGGGGAAGGAGGCAGCAATAGCACACTGGTCGATTTTGAGTTTGGTCATAAATATAACCTGACGGTGACCCGAGACCCTGACAATCCCCAGAGGCTGAAGGGCTATATTCAGGATGTCACGGACCCCGCTCACCCTGGGATAAAGCAGCATGTCGAAGACCTTGATGTCGACCAGAAGTTTGTGTTTGCGGCCAGTAACACAGGGTTTGTCGAGCACTACGGTGCCGATATCAGCCGAAGCTCCCAGATCGCACCGACGCGCGGCAGTTTTTTCGCACCCTTTACGACGGAGGCTGACGGCACGGTCAAGGCGGGTGAAGTCAGGAGTGACGGGTTCTATGGTCGGTACAAAAACGCGATGATCGGTGATCAGGAAGTTACCAAAGTGGCGGGTAAAGGTCAGGAAGTCTATTTTACGTTTCAGGGCGCGGGTTACGGCGCTAAGGCCTGACACGTAACAAAAACCGGAAGGCCCCTGCGGCCTTCCGGTTTTTTTTGCCTTGTCGAATCGATTGGCCCGCGAGCCGCCACGTCAAACAGCACATACATCCAATTCCCCGGCTCCAATCCCAACCACACTCCCTCCATCGCTCAACTCTGCAGGTGGGAATACACAGCCATGGACCCAACACCCAAAACCAGCCCCGACGAAGTCGTCACCTTGGTCGTCAAGCACCTGATCAAACAAGGCCGCGAAACCGACTACGAAGCCTGGCTGCGTCGCATCGTGCGGATCGCCGGCGCGCGCCCCGGCCACCTGGGTGTCGACGTGGTGCGCGGCAAGCAGGGCAAGCTGGCGCTGTTCACCTGTGTGTTGCGTTACCGCTCCACCGATGACCTGGAAACCTGGCTTGATTCCCCCGAGCGCAAATCGCTGATCGACGAAGCCTACCCCTTGCTGGCCGATGGCGACAAAACCGAAATCGGTTCGGTCAATGAATTCTGGTTCGCGCCGCTGGCCGACAGCGCCGCCAAACCTCCCCGCTGGAAGCAAGCAGTGGTCACCCTGTGCGTGATCCTGCCGCTGACCCTGCTGGTACCCATCGTGTGGGGCCCGGTTCTGCGCCTGCACCCGTTCCTCTCCAACTACGTGGTCGCCACCTTCCTGGTCACCGTGACGATCGTTGTATTGGTGGTCTACCTGCTGATGCCGGCGGCCACCCGCCTGTTCGCTCCCTGGCTTGAAGCCTCTGTAAAGGAAACCCTATGAACGCCGATCTGATTCTGTTCAATGGCCAGTTCCACACCGTGGACCGTGAAAACCCGCGCGCAACCGCCGTCGCCATCAGCCAGGGGCGCTTTGTCGCCGTGGGCACCGACGGTGAGGCCATGGCCCTGCGTGGCAGTGGCACCCAGGTCATCGACCTCAAGGGCCGCACCGTCATCCCCGGCCTCAATGACTCGCACCTGCACCTCATCCGTGGCGGCTTGAACTACAACCTCGAACTGCGCTGGGAAGGCGTGCCGTCCCTGGCCGATGCCCTGCGCATGCTCAAGGACCAGGCCGACCGTACGCCCACCCCGCAATGGGTGCGCGTGGTGGGTGGCTGGAACGAATTCCAGTTTGCCGAAAAGCGCATGCCAACCCTGGAAGAGTTGAACCAGGCGGCGCCTGACACTCCCGTATTCGTGCTGCACCTGTACGACCGCGCCTTGCTCAACCGTGCCGCCCTGCGCGTGGCCGGCTACACCAAGGACACACCCAACCCGCCGGGCGGCGAGATCGTGCGGGACAGCAACGGCAACCCCACCGGCATGCTGGTGGCACGGCCGAACGCGATGATCCTGTATTCGACCCTGGCCAAGGGCCCGAAACTGCCGCTGGAATACCAGGTCAACTCGACCCGCCAGTTCATGCGTGAACTCAATCGCCTGGGGCTCACCAGCGCCATCGATGCCGGCGGTGGTTTCCAGAACTACCCCGATGACTACGCGGTGATCGAGCAACTGGCCAAGGACGAACAACTGACGGTACGCATCGCCTACAACCTGTTCACCCAGAAGCCCAAGGAAGAACTCAGCGACTTCAAGCACTGGACCGGCAGCGTCACCCTGCACCAGGGCGATGACTACCTGCGCCACAACGGCGCCGGCGAGATGCTGGTGTTCTCGGCGGCCGACTTCGAAGACTTTCTTGAGCCACGCCCGGACCTGCCGCTGACCATGGAGCAGGAGCTGGAGCCGGTGGTGCGCCATCTGGTGGAGCAGCGTTGGCCGTTCCGCTTGCACGCCACCTATGACGAGTCCATCTCGCGCATGCTCGACGTGTTCGAGAAGGTCAACCGTGACATCCCGTTCAACGGCTTGCCGTGGTTCTTTGACCACGCCGAGACCATCACCCCGAAAAACATCGAGCGTGTACGCGCCCTTGGCGGCGGTATTGCGATCCAGGACCGCATGGCGTTCCAGGGCGAATACTTCGTCGAGCGTTACGGCGCCAAGGCGGCCGAAGCCACGCCGCCGATCAAGCGCATGCTTGCCGAAGGCGTGCCGGTAGGGGCGGGCACCGACGCCACGCGGGTGTCGAGCTACAACCCCTGGACCTCGTTGTACTGGATGGTCAGCGGTCGCACCGTCGGCGGCCTGGAACTGCACGCCGAAGGCTTGCCGCGCCTCACCGCGCTGGAACTGTTCACCCATGGCAGCGCCTGGTTCTCGTCCGAGCAGGGCAAGAAGGGCCAGATCAAAGTCGGCCAGTTGGCGGACGTCGCGGCCCTGTCGGCGGACTTCTTCAGCGTCGACGAAGAAGCCATCAAGTGGATTGAGTCGGTACTCACCGTGGTCGGCGGCAAGGTGGTCTACGGCGCCGGCGACTTCGAAGACTTCGCACCGCCGCGTGTGCCGGTGCTGCCGGACTGGTCGCCTGTGGTCAAGGTGCCGGGTCATTGGCGCCCGACTTCGCCCTTGCAGGCACAGGTTCACCAGTGCAGCGGCCCGTGCGGCGTGCACGCCCACAGCCACGAAAAAGCGCGCCTTTCCAGCGTGCCGGTCAGCGACTTCCAGGGATTCTGGGGTGCGTTCGGCTGCTCGTGCTTTGCGTTCTGATTTCCCAAACCCGTTAGGAGATATTCCCATGGCTTACAAACGTTTGAACAAAGATGACGCTGTCGTACTGTTGGTCGATCACCAGACTGGCCTGATCTCCCTGGTACAGGACTTCTCCCCGAACGAGTTCAAGAACAACGTGCTGGCCCTGGCCGACGTCGCCAAGTTCTTCAACCTGCCGACCATCCTGACCACCAGTTTTGAAGGCGGTCCTAACGGCCCACTGGTTCCCGAGCTCAAGGCCCTGTTCCCGGACGCGCCGTACATCGCCCGCCCTGGCCAGATCAACGCCTGGGACAACGAAGACTTCGTCAAGGCGGTCAAGGCGACCGGCCGCAAGCAAATCATCATTGCCGGTGTGGTGACGGATGTGTGCGTTGCGTTCCCGACCCTGTGCGCCCTCGACGAAGGCTTTGAGGTATTCGTGGTCACTGACGCGTCGGGCACCTTCAATGAAACCGTGCAACAGGCTGCCTGGGCACGCATGACCGCTGCCGGTGCGCAACTGGTGAACTGGTTCGCCGTGGCCTGCGAGCTGCAAGTGGACTGGCGCAACGACATGGAAGGCCTGGCCAATCTGTTGTCGCCGCGCATTCCCAACTACCGCAACCTGATGAACAGCTACTCGGCGTTTACTGCCAAATAACCTGCTCTCAAGTCTGTCGGTAATCCCTTGTGGGAGGGGGCTTGCTCCCGATGACGGTGCTTCAGTCTAAATTTCTTTGACTGACCCACCGCTATCGGGGGCAAGCCCCCTCCCACATTTCGATTTGTGGTGCGGCGACAAACCCGTTATAAAAACCGAAAATGTCCACCGAGAAGCGACAATGAATCCCTTTGAAGACATGCGCCTGTTCTGCCAGGTCATGGAGTCCGGCAGCTTCACCGCCGCCGCCGAACAGTTGGGCCTGTCCAAGCAATTCGTCAGCCGCCGCCTGATCCAACTCGAAGACCGCCTGGGCGTACGCCTGCTCAACCGTTCCACGCGCCGTTTGGATGTCACGCCACTCGGCCAGAGTTACTACGAATCCGCCTTGCGCCTGCTCAGTGAAGTCGAGCAAGTGGAGCAGGGCATCGCCGGCCAGAACAGCGAGCCGCGTGGCACCATCCGTCTCAGCGCGCCGTTGTCGTTTGCCATGGCTCACCTGGGCTGCCTGTTGCCGCTGTTCTTGCAGCGCCATCCCCAGGTGTCGGTGGAGGTCGATTTGAGCGACCGTCCGGTGGACCTGATCGGCGAAGGCTACGACCTGGTGCTGCGCATCGGCACCCTGGAAGATTCCACCTTGATTGCCCGCCGTATCGCCAGCATCCCACGGGTCTACTGCGCGAGCCCCGACTACCTGGCCCTGCGCGGTACACCGCAAAAGCCGGATGACCTTGCCGAACACGATTGCCTGCCCTACGGCCATGGCCGCCAGGTGCAATGGCGTTTCAAGGGCAAGGTGCAGGCGTTGAATGTGAGCGGGCGCATGCGTGTAAACAACGGCGATCTGCTGCGCGACACCGCCATTGCGGGCTTGGGCGTGACCTACCTGCCGACCTTTATCGTCGGCGAAGCGGTGAAGGACGGCCGCCTGGTGACGGTCCTGGACGAGTTCGCCCCCGAGGCGCTGACCCTGTCGGCGGTGTACCCGCAACACCGGCAAAGCTCGCGGCCGGTGCAAGCGCTGGTGGAGTTCCTGCGCGAACGCCTGGCTAGCGGCTGCTGAACAGCTGGCGGATCAGGTTGGGCGTGCTGCCGGTCCAGCGCTTGAACGCACGGCGAAAGTTCGCCGCATCGTTGAAGTTCAGGTACGCCGCCACTTCGTCATTGCTGTAGCCCTTGACCTGATACAGGTGCAACGCCACCTGCTTGCGCACACGGTCCACCTGCTGCTGAAAACCGGTGTCGTGCTTGTGCAGCTTGCGCTTGAGGGTGGCCGGGCTCATGGCGAAGGCGTGCGCGGCCTGTTCCAGGCTCGGCGGTTGGCGCACCTGCTCGTGTAAATAGGCGTAGAGGCAGTCGAGAAAACTGCCGGCGAAGCCTAACTGTTCGATCTGCTCGCGGGCTTGCTGGCGCGCCACCTGGCCCGCGGTGGCCGAGGCACCCGGCCAGGCGCGGGTGAGGTATTCGCGCGGAAGACTCAGCATGTCCAGCGGCCGCTCGAAGCGTGTGTCTTCCCCGAGGTTTACCCAGTATTGCTCGACGTAACGCGGCTCGGCATGGCTCAAACTGCACACCCACGGCAGCCGCTCACCGCTGAGCCATTGGCTCATGGCGACCACCGACGTCATGCTGGCTTCCAGCAAAAAGCGCCAGTGCTCCCCGGCGCCGCAACTGTCCAGCCAGTACAGGTAGGCGTGGTGTTCATCCAGCTCCAGTTGCAGGGTGACCAACGGGCTGAGCAGCACCTGTTGCTGGATCAATATGTCCAAGGCCTGGTGCAGGTTTTGCGCATGGCCGAGGGCATGGCTGGCGGCGCCGTAATAGCCCGGCAATAACCGCTGCCCAAACAGGAAGCTGCTGTCGTCGGCGTCGAGTAACTTGCGGCTGTTACCGATCAAGGCGAGAAACTGCTGGGGGCTCAACCGCGCGTTGCCCGCCAGGATATCCTCGTGAAACAGCCCGGTACCCCGCAGCAGGCGATGACTGTCGATGTCGCGGGACAACGCCAGGTCGATCAGCGTGGCGGGTTGGTAATGCCCTGGGATGAAGCGGCTGTCGCTTTCATACCAGTTGGTTTTCACCGCCATCTCAGGCGCTTTTCGCGAGCGGTTGCTTGGCCCGCGCCAGCGCGAGGTTCAGGCGCTTGAGCAAGTCCAGGGGCGATTCCTCCAGGGCCATGACCACGGCGGTGGTCGCCGCCAGTTGCAAGCGCTCACCGTGCAACCGGGTCTTGTGGGCCAGGCCGCGCACGGCTTGCTGCAACTCCAGCGCGAGCTCCTTGGCCTGGCGCTCACCGGTGTTGGGCAGCAGCACCACAAAGCGGTCGCCGGCCAGGCGGCACAGCAGGTCCTGGCGGCGCAGGTTGAGCAGCAACAAATGGCTGAGGGCCTGCAACACGGCATCGCCCTCGGCATGCCCGTAGGCCTGGTTGATGGCGGCGAAGTTGTCCAGGTCCAGCGCCAGCAGTGACAGCGGTTGCTGTTGGTCGTGGCTGTCTTGCAGGCTGTCGGCCAACTGGCGCTTGAGGTAGTCGGCACCGGCCAGGGGCGTGAGTTTGTCGAACAGCCGATGCTCACGGAACAGCCGCTCGCGCTTCTCCATCTGTGCGCTGATTGCCAGTTGTTCGCGGTGCCAGTGGTAGATGCCGATGGTCAGCAGGATCATGCCCACCGGCATCGGCCCGGACTCCAGCCAGTGGTCCCAGGTGATGCTGTCGGGCAGGCGGATAAACTCGTCGAGGCTGTCGATCCACCAGGAAAAAAAGATGCATGACAGGCCCAGCGCCAGGTAATTGGTGACGCGCCCGGCCGGGCGGCTTTTCAGCACCAGGCCCAGCCAGACCAACGCCAACAGCGCGGATCCGCCTTCGCCGAAGATGTCCAGCCACACCCATTCGCTGACGCTTTTCAACTCACCGCAGGCCAGGTGCAGGATCAGCCCGAGGTTGGCGGCGATCAGCAACAGGGAGAGTTTCCAGCGGTGGGGCTTGAGCACGGAAAACATGGCCGCGGGTCCTCGGGAAAATGAGCGATGGGCGCCAGCACAGCAGATGGATGTGACGGTTGGATGACGGTGGGGGAGGGTCGAATCAGCTCATCTCAAACACGCTGTGGATCAAAAAATGTGGGAGGGGGCTTGCCCCCGATAGCGGTGTATCAGCCAATAAATGTGTCCCTGACCCACCGCTATCGGGGGCAAGCCCCCTCCCACAGTTGATCTCCATAGGTCATATCAGCTCATTCCAAGCAGAGAATTAGGCAAAACCCCCGGTTTACGGGGCTCCCCGCCGATCGCTGTCACAGAACCGTCATCCCCCACCCCTAGCGTGCCCTCCCAGTTGCCGGGCCCGTTGCCTGACGCCAACGGATTCTTGGGGAGAGTTGCATGTACAAGCGCACCGGGCTCGTCAGCTTCACGCTTACCGCCTTGGCCCTGGCGATGGCCAGCGAGCGGCTGAATGCGGCCGACGCAGCCACCACCGAGCACGTCGAAGTGGTCGGCCAGGCGGCGGCCATGGACCAGGCACTCAAGGAGCAGCGCAAGTCCGACAGCATCAAGAGCGTGGTGCATGCCGACGGCGTGGCCCAGTTGCCGGATGAAAACGTCGCCGAAGCGGCGCAGCGCTTGCCAGGCATCAGCGTGGAGCGCGACCAGGGCGAAGGGCGCTTCGTCAGCGTGCGTGGCCTGGGCCCGGACCTCAACAGCGTGACCATCAACGGCACCCTGGTGCCCGCGCCGGAAAGCGCGCGGCGCGCCGTCGCACTGGATGTGCTGCCCTCGGAACTGGTGCAGTCGCTGTCGGTGATCAAGACCCTCACGCCGGACATGGACGCCAACTCCCTCGGCGGCACGGTCGATGTGCAAAGCCTGTCGGCCTTCGACCACAAGGGCGTGTTCTACACCGGCAGTACCGAAGCCAGCTACGACAAGAACACGCGCCAGACCAGCCCGAAATTCTCCGGTGCGGCCAGCAACCGTTTCAGCCTGGGCGACGGCATCGACAACTTCGGCGTGGCCGCCGCGCTGAGCTGGCAGAAGCGTGACTTCGGCTCGGACAATGTCGAGACCGGCGGCGCCTGGGACTTCACCGACGGCGCCAAGCTCAATGAGTTCGAACAGCGCGACTACGACATCAGCCGCGAGCGCGCCGGCGGCGGCCTGAACTTCGACTACAAGCCCGACGACCTCAGCAGCTACTACCTGCGCACCCTCTACAGCCGCTACACAGACACCGAAACCCGCAACGCCGCCAGCCTCGAATTTGCCGACCCCCAGGCACCTGGTGAGTTGGGCGACGCCGAAGCCAAGCGCAAGCTGAAAAACCGCGAAGAAACCCAGGAAATCCAATCCTACGTGTTTGGCGGCGAACGCATGCTCGGCCTGTGGACCCTGAGCGGCCAGGCCGGCTACAGCCAATCCAGCGAAGACAGCCCGGCGCACATCGCCGGTGCCACCTTCGACGGCGGTGACTTTGCCAACAGCGGCTTCTATGACCAGGACAAACCACGCCCGATCATCGGCAGCGGCTTCTACGACGCGCGCAACTTCACCCTCGACAAAGTCGACTGGGAAAAACAGAACACAAAAGACACCGAGAAAAACCTGCGCCTGGACCTGGCCCGCGACTACGACCTGAGCGGCTATGCGTCCCAGGTGAAGTTCGGCGGCAAAGTCAGCCGCCGCCACAAAGACAACGACCTGGAAGCCTGGGTCTACAAAGACTTCGACACCCTCGGCTTCAGCGCCGACCAGCTCAACCTCAGCCAATTCCAGAAGGGCAGCGTCGACTACCGTCTCGGTAACTACGGGCCCGGCATCAGCCCCGGCGCTATCAAGCAACTGATCGGCAGCCTCAACCCGGCGGACTTCTATGACGAGACCGAATCACGGGTCAACGACTTCACCATTCGCGAAGACATCAACGCCGGCTACCTGATGAACACCGTCGATATCGACGACTGGCGCTTCATCGCCGGCCTGCGCTACGAGGGTACCGAGTTTGAAGCCAAGGGCACTGGCGCCACCGATGGCGTGTTCACGCCGACCGAGACCAAGCGCCGTTATCACCACTGGCTGCCGGGCCTGCATGCCCGCTACCAGATCGACAAGCACACCCAGGTGCGCGCGGCCTGGACCAAGTCGGTGGTGCGCCCGACCTTCGGCCAATTGGCGCCGGGGTTTGTCATCGACGATGACGAAGCCACCTTTGGCAACCCGGACCTCAAGCCCCTGGAGTCGAGCAACCTGGACCTGGGCATCGAGCACTTTATGGGCCGCGCCGGCACCGTCTCGGCCTTCGTGTTCTACAAAGACATCAAAAACTTCGTCTACAACACCGACCTCGCCGGTACCGGCGCCTGGACCAACTTCGCCGAGGCCCACACCTACGCGAATGGCGACAGCGCCAAGCTCTACGGCCTGGAACTGGCCTACTCACAGAAATTCGACTGGCTGCCTGCACCGTGGAACGGCCTGCTGATCGGTGCCAACAGCACGTTCAGCCGCTCCAGCGCCGACATCGAAGGCTTCGACAGCACCAGCGGCACGAACCGCAAGCGCAACATCAGCCTGCCCAACCAGTCCGACACCGTCGGCAACCTGATGCTCGGTTGGGAAGACGACAAGCTCAGCCTGCGCGTCTCGGCCAACTACAAATCGGCGTACCTCTATGAGCTGGCCTCGATCAACGACAAGGCTCACGACCTGCACGTCGACGCTCAGACCTTTGTCGACTTCAGCGCGCGCTACTCGCTGACCAAGAACCTGCAAGTCAGCTTCGAGGCGCAGAACCTCACCGATGAGTCGTACTTCGTCTACACCGGCCACCGTGGCTACAACGGCCAGTACGAGGAGTACGGCCCTACCTACAAGCTGGGCCTGACGTTCACCCATTTCTAACCCACACCTCGATTCCAATGTGGGAGGGGGCTTGCTCCCGATGGCGAGGGGTCAGGTACACGTTTATTGGCTGATACACCGCTATCGGGAGCAAGCCCCCTCCCACATGGATCTCCGTTGCTTTCGAAGGATTTGTTCGTTCATGAGAATTTCCAAGCTGTACCTGCTGATCGCGTTGGCCGCTTGCTCACCGGTAATGGCCGCCGACCTGGCGCTGACGCCTTGGGCACCCAGCCTGAATGCCGAAGCCATGGCCTTCCTGCCCAACGGCAGCGAACGCCTGGCCGCCGGCACCCGCGACGGCCTGCAACTGCTCGACAGCAAGGGCGCCGAACTGGCCCGCTTCGCAGGCAATTTCAGCAGCCTCGACACCCGCGTCGTCGGTGCCCAGGTGCTGGTGGCCAGCCTCGACAACGACCGCCAACAGGCCTTGCTGATCAGCCTCGATGCGTCCACCAAGACCTTTGGCCAACCGCTGTACCTGCCCACCCGCGATTACCCGGTGAATGGCCTGTGCCTGTACCGCGACGGGGCGGCCAACCTGTTTGTGTTCCTGGTGGGCGAGGAGGGCAAGGGCGAGCAATGGCTGGTAGGCAACGGCTCGACGTTGCTCGCCGAAGCCCAGCGTGTACGCGGCTTGCCGCTGCCGCCGTCGGCGCAGTTCTGCCAGGTGGATGACGCCACCCAGCAACTGGTGGTGAATGAGGAAAACGTCGGCTGGTGGGCCTACCCGGCGCACCCGGAAGCCGATGTCAAACGCGCCCCGGTGGCCCTGTTCGACAACCCCAAGCGCGAAGCCGGGGCCATGGCGCTGGTACCGGGCGGTGTGGTGGCGCTTGACCCCAAGACCGCCCAACTGCACCTGTTCCAGCACACCGGCGAGCGTTGGGTCGAGCAATCGAGCCTGACGCTGCCAGGTCTCAAGGAACCGGAACAACTCAGCGTTAATGGCCAGCACCTGCTGGTGCGTGATGACGATACCGGCAAGCTGTATCAAGGCACACTCAACTGGCAAGCCAAACCTGTGGCGGCCGCGCCGGTACTGCCGGAAGTCGCTGCGCTGCGCCAAACCGATCCGGTCGGCCGCCAGGGCGATGCAGCGGATGATCCGGCGATCTGGATTCACCCCACGCAGCCGGAAAAAAGCCGCGTGCTCGGTACTAACAAGAAGCAGGGCCTGCTGGCCTATGACCTCGACGGCAAGCTGTTGCAGGAACTGGCGGTCGGCCGTCTCAACAACGTCGACGTCCGCCCCCACTTCAAACTCGGCGCGCACACCGTTGACCTTGCCGTGGCGAGTAACCGTGATCGCAACAGCCTGAGCCTGTTCAGCATCGACCGCCAGAGCGGCGAACTGCGTGAAGCCGGTGAAGTGCCGACGCCGCTCAAGGACATCTACGGTATCTGCCTGTTCCAGCCCGCTGGCGGGGACCTCTACGCCATCGCCAACGGCAAGGACGGCACCTTCCTGCAATACCGCCTCAGCGCGCCGGATGGCCGCGTGCAGGGCGAGCTGGTGCGCCAGTTCAAGGTCGACAGCCAGCCCGAAGGCTGTGTGGCCGATGACCAGCGCCAGCGGCTGTTTATCGGTGAAGAAGATGTCGGCGTGTGGGCGGTGGATGCGCGTGCCGACCAACCGGCCACGCTCACCAGCGTGATCAAGGTCGGCCCGCAACTGCAGGCGGATGTCGAGGGCCTGGCGCTGTACCAGAGCGATAAGCGCGATTACCTGGTGATCTCCAGTCAAGGCAACGACAGCTATGTAGTGGTGGATGCCGAGCCGCCGTTCGCCACGCACGGTGCTTTTCGCGTGGGCCTGAACGCCGCCGCCGGCATAGACGGCGCGTCGGAAACCGATGGCCTGGAAGTCACCGCCCTCAACCTCGGCGGGCCCTGGAGCCAAGGCATGCTGGTGGTGCAGGACGGGCGCAAGCGCATGCCCGAGCAGACCCAGAACTTCAAGTTCGTGCCGTGGGCGGAGGTGACCCGCACACTGAAATTGCCCTGAACGGTCATCAGCCGGTCATCACTTTTTAATCGAATAGGAGCCTAACCATGCACGCGACGATGGAACATATGACGATCTGGGGTTTGATCAGCGACGCCAGCCTGTTGGTCAAGGCGGTGATGGTCACTTTGCTGCTGGCGTCCCTGCTCAGTTGGTACCTGATCATCCAGCGCGGCAGTGTGCTGCGCCGCCTGGAGCGCCAGTTGAACGGCTTTGTGCTGCGCTTTCGTGCCGCGTCCGACCTGCAGCCGCTGTACCGCGAAACGGTGCAGGCGGGCGAGGGCGGCATTGCGCCGATTTTTATCGCAGGCGTGCAGGAATACCAGCACCTGCACAGCCATGATCCGGCCGTGTTGGAAGGTGTCGAACGTGCGTTGCAGGTAGCGATCACCGAGCAGGAAATCGAGTTGGAAAAGGGCCTGCAATTCCTCGCGACCGTGGGCTCGGTGAGTCCCTACATCGGTCTGTTCGGTACCGTGTGGGGGATCATGAATTCCTTTATCGGCTTGTCCCAGGTCCAGCAGGCGACGCTGTCGACGGTGGCGCCGGGCATCGCCGAAGCGTTGATCGCCACCGCCATCGGCCTGTTTGCCGCCATCCCGGCGGTGATCGCCTACAACCGCTTCGCGGCACGCGGCCAGACCTTGCTCACCCGCTACTACGCCTTCGGCAATGAACTGCAAGTGCGTCTGCACCGCACCTTGCGCGGTACGCCGATCAACCTGGCCGTGGCCGCCTGAACAAGGAGCAAACCGATGTTGACCAGGCCGCAACGCAAGCACGGGCCCAAGGCTGAGATGAATGTGGTGCCTTACATCGACGTGATGCTGGTGCTGCTGGTGATCTTCATGGTCACCGCGCCGATGTTGACCCAGGGCGTGAAGATCGAACTGCCCAAGGTCGCCGCCGAAGCGCTGGCCACCGACACCCGCCAGCAGATCCTCACGCTGTCGGTGAAGGCCGACGGGGGTTACTACTGGAACCTCGGCGGCGAGCTCGACACCCGGCACCAGACCGACAGCGCCGTGACCCTGGAAGAAATGGGCGCCAAGGTCATGCAGGTGGTGGCGGCGCGCAGCGACACCCAGGTGTACATCCGCGCCGATGACAACGCCGGATACGGCCGGGTGGTCGCGGCCATGGCGGTGTTGCAGAAAGGTGGTGTGAGCAACCTGGGGCTGGTGACCGAGGCCCCGCAATGACGGCGATGATCATGCACAGTCCGACGTTAACGATGGCGCACGGGCAACCGTCCGGGTTCTGGAGAAACAGCTTCGCGGCGAGCCTGGCGGTGGCGCTGCACGTGGGCGTGCTGGCAGCGCTGATGCTGGGTGGGTCAACAGAAAAAACGCCGGTGCAAGCACCCAGGGTGATGCATACCCAGTGGGTGATGATGCCACCTGCGCCTGTTCCTGTTCCTGTTCCCGCTCCCGTACCTGAGCCGGTGGCCCTTACACCTCCGGAGCCCGTCGCTGTTCCCGTACCGGTGAAGCCCACCGTCGATCCGCAGATCCAGGCGCAGAAACTTGAGAAGGCCGCCTTGGCGCGCAAGCGCGTCGAAGACAAGAAAATCGAGCAGCAACAAGAACGCTTGGCGACTGAACAGCGCAACCGCGAGCTGGAGCAACAGCGAGTGAGCCAGGAACGCCTCGCCGCTGAACGCGCCCGTCCCGCAGCACCCGCCCCCGCGCCAGCCTTTGACAGCCGTCAATACCAGCCCTTGAGCAAGGAAGCGCCGGACTACCCCGAGCGTGCCCTGGACAAGAACATCGAAGGCGATTGCTCCGTGGAATACACCGTCAACATTCAGGGCCGTGTGGAAAACCCCAGAGTGCTGGACGGCTGCCACCCGTTGTTCATGCGACCTTCATTGGCGGCGGCAAATACTTTCCGCTACCAGCCACGGATTGTTGAGGGAAAACCCGTGCCCGTGCCAGCAGTGCGCAACACGTTCCACTACCGCATCAAGTAACCCACCTTTATGCGTTATGGGGATGATGCTTTCCGCCTGACCACAATACCCAATGTGGGAGGGGGCTTGCTCCCTCCCACCTGTTGATTGCTGTTCGGCGTTATGAATTCGCCAGATTCTCCAACGTCCGACCGTCGATATACCGTTCCAGGTTCGCCAAAAACGTATCGGCAATCTCGTTGCGGCTATTGGTCGAAATCGCCGATGTGTGCGGCGACAACCTCACCCTTGGATGGGTGTACAACGGATGCCCATCCGGCAACGGCTCCGGCTCGGTTACATCCAGCGATGCCAGCCCGATCTGCCCGTTATCCAGCGCTTCCAGCAGCGCCTCCTGGTCCAGCAAGCCACCCCGTGCAATATTGATCAAGTGCAGCCCTGGCTTGGCGCTGCCCAGCACATCACTGTTGATGATATGCCGTGTGGACTCGGTCAGCGGTGCCGCCACCACCAGGTGATCGGCGCGCGCGAACAGGTCGTGAATGTCCTTGGCGGCTTCAACCCCCGTGCTGAACGGCGCCGGGCTTTGACGCAGTGCCACCACCTTGATCCCCACGGCCAGGGCTTTTTGCGCCAGGCTTTCGCCAATCGCACCAAACCCCAGGATGCCCAGCGTCGTGCCCTTGAGCGGGCGCAGCGGGGTGAATTGCCACTGGGCGTCCTTCACCCAGATCTCCGGTAGATGCTTGGACGCGGCAAAGATCGCGGCCAAGGCAAATTCGGCCAGGTTGTCGGCGGCACTGCCGCGCGAGGTGGTCACCGGCGGCCCGTTGAACAGCCACTGCGGGTAGAAGTCGATGCCCGACGACACCAGGTGCACCCACTGCGCGCCGTACGGCCAACCCGGTGGCGGCGTGTCCGGCGCGGTGTAGCCACGCACGTTGATCGGGCGCAGCAATAGAATGTTGGCCTGGGGCGGCAGGTCGCTGGGTACGCCAACGGGCACGCCGATCACTTGCGCGCCGGGGTGGATCGAGGCCAGGCGCTGGCGGATCACGTCGTTGTAATCTTCGTCCAACTGGCTGGCAATAATCACCTGGCTCATGGGCGTTCCTTGTGGCGTTGGGCGAAGACGGCTTTGCCGACACCTTGCAACACGGCGTCGTTCTGCGGGGTGTGCACGCGGCTGCAGAGCACATCGCGGTAATGCCGTTGCAGCGGGCTATGGCGCGACAGGCCTGGGTTACCCGAGGCCTCGATGGCCAGCTCCACGGCGCGGATGGCGTTGTGGGTGACCAGGTACTTCAACTGCGCGGCATTGGCCGACGGGGTATGGCCTTCGGCCGCGGCGTCGAGCAGGCTGCGGTTGGCAAACAGCAGGGTGTCGATGTGGCCGACGGTTTCCTGGAAGCGCGGCAAGGTCGACAGCGCGGCGCCAAGGTTGGACGGCTGGCGCTCTTCCAGCCAGTTCACCAGCCAGTCTCGCGCGGCCTGGGCCACGGCGTCGTACACTGAGGACAACAACACCGACATCCACAGGAAACCCTCGCCGTCCAGCTCCGGCGAGGGCGCGCTCCACGGGCTGACGCTGACGGCGTGATCGAGTGGCACCCGCACGTTGTCGAGCACCACTTCATGGCTGCAGGTGGCGCGCATGCCCAGGTGGTCCCAGGTGTCGATGATGCTCACGCCGGGGCTGTCTTTTGGCACCAGCCAGGCGCCGACCAATGGATCGGCGTCATCGCTGCGCGCCCACACGCTGAACCAGCTCAGGCCATGGCTGCCGGTGGAGTAGATCTTGCGTCCGCTGATGCGCCAGCCTTCGGCAGTGCGCACGGCGGTCGTCGCCGGCAGTCCGCCACGGGCCGGGGTGCCCAGGTCGGGCTCGACGCGCAGGGCGTTGATCAGGGCGCCGTCGCGCACTGCGTCATTCGCCACTTGCGTGCGCAAGTGCGCCGGCCACGTCTTGCTGTCTTGCAGGCGTGTGTGTTGCAGGTACTGCATCACCAGGATCAGCGCGGTGGACGGTTCGCCCTTGGCAATCGCACTGATCGCCTTGCGCGCCTGGGGCAGGCTGGCACCGCCGCCGCCCAGGGACTTGGGCACCGTGAGGGCGACCAGGCCTTGTTCGTGCAGCAACGTGAAGTTGGCATGAGGGAAGGCGCCGCTCTCGTCATAGAGGTGCGCGGTGCTGGCCAGCTCGGTGCTGAGGCGTTCGAGCAGGGCTTCGAAGTTGGCGACTTCCACGGAGCGTAAGGAAGGTTGTGAGGATTGGCTCATGCCAGCGCCTCTTGCTGCTCTTCAACCTCGGCGGCGACGCTGTAGCGGTTGGCCGGTACGTCCAGGCCCAAGTTGTCGCGCAGGGTATGGCCCGTGTATTCGCTGCGGAACAGGCCGCGTTGCTGCAACACCGGCACCACCCATTCGGTGAAATACTGCAAACCGTCCGGCAGCACCGAGTTGATGATGAAACCATCGCTGGCGCCGGTCTCGAACCAGGTCTGGATCGCATCGGCGACTTGCTCCGGGGTGCCGACAAAATCACGTTTTGGCCGCGAAAAGTGCAGGGCGACTTCACGCAGGGTCAGGCCTTCGTCCTTGGCCAGTTGTTTGATGCGGTCGGAGCCGCCTTTCTGGCTGTTGGAACCGAGGTCGCCGAGCTCCGGGAACGGCGCGTCCAAGGGGTATTTGCTGAAGTCGTGATCGTTGAACGGGCGACCGAGGGCGACGATTGCGTCTTCCACGGTGACCAGGTCGACGGCTTGCTGATAGCGGCTTTCCACTTCAGCCTCATCGCGGCCGACGATCGGGCGGATGCCCGGCAGGATCGACAGGCTTTGCGGGTCGCGGCCAAAGCCTTTGGCGCGACGTTTCAGGTCTTGGGAATAGGCCAGGCCATCTTCGATGCTGTCCACGTGCACAAAGATCGCATCGGCGTTCTGCGCGGCAAAGTTGCGCCCATCCTCCGAGGTGCCGGCCTGGAAAATCACCGGTTGGCCCTGGCGCGAGCGGGCGATGTTCAGCGGGCCTTTCACCGAGAAGAAATCGCCCTTGTGGTTGAGTGCATGCAGCTTGCTCGGGGCAAAAAACTCGCCGGTCTGTTTGTTGTAGGTAAAGGCATCGTCTTCCCACGAATCCCACAGGCCCTGGACCGTGTTCACGTGTTCCTTGGCGATGCGGTAACGCACGGCATGGGGTGGATGCTCGGCCTTGCTGAAGTTGTCAGCGGTGCCGCTCAGCCACGAGGTGACCACGTTCCAACCGGCGCGGCCGCCGCTGATATGGTCCAGGGACGAGAACTGGCGCGCCACCTGGTAGGGCTCGGTGTAGCTGACGGTCACGGTGGCGACCAAGCCAATATTCGTGGTGATCGCCGCGAGTGCCGACAGGATGGTCAGCGGCTCGAAACGGTTGAGGTAGTGCGGGCTGGACTTGGCGTGGATGTGCAGGCTGTCGGCGATGAAGACGAAGTCGAACTTGGCGGCTTCGGCCAATTCAGTCTGCTGCTTGTAGAAACCGAAGCTGGTGCTGGCATTCGGTTGGGCGTTCGGGTGGCGCCATTCGCCCCAGCCGTGTCCCACGCCGTGGACCATGGCGCCCAGTTTCAAATGACGTGGTTTTGCTTGATGTGGCTTGCTCATGTTCTGCTCCTGTTAGCGCGATGCTTGGGAAAGGGGGGCACGCTTGGCGTTGAAGCTCTT
This sequence comes from Pseudomonas marginalis, assembly GCF_001645105.1. Classification (GTDB taxonomy): domain Bacteria; phylum Pseudomonadota; class Gammaproteobacteria; order Pseudomonadales; family Pseudomonadaceae; genus Aquipseudomonas; species Aquipseudomonas petroselini. Next base: position 33,525 of record NZ_LKEG01000046.1, read on the forward strand.
ATCGAAGCCCTGTGACACGTCGATGTGCTGGGTCAGCAGGCCTTCTTTTTGATAGGTATCGGCGGTCGCTTGCAGGCCGCTGATGACGGAGTCGTCGATGGCGACCGGGGTCAGGTGGGTGTCCTTGGCCACCTCGATGTGCACGGCCAACGGCAGGCCAGTGATCTTGGCTTGGGCGGCGGCGTACTCATCAGGGTGGGTGTTGGCCCAGGCGTAAGCGCGGTCGACGCGTGCGACAAAGTCATCCAGTTGCGGGCGCTTGTCGGCGATGGCTTTTTGGGTGGCCGCGAGGTACAGGTGGTTGCTCAGCAGCTTGTTACCACTGATCAACACGCGAGCCTGGCTTTGCGAAGTGACCACGGTGGTGTACGGGTCCCAGGTGGCCCAGGCATCGACAGTGCCGTTATCCAGCACCAGGCGTGATTCGCTGGGCAGCAGGAAAATGAACTGCACATCCTTGGTGGTCAGGCCGGCGGTGGCCAGGGCCTTGATCGCCAGGTAATGGCCGATGGAACCGCGCCCGGTGACGATCTTCTTGCCCTTGAGGTCGGCGACGGTCTTGATCGGCGAGTCCTTGGGCACCAGCAAGGCAGTGGTGTTGCGCCCTTCGGCGTGGATGATGCTGACCACCTTGAGCGACGCACCGGCACCCAGGGCGAACACATAAGGCGCATCGCCGAGGGCGCCGATATCCACGGCGCCGGCATTCAAGGCTTCGCCCAGGGGCGAGGCGGACGGGAATTCCGACCACTGGATCTCGTAGGGCACGTTTTTGGTTTCGCCGGAGACTTCCAGTAATGCCTTGATCGTGGATTTCTGATTGGCCACGCGCAGGGGTTGCAGGTCGGCGGCGTGTGCGCTGCCGATCAGGCCGAAGGCGAGGGCAGTGGCCAAGAGCAGGCTTTTGAAAGGGGTGGTAAGGACCATGGGATGCAGGCTCCAGGCAGATCAAGAAAGGGTTTGATTACCTCCGCCTGGAGAAGGGGTCGGTGCATGGGTTAACGTTATGCCCATAAAAACGCGCTGTGAAGTTCTTTTTGGTTATAAGTTAATTATTAAAATATTTGATTATGTGTGAATTGATTATTCGATAATTGCATTTGTTGGTGCGTTGCGTGCCAAGGCGAATATCTCGTCAGGGGGGATTTTTGTGGTGAGCAGGCTTGCCCTGCGCTGGGGTGCGAAGCGGCCCTGTCAATGTCGCCGGGTTTTTTCGGGTAGGACTTCGGTGGTTGGTTTTGGGGCTGCTTCGCAGCCCGGCGCAGGGGTTGGGGTAACAGGGTCAAAACGCGTCTGGACCTGGCCTGCGCCTGACAGGAGCAAATGCACATCAGGGGAGGGCTTTTTGTGGTGAGCAGGCTTGCCCTGCGCTGGGCTGCGTAGCAGCCCTATCAANGGCCGCCGTGTTTTTCGGGTAGAACTTCGGTGGCTGGTTTTGGGGCTGCTTCGCAGCCCAGCGCAGGGCAAGCCTGCTCACTACAGGGGTTGGGGTAACAGGGTCAAAACGCGTCTGGACCTGGCCTGCGCCAGACAGGAGCAAATGCGCATAAGGGGAGGGCTTTTTGTGGTGAGCAGGCTTGCCCTGCGCTGGGCTGCGTAGCAGCCCTATCAATGCCACCGTGTTTTTTCGGGNTAGAGCGCCGGTGGCTGGTTTTGGGGGGCAGGCGTTTCAGGTGGATCAGATCACGTAGAAACCATGGGTGCCGTCGCGAGCCAATTGGTCGACCAGGCCGTACTCCCAATCCAGGTACGCTTGCATGGCTTCCTTGGGGTTGTCGGTGCCTTCGTATGGGCGGCGGTAGCGGTCGATGCGCGGTGAAGCCAGGTGGGTTTCACCTTCTTGCAGCGGCAGTTGCGCGTTGATCCAGCCGGCGGTGCCGTCTTGCAGCAGGAACACTTGTTTGCCGGTGATGGCTTCGACTTCGGCCACCGCCAGGCGCGCCAATTGGCTGCTGCCGCAGGTCAGCACGTAGCGTTGGGCGGAGGGCACCTTGGCCAGGGCCTGGGACAGTTGGGCGCGCAGCACCCACCAGGCACCAGGGATATGGCGTTTCACGTAGTTGGCGCTGGCGGTGAAATCGAGCACCACGGTGTCGCCATGCTTCAGCCACTCGGCCAGGGTGTGCGGGCTGATCAGCTCGGCCTGAGGCGGGGCCGGTACCGGCGCGACCCAGGCGCCTTTTTCGCTGAAGTGCGCCGCGTGCAGGTCATCCAGTACATGCACTTCCCAGCCCAATTGCGCGAGCCAGGATGCGGACATATTGGCCCGCACGCCGTCGTCATCCGCCAGCACCAGCCGGGCGCCACGCACGCTGGCGACGTGGTCGGTTTCCTGCACCAGCTGCCCGCCGGGCGTGGAGTGCGCGCCCGGCAGGTGACCGGCTTCGAATTCTTCCGGAGTACGTACATCGAACAGGTAGGTGGTGCGGGTTTTTTCCTGCTGCCAGGCGTGCAGGTCAGCGAGGGTGGCACGACCCACGCGGGCCTTGTCGGCCACTCGGCGTGCATCGGCAGCGGCAGCCTGGCGATGTTCTTCCGACGTCGGTGCAAAACGTCGCGATTGACCATGGGCAAGTTTCTGCCCGGCCAATGTCCAGCCGATGGTGCCGTTACGCAGGGCCGACACCGGGTTGGCCACGCCGGCATTGATCAGCGATTGGGTGCCGATAATGCTGCGTGTACGCCCGGCGCAGTTGACGATGATACGGGTGGCCGGGTCCGGCGCCAGTTCACGGGCACGCAACACCAGTTCGGCGCCCGGCACGCTGATGCCGGTGGGAATGCTCATGGTCTGGTATTCGTCGAAACGCCGTGCATCGAGCACCACCACATCGGCTTGGCTGTCGAGCAGCGCCTGCACTTCTTCGGCGGCCAGTGACGGCGTGTGGCGCTCGCTCTCGACTAATTCGCCAAACGCCTTGCTCGGCACGTTCACGTCGATAAACAGCTCGCCACCGGCCTTGCGCCAACCGTCCAACCCACCTTCCAACACACTTACCTGGGTGTAGCCCAGCGCGACCAGGCGCTCGGCGGCGCGGGCGGCCAAGCCTTCGCCGTTGTCGTAGACGGTGACCTGGGTATCGCGCCGTGGAATGCGCGAATACACCTCCAGCTCCAGCTTGGACAGCGGGATATTGGCGGCGAACAACGGGTGGGATTCGGCAAACGGCGCTTCTTCGCGCACGTCGACCAGGGCGACTTCTTCATGGTCCAACAGGGCCTGGCGAATCCGGGCAAAGCTGCGAGTCGATACGGTGGTCATAGGGCAGGGCTCTTTTCTTTGGACAAATCCCAGATGTTCGGGAGGAAGGCGTTGGAGTAGCCGGAGATAAACAGTTTCTCGCTGCCGTCAGGCTGGTACACCGCGCGGCGCACCGCACCGATATTGGCGCCGTACACATGGATGCTGATGGACACCTGGTCGCTGTGGGCATTGCTCACCTGGTGGATGTCACCGACTTTGGGCGACACCGCTTCAACCTGACCCGGCACCAGCTGGATCGGCTTGCCTTCGGCTACCAGGCGGCCATCGGGGGCACGTTCAAAACCTTGGGAAAACTCTGCCCCGCGCAACATGCCGATCAGCCCCCACACCCGGTGGTCATGAATCGGCGTGCTTTGCCCCGGCCCCCATACAAAGCTGACGATGCTGAAACGCTGGCGCGAATCGGCATGCAGCAAGAACTGCTGGTAGCGCTCGGGGTCGGGTTGGGCGTATTCATCGGGCAGCCAGTCATCATGGCTGACCAGTTGCGCCAGTAGCTTGCCGCCACGGTGCAGCAGGTCGCCTTCGCGTGGATTGCCGTCGATCAATTCCGCCAGGGCGCCTATGAAGGCTCTGAGTCTCTCGGGGTGTCGGGCCTGGGTCATGACAATTCCATCGTGTGGTCGGTAGTGATGGGTTTATCTAAGCATAATGTTAATGGTTAATATGCTATTTTTTAATGATTAGCTTATAGCTGAAGGTAATTTATAACGGGTCTGAATAGTGTTAGACGTTATCGATCACAGGGTGGGCTATCCAGGCAGCCTTCCTGCAACTATGCTTCGCACACATCTTAATGACTGTTCTCTATGTGCGGCCCAAATGAAAATTGACGATATCGATGCCTTTGTCGAAGTGATTCGTTGCCAGTCCATCAGCCATGCCGCCGAGTCGTTGCAACTGACCCAGCCGGCCATCACCCGCCGTGTGCAGAACTTCGAGCAGGCGCTGGGCGTGGAGCTGTTCGACCGCAATACCAAACCTCTCAAGCCTACGCTGATCGGCACTCGCGTCTACGAGCAGTGCCGGCTGATCCTGCGCGAGATGGATGCCCTGCGCGAGCTGGTGGCCACCGACGCACCGCCTACCGGCGTGTTACGCCTGGGCGTGCCGCAGACCATCGGCGATGTGGTGCTGTTGGACGCGCTCAAGCACCTGCGTACCGAATACCCTGAACTGCGTGCCCAGGTCGCCACCGGCTGGGGCAGCCAACTGGTGGGCAAGATCGAGCGCGGCGAGCTGGATGCGGCGGCGGCGTTGTTCCCAGCGGGCAAGATCTTCCCGGATAACATCATCGGCGAGTCCATCGGCAAGATGGAACTGGTGGTGGTGTGCGCCAAATCCCAGCTGCCGAAAAAGCCGTGCAAACTGGCGGACGTCTACCAGAACGGTTGGATCCTCAACCCGGACGGCTGCGGTTTCCGTGCCGGTTTACAGCGGACCTTGTCCGATCAAGGCCTGGCCCTGCGGGTCAACCTGGAAACCTTCGGCACCGAGCTGCAACTGGGTTTGGTGGCGGACGGCCTGGGCTTGGGCCTGGTGCCTCGGCCACTGTTGGAACGCAGCGCGCATCGCGAGCAATTGGCGGTGATGCCGCTCAAGGACTTCAAGCCGGTCATGGATCTTTGGCTGATCTACCCGCACTTCCTCGGCAACCTGCAGGGCCCGGTGGATGCGTTTGGCAAGTGGGTGGCTGCCTCGTTGCACAAGATCAAGGATGCTGCCTGATATGAAAAAAAATAATAATTAGCTTAGATTAAAATGTGCTTTTTATTATTTTTTTGCATCCCCTAGGCTTGCCTGGAAGTCCTTAAGGCCATCCAGGAAGTTTTGCCATGAGCAGCGTCACCTCGATTTCCAGCGTTTCCAACAATGTTCGCCAACGCGTCACTCCGGAAGAATGGGAAGTGCGCGTCAAACTGGCCGCCGCTTATCGCCTCGCGGCCTTGTACAAGTGGACCGACCACATCTATACCCACTTCTCCGCCCGCGTGCCGGGCCCCGAGGAGCATTTCCTGATCAACGCCTTCGGCCTGTTGTTCGACGAAATCAGCGCCTCCAACCTGGTCAAGGTTGACCTCGACGGCACGATCGTCGATGACCCTACCGGCCTGGGCATCAACTACGCCGGTTATGTGATTCACAGCGCCATCCACGGCGCACGCCACGACCTGCAAGCGGTGCTGCACACCCACACCCGCGACGGTATCGCGGTGTCGGCGCAAAAAGACGGGCTGTTGCCGATCTCCCAGCATTCCATCGGTTTTTCCGGGCGGGTGGCGTACCACGGGTATGAAGGCATTGCCCTCGACCTGGACGAACGCGAGCGGTTGGTGGCGGACCTGGGCGACAAGAGCGTAATGATCCTGCGTAACCACGGCTTGTTGACTGCCGGTGTCAGCGTAGAACACGCGTTCCAGCAACTGCAGCAGTTGGAGCGCGCGTGCACTATCCAGGTCGCGGCGCAGGCGGCGGGGAATGCGGAGTTGATCTTCCCGCCGAAGGACGTGGTGGAGAAGGTCGAGCAGCAGGCCAAGGCGCATTCGACGGGTGAAGGCCCTGGGGTGGCGCGGCATTGGAATGCGTTGATTCGGCAGTTGGAGCGTAGCGATACCGACTATAAAAACTGATCTTAATGTGGGAGGGGGCAAGCCCCTTCCACCTTGGGTTTTGTGTTGTTCTCAGGCTACCTGCTTGGCCTGCTCGCGTTCTGCGATGAGTTGGCGGGTGAGGGGGATCAAGCGCTTGCCGTAGTCGATCGCATCATTGAGCGGATCAAACCCACGAATCAGGAACGTGGTAATCCCCAGGTCGTAGTAATCCACCAGTGCTTCCGCGACTTGCTCAGCGGTGCCCACCAACGAGGTGGAGTTGCCTTGCGCGCCCAGCAACCCGGCAATCCCGGTCCACAGGCGCTTATCCAGCCGCGAGCCCTGCGCCGCTGCCGCGAGCAACCGACGCGAGCCTTCGTTCGGCGGTTCGCGTCGTACAAAACCATTCTTCTCGGCCAGCGCCGTGGCCTGCTGCAGGATGCTGTCGGCGCGCGCCCAGGCCAACGCTTCGGTCTCGGCGAGGATCGGTCGCAACGACAAACTGAAGCGAATCGTGCGCCCATGCTTGGCGGCTTCGGCGCGTACCTGGGTCACGATTTCACGCACTTGCTCGTAGGTTTCGCCCCACAGCGCGTAGACGTCGGCATGCTTGCCCGCCACTTCGATCGCGGCCTTGGAGGCGCCGCCGAAATACAACGGGATGTGCGGTTGCTGCGGCGATTTAACGGTGGAGTGCGCTCCTTCGACCTGGTAGTAGGTGCCGTCAAAATCAAAAGGCTGTTCGCTGGTCCATTCCTGGCGCACCACGCTGAGGTATTCGTCGGTGCGCGCGTAGCGTTCGTCCTTGCCGATATGGCTGCCGTCGGCACGCAGTTCGCGGTCGTCGCCACCGGTGATGATGTGCACGGCGGTGCGCCCGCCGTTGAACACGTCGAGTGTGGTGAACTGGCGCGCGGCCAGGGTGGGCTGGGTGAAACCCGGGCGGTGGGCGATGAGGAATTGCAGCTTCTTGGTCACGCTGGCGGCGTGGGAGGCGATCAGCGTGCTGTCCGGGCTGTTGGAATGGAAGGCCACCAGGGCACGATCGAAACCGGCGTCTTCGTGGGCGCGGGCCACGGTCTCAACGTAGTCGGGTTGCAGGGTAGGGCCGCTGCGTGGATGGATTTCGGAAGCGTGATGGCCGCCGATGTAGCCGATGAATTCAATGCTCATGGTCTGTCCTTATCTGGGGCGTGGTCTCTTGCGGTATGGGCACCTCCACCGGGCAGGGGGTCGGATATTCATGTCCAAAGTAGGGGCAGGGACGGCGCCTGTAAAATGCCGTTTGGTTCTAACCTAATTATTAAAAAAAATAGTATTAAGCTTTGGCTGTATCAGGAAAATGCATTTTAGCCTGAAGCCTCGCCGGGCTTTCAGCACCATCCTGACCGTAGATAACGTTGTAATTTCCCCGATGCTCAGGTCTGATGGGCGCCGAAAGGGGCACGTCGATGGTTGGGGAATGATGCGCGCAGAACTTGCACACTATGGCGGCATTACCGTCATGATTCCGGCCGCCATCATCATTGCGGTGTGGCTGAGGTATTCGAACCCATGGGCCCTTCGCGCCTGGGTCATCACCGTCGGCGTTAGTTATTCGATTGTCGCGTTCAGTAAGTTGCTGTTCAAAGGCTGGGGTTTGTCGTTTGAGCCTTTGGACATTGCCGTATTAAGTGGGCATGCCATGAACACGACCCTGATGATCACGGTGGCAGCGAGTCTGATTGCGCGCCAGTTCAATCCGCGATTACGCTGGCCGGCGGCGGGGGTGGGGTTAATGGCCAGTGCCTGGTTCAGTGCGTATTGTGTTGCGCCTTACATCCATCCGCTGAACGAAGCATTGGCCGGTGCCACGCTGGGGGCTGTGGCGGCCATGGCGTTTCTGTGGCGAATCGAGCCCGTTGACGTCAAGGTTTCCCCGGCCTACATCGGTGCCGGCCTGGCAGCCTTGCTGGTGTGCGCCATGGCGCCCAAGTACAACGCCGAGTTGTTGCTCAACCGCGTGGCAATCACCCTCTCAGGTGCCGAACGCGCCCATCAAGAGCCTTCCTGGCGACTGGAAGCGGCGCACAGCAGGGCTGAGTAAGTCACCAGGTCCAGCGCCCGGTTGCTTTCCACCATCAGTTCCAGCAACACCGTCTGCGCGTTGAAGCGCTGCACATCACCGCGACGCCGCGCCTCGATCATCTGCTTGAACAGCGTATGGGTGATCTGCTGCGGCGAACTGCCCTGCAGCTGTTCCAGCCAACGGCCGATCGCCAGGGTATTGCGCCGGTACTGTGTGCCCACCGCCGGCTCGGCGAAACCTTCAAACATCCCCGTGAGCTTTCTCAGCGCGTAACTGCGTATTACATCGTCCAATAGGCTCATGGCCGCTCCTCAGTGCCGGAGATATTCGCCAGCAATTCGGCGGTCTTGACCTGCATGAACTGGCTGTCGCCACGACTTTCCACGCACAGGCACACCGACGCCGCATCACTGACCTGCAACTTGAAACGCCAATCGGCAAACACCATCGACAGCCCAGAGCCGGACTCATCGCTGTCCAGGGAGTTATCGGCATACAACACCTGCATGCGCTCGACGACGCGGGTCGAGTTATTCACTTCAACATGAATATTTCCCGAAGAAGGAAATAGGCCAATACGCTCTACCAATAACTTCGAAGTGTTCATGGCCGTCCCCTTGTTGTTGCACTCGAGTGGCACTTTATTATGCGGGGGTGGAAAAGTGCTGGAATGTTATTTTTAGTCGGTTAGTTGCGCGATTGTTATTTTTTGTCTTGCGCGATAGATAGTCGTACTTAGGGGGCTGTGGTCATAATTGCCCGGTCGTTAGTTGGTGGTATTCCAATAAGGTCATCCCTTTTGCCGAAGAATAAGTGTGCGGTGCGTGGGAGGTTGCCTTGTTCAAAAACATATTGATTGTGTGCATCGGCAATATCTGCCGCAGCCCCACGGCAGAACAGTTATTGGGCGCCGCGCTCGAACCCTGTGGGATCACGGTGAGGTCGGCCGGCCTGGCGGCGTTGCGTGACCATCCGCTTGAGCCTCTGGCGGGGCAAGTGTTGCAGGAGCACGGGCATGCGCCCCAGGCGCACAAGGCGCGGCAACTGAGCGTTCAAGCGGTGAGCGAGGCCGATCTGATCCTGGTGATGGAGCAGCGGCACATCGACGGCGTGCTCAACCTGGCTCCCGAGGCGCGGGGCAAGGTGTTCCTGCTGGGCAAGTGGCAGCACGACCGCGAGATCACTGACCCCTATCGCCAGGGCAAACCTGCCTTTGTACAGGCCTATGCATTGATCGAACAAGCCGCCCAAGCCTGGGCCCAGCGCCTGGCGCGCTGACGCTCCCTCTTTAAATGATTGCAAGGACGAAGACGCGATTTATGTATTCACCCCAGAACGCTTCCCCGGATAGCCCTCATCGCGACGAGATCGATGTGCTCGGCATGCTCGGCACCCTGATCGATCACAAATGGCTGATCGCAGGGATCACCGGCACCTGCATGCTCATCGGCGCGGCCTACGCCATTCTGGCGGCGCCGGTGTTCCAGGCGAATGCGTTGATCCAGGTGGAACCGAAGAAAAACGACATGCTCGGTTTTTCCGATGTGAGCAGCCTGCTGGGCAAGGAGTCGCCGGCGGTGACCGAGATCGAACTGATCAAGTCGCGGACCATCATCGGCAAGACCGTCGACACCCTGGCGCTGGATATCACGATTACACCGCAGCATTTCCCGTTGATCGGTGGCTTCCTGGCGCGGCGGTATATGCCGGAGCACAAGGGCGATATCGCGCCGCCGCTGTTTGGTGTCAGCCGCTACTCGGCGGGTGGCGAGCAACTGGAGTTGAGCAGCTTGAAGCTGCCGACCGCGCTGCTCGGTACCTCCCTGGTGCTCGTGGCCGGCGAAGCCCAGGCCTATGCCCTGTTTGATGAGGATGACCGGCAGATCGCCGCGGGCCACGTCGGCGAGCCGTTTGCGGCCAACGGTGTCGAGGTGCTGGTCAAGGAATTGCGTGCCAACCCCGGCGCACATTTCAAGATCGTGCGCAAGCCACGCCTGGATGCAGTGGCGGATTATCAAGACCTGCTGACCGTGATCGAGCGCGGCAAGGAGTCGGGCATCATCAGTCTGTCCCTGGAGAGCACACGCCCGGCCCTGGCGATTCGTACGCTGAATGAAATCTCCAACCTCTATGTGAAGCAGAACGTCGACCGCACCTCGGCCGAGGCGGCGCAGAGCCTGTCGTTCCTCAATGACCAGTTGCCCCAGGTGCGTCGTGACCTGGAAAAGGCCGAGAACGCCTTGAACCGCTTCCAGACCCGCAGCAAATCCATCGACATCAGCCTTGAGGCCAAGGCCATGCTTGATCAGGTGGTGGCCCTCGACACCGGCATCTCCGAGCTCAAGCTGCAGCAGGCCGAACTGGACCGCAAGTTCACCCCTCAGCACCCGGCTTACCGCGCCTTGATCGCCAAGCTGGCTGAGCTCAACGCCAAGCAGGCGCAGATGACCAAGCGCGTGGAAGGCTTGCCCAGCACCCAGCAGGAGTTGCTCAGCCTGACCCGCGACGTGCAGGTGGGCACCGAGATCTACACCCAACTGCTTAACCGTTCCCAGGAGCTGGACGTAATGCGTGCCGGCACGGTCGGCAACGTGCGTTTGATCGACAGTGCCGATGCCAACCTGGCCAAGCCTGTGGAACCGCGCAAAATCATCGTGGTGCTGCTGGCGATGCTGCTCGGCGGCATGTTGTCGGTGGGCCTGGTGCTGGTGCGCAGCCTGCTCAACCGTGGCCTGGAAACGCCGGATGGCATCGAGAAACTCGGTTTGCCGGTGTACGCGTCGATTCCCTTCAGCCTGCTGCAAAAGGCCGAGGAGGTCAACGCGGCAAAGAGCCGCTCGGCGGCGCCCTCGTTACTGGCGCTCAATCACCCCCAGGACCTGGTGATGGAGGCGATGCGCAGCCTGCGCACCAGCCTGCATTTCGCCATGCTCGAGTCCAAGAACAACCGCTTGATGATCACCGGCCCAAGCCCGGAGGTCGGCAAGACGTTTGTCTCGGCCAACCTCGCAGCCATCATCGCGCAGGCCGGCCAGCGCGTGCTGCTGATCGATGCCGACATGCGTAAAGGCTACCTGCACAAGATGCTGGGCAAGGTGGTGGAGGCGGGCTTATCCGATCTGCTGGTCAAACGCTGTGACCTGCACGAGGCGATTCAACCGACCCAGATCGAGCGCTTCGACTTCATCGGCCGTGGGCAGATCCCGCCCAACCCGTCAGAACTGTTGATGCACCCCAATTTTGTTGCGTTGCTGGCTGAAGTCAGCGAGCGCTATGACTTGGTGATCATCGACACGCCGCCGCTGCTGGCCGTCACGGATGCCGCGATTATCGGACGCCAGGTCGGTACTAGCCTGCTGGTCACACGTTTTGGGGTGAACTCGGCGAAGGAGATCGAACTGACCCTGCGGCGCTTCCATCAGAACGGCATTGAGCTCAAGGGCGCGATCTTCAATGGCGTGGAAAAACGTCGTTCCGCCAGTTATGGCTATGGCGATTACGGCTATTACAGCTATGCCTATCAGTCCGACAAGGCCTGATGCGCGATGAACAAAGTGCTTGAAATGCCTCGTTCGTTGTCGCGTCGTTTTCGCCTCAACGTCCTGAGCTACGGCTACACCCAACTTGTGACGCTGGCGGCGCAACTGGTGCTGGTGCCGTTCTTCCTGCATGCCTGGGGCACCGGACGCTATGCCGATTGGCTGGTGCTCACAGGTATCCCGTCGATGCTCAGCCTGCTCGACCTTGGGGTAGCCCAGGCGTCGGCCACCAGTGCCACGTTGCGCGCCAGCCAAGGCGATGTCGCGGGGGCGCGGCGCAGCGTGCAGACCGCGCTGGCATTCACCTTGGCGGTGGTCGCGCTGGTGCTGCTGTTTGCCCTGACCCTCGGCCAGTGGCTCGACTGGGTCGCGTTGCTCAAGCTCAAGACCCTGGCGCCCGAGCAGGCCAGCCTGGTGGTGGTGTTCATGTCCGGCTACCTGTGCACGCGCCTGTTGGGTGGACCGATCGATGCCTGGTTTCGCACCATTGACAGGACGGTCGGCGGTGTCTTCATCATGGCCAACCGCAGGACTTTGGATATCGTACTGTCCATCGCCGTACTGCTGCTCGGCGGCACGGAGCTGCAATTGGCCCAGGGCATGTTCTTCAGTCAGGTGCTGTTCCTGTTGCTGGTGACGGTGTTTGTGCGGCGCATTTCGCCCTGGCCGCTGCTGGGCCTGGCATCAGCTTCCTGGGCTGAATTTCGCGGTATCTGGAAACCGGCGGTGGGCAGTGCGGCGATCCCGCTGGCCCAGGCGATCACCCTGCAAGGCGGGCTGCAAGTGCTCAACCAGATCGCCGGCCCGGCGGTGGTGGTGGGTTACACCATGGCGCGTACCTTGATGCGGCTGATCATCCAGCTGGGGATCACGTGCAGCAATGCCCTCACACCGGAGATCTCACGCCTGGCCGGGCGTGGGCAACTCGACGAGGCGCGGCGTTTTACCCGGCGCGCCAGTTCACGGGTACTGAGCCTGTGCGTGCTGGTGTACGTCGCCGGGATCTGGGCCGGGCCGCAGATCATCCTGTGGTGGAGCCACGGTCTGGTGCAGGTCGACCGACTGTCCCTGGCGCTGATCGGCTCGCACACGATCTTGAATGTGGCCTGGTTCATCCTCGCGGCGCTGCTGATTTCCACCAACCGCCACACCCGCACGTCGCTGATCTATGCCTTGAGCAGCGCGGCGGCCTTGGTGGTGTGGCTGGCGTGCAAGGAACGTATTGACCCGTTGTTGGGCGCCTCGCTGTTGTTGTCGTTGCCCGAGCTGGTGGTGCTGGTGTACCTGCGGGTAGTCGGTGTCGGGGAGGTGCGCCCATGATGCTGTCCCAGGCGCGCCTGACCCTCTACTTGCCGCTGACGTTCTTTGCCTTGCCCTTGGCGTTGAGCAACAACCTGTCGCAGCCGTTGGCGTTGCTGCTGTTGCTGCCTTTTGTGGTGTATGCGGCGCGAGGCTTTACCCGCGCTTTGCCGTTGCTGGCGCTGGTGGTAGCGTCCAGCGTGTTGCAGGTGCTGGTCAGCAGCGGCGCGAAGATCTCCCTGTACCAGTTCCTGCGTTCGGGCATTCCGTTCTTCTATTTTGTGCTGCTGTTGGCCGGGTACGGCTATGTGGCGGCCAATCTGGAAAAAATCGCCCTGGCTCATAGCATCAACTACCGCCGCATCTTCGAGCGAGTCATCTATGTCTTCGCCCTCGGCCAGTTGTTGCAGGTGAGCCTGTACGGTGTGGGTATCGACCTGACCAACGCCGCGTCCAAATCCAGCGACGAGGTGGGCCGCATCATGCTGTTCCCCACCAGCTCGGCGGTGCTGCTGTTTTTCTACGCCTGTTGCCAGCGCAAAGTCGGGTTGATGCTGATCCTGGCCGTCACACTGCTGGCCGCCGGTTCCAAGACCATCCTGGCGGCGATGGCGGTGATGATCCTGCTGTCGGCGATTACCCAGCGCAAGCTCAAATCCCTCGCAGTGCTGGTGTTGGCCATCGGCGCCCTGGGCACGCTGACGTTCTATAGCAGCCCCCTGGCGGTATCGCGTTTTGCCACCTACCTGTTCGAAGAGAAGGGTGAGGACGTAACCCGTGCGTTCGAGATTGCCCATGCCAAGGAGTCGTTCCTGGCAAACCCGGCCACGGTGTTCCTCGGCAATGGCCTGGCCAAGCAATTGACCCCTGGCGTGCCTACCAATGACGAGCGCTGGTTCGAGAACTCCAAGTTCGATATCGAGAACGGCTACTGGGGCGTGACAGCCAAGCTCGGCGTAGTCGGCGTGGCGCTGTTCTGCCTGCTGTTCAGTGGCTTGCCGCGTAACCCCGTGTCGCTGGCGGTGGTGGCGATCCTGCTGATTTTTTCGTTCAAGACCAGCTACCAGTTCTTCACCACGTTTGATGGCAGCTACTTGCTGGTGTGGTCGATGTGCATCGGCCTGCTCAACAAAGTCACGCCTGCGCGCCAGACGGTTTACCCCCCTTACTTACTGAAGCAGGCTGGATCATGAGCGCATCTGTACGCCCCGTCAGGGCCGGGATACTGACGTACCATTTCAGCGAGAACTTCGGCGCGGTGCTGCAAGCCTACGCCTTGCAGCGCTGGCTGCAGCAACAGGGCTTGCAGGTCAGCCTGATCAACTACCATCCGGCTTATGTGGAAGACGGCAGCGAGATTCGCCAGGTGCTCAACCCACGTCAGCTCAAGGCCAATCTCAAGGCGCTGTACCTCAAGGCCCTGGCGTTGAAAACCCAGGTGCTGGGGCCGAATGTGCAGTCGCAGCAGTTCCAGGCGTTCAAGGCGCGGTTTCTGAATGTCCAGGAGCTGCGCTACGCCCATGCCGCCCAGCTCAACCAGGCAGTAGCCGGCCAGCACTTGCTGGTGGCGGGCAGTGACCAGATCTGGAACCCCTCGGGCCAGACCGGCCTGGACCCAGCGTACTTCCTGGCGTTCGATTGCGACCCGGCGACCCGGCGCATCTCTTACGCCGCCAGTTTCGGCAAGGAGTACCTGGAGCCCGAATACCACGCCGAAGCGCAGGGCCTGCTCAAGCAACTGTCGGCCATCAGCGTGCGCGAAGAGAGCGGGGTGGGCATCGTGCAGCAGGTCGCGGGGCTGGCCGCCGAATGCGTGCCCGACCCGACGCTGTTGCACCGTGATTATTCGGCGCTGCTCGCCACGGCCACCCAGGCCCGCACCGGTCACGTGTTCTGCTACGCATTGCGCACCGGCGTGGGGGTGCGTGAAGTGGCGCAGGCGCTGTCCCGGTACGTGGCCGGCCCGATTGTCTCGCCGTACAACGCGCACCGGCGCTGGCGGCAGATCGGCGAGACCGTGCAGGTCGGCCCGCAGGACTGGCTCAAGCTGCTCAAGGAGTCGGCCTATGTGGTGACCAACTCGTTCCATGCCACGGTGTTCGCGATCATCTTCGAGAAGCCCTTTATCGCCGTGGGCCTGCCGGGCAACAAGGCCTCGCTGAATGCCCGGGTGCGCAACCTGCTGCAGAAGCTGGAACTGTCCCAGCGCTTCCTGCCGGCGGACGACATCGACCAGGTACAGGCGTTGATCGCCGCCCCCATCGATTGGGTGGCGGTCAGCGCCCGGCGCCAGGCCTTGCAGCAGGTGGGCGAACGCTACTTGCTGGAACAACTGGCGGCGCTCAAGCCATGAGCGACTTCGCCCAACTCAAGTACGTCGACACCTTGCCGCGCAGCGACAAGGCCCGTCGCCTGTGGTGGAGCATCATCTACCACTTGCTGTTTCGCCCCACGCCACGCTGGATGCTGCACAGCTGGCGCTGTTGGTTGCTGCGCCGCTTTGGCGCCAAGGTCGGCGTCGGCTGCCGGATCGCGCCCACGTGCAGCATCTGGGCGCCGTGGAACCTGGAGATCGGCGACTACACCGCCATCGCCGACGGCGTGGATGTGTACGCCATGGCCAGGATCACCCTGGGCTCCAAGGTCGCCATCAGCCAGCGCAGCTTTTTGTGCACCGGCACCCATGACACCCGCAGCCTGCTGCGGCCGTTGGTGACCCGCGAGATCGTGATCAAGGACCACGTGTGGGTCGCCGCCGAGTCCTTCATTCACCCCGGTTGTGTGCTGGAGGAGGGCTGTGTGGTGGGCGCGCGGTCGGTGGTCATCACCAGCCTGCCGGCCTGGATGATTTGCGTCGGTGCGCCGTGCCGCCCCCTCAAACCGAGAGACATCGCACTATGAAACAGGTGAAACGCATGATGGATAAGGCATGGAAGTTGATGTTGTTCGTCAGCGAATTTTTCCGCGACATGCTCACGTTTATTCGCCACAACGGGTACTCGCCGCTGGAAAGCCGCAACAAGAAGCTGTTCTACAAGATCCTCATCGAAACCCACACGGTGGAAAAGGGCCTGTCCCTCAAGGAGCCCAAGCCGCTGTTCGGCAAGGACAAGATCAACGCCATCATCCGCATGCTCAACGACTACGACCGCACGTACTCGGCGCTGCCGCTGGAGATGGCCCTCGGCGCGTTCCAGGGCTACCTCGACCTGCACCGCACCCTGGGCATCAGCGACGACTTTGTGTTCTACCTGGAAGCCTATGTCGAGCACCTCAAGCGTGACGGCACTCCTGGCACGGGCGGCATCAAGCGCGCCGCGCCGTGGCCCGGCAGTGAGGGGTTGGACGCCAAGGCCTTCCTGCAGTCGCGCTCCAGTTGCCGCATGTTCCAGGCCGGCAAGATCGACAGCGGCTTGCTGACCTCGCTGGTGGAACTGGCGCAGTCGTCACCTTCGCAATGCAACCGCCAATCGTCGCGGGTGCATGTGTACCAGGACCGTGCGGTGATCGCGCAGTTGCTTGAGCTGCAAGGCGGCTCGCGTGGTTTTTCCCAGTCCGTGGACAACCTGTTCGTGGTCACGTCGGAAGTCACCGCCTGGGGCGGCGCCGGCCAGCGCAACCAGCTGTATGTGGACGGCGCACTGTTTTCCATGGGCCTGTTACTGGCTTGCCACGCCAATGGTTTGGGTGCCTGCCCGCTGAACCTGGCGATCCTCAATTCGGTGGAAAGGAAGATCCGCAGCCTCGGCGCCATCCCGGCCAGCGAACGCTTGATCATGATGATCGCTGTGGGCCTGCCCCTGGAAAGCCACTTCCGCGCCGCGCGTTCACCGCGCCGGCTGTGCAGTGAAGTCCTGCAATTGCATGGGGCCTGAGATGAACCGCGAAACCATCAGCGTCATCATCCTCACCTACAACGAAAGCCTGCACATCGCCCGGGCCATCGACTCGGTGCGCGCCTTCAGTGATGAAGTGCTGGTGGTAGATTCATTCTCCAGCGACGACACCTGCGACATCGCCCGCCGCCACGGCGCGCGGGTGGTGCAGCACGCGTTCATCAACCAGGCCAAGCAGTTCCAGTGGGCGTTGGACAACTTGCCGATCACCGGCAACTGGACGATGCGCCTGGACGCCGACGAAATCATCGAGGCGGACCTTGCCGCCGCGATCAATTCCCGCCTGTCGACGTTGGCCAGCGACATCACCGGCATCAACTTCAAGCGCAAGCATATTTTCATGGGCCGCTGGGTACGCCATGGCGGCCGCTATCCCCTGAAGATGCTGCGGCTGTGGCGCACGGGCCTGGGGCGCATGGAAGACCGTTGGATGGACGAGCACATCTCGGTGGCCGAGGGCCGCACCATCACGCTGGAAGGCGGGTTTGCCGACCATAACCTGCATGACCTGACCTTCTTCACCCACAAGCACAACCAGTACGCCACCCGCGAAGCCATAGAAGTGCTCAACGCACGGCTCGGGTTGTTCGCGATCCGCGATGAAGTGCATACGGGGCAGAGTTCGTTCCAGGCCAAGGCCAAGCGGCTGATCAAGAACCGCCTGTATAACCGCGTGCCGTTCACCCTGAGCTCGACGGCGTATTTCTTGTGGCGCTACATCATTCAAATGGGGTTTCTCGATGGCCGCAGCGGCCTGGTCTATCACCTGCTCCAGGGTTACTGGTACCGCTTTCTGGTGGGCGCGAAAGTGCTCGAACTGGAAACCGCGATTGCGCATTTAAACGATAAGGAAGCCATTGTCCGCGAACTTTCAAAGTTGACCGGACATAACTTGAACCTGCCCACACCGAAGTAACTGACCGTTTTTAACAAACACCCAAGTTTGGGTGTCGGCCTTCGCTCGCCTATCAATCGGGAGACAGACATGAACAAAGTCGCGCTTATTACCGGGATTACCGGTCAGGATGGCTCGTACCTGGCGGAACTGCTGCTGGAAAAAGGCTATACCGTGCACGGTCTCAAGCGACGTTCATCGTCGTTCAATACCCAGCGCATCGATCACATTTACCAGGACCCCCAGGCCCTGCATAAAAACCTGATCCTGCACTACGGCGACCTGGCCGATTCGTCCAACCTGACGCGCATCATCCAGCAGATCCAGCCCGACGAAATCTACAACCTCGGCGCGCAATCCCATGTGGCCGTGAGCTTTGATTCGCCGGAATACACCGCTGATGTGGATGCCTTGGGCACCCTGCGCATCCTCGAAGCGATCCGCCTGCTGGGCCTGGAAAAGAAGACCCGGTTCTACCAGGCTTCGACCTCCGAGTTGTACGGCCTGGTACAGGAGACCCCGCAAAAGGAAACCACGCCGTTCTACCCGCGCTCGCCCTATGCGGTGGCCAAGCTGTACGCCTACTGGATCACCGTGAACTTCCGCGAGGCCTACGGCCTGTATGCCTGCAACGGCATCCTGTTCAACCACGAGTCGCCGCGCCGTGGTGAAACCTTCGTGACACGCAAGATCACCCGTGCGCTGACTAACATCGCCTTGGGTCTGGAACAGTGCCTGTACATGGGCAACATGGATGCCCTGCGTGACTGGGGCCACGCCAAGGACTACGTGCGCATGCAGTGGATGATGCTGCAGCAGGACCGCCCGGAAGACTTTGTGATTGCCACCGGCGTGCAGTATTCGGTGCGCGACTTTATTCGCTGGTCGGCGGCGGAGTTGGGGCTGCAGTTACGTTTTGTCGGCGAAGGCGTGGAGGAGGTGGCGGTGGTCGAGCAGATCGACGGCGACCTGGCCCCTGGCATCCTGGTGGGGGATGTGATTGTGCGGGTGGACCCGCGTTATTTCCGCCCGGCAGAGGTGGAGACGCTGCTCGGCGACCCGTCCAAGGCCAAGCGTTCTTTAGGTTGGGTGCCGGAGATCAGTGCGCAGGAAATGTGTGCCGAAATGGTCCGCGAAGACCTCAAGGTCGCCCAGCGTCACGCCCTGTTGCGCCTGCATGGGCACGACGCACCGATTGCCGTGGAGAACTGAGCATGGCACGCGATCTTGATGCACGGATCTTTGTCGCCGGCCATCGCGGCATGGTCGGTTCGGCCATTGTTCGCAGGCTGTGGGCGCTGGGGTATACGCAGATCCTTACCGCTGGCCGCGATGAACTGGACCTGCTCGACTCGGCGGCGGTGCAGGCGTACTTCGCCGGGCACCGTGTGGACCAGGTGTACCTGGCGGCCGCCAAGGTCGGCGGGATTCACGCCAACGCCACGTACCCGGCCGATTTCATTTACCAGAACCTGATGATCCAGGCCAACGTGATAAACGCTGCCCACTGCCACGGCGTGCAGCACCTGTTGTTCCTTGGCTCATCGTGCATCTACCCGGTGCATGCGCCGCAGCCGATGATCGAGGCGGTGTTGCTGGACGGCGCGCTGGAGCCCACCAACGAGCCCTACGCGGTGGCCAAGATTGCCGGGATCAAGCTGTGCGAGAGCTACAACCGCCAGCACGGGCGCGATTACCGCAGTGTGATGCCGACCAACCTGTATGGGCCGGGTGATAACTATCACCCGGAGAACAGCCACGTGATTGCAGCCTTGTTGCGACGTTTTCATGAGGCGACCCAGCGCGGTGATGACGAGGTGGTGATCTGGGGCAGCGGCCGCCCGCGCCGTGAGTTTTTGCATGTAGATGATATGGCGGCGGCCAGTGTGCACGTGATGGAACTCGACGCCGCGCGCTACCGCGAGCAGACCCAGCCGATGCGCTCGCACCTGAACGTCGGCACTGGCGTGGATTGCACCATCGCCGAGCTGGCAGAGGCGCTGGTGCGGGTCACCGGGTTCCGGGGGCGCTTGCGCTTCGACGCCAGCAAGCCCGACGGCGCGCCGCGCAAATTGCTGGATGTAAGCCGTATCAACGCCCTCGGTTGGGAAGCCTACGTGCCGTTGGAAGAGGGCCTGCGCGATGCCTACAACGCTTACCTCGCCGCGCTCGAACAGCCTCGGGGCCAGTGATGAAGATCCTTTTGTACGGCATCAATTACAGCCCGGAGCTGACCGGCATCGGCAAATACAGCGGGGAACAGGCGCGCTGGCTGGCGGCGCAAGGGCATGCAGTGCGCGTGGTGACCGCACCGCCGTATTACCCGCAGTGGCAGGTGGGCGAGGGCTATTCGCCGTGGCGTTTTCGCACCGAGCAGGACGCCGGCGTCACCGTGATTCGCTGCCCGCTGTATGTGCCGCGCCAGCCCACGGCGCTGACGCGCCTGCTGCACCTGGTGAGCTTTTCCGCCAGCTCGTGCCTGGCGGTCCTGGGGCAACTGCGCTGGAAGCCGGACCTGGTGATCCTGGTGGTGCCCACGCTGTTTTGTGCGCCCCAGGCGCTGCTGCTGGCCAAGCTGAGTGGCGCGCGCTCGGTGCTGCATATCCAGGATTATGAAGTGGATGCGATGTTTGGCCTGGGCATGGGCAGCGGCTCGCTGCTGCGACGCTTGGCGTTCGGCATCGAGCGCTGGCTGTTGCGGCGCTTTGATCGGGTCTCGACGATTTCCAGCGGCATGCTCGACAAGGCCCGTGGCAAAGGCGTGAACAGCAAGCGGCTGATGTTCTTTCCCAACTGGTCGGAGACTGCGCGTTTTCGCCAGGTGCCGCACAACCGCGCGTTGCTTGAACGCTTGGGTGTGCCGCCGGGCGCCAAGGTGCTGTTGTACGCCGGCAATATCGGTGAGAAGCAAGGCCTGGAGCTGATTCTGGATGCGGCGCGGGCCCACGTCGATCGTACGGAGGTGGTGTTCCTGATTGTCGGCCAGGGCACTGGCAAGGCGCGTTTGCTTGAGCGTGTACACAACGAAGGCCTGCGCAATGTGCTGTTCGCGCCCTTGCAGGCTTACGAGGATTTACCCGCGCTGCTGGCCTCGGCTGACGGGCACCTGGTGATCCAGAAACGTGGGGTGGCCGATTCCGTCTTGCCGTCCAAGCTCACCAACATTCTGGCGGTGGGCGGTCATGCAATTATCACCGCCGACCCCGGCACCACCCTCGGCCGCCTGTGCGAGGAGCACCCAGGCATTGCGGTGTTGATCGAACCGGAATCGCTCGCGGCGCTGAACGCCGGGATCGAGCAGGTTCTGGCATTGCCTGCGGGCAATAGTGTGGCGTTGAACTACGCCAAGGAGTTCCTCGACAAGGAACGCATTCTGCAACGTTTTCTGGCACAGGTCTGACGAGTATGTGGCTTGATTTACCGACCTTCCAAACGGTCGTAGCGTCGACGCCCCTGGTGGCGATCGACCTGGTGGTACGCAACCGTCGTGGCGATGTTTTGCTCGGCCTGCGTGTGAATCGACCGGCCTACGGCTTCTGGTTCGTGCCCGGTGGGCGCATCCAGAAAAACGAAAGCCTGGACGGCGCCTTCCGACGCATCACCCAGGATGAACTGGGGCACCCCTTCGAGCGCGCGACTGCACGGCTGCTGGGGGTGTTCGAGCATTTCTACGATGACAGTGTGTTTGCCAACGCCGGGGCCGGGCCGGACACCCACTATGTGGTGCTCAGCTACTGCCTGGAGCTGGCCAGCGACGAAACCCTGCAGCCGCCTACGGAACAACACCAGCAATACCGTTGGTGGCCGGAGGATGAACTGCGCTTCAGCCAGCGGGTGCATGCCAACACCCGCGCCTATTTCTGATGCTCTCGCCCAAGGATGCCCTCATGTTAATACCCGTGATCATGGCTGGCGGTTCGGGGTCGCGCCTGTGGCCGCTCTCGCGGCAATTGAACCCCAAGCAGTTCCTGCGCCTGACCGATGCGCACCTGTCGATGCTGCAGCAGACCATCACACGCCTGACCGGCGCCAACGTGGGCTTGCCCCAGTTGATCTGCAACGAGCAGCACCGCTTTCTGGTGGCTGAGCAATTGCGCCAGTTGGGCCTGGAACAGGCGAGCATTCTGCTGGAACCGGTGGGGCGCAACACGGCGCCGGCCATCGCGCTGGCGGCGTGCAAGGCGGTGGCCGAGGCCCACGACCCGGTCCTGCTGGTGCTGGCGGCGGACCACCTGATCGAAGACATCCCGGCGTTCCATGCCAGCCTGGAAGTGGCGTTGCCCCTGGCCCGGGCCGGCAAGCTGGTGACCTTCGGCATCACCCCCACCTGTGCGCACACCGGCTACGGCTACATCGAACAGGGCGTGGCGGTGGGCGAGGGCGGTTACCGGGTCAAGCGCTTTGTCGAGAAGCCGGACGCCACCACCGCCGCGAAATACGTGGCCAGCGGTGACTACGCCTGGAACAGCGGCATGTTCATGTTCCGTGCCAGCCGTTACCTGGAAGAGTTGGAGCGCTTTCAGCCGGCGATCCTCGAAGCGTGTCGCGTGGCGTTGGAAGGTGGCAGCCAGGACCTGCCGTTCACCCGCGTGCACAGCGCAACGTTTGCCGCGTGCCCGGACGTCTCCGTCGACTACGCCGTGATGGAAAAAACCAGCGAGGCCGTGATGGTGCCGTTGCAGGCCGGCTGGAGCGATATCGGCTCGTGGTCGGCGCTGTGGGAGGCCAGTGCCAAAGATGCCAACGGCAATGTGCTGCGCGGCGATGGGCTGGCGCTCGACACCCGCGACACCTACGTCCACGCCGACAGCCGATTGGTCGCCACTGTCGGGGTGCAGGACCTGATCATTGTCGAGACCAAGGACGCGGTGCTGGTGGCGCACAAGGACCAGGTGCAGCAGGTCAAGGGCATCGTCGACCAGCTTAAACAGGCGGGGCGGCATGAGCACCTCAACCACCGTGAAGTGTATCGGCCGTGGGGCATGTATGACTCGGTGGACAGCGGCCAGCGCTACCAGGTCAAGCGCATCACCGTGAAGCCGGGGGCCAAGCTGTCGGTGCAGATGCATCACCACCGCGCCGAGCACTGGATTGTGGTGAGTGGCACGGCGCGGGTCACCAATGGCGAGCAGACGTACCTGGTCTCGGAGAACCAGTCGACCTATATCCCTATCGGCCAGGTGCACGCGTTGGAAAACCCAGGCGTGATCCCGTTGGAGTTGATCGAGGTGCAGTCGGGGTCTTATTTGGGCGAGGACGACATTGTGCGCTTTGAAGACAAGTACGGTCGGGCCTGAAGTTTTCCGACAATTAATAACATTTTAAATAACTTCACGGGCGCCAATGTATTGAAGGCCGGGCGCTTCGCCGATAAAACGTTATTTTTTAACCGCGGCGTTAATTATTCGCCGTCTGGTGCACTGTTTAGTTGAATGGCACTATCGGACTGACCATTCACTGACGATAAGGAGTCTGAGATGAGAACACCACTGGCTATTATTGTACTCAGTATCCTGAGTACTTCTGCGTTGGCCGTTGAGTTGCCGTTGGGGCTCGATACCACGGTGGCGGGCACGGTGACGGTGGGGCAAACCCTGCTGGTCGGCAGCGCCCTCATCGCCGGTGTTGCGGCGGCTTCCAACAGCGGCGGCAGTTCCAATGGCGGCACCACCACGGGTACCACCGGCACGACCGGCACCACCGGTACCGGCAACTAAGTTGTAAACCTTCCGCTTTTCAGACCGCTTGGAATCCCCACCCAAGTGGTCTTTTTTTCTTGTCGATTATCGCGAGTGTCCTAGCACTATGATGCGTATTTTTTCTGTTGCGGCTATGGCCGCTGCATTGTTGCAAGGCTGCATGTTTGCCCCGGGCCAATATATGGACACGGCGGCGATGACCGAGCAGGGTGGCGCTGAAAGTAGCCGCGTGGATTTAATTCCGATAACGCCCAAGTTACTCGCCATGGACGCGGCCACTCATGTGCCGTATTCCATCCCGGCAGAACTGTTGAGTTATAAGCCTGGCCCGTATTTGATCGGTGCCAATGATGCGCTGTATATCACGGTGTGGGATCACCCCGAACTGACGGCGCCTTCCGGTCCACAACAACAGATCGATGCCAACGGTCGCCTGGTCAGCCCCGAGGGCAACCTGTTCTACCCCTACGTGGGCGAACTGACTGCCAAAGGGCGCTCCATTGAAGCGTTGCGCAGCGAGATCACCGACAAGCTACGCCAGTACATCGACAGTCCCCAGGTGGACGTCAGCGTGCTGCGGTTTGCCAGCCAGCGTGTGGTGATTACCGGCGCGGTAGCCAAGGCCGGGCCGGTGCCGATCACGACCATCCCGATGAACGTGATGGAGGCCATGGGCGCCGCAGGGATCGACCCGCTCAATGCCGACCTGTCGAACCTCACGCTCACCCGTGACGGCAAGCGCTACACCCTGGACCTCGACACGCTCAACCTTGCACAGTCGCGCGTGAACGACATCTACCTCAAGGACGGCGACCAGCTGTACCTGGCCTACAACGACCGCAAGCGCATCTACGTGATGGGGGAGGTCATGCAGCCTCGCGCCCTGAGCTTCAAGACCCGCAGCATGAACCTCTCCGACGTGCTCGGCTCGGTGGGCGGGGTCAACCAGAACACCTCCAACGCGGATGCCATCTACGTGATCCGTGGCGCGCAGAACATGGCGACAGAGCCGGCCAAGGTGTACCAGCTGGAAGCCGCGTCTCCGTCGGCCATGGCACTGGCCACGCGCTTTGATGTGCAGCCCCAGGATGTGGTGTTCGTCGGCCCCGCCAATATCACCCGGTGGAACCGCTTTATCAGCCAGTTGATCCCTTCCGCCACGATCGTCGGCATTGGCGCGTCCACCCAGAACAACCTGAGCGAAGCCAGCAACCGATAGGGTGGAACCTGCGTGAACACTCTGAAAATCGCTACGTATGCGGGGTTGGCGTGGCTGTTGGCTGGTTGTAATCCGTTGATGACGGCCTCTCTCGATACCTTCAAGGCTGCCGTGGCCGGGCCTGCGCCGCTGGGGTTGACCCAAGCCCAGGTGGATGCGGTGCCGTTTCCCCAGATCAAGGTCACCACGGTGTCCAGCGAAGGCGTGATGGCGCTGATTCGCCAGCGCGACGACCTGCAATTCTGGGTCGCGTCCGGCAAGCAAGTGCTGCTGCTGCGCGACGGCCTGGTGGTGCGCACGGTCGGCCTCGGGGCTGACCTGGATGGCACGCGTTGGCAGGGGCAATCGCCCTTTCAGCAAGGGCTGCACCGGGTGCCGGATGGCTACCTCAGCACACGGCAGATCGACCTGGTGGGCGGCTATCGGATGGGCATTACGGTCACCAGCCGCCTGACGCGCAAGGGCATCGAAACCCTCGAGATTCTGGACAAGCCCTACGCCCTGTTGCGGGTTGACGAAGACGTGGAGGCGGCCGGTTTTCACGCCCGCAACCGCTACTGGGTGGACCCGGTGAACGGTTTTATCGTGCAGAGCGAGCAACACCTCACGCCCGACCTGAGCCTGACCATCACCCAACTGCAACCGACCCGCAAGGACGCCCGATGATTGTTCGACGACTCGGGGCGCTGCTGCTGTTATGTGGCTGCGCCCCGCTGTGCCTGGCCGCGACCCTGACGGTCAGCGGCCAGGTGCGTAACCCAGGCCCTGTGGTGCTGCAAGCCGACGCGCGTTTGCTGGATGTGATCACTGCTTCGCAACCGGATGCCCAAGGCTATTGGCTCGGGGCGGCCTGGTTGCATCAGCCTCTGCTTGAAGCCCAGGCACGGCTCAAGGCCGGTGTGTTGTTCGACCTGCAAACCCTGCACCAGGCCGCGTTGGCGGCAGGGCGCGAAGATCGGGCCCGTGCAGCCGCGCAGCTTTATCAGCAGGTGCAGGCGTTGCCGGTGACCGGCCGCCAGGCGGCGGTGCTAGACCCGGTAGCGGTGGAAGTGGGGTTTGCGCCGAACCTGCCGGTCAGTAGTGGCGACCGCCTGGTGTATCCGCCGAGGCCCGACAGCGTGCGGGTACTGGGCGCGGTTGCCCGCGCGTGCACCTTGGCATTTGCGCCGTTGCAGCAGGGGAGTGCCTACCTCGATGCATGCCCGGCGTCGAAGGCGGCGGACACCGATTACCTGTGGCTGATCCAACCCGACGGGCACGTCACGCGCCTGGGCATTGCATCCTGGAACCGCGAGGAGGGCGCGCCGCCCGCGCCCGGCAGCACGTTGCTGGTGCCGATCCGCAGCGACGACCTGGACCCGCCCACGCCTGAACTGAATCAGCAATTGGCCGAGTTTCTCGCCACCCAACCCCTGGCCGAGGTCACGCCTTGAAATTATGTATTGCGGCCGTGCTGCTGGTGCCCTGTGGCGTCGTGCATGGCGATCCCCGTTACACCCAAAGCGATTTCGGCGGCGTGGGCTTGCTGCAAACCCCCACCGCGCGCATGGCCCCCACCGGCGAACTCAGCGTCAATGCCAACCGCACCGAACCCTACAGCCGCTACAGTTTTTCGGCGCAGCCCCTGGACTGGCTGGAAGGCACCTTTCGCTACACTGCGATCACCAACCGTCCCTATGGCGCCGAGTCGTTCAGCGGCGGCCAGAGTTACAAGGACAAGGCTGTCGACGCCAAGGTGCGCCTGTATCAGGAGACTCACTGGCTGCCCCAAGTGGCGTTGGGGTTCATGGACTTGGGCGGCACCGGGCTGTTTTCCAGCGAATACCTGGTGGCCAGCAAACGCTACGGCGATTTTGATTTCAGCGCCGGTATCGCCTGGGGTTACCTGGGCAGCCGGGGTGACTTGGGTAACCCGTTGGGCGCGCTGGACGATCGTTTCGACGAGCGGCCCACCGCCGAGGGTTCCGGCAGTTTTTCCAATGGCTACTTTCGCGGCCGCCCCGCGCTGTTTGGCGGCATCGCCTACCAGACGCCCTGGACGCCGCTGAGCCTCAAGCTCGAAGTGGAAGGCAACGACTACAAGAACGAACCGCGGGACAACCGCTTTCGCCAGGATTCGCCGCTCAACGTCGGTATGGTCTACAAGCTCGCCGACTCCATCGACCTGAGTGCTGCCTGGGAGCGGGGTAATACCGCGATGTTCGGCATCACCCTGCACACCAATTTCGTCAGCCGCAAGGCACCGGTGAAAACCTACGACCCACCGGCGCCCAAGTTACCGAGCGTGGCACCACCCACGCCACCGGAGCAGGTTGATTGGGCCGCTGTGTCCCAACGCCTGCACGACAATGCCGGCTACACCGTGCAACGCATCACGCAACGCGGGCCGGAGCTGTTGGTGTATGGCGAACAGCAGCGCTATTTCTACAGCGCCAAGGCGGTGGGGCGCGCCAGCCGGATCCTCGACAACAGCGTGAATGACCAGATCGATTGGTTCACCCTGGTCAGCGAACGCTATGCCATGGGCATCGAGGAAACCAGTGTGCCCCGCGAGACCTTTCGCGAGGTGGTCAACCACCGTGAAGAGCTGCAGGCCCTGCACCGCCAGGTCGAGGTCAATCGCGCCAGCGAGCGCGCGCAAACGGTGCTCTACACCCAGCCGCCGACACCCTTCAGCTATGGCGCAGGCCTGGGCTACAAACAGAACGTCGGCGGGCCGGATGGCTTGCTCTATCAGGTTTCCGCCGACTTCGACGGCGAATACCGCTTCACCCGCACGACCTGGTGGAGCGGCATGTTGAGCGTCAACCTGCTAAACAACTACGACGGTTTTACCTACGATGCACCCACGGGTCTGCCACGGGTACGCACCGACCTGCGCAAGTACATGACCAGCGCCGACGTGACGTTGCCGACCTTCCAACTCAACCATGCGCAGCACCTGGATCAGGACGTGTACGGCATGGTCTATGGCGGCTTGCTGGAGTCGATGTATGCCGGGGTCGGCAGTGAAGTGCTGTACCGGCCGATGGGCAAGGGATGGGCAGTGGGCGCGGACCTGAACTATGTGCGCCAACGTGGTTTCGAGCAGGATTTCAGCCTGCGCGATTACCGCACGGTCACCGGGCATATCACCGGCTATACCGATCTGCCGTTCAACCTGCAGGGTGCGTTGAGCGTCGGCCGCTACTTGGCCAGGGACTGGGGCGCAACGTTGGACCTGTCGCGGCAATTCAACAACGGTGTGCGTATCGGCGCGTGGATCACCCGTACCAACGTGTCCAAGGAAGCGTTTGGCGAAGGCAGCTTCGACAAGGGCCTCTACCTGTCCATTCCGTTCGATGAGTTGATGAGCCTGTCGACCATGCGCCGCGCCAACTTGGTGTGGGCACCGCTGACCCGCGATGGCGGGGCACGCTTGAATCGCGCGTATTCGCTGCATTCGATGACGGATGGACGCGACAGTGAACTGTTCTACCAGAACATCGATAAAATCACGGAGTAACGGGTGGGGTCGTGTTCAAGTGTGGGAGGGAGCAAGCCCTAATACCAGTCAGTTAAGGGCGAACACTGTACCTGTGGCGAGGGAGCTTGTCGCACCGTCCCGTTGGGCCGCGAAGCGGCCCTAAAATAGGACTGCTGCGCAGTCCAACGGGACGATTCGACAAGCTCCAGCGCTCAGTAGATATCCTTGGATAAAAGCGTAAACGGCGTCTTCAGCAGAATCTTGATGTCCAGCCACAGCGACCAGGTATTGATGTAACGCAGGTCGATATCCACGCGCCGCTGCATCTTCTCCAGGGTCTCGGTCTCACCCCGGCAGCCACTGACCTGTGCCAGGCCGGTGATGCCGGGCTTGATGCGATGGCGCGCCATGTAGGCGTGAATCTTCCCCGAGTAGAAGTCATTGTGGGCAATCGCGTGGGGACGCGGGCCGACCAGGGCCATATTGCCCTGCAGCACGTTGAACAGCTGCGGCAATTCATCGATGGAGGTACGGCGGATAAACCGGCCGACCGGGGTGATGCGTGAGTCGTTGCGGCTGGCCTGGCGCACCTCGTGATCGTCATGCACGCGCATCGAGCGGAACTTCCACACCTTGATCACCTGGCCATTCCAGCCATGGCGGTCCTGCTTGAAAATCACCGGGCCGGGGGAGGTGAGCTTGATCAACACCGCAAACAGCAGCAACAACGGGCTCAACACCAGGATGGCCAGCAAGGCCAGGCTCTTGTCCAGCAATGACTTGCTCAGCGCCGCAGTGGGGCGGCTGGTCAGCGGGCTTTCATTGAGGAAGATCGCCGGCAGACCATCGACTTCGGCCACGCAATGATTGAGCAGCAGCATGTTGTTGAGGTCGGGCACCCAGATCACATCCACATTGATCTCCAGCAGGTTGAGGTAGAGCGCCTCGATGTGGGTCGCGTCCTGCAACGAGTGGGTGATGTAGAGCCGGCGAATACCGTGCTGCCGGATCAGGTGCGGCAATTGCGGCAGCTCGCCGAGTATCTGTGGGTGTGCGTCCTGGGCTGCCTCGGTGTGGCTGCCGACCAGACCCACCAACGGCGAGTGTTTCTGGCGAGACAAGGTGTTCGCAAGGTCGACCGCGAGTTTGCCGGTGCCCACGATCAATGACTTGTGCCGTTGGTAAAGTTGCCGATGGTAATACCGCGACAGGCTGTGCAAGGGGATATAGCACAGCGCCAACAGTGGGTAACTGACAGCGCCCCACAACAACAGAATCTCCAGGGGAAACAATGAACTGGCATTGCAGGCAACACCCACCGCGAACACGATACCCACGGTAAGTAACCAACCCATGAACAGTCGCCCAAGGCCCACGCCATAGTCATCTTTCTTACTGTAGACATCACAGAAGGTATAAGCCGGTAGCGACGCCAGTAGGGTGAAGGCCGCCAGGATTCGATAGTTATAATCAAGTTGGCCGGTCTTCAAAGACACCAACATAAACAACAGTGTTACAACTAAGCCCGATGCGAGCGTCCATTGTCCCCAGAACGTCAAACCCTTAGGGGCCAGGTGGCGATGCATTCTAGTATTATTCAGCATAGTTCTGCTCCCGGTGGTGACCACACACGTGGTGGCAGGGCTTGATCACGCGGCGCAATACCGCACTAAAACAACAGGCACGCGCAGGCGCGTACCCATGGATAGTAATGAAGGGCAGGGGGCATTGGCTGACGACTTATAACAAGGTCGGCGTAATGTGATCAGCAGGGAGTGTTATAAAAGGACGGGTATAAGCGTGTGTTAATAGGCAGGGTGAATGATAAGGTGATCGTTATTTTTATATAGTTAACGGCGTGACTGAGCCAGCTCGAGCGGCTTCTTGATTTTTTGCGTCAGGCAATAACCACGGTTTCTGACGGCGCGAAACAAACGCTCACCGTCGTTGGCGCGCTTGAACTTTTCCTGCAGCCGGCTCAGGCACATTTCCAGCCCGCGATATAACTCGGGTTCTCGGCCTATATTACGGATGAGCTCCTCTTTGCTGACCACGCGTTCTTCATGGTGGAGCATTTTTTTAATCAGCGCGGATTCAATGGTGGTCAATGAAATACGCAGGCTGCCCTTGACCAGGGTGCGATCATGTTGGGTCAGCAGCCAAAAATCCTGTGGGTACTGCTGAGTGCGCTCAGGGTTTATTTCCGGAGGTGGAGTATGGTTATT
The DNA here is from genome assembly GCF_001645105.1 of Pseudomonas marginalis. GTDB lineage: Bacteria > Pseudomonadota > Gammaproteobacteria > Pseudomonadales > Pseudomonadaceae > Aquipseudomonas > Aquipseudomonas petroselini. The sequence continues at coordinate 63,687 of NZ_LKEG01000046.1, forward strand.
CGGCGCGCTGTCATGATCCTTTGGCAGGGGCACTCTGGATTCTTGTCTCACAGCGTTAAAAGGGTGTGATGGTAAGATGCGGGTATGGGTAATGACGTAGGTATTCAGGCGCGGGGTGGTATTGGGGCTGGCAGACCGTGGGTTGAATAACAGCTGTTCAGCGTCTGCGTGGCTTGTCGCCGCTGCGTTTACATCGTAGTAGAACAACTCGGCATTGGGGGTGAAGTCGTGCAATGCGATAGCGGGAAGTGTGGGCGTGAAGGCGTATTTCTTGAGGGAGCTCATAGTGTCCACCGAGAGTAGGAAGGCGCAGTTGTTATAGGCAGTCAGCAGGGGAGTAATAACCGCCCTGAAAGTATTCGAAAGGCAGGTGTTTAGCCAGCAAAGCACTGTCGGCAAACTCGACAGTGTCGGCAATAAAACACACCCGCGCCGTATTGATCAGCACCAGCATGCGGTCGTAGAGCCGATCGAACAGGTCGGAGCGTGTATTCAGGCTCAGCCGCAGGGCGGAATCCGGGAAGGGCATTTTTATGTAGTTGTAGAGTTCGAGATCGATCAGCAGGTCGGCCTGCTTTGTATCAAGTCTGTAATTGTTGTAGGCGAGGGTGATGCCGCATTGGTCTTTCAATTTATATAACTGGCGCACCATGGCCCTGCGTTCGACCGGGCTGGGCAGGGCATCCAGGGGGTTGTCGATGCAGAGGGTCAAGGGAGGGCTGTGCTTCTCCAGTGATTGGGCAGTCTGAACAATTTGTTTGTGCAGGTCTGCGTTCATTAAGGCGGCTTGGTCAATGTGCAGGAACTTATGACTGCGCGAAGGAGGGGAGACGCTGCGCTGTATATCTATACGGTGTAGCGCTTCCTTATAGGCAGTTTCAGGTAACGCGCGATTGTGCGGCCACGCAATGCGGATTTCACTGCCCCAGAGTGCATGGCTGCGATCAACGATAGCCTGCCTGACAATGTTGAAGTCCACCGAGTGGGCAGGGGAGATTTTCTCGCTATTCACGATTCGACCGCTCCTTGGCGGATTGGAAATGGCCGGTGCATATAAGACCCCGGCTTAGTTTGTACCCATAACCGCGAATATTCTGGATGATGTTTTCACCGTAGTGCGCCTTGATTTTACTGCGCAGTCGGCTGATAGACTTTTCCATCGCTCTGGAGTCGTAGTATTTGGTATTCAAACCCATGACGGCGGCGATCTCGTTGTGACTGAGCAGTCGCCGTTGGATAAGGGCTTCTAATACACTCATTTCAACAAAGGATATTTCCAGTTTTTTGCCGTCGCCATAAATGCACATGCGGTCTTGATCGAGTACCAAGCCACACTGATTCAGTCGTGCACTCTCGCTGAGGAATGCATCAAACAGGCTCAATTTTTTCTCAGGGGGGGTGTCGACCACCTTGATGCAGTAATCCGCGCCTGCCAGGTAGTATTTTGTTTTGCTCAGGGTTGAGGCAAAGGTGACAACGACAAATATCGTGCAGCCGGGATTGTTGTTTCTGGTCTTTCTTATTATGTCCAGTGTCTGGCTACTGGCCGAGGGTGTGTCAATTTCTATGATGATCGCGCGGTAGTTTTCGTGGCTTTCCTGGGTGTCAATGAGTTGTTCGTAGTAACGTGTATCGACTTTCAAATCATCCGTTACAGTGCGAACTATAAACTCCCGAAAGTCCTCCGATTTCGATTGAGTCCGTGCAATAGCGAGGACGTTGGAAAAATGCATCACCTACTCCCTTTTCCGGCATGCAAGGCCGTCAGTTCATTCGCTGCCAGCGTTTAGATACTAATCGAATTGATTCCGCTAAAACGTGACAAATTTTAACATTCGCCACTTTATTTGCAGCGGGCGGAGCGAGGGGAGAGGGGGTGTTGCGGGGAAAATTGTACGATGTTGCACATAGGCTAGTGCAGTTTTTAGTGTTCGATAAAAATTTTTAGGTCAATGGTTAGCGCCGGCGGGCGGTTAAATTTTATCAATAATAAGGGCGGCTACATGCCCCCTTTCAAACTCACAGGCTGTACCGTCTAACTCAGCCTCCACACGCGGACGCGTAGCTGAGCAACTCAAGTTCCCCACGGCTTAAAACCCAAGGCGAATCTCGGCACATAATCCACCTCCCGAACGATTGCTCAAGGTCAACGACCCGCCTATGGCGACGGTCAGTTGCTGCGCAATCGCCAGCCCCAGGCCCGTACCACCGGTACCGCGATTGCGAGAGCTTTCCACCCGGTAAAACGGCTGCATCACCTGCACCAGTTCATCCTCGGCAATCCCCGGCCCGCGATCCAGCACCTTGATCGACAGTTCCCCGCTTGTCGTCGAGCCCACTACCAGCTCTGCACTGCCTGCGAACTTCAGGGCGTTGTCCACCAGGTTCACCAGCACCCGGCGCAGGGCGTGGGGGCGAGTGTCGAGTACCACCGCGCTTTTGCCGGACAGGCTCACCTGCTTGTGCATGTCCTGATAGTCAAACACCAGGCTGTCGAGAAACGCATCGAGGTTGATTCGGTGGCTGGCTTCGCTGGCGCCATGAACGCTGCGCGCATAGGCCACGCCTTCGCGCACCAAATGTTCCATTTCGCCGAGGTCGCTCCAGAGTTTGTCGCGGTCGGCGGAGTCTTCCATGAATTCGGCACGCAATTTCATGCGGGTTATCGGGGTTTGCAAGTCATGGGAAATCGCCGCCAGAATCTGCATGCGTTCCTTGAGGTATTCGGCGATGCGCTGTTGCATGGCATTGAACGCGGCGGCGGCATGCGCGACTTCCGTCGGGCCGGTTTCGTCCAGCGCAGTGGGGTGGGCGTTCGGGTCGAGGGTCTCTACCGCCCGCGCCAAACGGGTCAGGGGGCGGATGGCCAGGCGCACGGCGAACCACGTGCAGCCCAGCAGCAGCGCAAGCTGGAGCACCAGCACCACGGGCAGCCAGTAGGCGACGGGCACAGCCGCAGGACGCACGTCGAGGGTGATCGGGCTGCCATCGGCCAGGGTCAGGTGCGCCTGGAAATGCTTTTGCAGGCCGGGGATGTCACGGAAGGTCAGCGCGTAGTGTTCGCCCAGCGCGTCCGCAATCGAGGTGGCGGCCATGGGCATATCGTCGCTGCGCATCGGCTCGCCGGTTTCGCCGGCATGGAGCAGGTACCGATAATTCTGCCGGTCGAGGCGCGGCAGCCAGCTGGCGCGTTCGTTGGCGGGGAGACGGTCGAGGATGGCGACTGAGGTGGAGACATCGTTTTCCAGGTTGCCCAACATGGCGGTGCGCGCGCTGATATAGCGCTCGTAGAACTGCGCACTGAACGACAACCCATGGGCGCACACCAGGCTGATCAAGAAGATCAGTGACAACTGCGACGCCAACGTGCGCGGCCAGCCCAAGCGCAGCCTCATAAACCGTGGCGTCATTGATCGGCCCCGAGGATTTCCACCGGCAAGGAGAACACATAGCCCTCACTGCGCACGGTCTTGATATAGGCCGGCTCACGGGCGTCATCCAGCAGGCGTTGGCGCAGGCGGCTCACCAGCAGGTCGATGGAACGGTCAAACAGATCGGCGTCGCGGCCTTGGGTCAGGTTGAGCAACTGGTCGCGATTGAGCACGCGCTGGGGGTGGTCGAGGAACACCCGCAGCAGGCGGTATTCGGCGCCGCTCAGGGCCACCAGGGTGCCGTCTGCGTCGAGCAGATGGCGCGCGGTGGTGTCCAGTCGCCAGCGACCAAACCGGATCAGGCGCCCGGTTTCGCTGACCAGCAGGTTCGGCGGCAACATGCGTGTGCGGCGTAATACGGCGTTGATGCGCGCCAACAGTTCACGGGCCGCGAAGGGTTTGACCAGGTAGTCGTCGGCGCCCATTTCCAGGCCGATGATGCGGTCGGTTTCATCGTTGCGTGCAGTGAGCATCAGCACCGGCGTGGCCTTGTGCTTGCCCACCCGCAGCTCGCGGCACAGCTGCAAACCATCGTCGCCAGGCATCATGATGTCCAGCACGATGAGATCCACCGGTGTCGTGTCGAGGAAACTGCGCATCTGACGGCCGTCGGCGACCACGGTGGTGCGCATACCGTTTTTCTTCAGGTAGTTGCCTACCAGCTCGCGGATCTCCCGGTCGTCATCGACGATCAGGATGTGATCGACATGATCCATGCTGCCTGCCTCGTTAAATACTCAGTGGAGCGCAGTCTAGCCACTGGCGACGGCCTTGCCTTGTGCCCTTTGTATTGCAGTGTATCCGGCTATAACGGAGATACATGACGAAGCAAAATCGGGCACACGCAGTGATGCGCGAGTTGTTGCTGGTCGGTTACGGCAGGCTCAAGGGCCATGGGAAGCCCTGAGCAAGAGCGCTTCGAATAGCTGTTGCACCTGCGGCTCATCACTGTGGGCCACATTGAAACGCATCGAGTCGCGGTGCGCCGCGTCATAGCCGAACAGCGCACCGGGCGCCAGCACCATGCCGTGTTTCAAGGCCGCCTGGGCCAGCAGCTCGCCGTTGATTCCGGGCGGCAGGTGTGCCCAGATAAACATTCCGCCTTCATAACCCATGGGCAGTTCGCAGCCGCAACGCTTGAGCCATTGTTCGACCCGTCCTCCGGCCTCCATCAAGCGCTGCACCATGCGCTTGCGGTGCTTGGCATAGCTGCCTTCGCTGAGCATGCGGTACACGATCTGCTCGAACAGCTCGGAGGTCACGCCGCCGCTCATCAGCTTCATATTGGTCAGGTTGGCCGCCAGTTGCGGTGCGGCGACCACGAAGCTGACGCGGGCGTTGGCGCTGAGGGTCTTGGAAAAACCCGACAGGTAGGTGACCTGGTCCAGGCCGGCGAGCGCGGCCAGGCGTGGCGGTGGGGTGGGGTGCAGGTCGCCGTAGAGGTCATCCTCGACGATATGGCAAGCGTATTGCTGGGTCAGTTGCAGCAGGCGAAATGCCTGGCCGGGGCTGAAGGAATGGCCGGTGGGGTTCTGCAGTATGCCGGTGGTGAGGTACAGGCTGGGGCGGTGCTCAGCCAAAAGCTGTTCGAGGGCGTTGAAATCAAAACCATCGGGCCGGCGTTGGATCGCTACCACCTTGACCCCGTGCAGCGCCAGGTTGGCGTGGAAGTTGAAGTAGCACGGCGCATCCAGCAGCACGGTGTCGCCGGGCCGTGCGAGCAAGCGCATGAGCATGTCCAGGCCTTGCACGGTATTTGGCGTGGTGATGATCTGGTCCACCGGCACCGACAGGCCTTCACCGTGCAGCTTCTGTTGCAGCGCCTGGCGCAACGGCAGCAGCCCGGCCGGCGTGCCCAGCCCGGCGATGCGCAACGACGGCGCACGCACCACGCTGCGCATGGCTTGACGAATGGCCTCGCTGTCCAGCCACGCCTCGGGCAAGTGGCCGCCGCCGGGGCGCAGTTCGCCGTAGACCGTTGCGAGGGGGCGGCGCAATACGCTGAGCAGGTCCTGAGGCAGCAAATCAACCCAGTTTGTCGTGGCCGTATGGACGCGGTCCACGGTCACGAAATAACCACGGCCTTGGCTGGACGTGAGCAGATTGCGCCCGCGCAGGCGGTCGAGGGCTTCGTTGAGGGTGAACTTGCTCACGCCCAGGGTCTGGGTCAGTTCGCGCACCGAGGGCAACTTGCTGCCGGCAGCCCATTCGCCGTTTTCGATGGCCCGGCTGAATGCCTCGACGATCTGTTGCACCTTGGGGGTGCCCTCGACAAAAGCGATGGCCGATACGAACATGCGACTTCCTTATCTTTACTGGTAATTTTACCGGTGAAGTTCGGGCGGATTAGGCCTCACTTTACCTGCCTTGTGCAAGGGCAACTGCCTAGACTGCAGGCTCTCTTCCCCAGGTCCCCGGCCATGACAAGTGCGTTAACCCTTTCTTCGTTTCTGTACTTCCTGCTGTTTTGCGCAACCATGACGTTCAGCCCCGGCCCCATGACCCTGATGCTGTTGAGCCTGGGCCTTCGCGACGGCCTGCGCCGTTCGATCCCGGCGCAGATCGGCGCGAGTGTGGCGTACCTGATATCGATCCTGATCTTTGCCGTGGGCTTTTCCGAGCTGGTCAAGGGCTACCCTGTCATCACGCAGGCAATCCAGGTGGTGGGCGTGGCGTATATCCTTCACCTCGCCTACAAACAGTGGACCAGCAGCGGCGTGATGATCGACCGGATCGGTCACGTGGAAGCTGCGCGCAACCTGTTTGGCAAAGGGTTGCTGACCGGGTTTTCCAACCCCAAGACCCTCATCATGTTCAGCGCGGTATTCCCCCAGTTTGCCGGGACCGGGGAGCACCGTTCAACGCTGGATATCGCGATCCTCGGGCTGACGTTCCTGCTGCTGCAATTCGCCAGCGGCTGCCTGTATTGCTACTTCGGCCAGCGCATCAAGCATGTGCTGGAAGACCCCAAGCGGCGTGTGGTGTTGCAGCGCATCACGGCGGTGCTGCTGCTGGGCGTGGCGCTGATGCTGGCGCGGGGCTTTTCCCACTGAGGACGCCGAGCTTATCAGCGGTAGTGGCTAATTGCCGGTGCCCTGATAGACTCCTGGCATTCACTCAGGATTTCACCTCACCATGTCAGCTGCAGAAGGAACCGGACTTCCGCTCGCTTCACGGCTGTACAGATCCCGCCTGCTTGGGCTGACGCTCGGGTTGGTGTGCGTGGTGTTCGGGATGTATCCCCTGGACCCTGCCGGGTGGGTGTGGGCGTGGATGCTGATCAACGCGTTTGTCTGGCCGCACCTGGCTTTTCAGCTGAGCGTGCGCACCGCCAACGCACTGCGCAGCGAACGGCGCAACCTGCTGTTTGATTCTTTTTGCGGTGGGTTCTGGGTCGGTGCCATGCACTTCAACCCGTTGCCCAGTGTGACCACCTTGTCGATGATGACCATGAACAACGTGGCCATTGGCGGCCCCCGTTTCATGCTGGCCGGGTGGGTGGCGCAGGCGCTGGGTATCGGCACCTCGTGGCTGTTGTTCGCCCCGGCCTTTATCGCCGTGACCACCCAGGTTCAGCTTTACGCCTGCCTGCCGATCCTGATGGTGTATCCGCTGGCATTGGGTTGGATCTGCTACCGCCAGGCGGTGACGCTGGCGCGACACAAGCGCGAGCTATTGGCGTTGAGCCGCACCGACAGCCTGTCCGGATTGCTCAACCACGGCGCCTGGAAAGACCACCTTGAGCTTGAATTCCAGCGCTGCCGCGGGGGTTGCTCAGGCGCCGCCATTGCCTTGATCGACATTGATCACTTCAAGATCATCAACGACACCTACGGCCATGTCACCGGCGATATCGTCCTGCGCCAACTCAGTAAAGTCCTGCGCCAGAACCTGCGCGCCACCGACCTCGCCGGGCGTTACGGTGGCGACGAGTTCTGTGTGATCCTGCCGGGCATGCCTCTCAACCGCGCCACCGAAGTGATGGATGCGCTGCGCGACCGCTTCAACGCCTTGGCCTACGCCCAGGACCCGACGTTGCGCGCGAGCTTGAGCATCGGCCTGGCGCCGTATCAACCGAGCCATGCGGATTCGACACACTGGTTGAATGATGCCGACCAAGCGTTGTACGAAGCCAAGAGCAGTGGGCGAAACCGCGTGAGTTCCGTGCAGGGGAGTTGGTTGCGATCGGTCTAGTGGGGTAGGGTGTCACGGCACCCGCCAACAACAATCAAGGATCGGTTCATGCTCTTCAACTTCTCCCGTACCCTCCTGGCCGCCACCCTGGCCGTGTCCTTCGCCGTGCCGGCCTACAGTGCCGAACCCCACAAACAGATCCAGGCACACGCCGAACAGTACAAGGCCGAGGCGTTGAAGCTGTTGGAGCGCCTGGTGAATATCGACTCGGGTTCGGGGTATGAGCCGGGCCTGACGCAAGTGCGCGATATCGCCGTGGACGAGCTGAAACAGCTGGGCTTTGTTATTGAACTGGTGCCGGATAAAGCGGCCAACAACAGCCACGTGGTTGCCACCCTCAAAGGCACCGGCAAGGCCAAGATCCTGCTGATGGCCCACATGGACACCGTCTTCAAGGAAGGCTCGGCGGCCGAGCGCCCGTTCCACATCAAGGACGGCCGCGCCTATGGCCCCGGCGTGATGGATGACAAGGGCGGCATCGTCGCCGGCATCTACGCGCTCAAAGTCCTCAAGGACCAGAGCTTCAAGGACTACGCGCAAATCACCTTCCTGCTCGACGCCAGCGAAGAAACCGGCTCCGATGCGGCCTCCGAGCTGATCCGCAACACCGCCAAGGCCCACGACGTCACCCTCAACCTCGAACCCGGCCGCCCCGCCGACGGCCTGGTGGTGTGGCGCAAAGGCAGCGCCACCGCCGTGGTCGAAGTCAAAGGCAAAGCCGCCCACGCCGGTGTTGCCCCGGAACTTGGCCGCAACGCGGCGATGGAGGTTGCGCACCAGATCCTGCAACTCGGCAAGCTGGGGGATGAAGAGAAGAAAACCACCATCAACTTTACTGTGCTCAAGGCCGGCGACCGCACCAACGTCATCCCCGACCAGGCCACGGCCAAGGCGGATGTACGCGCGGCGTTGCCGGAAGAATTTGATCGCATCGAGAAGGATTTGGTGCGGGTGTCGGCGAACAAGCTGATCCCGGACACTGAAGTCACCACGAGCTTGAAACGTGGCTTGCCGCCCATGCCGCAGACGGCGGAGTCGGACAAGTTGGTGGCGATTGCCCAGGGGATTTATGGGGAACTGGGCAAGAAACTGACGATTGAAGGCAGCGGCGGGGCGGCGGACGCGAGTTTGTCAGCCGGGGTAGGGACACCGACGTTGGATGGGTTCGGGATTGTCGGGGGGAATATTCATACCCCGGAGGAATATGCCGAGGTGGAGAGTGTGGTGCCGCGGGTTTATTTGCTTAGCCGCATGATTATGGAGCTTTCGAAGCGGTGATTGGGGCGGGTGGCTCATCCGGCGGGTTTGGGTGAGCAGCTCATTCAGGGTGAGTGGGTACTTTTTGGGGTGAGCAGGTTCGTGTGGTGAACACGCTTCTGTGGTGAGCAGGCTTGCCCTGCGCTGGGTTGCGCAGCAGCCCCAAAACAGACAATGCCGATTTACCTGAAAGTACCCACTGCCTGCACTGGGGCCGCTTCGCGGCCCAACGCGAGCAAGCTCGCTCGCCACAGTGGGAGCGGTGTTGCCTTTGAGAGTGGTGTTGGTGCTACCAAGTTGATTGGTCTTCGAGGCTGGCTTTTTGGAGGTCTTCTTTCCACCATTCATGCGTCAGCCGATAAATATCTTCGAAAAAGCCTCTTGGGTTTACCATGTTGCTCCATCCCCAAGGCAGAGAACAGTAGAACCCAGGAGCTTGACGTAGCACTTGCGTGAAGTCATACGTATCGTCATAGAGGGTAGCGCTCAAGTGATCAACCAGGACTTTTCGATGTCGGTAATTTAAATCTGTGTTTCTGTCTATTATATATTTTTTAATTAACCGCTCTCTGTCTGTATTGATGTTGATGTCATAAGTTGCAAGCTCCTCACCTAAGGTCTCTTCGCGATCATAGATGTCGAACGGTCCAAGGAAGTATCGAAGCTTTGGGTGGTATGGCCTATTCAGAAAAGGATGTTTTAACATTGATGGTCGCTCACTGGAAAGGCAGTGTAAAGTTTCTTTGTCTCACGATCGAACTTAGCAATTGCCGTATTCATGTTTTCATCCAATATCGGATTGTTTAAATCTGTGGGGTTCGGTATGTATCCTCTCCCGCAACCTTGCATTTCTATCCGGACGATAGGGTTTCCGTAGTAGTCCTCTCCGGTGAAGGGATCGAGGTTTCGAGCTGTGCGCGTGGAGGCTTCATTTAGAACAGCGAATTGCATTTTATGACTTATGAATTGGGTGCTTAATTGCATTATTCATTCCGTTAATGAGTTTTATAGGGTGTCAATCAGATGTCGGATTTTTTAGGGTTGCTTCTTTATGATATTGTTTGAGGCATTTTAGTAGTACCTCCATGAATCGCCGTTTGTCGACGATCTCGTCATCAAAATGTGTGTCGAAAAGATGGAATACTGACTCAAAATCTTCATCTGTTTTTAGGAGGTGTTCTAGGTTTTCAATATGACGTTGTCTTTCGTTGACTTTGTATCTTACGAATTCTGGTTTTGTAAGTTTATTGAGGAGGATTTCCAGCTCTTTGTCGTCGTTAATGTTTGTAGTTGCGATGAACTCTTCTCTGTCCGGATTTTTTGTGTTTTCGACGCAGTAGGTGAATAGCAACCCTTGGATGATTGATGTGCTTGGCTTAAGTTTCATTAGAACTCCGTGAATGCTGTAATAGGTTGGCCTTCGTCATTCAAAAAAACTCTGGCTTTTCTTTGTGTTCCATATTCGTACCCGTCTCGCTTGTATCCTTCACCAATTACTTTCCCCATGTGCATTGGCTCTTTTGACATTGACAGATCAGTAAGCTTGAAGATGAGTTGTGATCGGTAAATTGCATTCAATTGGTCCCTGTGGTTTAGAAAGTGAGTAGCGGCATTTGGTGGCCTTGGTAGCCCCCTTCTTCTCCCACTAAGGAAGGTTTCGACTTCGCCGGTCGTGGGATTTTTAGCTGTCATCACTCGTTCGAGTTGAGACTCTCGCGACGTCTGAGCTCCATGTTTTTCCAAGAAGTGTGCTCCCGGAATTGAGGTTTCGAGTTCCGATAAACGCCGATGAGCATTTGATTCAGCAAGCTCATCAATTCTTGCTTGTCGCTGCCTACTCGTCAGTTGCGGTAGGGCCGGCTCTGCGTGATTAACACTTTCAGCTGGGTTTTGGGCGGAAGCGTTTGGCTTGCAACCCTTCGTATCAGGACATGAGTTCAGCCCTAATGGATCTACCCAACCCGTAGGATTGGGCACGTATTGGTACGCATTGATCCCACCCGCCAGCTTCACCGGATCAGGCGTCAGGTACCGACCAACATCCGGATTGTAGTAGCGATGGCGGTTGTAGTGCAGCCCGCTTTCTTTATCGAAGTATTGGCCCTGGAAGCGCAGCGGGTTGTCGATTTTCCCTATGTCGAGCCGGGTGATTTCGCCGTACGCGCGGTAGTGCGCGGACCAGACGATTTCGCCATCTGGGGCGGTGAGTTCTTGTGGGGTGCCGAGGTGGTCAAGTTGGTAGTGGTAGACCTTGGTTTCTTTTGGGCCGAAGCCTTCCAGGAGCGCCAGTGGACGAAAGCTATCCGGTTCGTAGAGGTAGCTGCGGTGACGGTCCGCGTGGTGCTCGGCGATCAGTGTGTCGCCTTGCCAGAAGAACTCGGTCGTAAGGCCATCAACGGTTTTGCTGATACGCCGCCCAAACGGGTCGTAGCGGTAGCTGGCAGTTTGGCCGTCGGGTTGGGTAGTGCCGATCAGGCGATGCTGGCAGTCGTAACGGTATTCGGTGACGAGTTGATGACCTTTACCGCGGCGTTCGCGGATGAGATTGCCGAAGGCGTCGTAGTCGTAGTGGTGGTCGCCTTGGATCATCAGGCGATTGCCCGCCACGATGTCGGGGCCCGGACGGTCTTGCATGAGCAGGTTGCTGGCGGGGTCGTGGCCGAAGCGTTCTGGCTCGCCTTGGGAGTGGTCGGCGCGGGTGAGGCGGTTTAGTGGTTCGTAGTGGTAGCGGTGCTGGCCTTTGCGAGTGTCGAGCAGGCGGGTGAGGTTGCCGGATTTGTCGTAGTCGTAATGACGGCGGTACACCGGGCCGTCGGCATCGCCGATGCTTTGGTTGAACAGGCGTCCCTGGTGGTCGTGTTGGTAGCTGCTGAGCAGTTTGCCTTGGGTACGTTGTTGTTCGCGGCCAGCGTTGAATTGGTGTGAGGTCAGTACCGTGCCGTTCAGTTCAACCGTGGAAAGGTGGCCGCCTTTGTCGTGGTTGAAGGTGATGCGGTTATTGTCGGGCAGGCGAAGGTTTGTTAGTTGGCCGCAGGCGTCGTAGCCATAACGCAGGGTGCCCCAGCCTTGGTGTTCGGCGATGAGGCGGTTTTGTTTGTCGTATTCGTAGGCTAAAAACCAATTACCATCGTCAACGCTGAGGAGGTTGCCCTGGCGGTCGTAGGCATAGTCGACAGAGTTTCCATCAGGCAGGGTTTTTCTTACGAGTCGACCGGCATGGTCGCGCTCGTAGCGGGTAACCAACTGACTGCCGTCATCGCCGTGTTCGGTCTTTTCCTGAAGGTTGCCGTTGAGGTCGTAAACGTAAGCGGTGCGCTGACCGTCAAAGCCGATCTCCTGTTGGATCAGGCCGTTGGCGTGGTAATCAAGCTTGTAGGTTTCGCCAACCTCGTTTTCGATCTCGGTCAGCAACAAACGCACGTTGTCGTAGCGGTAGTTGACCTGGCTGCCATCGGCGTTGAGGCGGCGGCTGATCAGGTGCAGGCCGTCGGCGTATTCGTAGCGGGTGACGTGCCCTAGTTCATCGCGTTCGGAAGTGATTTTTCCGTAGGGGTTGTAGGTATATTTACGCGTTTCGCCGCTCGGCAAGACGATTTGGACTAACCGCCCAACGTCGTTCCACTCAAATTGTGTGAGCGCACCGTGCTCATCTTCTTGGGAGATTTTTCGCCCAAGATCGTCATAGCGATAACGCTTGATCCCACCATTCGGCAACTGCTCCTCAAGCAACTGCCCACGTTCATTCCAAACCAGCTTCTGACAGCTGTGATCGGGATACCAAACTCCAACCAACTGCCCATATTTGTTGTAGCTGTAGTCAGTAGCGTGACCATCAGGATCGGTCCTGCGAATGACATCGCCCTGATCATTGCGCTCATACTTCCAAACCGCTTCACCACGCCGTACAACCCGTACGAACCCATTGTCATGCTCGTAGGCCGTCGGCTCATCCTCTCCCGGAAACAACGCCACCAAGCGTCCGGCTTCGTCGTACTGATACGCCGTCACCGCTCCCAGCGGGT
>NZ_LKEG01000046.1:76605-76910 GCF_001645105.1 Pseudomonas marginalis
CCTGCTCAACCGTNGAGCCGGCCTTTGTCATCGTAGGATTTAAAGTGCTCGGCACCGTCCGGATCCACCCGCTGCACCAGCCGCGCCCGCTGGTCATGCACGTAGACTTCCTGGCTGCCATCGGCGTTAAACACCGTGACCTGCCCGTTGTCATCCCAGGCATACCGCGTGTCCATCTGCGAGAAACTGGCCCAATGCCGCACACACCGCGCCGCCTTACCAGCCCGTTCCCACTCCCAGTAGAAACTCGCCCCACCGGCCAAACCACGCTCAAGAATGACGTGCTGTTCGTCGTACCGATAAAC
>NZ_LKEG01000046.1:76918-112960 GCF_001645105.1 Pseudomonas marginalis
CGCAGAAACCAGTCGNNNTCCAGCACCGTCATAGGTGTAGGAAACAACGGTCTGTTCCGTCACCCAAACATACGGACCCTCATCGACGATGCGTTGAATTTGGTAGTCCACCGCCACGACCCGACCCGATGCATAGCGCAAAAACAGCGCGCGCCCCACACCGTTATCCAGCCGCTCAATGCGCCCCAAAAAATCCCGGGCAATACACAGCCGGTTGTCATACGCATCGCTGATCGCCGTCAGCGCCCCGTCGCGAAAGTGGTAGAACCGTGACGCCTGCGCCAGCACCAGTTCATCAGGCAACGACCCCAAGTAGATCGCCGCTTCCGCCAAACTATTGGTAATCGCAGGCCGAGAAACCGTAGGTAAGGGCAGGGCAGTCGACCGATTCTCATGATCGGTCCACACCACCGAATCACCGGAAACAGCAAGCCGATGCGCCAGCGAGTGACTCCAGCCAAACCCCAACCCACAATCCACTTCCACCGCACTGGTGCGGTACAACCGCGTCCACTCAAACGGCAACACCCCGTCCAACGCCCCATCGGTCAGCGTCAGCAGTTCTTCGCCGGTGACCATCGACACCGGGCAACCGTTAGTGGCCGTTTTATCCGAGAAAGCCGCCGCATCCCCGTTGGGGTTACGAGCAGAAGCAGGCACATCGTCCACAGATTCCTGCCCGACCAACATCGTACGCTGGGACTTGGTGCGAACTAGAGGCACCGGATTGGCAACCACCTGATCCCCAGCCTTCAACGGCACAGCCGGAATCGTCTTGATCGGCGTCCCCGCGCTCCCCAGCAACAACGGTTTGGCCGCTTCCACATGCGCTTCCAACCGAGGCCCGACCACCTGATCCGCCAGCCTCTCGAGCCACTGGCGTGCTCGGCCAGACTTGATATGACTTATCACCTGGGTACCCAGGCGCACCGTCACACCCATCGCCCCCATGACCCTTGTGAGCAACAGGCTGATCAACACCTCGCCGGTGATTTCCCCCATCACCTCGTTCATTTCTGGCGGCGGCAACATCCGTATCCAACTGGATATCGCCGACAAGTAAATAAACATCAGCGGCTCATCGCTGAGCACCAGCAGGCCGTGGGCAATCGAGTCTTTGCCGAGTTTCAGCAGTTCATCCAGTTCGGTCTGGGAGATGTACTGCAGCAACTTCTCACTGTGGGTCTGGATATCCGCCAGCAGGTCGCACAGTTGGGTGAAATTGTCCCAAACGTTGTAAAGCGCCTTACCCATTCCGTGAAGAAACGCGTGCTCCAGCATCCTGCGCTGATCAAGCGGGGTGGCGTCTGTGTAGTTCTTCCACTGGGCCTTGAAGGTACTTTCCCACTCTTCGCGCAGGCGTACTTCCAACGTGTCAATCACCGATTGATAAGACGCATACAGCGTCTTGATGTGATCCTTGGAAACATTGGGATAGAAGTTGACCCGGTAGCGTTGGTCGCGCTCACACTCGTCAATTTCGAGAATGCCGCTGGGGCCGATGGTCTTATGGATGGGGTCGCCCAGCGGGCCACCCTTGGGGTCGATGCGTTGCAGCATCACTGGCGTATTGCCAATGGGCACGAATCGAACGCTCTGGAACATGTGCACCAGGGTCAACTTGCCATTGGCCTGGCACGTAGCGACGGTGCTGCTTGGGTAAAGAGAGCGGTTGATCGGCGCGACCAGCGCCACTTCATCCCCGACCTTGAAGACTTGCTCGACATCCAGCGCCGAAAAGCTCCAGAAGCTCGAAGCCCAGTCATCAAAGGTGTTCAGGCACTCCCGGAAATCGCGAAAGACGCTCTCGACATCGACCGTCTTCACATCCATTGGGGTCAGGGTCAGCCTGCCAATGGCCGGGTTCAAGAAACAGCTCCAACAACAAGAAAATCCATCTGCAATCCCTCGCACTGTGTAATCAGGCGAGGGACTTTGCGGACCTTTTCAGGGGAAGGGAGTAGAGCTTATCCGGCTGTTACGTGGGAAGTTTCGACAACTTTCGTCTTCTCCCGCCCCAGCACCAGGCTGCACAGCGCCGGCAAGAACAACAGCGTCAACACCGTGCCCACCAGCACTCCGCCAATCAGCACATAGGCCAGGGACGACCAGAACACCGACAACGTCAGCGGAATAAACGCCAACGCCGCCGCCAACGCGGTCAGGATCACCGGCCGTGCGCGTCGCACCGTGGCTTCAATAATCGCCTCGCGAATCGGCATGCCGTGGTCCTGGTTCTGGCGAATCTGGTCGGTAAAGATCAGCGTGTTGCGCATCAGAATCCCGCCAATCCCGATCAAACCCAGAATCGCGTTGAAGCCGAACGGCTGGTTGAACAGCAGCAAGGTCGGCACCGCGCCAATCAAACCCAGTGGTGCAGTGGCGAAGACCATGAACATCACACCGAACGAGCGCACCTGGAACATGATCACCGTGAGGGTCAGCAGGATCATGATCGGGAACAGCGCGGCCAGGGCGACGTTGGCCTTGGCGCTTTCTTCCACCGGGCCGCCAATGTCTATCTGGTACCCGGTGGGCAGCTTGGCGATCAGCGGCTGCAGGTCTTTGTACACGGCCATTTCCACGTCGGGCGGTTGCACGCCGTCGATGATGTCGGCGCGCACTTCGACGGTGGTCGCGCGGTTGCGGCGCTTGAGGATCGGTTCCTCCATCACCGCCTGGAAATGCCCGACCTGGGCCAGCGGCACCGAGGTGCCGGCGCTGTTGGTGAGGGTCATGTTGTTGAGGTTGCCGAGGTCCTCGCGTTGGTTGCCCTGGGCGCGCGCGACCACCGACACAGTGCGGTTGCCTTCACGCACTTCCGTGATCGGGTTGCCGCTGAGCAAGGCGTTGAGCTGGGACTTCACCTCGTTGGGGGTGAAGCCCAGCAGGCGCAGACGGTCTTGATCCAGTACCAGGCGATAACCGCTGGTGCGTTCGCCCCAATCAAGGAAGGCGTCCTTGGTCAGTGTGTTGGCGGCGACGACCTTGCGCACGTCCTCGGACAGACCGCGAACGACGTCCACATTCGGGCCGGAAACACGAAACACCACCGGGAACGGCACGGGCGGGCCGAACAGCAGTTGCGTCACGCGCACCCGTGCCGAGGGAAACTCGCCGGCGGCGATGCGTTCACGCATGCGCACTTTCAGCGCGTCGCGGGCATGGGAGTCCGGGGTCTGGACGATCAGTTTGGCGAACGCCGGGTCCGGCATTTCGGGGTTCAGCGACAGGAAAAAGCGCGGTGCACCGCCGCCCACATAGGTGTCGACCAGGGTTATTTGCGGCTCTTGCAGCAGCGCCTTTTCCAGTTGCGCAGCCACCGCTTCGGTACTTTTGAAGGCGCTGCCCGGCGGCATATACACCTCAAGAATCAGTTCGGAACGGTCGGAGTTGGGGAAGAACTGCTTCTTCACCACACCCATGCCCGCCACGCACAGCACAAACGCGCCGACGACCAACCCGGTCACCAGCCAGCGCCGCTCCACGCAGGCTTGCACCAAGCCGCGCAGTTTCTGGTAATAGCGCCCGGCGTAAATCGCATCATGGCCGCCGGGCACCGGCTTGATCTGTGGCAGCAGTTTCACGCCCAGGTACGGCGTGAACACCACCGCCACCAACCACGAAGCAATCAGCGCAAACCCGACGATCCAGAAGATATTGCCGGCGTATTCCCCCGCACCGGAACGCGCGAAGCCTACCGGCAGGAAGCCAATAATGGTCACTAAGGTGCCGGTCAACATTGGCGCTGCCGTGGAGCTCCAGGCAAAGGTCGCCGCGTGAATCCGGTCGAAGCCTTCCTCAAGCTTCACCACCATCATTTCGATGGCGATGATTGCGTCATCCACCAGCAGCCCCAGGGAAATGATCAGCGCGCCCAGGGTAATGCGGTCGAATTCACGCCCGGTGAGCAGCATGATCACAAACACCACCGACAAGGTCAGCGGCACCGCCGCCGCCACCACCAGCCCGACGCGAAAGCCCAGGGCCAACAGGCTGATCACCATCACCACCGCCAGGGCGACGAAGAATTTCAGCATGAACTCGTTCACCGCCAGGCTGATGTTTTTCGCCTGGTCGGAGACCTTGGCGAAATTCACGCCCAGCGGCAGGTCGGCCTGGATCTTGGCTTCATGGGCCTTGAGGCTCTTGTCCAAATCGAGGCCGTTCCAGTGTTTCTCCATGATCACGCCGAGCATCAACGCCGGGTCGCCCTGATGGCGGATACGGTAGCTGGGCGGGTCTTCATAGCCTCGGCTGACGCTGGCCACATCGGCGATGCGCAATAGACGGCCGTTGACTTGCAGGGGCACGTTTTCAATCAGCGCCAGGCTGTCGAACGCGCCGTCGATGCGAATGTAGGCGCGGGCGCCGGCCGTCTCGACAAACCCCGACGGCGCCACGGCGTTCTGCGCGGCGAGGGCGGCAAAGATCTGGTCCGGCTTGATACCCAGCGTTGCCAGGCGCTCATAGGAAAACTCGACAAAGATCCGCTGCGCCTGCTCGCCGAGGATATTGACCTTCTTCACCCCCGGCAGGTTGAGGAAACCCTGGCGCAGGTCTTCGGCCATCTGCACCTGTTGGCGGTGGGGCAGGTGCTCGGCTTCCAAGGCGTACAACGCAAAGTACACATCGGAATACTCATCGTTGAAGAAGGGGCCGATCACACCGCTGGGCAGCCTGGCGGCTTCATCGCTGAGTTTCTTGCGGGTCTGGTAGAACAGCTCCTGGACCTCGCTGGGGCGCGTGGACTCCTTGTAGGTCATGCGCATCGATACGAAGCCCGGCTGGGCGATGGTCTCCACGCGGTCGTAGTAGTCCAGTTCCTGCAGGCGTTTTTCCAGGCGGTCGGCCACCTGCTCCTGCATTTCCTGGGCGGTCGCGCCCGGCCAGGCGGCGGTGATGGTCATCACCTTGACCGTGAATAACGGGTCTTCGGCGCGCCCCAGCTTGCCGAACGAGAAGACCCCGGCGGCGAGGATCGCAATGATCAGGAACAACGTGACCGCGCGATGCTTGACCGCCAGTTCCGAGAGGTTGATACCGCGCATGCTCAGTTTTCCTGTTTGCGGTTGAGGGCCAGCACTTGGGCGGGCAAGAGACGCACGGCGTCACCGCTGTGCAGCAGGTGCGCGCCGAGGGCAACGATGAGCTGTCCGGGCGTAACGCCGCTGTCGAGCAGGGCCTCTTCCTGGCCGAGGCTGGCGACGTTCACCGGGGCGAAGCTGACCTTGTCGTCTGCGCCGATCAGCCAGACGCCGGTGCCTTGTCCTGAGTCCTGCAGTGCGCCGATGGGCACGCGGGTTTGCGGCGCTTGGCCGTTGCCTTGGAGGCGCACGGTGATGGTGGAACCGAGGGCAAAACGGTCGACGGCGCCGTGCAATACGTAGCGGGCGCGGTAAGTGCGGGTGGTCGGGTCGGCGCTGGCGGACAGTTCACGCAGGGTGGCGATCACCGCCTGGTCCGGGGCGCCGAAGGGGAAGGCCAAGGCTTTTTGTGCGGCCTGGTCGCGCTGGTTTTCCGGCAGGTTGACGATGGCTTCGCGGGCGCCGTCATGGGCCAGGCGCGCAACGATCTGCCCTTCGGCGACCACCTGGCCACGGTCCGCCCGCACGTCGGTGATGATGCCGTCGCCGTCGGCCTTGAGGACGGAATAGGTGCGGCGGTTTTCGATCTGGCTGGCGTCGGATTGTGCGGCGGCGAGTTCGGCTTCGGCGACGCGCAGGTTGGTCGCCGATTGGTCGAAGATCTGCCGTGACACCGCGCCGGTACTGGCCAGGCGTTGGTAACGGTTTTCGTCGTCGCGGCGCTGGCGCAGTTGCGCCTGGGCGGCGTTGACGCGGTTCTTCGCCGAGCGCAGGGCCAGTTCGAAGTCGCCGATGTCCAGCACCAGCAGGGTGTCGCCACGGGAGACGTGCTGGCCGGGGTCGACTTTACGCTCGATGACCTTGCCGCTGACCCGGAAGCCCAGGTCGCTTTCGGTGCGCGCCGCGACCACGCCGGTGTAGGCGCTTTGCTGGGTGCCGGCGGCTTCGACTTTGGCGGCGAGGACCGGGCGTGGCTGGGGCACTTCAGCGGCGGTGTCGGCCTTGCTGTTGCAGCCATTGAGGACGATCAACAGCGCCAGGGGCGTGAGAAGACGCAAGGGGAGAGGGTGCATGGCGGGCTCCGGGGTGACCAGGGGGTAAAAAATTATGGACATAATTTTTTACGCATATTATGGTCGAAATATAAATTAATCCAGCCCCCCCGGATGCCCTCCATGATGAACGCCCCGGTCCCATCACGAAGCCTGTTGTTTCTACTGGTGGCCCTGACGGCGCTGGGAGAGGTTTCGACCCAATTGATCATTCCCGGTCTTGGCGCCATTGAGCAGGCGTTGGCCGCTCCCGCCGGTTCCGCGCTGATGGCGCTGTCGGCGTTTGTGGCAGCCTTTGGCCTCGGTCAATTGCTGTTCGGGCCGCTGTCGGACCGTATCGGCCGGCGCCCGGTGCTTATTGGCGGCCTTGCGCTGTATGTGCTGGCGACCTTGTCGATGCTGCTGGTCGACGACATGTATCAATTCATCGCCGCCCGCGTGCTGCAAGGCCTCGGCGCTTGCGCCGCGCTGGTACTCGCGCGCACGGTGGTGCGCGATGTGTGGAAGGCCGAAGCGGGGCCGGCCCTGGCGTTGACCATGATCGGCATGCTCTACGCCATTGTGGTGGCGCCGATGGTCGGCGGGCTGCTGATCAAATTGTTCGGCTGGCACGCGCCGATCATCCTGGCGTTGACGATTGGCAGCGTCGTGTTGCTGCTGGCCGTGCTGTTCTTTCGCGAGAGCAACCACGCCCTCGACCCCAAGGCCGGCCACTGGCGCACCCTGGGCGGGCAATACCTGGATCTGCTCAAGGGTCGCCAGTACCGTGCGTTCGCCGTGGCCCTGGCGTGCACCTATGGCGCCATGTTTGCGGTGATCGCCGGTTCATCGACGGTGTTTATCAACTTACTGGGTTTCAGCAGCCTGGAGTACGGCATCAATTTCGGCCTGATCGTGTCGATGCTGATCGTCGGCTCCACCTACACCCGACGCAACATCATGCGCCTGGGGCCGCAGCGGATTGTGGCGATGGGCGTGGCGCTGGTGGCCTTCGGCGGGGTATTGGCCGTGGTCATTTATGCCCTGTTCGGCTTGTCGGCAGTGGGACTGGATATCCCGATTGCCCTGGCCACCCTCGGTGGCGGCCTGGTCTTGCCCGGTTCGGTCACCGGCGGCGTGATGCCCAACGCACACCGCGCCGGGTTGGCGGCGGGGCTGATGGGGTTTTCGCAGATGTTCGGCGCCACCTGCAGCGGCGTGCTGTTGAGCCACCTGCGTGATGGCAGTGCCGCGCCGATGATCATCATTCAGGCGTGCTTTGCGGTGACGGCCTTCGTGGCGTTTCACCTGTTGCGCGAGCGGCGCACGGCCCTGGTGCCCAGCGTTTGAGTTGTCACACTTTGTCCAAGTTATTTCGACCTAGATGATTACGATTCTCTTTTGAGTCCAATCCTAAGGTCCACGCCCATGCTTGCTGCTTCTCGCTTCTCACCCCTGGCCCTGCTGGTTGCCGGCAGCCTCAACGCGCATGCCGACGAGCCCTTGGCGCTCAATGACGTCGTGGTGACGGCCTCCGGCTTTGCCCAAAGTGTGGAAGACGCGCCGGCCTCCGTCACGGTGATCGATGGCGAAGCGCTGCGCCGTAAATCCTACCGTGACCTCGGCGACGCAGTGCGCGACGTGGAGGGCGTGACGGTCAATGGCGGCGCGAATGAAACCGACATCTCCATCCGTGGCATGCCGGCTGACTACACGCTGATCATGGTCGACGGCAAACGCCAGAGCGCACGGGAGTCGCGGGTCAATGGCAACAGCGGCTACGAGCAAAGCTTCGTGCCGCCGGCCGCAGCCATCGAGCGTATCGAAGTGGTGCGCGGGCCGATGTCTTCGCTGTATGGCTCGGATGCGATCGGCGGGGTGATCAACGTGATCACACGCAAAGTCTCGCCGACCTGGGGCGGTTCGGTGGGTTACGACTATTCCGCACGCCAGCACAGCGACCAGGGCAATGCGCGCCAGACTCAGTTCTACCTCAGCGGCCCACTCAAGGAAGACTTCCTCGGCCTGCAGGTGTGGGGCCGTTACCTGGACCGCCAGGCCGACGACGATATCGAGCAGACCAATGGCTTCAGCAAGGCCGACCACCGTGACCTCACCGCACGCCTGGCCTTCACGCCGACCCTCGACCACGACATCCTGCTGGAAGCGGGCGCCACGCGCCTGAAGAACGGCGACGGCATGAGCGCCAACTGGGCCACCCGCGAGCAGGAAAACAACCGCGATCACTGGTCGCTGTCCCATCAGGGCCGTTGGGGCTGGGCCACCTCGGGCGTCGCGTTGTCCCAGGAAACCTCCTCCCGCGAAGGCAAGGCCACTCCGGCGCAAACCGATATCTACGGGCGCAAACCCGAGATCAAGAACACCGTGTTCGATGCCAAGCTGGTGGTGCCCACTGCGCATAACGTCAGCACCGTCGGCCTGCAATGGAACGAAAGCGAGTTGACCGACTGGAACCAGGGCCTGGGCGACCGCGTCGACTATAAATTCTCGGTGGTGCAAAAAGCCCTGTTTGCCGAGAACGAATGGTCGATGACCGACAACTTTGCCCTCACCACCGGCCTGCGGTTGGACGAGCACGAAGAGTACGGCGCCCACCTCAGCCCACGGGTCTACGGCGTCTGGCGCGCCACCGAACAGTGGACGCTCAAAGGTGGCATCGCCCGTGGTTTCAAGGCCCCGGAACTGCGTGCGGTGGTCGAGGACTACGCTTACCTGCGCCGCAACCGCTTCGTGATGTTCGGCAACCCCGACCTCAAGCCCGAGACCAGCACCAACTATGAAGTCTCGGCGTTGTGGAGCAACCGCGACAACCTGTCGGCCGGCGTCACGCTGTTCTACAACGACTTCCAGGACAAGCTCTCCACCGTCACCACCGACCGCCGCTGGAACACCTACACCATCATGGAGCGGGTCAACGTCGACAAAGCGATCATTCAGGGCGTGGAACTGAACGGCCAATGGGACATCAGCCCCAGCGTGCTGCTCAAGGCCAATTACACCTACACCGATTCGGAGCAGAAAAGCGGCGCCAACAAAGGCGCACCCCTGGCCCTCACGCCAGAGCAAAAGGCCAATGTGCGCAGCGAATGGACGATCAACGACCGCACCCAGGCCTGGGTTTCGCTGAGTTACTACGGTGAAGAAACCGGTAATACGATTACCGACGAACCGGCGCCGGGCTACACCACCGCCGACCTCGGAGGCTCCTTCGACGTGAACGATTCGCTGACCCTCAACGCCTCCCTCAACAACCTCACCGACAAGCGCCTGGACGATGAAACCTACGGCACGGTGAACTACGGCCGCACCCTGTGGATGGGCGCCACGCTCAACTTCTAAAGCGCCGCCGGCAATCGCACCACCGCGCACAGGCCGGCCGGTGGGCGATTCTCCAACACCAGTTCGCCGCCATGGGCCTGGATGCACGAGCGTGCAATCGCCAGGCCCAGCCCCACGCCGCCGTCGCTGACGCCACGCTGTACAAAGGGTTCGAACACCTTGGTGAGCCAGTCCTCGGGCAAGCCGTGGCCGTGGTCGAGAATCTCGATGCACAGCCAGCCGTTATCCTGGCGTGCCAGGCTCAACCGGGCATCACCGGCATGGTGCAGGGCGTTGTCGATCAGGTTGGTGAGGGCGCGTTTGAGCGCCAGGGGGCGACAGGTCAGCATCAGCGGCGGTGCGCCCGTCCAGTCAACGGGCTGTTGCAGGCGTTGGTAACGCTTGGCCAAGTCGTCCAGCAGCGCGGTGAGTGACAGCGTGGTGGTGGGTTCTTGCACCGCATCGTCACGCACGAAATTCAAGGTTTCGCGCACCATCGCACTCAACTCGCTGAGGCTTTCGAGCATGTCATCACGGGCCTCGCCGGGCTCGAGCAATTCCACCTGCAGGCGCAGTTCGGTGAGCGGCGTGTTCAGGTCATGGCTGACCGCTGCGAGCATCCGCGTGCGGCCTTCGACATGCCGGGCGAGGTTGGCCTGCATGGTGTTGAAGGCGGCGGTAAGGTCGCGGGCTTCCTGAGGGCCTTGTTCGGGCAGCGGTGCGATCCATTCCCCTCGGCTGACGCGCGCGGTGGCCTGGGCCAGGGTCCGCACCGGGCGCACCACGCGGGCGATGAAAAACATCACGATCAACAGCACCGGCAGGGTCGTCACCGGCAGGCTGTAGGCCAATACCCGGCCCCATTCGTAGGCACCGGCGGGATATTGCACGGCGTTCAAGTAGCTGCCGTTGGGCAACGGGACGCTGGTGCGCAGGCGCAAGGGGGCCCAGCCGGCGGGGCTGAACACGTGGGTGCGCGCGTCGGCGCCGCTGGCTCTTTCCAACTGCATGCCGATGGCTGCGGGGGGGTCCAGCTGCAGTTGGCTGCGCAGCTCGTTGGCCAGTCGCTGTTCTTCCGGGCGCAGCTCAAAGGGCGCGACTTCCGCCGTGTGGGCAATCCAGAAGCGCGTGTCGTCGGTGCCGATGGCGGCTAACAGGTGCTCGGTCTCACTCGGCGTCAGATCGATGGCGGCGTGATGGGCGGTGCTCAAGCGTTCCAGGCTGAAACGGCGGGACAACGGGTGGATCAGGCTGCCGGTGCGCTGCAGGAACAACATCGCGATGGCGTTGGAGGCCAATAAGGCCAGCAGCAACAGCAGGCTTAGCTGACGCGCCATCGTGCGCGGCCACAGCCGACTCAGGGCGTGCATTCATTGACCTCGGCGGCCAGCAGGTAACCACCGCCCCAGATGGTGCGCAGCAGCTCCTGCACTGTATCGCCCTGGGCGAGCTTGCGGCGCAGGCGGCTGACCTGGCGATCGATCGCGCGGTCGCTCACGTCGCTGTCGGCGGCGGCCGTGAGGTCGATCAGCCGTTCGCGGGGCAACAGGGTGTTGGGATGGGCGAGAAACACTTGCAGCAGGCGACTTTCGGCGGTGCTGAGTTGGACTGCCGGGCTGCCGTCGCGGCGCAACGTGGCGCCAGTCACGCTGAAATGCCAGCCGCCGAATCGATAAGCGCGTGCGCCACTGCGCGGTGCCGCAGGCCCGGTATTGCGGCTTTGGCGACGCAATACACTGTGGATACGCGCCACCAGTTCGCGAGGTTCGAAGGGCTTGGTGACATAGTCGTCGGCCCCCAGGTCCAGGCCGCGCACGCGGTCGGCGGCGGTGTCGCGGGCGGTGAGCAGGATCACCGGGGTATTGCTGCGCCGATGCAGCTGGTGGCACAGCTCAAAGCCATCGCCATCCGGCAACAGTACGTCGAGTACCACCACGTCGAAGGCTTGGGTCTTGAGCAATTGCCACATGCCGGCCGCGTCTTCGGCGGTGCGCACATCAAAGGTGTGGCGACGCAGGTACGTGGCCAACGGCTCGCGAATTTTACGGTGGTCATCCACCACCAGCACGCGAGGCGCGGCAGGCGCAGGGGCAAACGGCATTGCAGCCCTCGGAGGGTTGAGCGGGAGGGGGGTATATTACTACGAGTCATTATCATTAACGCTGTTTTTGTGCTGGCGTCGCGCAATACCGTTCTATCAGTGGAACGATCAAGGTTGTTTTCATCGTCTAGCGCCGAATTGATATTGGTTTTAAGGTGTATGCACTTTGGAGGACTACCATGAAAAAACTCATCGGCATCTACACCAGCCCCCGCGCTCATTGGGTCGGCGACGGCTTCCCGGTGCGCACCCTGTTTTCCTACGACACCCTGGGCAAGCACATCAGCCCATTCCTGTTGCTGGACCACGCCGGTCCGGTCGATTTCACCCCGACCGCACAACGTCGCGGCGTCGGCCAACACCCCCATCGCGGCTTTGAAACCGTGACCATCGTCTACGACGGCGAAGTCGAGCATCGTGATTCCACTGGCGCCGGCGGCAAAATCGGCCCGGGCGACGTGCAATGGATGACCGCCGCCAAAGGCATCCTCCACGAGGAGTTCCATTCCGAAGCCTTCGCCCGCAGCGGCGGGGTTATGGAAATGGTGCAACTGTGGGTCAACCTGCCGGCCAAGGACAAAATGGCCGACGCCGGTTACCAGACCCTCGTCGATGGCGACATCCCGGTGCTGCCGCTGGCCAACGACGCCGGGCAACTGCGCCTGATTGCCGGTGAATTCGCCGGCACCCAAGGCCCGGCGCGTACGTTTACGCCGATTGACGTGTGGGACCTGCGCCTCAAGGCCGGCAAGGCGGTCACCCTGGACCTGCACGCAGGGCGCAACACCGCCCTGGTGATCCTGCGCGGCACGGTGTTGGTCAATGGCGAGGAAGTCGCGCGCCAAGGGCAATTGGCGTTGTTCGAACGCGACGGCAGCCAGCTCAGCCTGGAGTCCAACGACGACGCCAAGGTGTTGTTGCTCAGCGGCGAGCCGATCGACGAGCCTATCGTCGGGCATGGGCCGTTTGTGATGAATACCGAGCAGGAGATTCATCAGGCGTTTGCTGACTTTCAGTCGGGGCGGTTTGGGCAGATGTAAGCACACCCGCTATACCCTGGAGCGGCATTTCATGCGATCTTCCCGTCATTCGCCCTGGAGTCGCCTGGATGCCCTCACTTATCGCTGATCACCCGATGCTGTGCGCCTTGGCGCTGATCTTTATCGACATCGCCGTGTGGCGCCTTATTTCCGCCAACCTTGCCAACTGGAAGCTGGCGGCGCGGTTGGTGATCTTTGCCGTGTTCAGTGCCGTGCTGTTCAACGACGGCATGAACCCCATGCAGCTCGCGCCCTATGCGGACAACACCGCCTTGCACCTGGCCGCCACCGCCTTGCAGATCGGCTGGTGGCTGTTCGCGGCGCGCACGCTGACGGTGTTGCTCGGGGCGGTGATGATGCAGCGGGTCGGGCACACCGGGCGGTTGTTGCAGGACTTGATGGGGGCGGTGATCTTCCTGATTGCGATCATTGCCGCCATGGCCTATGTGCTCGATTTGCCGGTCAAAGGCGTGCTCGCCACTTCCGGCGCGGTGGCGATCATCGTCGGCCTGGCGTTGCAAAGCACCTTGAGCGACGTGTTTTCCGGGATCGTGCTCAACACCACCAAG
Source organism: Pseudomonas marginalis (assembly GCF_001645105.1). Taxonomy (GTDB): domain Bacteria; phylum Pseudomonadota; class Gammaproteobacteria; order Pseudomonadales; family Pseudomonadaceae; genus Aquipseudomonas; species Aquipseudomonas petroselini. The sequence goes on from NZ_LKEG01000046.1 coordinate 90,086, forward strand.
CCGTATCAGCTGGATGACTGGATCTCCATCGACGGCACCGAAGGTCGGGTGACGGACATCGACTGGCGCGCCACGCGGCTGCAAACCTCCCAGGGCAGCATGGCGGTGATCCCCAACTCCCTGGCGGCCAAGGCCAAAATCATCAATTTCTCGCGCCCGGCAGATATGTTCGGCCTGGCGGTCAGCCTGCAGGTCAGCCCCCATGCGCGTCCGCAAACGGTGATCGAGGCCTTGGAGCGGGCGATGCAAGGGTGCCGACCGCTGCTGGCCCAGCCGGCACCGAGCGTGGCGTTCAAGACCTCGGCCAGCGGCGGTGTCGAGTATGAAATCAGCGGGTTCGTGCCAGCCATGGCCCTCAAGCGCGAGGTGCGCAACCAGCTGTACGACCTGGCCTTCCGTCACCTCCAGGCGGCGGGCGTCGGCGTGTTGTCGGCGACCGAAAGCAGTGCGCCGCCGAGCCTGTCAGCGGCGCGCGCATTGCTCGAGCGCTCGTCGATTTTCTCCACCCTGCGCCAGGAAGAAAAAGACACCTTCAGCCAGAACATGACCCTACACACCTACCGCAGCGGCGAAATGATCCTGCCGGCAGGGGAGGTGAGCGACCATTTGTTTATCGTCGAATCCGGCGTGGTCTCGGTGATGCTGACCAAGGCCGGGCACAAGTTCGAAGCCGGGCGCATGGGACCGGGCGAGGTGATCGGCGAGGCGGGGATCCTGTCGGACCAGGCGGCGCTGGCGGATTTCACCGCCAAGACGTCCTGCACCTTGTACCGCATCGAGAAGGAATACTTGAAACCGTGCCTGGACGCGCGCCACGACATCAGCGAAGCGATGAAGGCGTTGCTGGATTTCCGCCTGCACACCGCACAGACCTTGACCCAGGAAACGCCGGTGGTACCGGTCAAGAAAGGCTTCCTGCACTGGTTGCGCAAGCGCGGGTTGTAGCCGATCAAGGCGCCATGGCGATGCGGTAGCGCTGGTCGAAATCGTCCGCCAACTGCGCCAGCGTCACATCCCCCAAGCGCGCCAGCAACAACGACTGGGCCTGGTCGAAGGCGTCCGTCAGCGCGGCGTTAACCGCCTGTTCGACCAGGCATTCGGGGTGGTCGGTAGACAGGCCGATGGCGAATAGCGACGGCGTGCCCAGGGCGTTGTGAATATCCAGCAAGGTGATTTCACTCAAGGGTTTGCCCAGGCTCCAGCCGCCCTGGTGGCCTTTTTCCGAGCGTACATAGCCCTTTTCCTTGAGCAGCCCGAGCGTGCGCCGCACCACCACCGGGTTGGTGCCGAGCATCTGGGCAATGGTCTCCGAGGTCGCGCGCGCTTCATGGCGGCCCATATGGATCAGCACATGGAGCATGCGTGAAAGCCGGGTGTCGTTTCTCATCAATAAACCTCAGGTTGAATCCTGCCAAAGTATCGTTCGTAACCTGAAAAGTTGCGAGACGCTTGACGGCGTATTTTTACGTAACTTATGGTGTGTCGTGAAAGCGTTCGGACAACCGGATGCACCCAACACGGGGTCACCTTCATGATGTACGACGTCATTATCGTGGGCGGCAGCTATGCCGGCCTGTCAGCGGGCCTGCAGTTGGCGAGGGCGCGGCGCCAGGTGCTGGTGATTGATGCGGGGCAACGGCGCAACCGGTTTGCGGCCACTTCCCACGGCTTCCTCGGCCAGGATGGCCAAGCGCCGGAGGCCATCGCCGCAGAGGGGCGCAGCCAGTTGATGGAGTATCCGACCGTCACCTGGGTACAGGGCAGCGTGATTGAGGCGACTGAGCAGGCGCCAGGTTTCGGCGTTCGCACCGAATACAACGGCACGTTTCACGGCAAACGCCTGATCCTCGCCACCGGCGTGGTGGACGAGTTACCCGCCATCGAAGGCCTCGAACAGCGTTGGGGCAAGCACGTATTCCATTGCCCTTACTGCCACGGTTATGAGCTGGACCAAGGCCGCATCGGCGTATTGGCAACCTCACCCCTGGCGATGCACCACGCGTTGATGCTGCCTGACTGGGGCACCACCACCTTGTTCTCCAACGGCGTGTTCACCCCGGATGCCGAGCAACAGGCGCAGTTGGATCGACGCGGGGTCGGCGTTGAAAGCGGACCGGTACGGCGCATCGTCGGTGAGCGTGCCGACCTGGAACTGGTCGACGGCCGAGTGTTCAGCCTTGACGGTATCTTCACGATGTCGCGCACCCGCATCAGCCCTTTGGCCGGGCAACTGGGCTGTGAGTTGGCCGACGGCCCCACCGGTCCTTACCTGCACACCAATGATCTGCGCCAGACCTCCGTCGCCGGTGTGTTTGCGTGTGGTGATGCCTCCCTTGCCGCCGGTTCCGTGGCGCTGGCCGTGGCAGAGGGTGTGCGCGCCGGGGTGGGCGCGCATTTTTCGCTGATCCAGGGGTGAGGCATACGTTGCCCAGGCACCACGGGGCCTGGGTCTATTTGCTGTCGAGGAAACCCAGCAGCGCGGCATTGAACAGCGCGGGGTCTTGCAGGAACGCAAAGTGGCTGGTGTTCGGCAGGATCAACAGCCCGGCACCGGGGATGGTCGCGGCCATGTACTCGGTGTGTTCACGCTTGATCGCTTCGTCATGGTCGCCGTCGGCAATCAGGATAGGCGTCTTGATGCTCTGCAATTGCGCGTCGGTCCAGTTCGGTTGGCTGGCCCACATATGGCTGATCTGCTCGACAAACGCGTCGTACTCTCCAGGCGTCGGTGACAGCTTGGCGTACTCCTTGCCGGCGCGTTCGATAAAGGCGGCGAAGGTCGGGTTTTTCTCGACGCCGTCCTTCACTCCAGCGGTCTGGGTGTTGGCGGCGAAGGCGAAGACTTTGCCGATACGGTCTGGGTGACGCAGGGCCAGGTCAATGCCGATGATCGCGCCGTCGCTCCAGCCGACGATGTCGGCGCGTGGGATGTTCAGGCTGTCGAGCACGGCTACCACATCATCGGCCATCAGGTCATAACCGTAGGGTCTGTCATCCCGTGAACTGCGCCCGTGGCCGCGGCTGTCGATGCTGATCACGGTGTGCTTGGTGGCCAACGCCTTGACCTGGTGACCCCAGTAATCGGCGTTGGACAAGCCGCCATGCAGCAGCACCACCGGCGAGCCATGACCCGTGCGGGTGTAGTAGACCTTGATACCGTTGACCGCGGCGTAACCGGTCTTTGCACCGACCACGGGGGCGGGCGTCGGCGGCAGGGTTTCCCAGCGTTCAGCGGCGTGGGCGGTCGAGAACGACAACAACAGGCAGGCAACTGCCAACAGGCGACGTGACATGGCGATTCCTTTTTGCAGTGATCTATCAAAAGGGAGCAGGCTCTGAACTCTAGCATCGCGCCAGGCACGTTAAATACGCATTTTTGTCTATCAAAAACGACGGTTTGAAAGAAACAAATGCAGTTATATCAATGCAATAAAGCCGTCTAAGCCAGGCAGGGGCATTTTCTTCAATACCACCATGGCATTGCCCTCTACCGTGGTTCCTTCGTCACTTGTCCGAATAAAAAGGAACTGCAATGAGCTTGATCATTTCCATGGCCGCCTTCGCCCTGGCCACCTCCATCACACCGGGTCCGGTCAATGTGGTTGCGCTGAGTTCGGGGGCGCGCTTCGGCTTTGTCGCCAGCCAGAAACACGTGTTCGGCGCTGCGGTGGGCTTCACGCTGCTGTTGGTGTTGATCGGCCTGGGTTTGCATGAAGTGCTGGTGCGCTGGCCGATATTGACCCAGTTGATCCAGTGGGGTGGGGTGGCCTTCCTGCTGTACATGGCCTGGAAGCTGGCGGTGGACGACGGCCGCCTGGACGCCGAGGGCACCGCCACGGCGCCGTCGATGCTCTATGGCGCGGTGATGCAATGGCTCAACCCGAAGGCCTGGCTGGCGTGCGTGGCGGGGATGGGTTTGTTTGTGGCGCAGGGCGATGCCGCGCAGGTCTGGCTGTTTGCGGCGATCTACCTGGTGATCTGCTACCTGTCGGTGGCGTGCTGGGCCTACGCGGGAACCTTTTTGCGCCGCTATCTCGGCGATGCTCGCGGCGTGAGGCTGTTCAACCGTTCAATGGCCGGGTTGCTGGTGGCCAGTGTGGGTTATTTATTGCTGGCTTGAGCAGCTCGCGGTATTGCCCCGGCGTGGCGGCGAAATGCTGTTTGAACGTGCGCTGGAAATGCGCTTGGTCGGCGAAGCCTGCGGCCAGGGCCACGTCGGCGATCAGCTCGCCCTGGCGCAGTTGGGTGCGGGCGAATTGGATGCGCCGGTTCACCAGGAAGGCATGCGGGGTCAGCCCGTAATACTGCTTGAACGCACGGATCAGATAAGACGGCGACAGCTCTGCCGCCAGGCAGATGTCTTCCAGTTTTAGCGCCTCGGTGCAGTGTTCGCGGATGTATTCAGCGGCGCGCTCGAGCTTATGGTTGACCTCACGCACAGGGGCCGGCGACGGGTTCAGGCGCTGCTGTACCTCACTGAAATAGCTCACCAGTGCGCTCTGTTTGTGCAGGAGCTCAGCGTGCTCATCCAACAGGATTGCGTACAGTTCGATCAAGCCGTTGTACAGCACGCTGTCGCGTGTGTGCGGCGTGGTGAACGGGCGGTAGCCCTGATCGGTGCTGAAGCCCAGCTGATGCTGTAAGTCGGTCAACCAGGGCGTGTCGAGGTAGAGCATGTGATACGACCAGGGCTGGTCGTGGATCGGGTTGCACGCGTGCACATCGCCGGGGTTCATCAACACCACGGTGCCGGCACTGATCTCGAACGTCTGCGCACCGTAGTGGTAATAGCTGCGGCCGGTGGTGATCGCACCGATGGAAAAGTGCTCGTGCGCGTGACGGGTATAGGTGACCTTGCGCCCGTCGGCGATGGTGCGCGCCTCGATAAAGGGCAGGTTGGGGTCGCGCCAGAAGCGTGGCGAATCCGCAGGGTGAGCAGTGACGTTCAGCGACATGGCAATGGTTCCATCCCGAGCAGGGGCGAGGCGTAATCATTACACAGCCTTGCGTTGAATCACCATGCCGGCGAGTTATGCATGCGGTATCACCCGTTTACCGACGTGCTCGTTCCTCGGGTCGTATCGACCGGCAGTAGGTGGCTGACATCAGCCACCGGGACAAGTGGTTGCGGCTGGCGGTGGGGTCAGAAATCCCAGCGTGTCGCCAGTTGCAAGCTGCGCGGTCATGGGACAGGTCGGCGGCATCCCAACGGTCGTTCAAGCGCCGGCGCAGCAGGCCGAGCAGCCAACGGTGGTGGGTGCCGTAGAGGTGGGTAAAAGAGGTCGACACGACGGACCGCTGCATCCCGCGTCGACTGTCACAGCGGTTTAGACAAAAACACCCGGCTGCTGCCCGCCGGTTCGCAGGGCACTTCACCGAATTTTACCCAGCCATGTTTCTCGTAAAACCCCGGGGCCTGGAAGCTGAGGGTATAGAGCACCGCATGGCGACAGCCACGGCGGCGGGCTTCGTTTTCGAAGGCTTGCAGCAACTCGCTGCCCAAGCCCGAACCACGCAGGTGTTCGGGCAGGTGGAAGAGGTCGAGGAAGGCCATGCCCAGCGTGGTTTTACCGGTGATGCCGCCGACGATCTGTGCAGTGTCAGGGTCTTTGATCAGCACCGTCAGCGGCTGGCGATCGTTGAAACCGGTGATGGCCTCGTTGAAGGCCGCGAGGCTGCTGCCGAGGAGGTGCTCGGCTTCGGTGTTGGGTTGGTCGCTGATTTCTATCCGGTGTGGCGTCATCATAGGGCTTCTCGATGGGTACCTTTTGGGCAGAAGGGGGCGGATAAGTACCGCCCCCCATCGCCGGTTGCCTTAAGCGCGCTGCCATCCTCCCATATCATCGGCCCTGATCTCGAAATCTATCGCCTCGCGGTAAGGATCGCCAAGCGGCATAGGCCGGCCGTTGCCAGAGGCCTGGGTGGGTTGCCAGGTTTGCGTGTTCGGATCGAATACTTCTGCATCATCCCCGGCCGTCTGGTCGAGCGGGTTGTGCCGTGGTTGGTCGTTATCGATCCGGTCTGGGTTGAAGGCCGAGGGAATCGGAGCGTAGGGCGAGAAACCGTTGATTGAAGACATGACTGCACCTCTTTGATAGGCAATTGAAGGCCCGCCAGACGCTGGTTCGGCGGAGTGCTTCGCAGGCTACCGAGGCCTTCATAGGCATTCAACGAGGTGTTTTGGGGTGAATGTAACGGGTTAAAACCGGCATTGAGCACATTCACAACATCAGCTGCCTGGCTGTCAGGCGAGGTCTGTGTTCGCTCGCGATGTTTCAGGTTTTGCGTCAGAAAAGGCGACGCCGATCCAGTTTTTGCTTATCGGCAAACAGCAGCCGGTTGAACCGGCTGCCCACCGTTAGATGTCTAGACACATAAATCAGGCCACAACGGTGACCGTCTAAAGCGCCATCACCATTTCATGCCACGCCATCCCGCCGTGATCGGAAGGCGAAGGTCGGGTGTATTGATAGCCCATGCGCTCGTACAGGGACACATGCTGTTCCTTGCACATCAAGTGAATCGTCTGCTTGCCCAGCGCCCGCATGCGGGCCACAAACTCAGTCATCAATACCTTGGAATACCCTTTGCCCTGATGCGCCGGATCGACCACCACCGACATGATCACCACATTCGGCGCCTCGGCCGAATGGCCCACCAACTCCTTGAACGCCTCGTCCGACATCACCACGTCATGGGCACAGCCGCAGTTGATGAAACCCACTACCGCACCGTCGGCCTCCAGGATCAAAAAACCTTGCGGGTATTGCGCAATCCGCGTGGTGATCTTTTCCAGGGTCGCGGCTTCGTCGCCTTCGTAGGCAGTGATCTCGATTTCAAAGCAACGGGCGGCATCGGCGGGGAGGGCGTTGCGGAAGCTGAGGGTGGGCATGGTATTTCCTGAGGCATTAAGCGAAGGCCACATCATAAAGAAACATCACTTGCCTGGCACTGAAACGCTATCTTCGGTGGGCGCTGTCGAATCGTCGCACCGTCCCGTTGGACTGCTCAGCAGTCCCATTTTTGGGGCCGCTTCGCGGCCCAACGGGAGCAAGCTCCCTCGCCACAGGTAAAGTGTTCGCCCTTAACTGACTCGCATTAGGTCAATCCCGCTCCCACAAGGTTTCACGCCATGTCGACCGCTATTCCTTCACCCGCCCCGGTGACGAAAACGCCTAGGGCATGCGTTAATAGCGCGATGATTTCATGGAAGCAAATTGACATGCTGGAGATCAAACGGGCCACTTTGCAGGATGCCCAAATAGCGTTCGACATCCGCTTGCGGGCCATCCGCAGCCAATGCATTGGCGCCTATACGCACGAGCAAATGATGATGTGGACGCGGGGTAAAGCCGAAGACGGCTACAGCACCCTGATGGATAAACTGTTTTACCTGGGCTGGGTGCAGGGACAGCCGGTAGTCACCGGAATGCTTGATCTGGACAACCACGAAGTGGGCGCATTGTTTGTATTGCCTGGGTTTACCGGCTGCGGATATGGCAAGGCGATGCTGGATCATCTTGAGAATGTTGCGCGGGAACTGGCTATTGAAGAGGTGGTGCTGGATGCGACCTTGAACGCAGCGGGTTTCTATCGGGCGTGCGGGTATGTGGGGGATGAGCAGGCGATTTATCACTCACCCTCGGGGTTGGCGTTGGCGTGTATTGCAATGACAAAACCACTGAACAGCAGTGCAGGCAGGATACCTGTATCCCACAAAAGCGCTTGATCTGTGTCTATCGCCCGCGGCCCCAAGTGGCTAGCCTCAAGCCCCGTTAAACAACCACCGAGCCCGACATGGATCTGACTGCCGTCCCCTTTGGCACCACCGACTGGTCCACGGTCGAACCTGTGATTCACCCAGGTGTCACCGGCAACGCGCTGTGGCGCACCTGCCACTTCGGCACTACCCGCGTGCGCATGGTCGAATACACCCCCGGCTACCTGGCGGATCATTGGTGCTGGCGAGGGCATGTGCTGTTGTGCGTGGAAGGCCAATTGCACACGGAACTGGAAGATGGCCGCCAGTTCATCCTGACGGCCGGAATGAGTTACCAGGTGGGCGATGACATGGAAGGCCATCGTTCATCGACGAGCGTTGGGGCGAAGCTGTTTATTGTCGATTGAGGGGGCAAGCAGCGTGGCGAGCAGTGCATCAGTGCATCTTGCTATGGTCCATCCCATCCAGGCCACGCGCCGGCGCATTGACTTCAATCGCCTGCTTCTCACCCTTGGCGTTTTGCACGGTCAGGGTCAGCGGCACCTGGTCGCCTTCCTTGATCTGGCCCGTCAGGCCCATCAGCATCACGTGGTAACCGTTGGGGTCGAGGGTCACCGCTTTGCCCGCAGGCAGGGCCACCGAGTCCACCGGGCCCATGTGCATCACGTCGTCCTTCATGCTCATTTCATGGATCTGCACGTCCTTGGCCACCGGCGAGGTCACGCTCAGCAGCTGGCTGTCGGTGTCGGCGGTGACGGTCATGAATGCACCGCTGGACGGTTGGCCCGGCACGCTGGCGCGCACCCACGCGTCGGTCACTTGCACCTGGGCGCTGGCGTGCGCCGCAAGGCCCAGCAGGGTCATGCCGATAAGGGTGCGTTTGAGGTGTTGAACGGCAGTCATTAGCAGACCTCCATGACGGTGAGCAGGTCTTCTGCGCACTCTTTAGCGGTAAGGGATGCCTGCAGGCCCAGGCGCAGGTTGCCACGCGTATCGAACACGAAACTGGTGGCCGTGTGGGACAGGGTGTAGGTGTCGCCGGCAGGGATCTTTTCATAAAAGATCCCGAACTCCTTGGCGGCCACGGCGATTTCTTCCGGGGTGCCGTACAGCGCTTCGAAGCTGGGGTCGAAGGCCTTGACGTACCTGTCGAGGATCTCTGGCGTGTCGCGCTCCGGGTCCAGGGTGATGAACACCACTTGCATGATTTCGCCGTCGCGGCCCATCAGCTTCTTGGCCTGGGCGGCGCGCGCCAGGGTGGTCGGGCACACGGCCGGGCACTGGGTGAAACCGAAGAACACCACCGGCATCAGGCCTCGGAACGAGCTCAGGGTGACGGTTTCGCCGGCGGTGTTCTTGAGCTTGAAGGTGCGGCCCATGATCTTGTCGCTCAAGTCCTTGCCGTACTTGAAATTCAGCTTGGGGCTGTAGTCACAGCCGCCCAGCAGGCCGCCCAGGCCCAACAGGCCCATACCGGTCAGCACTTTGCGGCGGGTGAATAACGTACTCATCAACGGTGCATCCTGTGAAACGCCTGCATTGCTCTGGATCGACACATCAGGCTTTGAGGGCGCCCAGTCTACCAACCCTGGGAAGCGCACGTAATCTGCGACGTTCTGCCACAGGGGCATGCCGCGCTTCATCCTTTTGCGACGCTGGTGGTAGAGTCGCCGCCATGAAATTGAGCCACCCCGACCGTTCGCTGATCGCCTGGGCCCTGTACTTCTGCGTGCTGATGAACCTGTTCGCCTGCGGTTTGGGGCATGGGCAGATGACGGGTCAGGCACTCAATGGCATCGGCGGGGCGTTCTGTTCGGTGGACGGCAAGCAGGCGCCACTTTCCGACAAAGGGTTGGGCAGCCCGGCTTCCAGCAACATCTCGAACTACTTTGCCTGCCCGGTGTGCAACGCCGTGACCGTTGCGCTGGTGTTCCTGATCGGCCTCGCCTGGCTGCTGGGCCTGGGGCAAACCCCGCGCCCGGCCCATGAGCGGCGTAACAAGGCGCCGCCGCGATACCTCTGGCCCTCGGCCAACCCCCGCGCATCCCCCGCATTCTGACGTGTGCCTTGGGCCTCCTGAGACCAGGAGGCGTTCTATCGTCACGACTGTGAGTACATTTCATGCACCCCTTATTGCCTGCAGGCGCCTGCCGCCTGGTCAGCAAGGCGTCCCGTCGTCTGCGCGCGGAACCCACGCCGCCGGACTACCCCAGCAACTCGCGTAGCTTCGTGCATCTGGATGCACGCCTGTTGCCGTATTGGCACAGCCTGTTCGACCTCTGCCCGGCGCTGCTAAAACTCGACCCGCCCGAGGGCCTGAACCTGTTCCGCAGTTTCATGACCTGGGCGTATCGCAACCGTCCGCCGTTGGATTGGACCTATCACCTGAACGTCTGTCGCTGGCTGCTGGGCTCGCCGTACCGTGCGCAGATCGACGATGAACCGATCGAGGCATTCATGGCCGCGGCGGCTGCCGGATGGGTCACTGCCGATCAGAGCGAGGCCCATGGCGTGGTGCTGGCCTGGCAGGGCATGCGCGTATTCGATTGGAAAGGCGCCCCGCTCAAGGGCGCCGAACATCAGGTGCTGCCAGCGCCGTTATGGGATTTCGCCTGGTGCCCGTTGACAGGCCGAGGCGAATTCAGTGGTTGGTTGCGCGTGCCATGAGAGGCGCTTGATCGACATCAAGGTCGCTCGGCGTGCGGGCCTGCATAGTGGGCTCCCCACGGCGGGCCCTTCTGCGAGGCCACCATGCTTTACCTGCTGTTTTTGCTGGCTCATCTGTTCGCGGCGCTGATCTTTATCGGCACGGTGTTTTTCGAAGTGCTGATCCTGGCGAGTCTGCATCGGCAATTGCCCAACCGGGTGATGCTGCTGGTCGAGCAGGGCATTGGCCAGCGTGCCCGGGTGTTGATGCCGTGGGTGTTGCTGGTGCTGTTCGGCGCCGGGATCGGCATGGTCGGGTTGCGTTATTTGCCCGTACTCGCCGCGCCTTTCGCCTCGTCCTTCGGCACCTTGCTCACCCTCAAACTGATCCTCGCCGCCAGTGTGTTGCTGCACTTTCTGTTGACGATGCTGCGCATGCGGCTCGGTCGCGTGGGGCCGCGTTATTTGCGTTTTGTGCACTTGAGCCTGTTCGCCCATATGGTCGCGATTGTGCTGTTGGCCAAAAGCATGTTTTACCTCAGCTGGTAAAGCCCTTGATGCATATCAAGGTGCGCCGTGGCGTCGCACCGGACAATGACGGACCGTCGCCGGCCCCGGAGCCCGTCATGCACACCGTCATTCCTCTCGTACGTGCACGCCACGATCAAGGTGTACTGGACCTGAATGGGCAGGCCGATGTCCGCAGGTTTCACGCGGGCATCGGCTCCCTCGACGTATTGCGTGCATTGCGCAGCAGTCGCCAACGGCAACGCCCGCTGGCCTTGACCCTGCACTGGCCGGCCAGCACCCCCAGCGATGCTTACCGGCGCAGCCTGGCCCAGGAGATTCATTTGATCGGTTGCCACCTCGGCAGCCGCCAGCCGGTGGACTACCTCCAGTGGCGCGGGGCAGCGCCGATTGGCGATGTGCAAGCGCTGATGACCCCTCTGCTTGAACGCTTGCAATTCCATGAGCATGACCGCGGCGACTACGGCATCGACCTCGACCCTCGCCACACCGATTGGGCCGGCGTCGGCCTGCTGCGCGACCTTGGGTTCAACCGCATGTGCATTGGTGTGCCCGATGCGCGTGCCGAGGATGCCTATTCCCAGGCGTACTACCGCGACCCGGCGCCGATCCAATCGTTGATCGATGCGGCGCGCACCTTTGACTTTCGCTCGGTCAGTGTCGACCTGGGCTATGGGAGCGCCTGGCAGACCTTGGCCAGTTTCGAGCTGAAACTGGCCAGCCTGATCGCCCTGGAACCGGACCGCCTGCAGGTGTTCGACTATGCTCGGCCACCAAGCCGTTACCTGGCGCAATCGCCCTCGGCGCTGTGCAACGCGGCGGATAAAACCGCCATGCGCCAGCTGTGCTACGAACATCTGGACGCAGCGGGTTACCACTACATCGGCCTGGGCCAGTTTGCCCGTGGCGACGATGACCTCACCCAGGCCCAGGAGCGCGGTCGGCTGAGTCGCACCTGCGAAGGTTTTACCCTGCACGGTTACTGCGACCATATCGGGTTGGGCCTGGGCGCCATCAGCCAGATCGACACGCTGTGCGCGCAGAACGCCACGGACGAACATGTCTACGCACAGGCGTTGGAGAACGGCCAACTCGCCACCTGCCAGGGCTGGCAACGCGACGCGGGCGATGCACTGCGCGACTGCGTAGTGGAACGCCTGGCCTGTGACCTGGAACTGGACATCCAGGGCATCGAGCGGCGATACGGCGTGATCTTCGCACGCTACTTCTCATCGATCTGGCCGCTGCTGGAAGAGTGGAACCGTGATGGCCTGATTGAATTGTCGGCACAGTTCCTGTGCGTCCTGCCAGCCGGGCGTACCCAGGTGGATAGATTGTGCCGGTTGTTCGAAGCGCCCTAGCAGGCCTCATCACTGGCCCAATCCGGATCAAGGTGTGGGAGCGGTCTATGGCCGATAACGCCCTCGCACACCTGTAAACCCATGCCTCAGTGCGATGTGCCCTCGGCAAACTCGATCTTGTTGCCCACGTTGTATTTGCCCGACGGTTTGTTCATGGGCAGGCGTTTGATCTCCTTGAGTGTCTGGCTGTCGTAGACGATCAGCGCGCCGTCGGTGGCCCAGATGCTCAGTAGCACGTAACGCCCGTCGCGGGTGAACTCCACGTGCGCTGCGGTCTTGCCCGGTACCGGTCGCAGGGTGTGGGCGATTTCCAGGGTTTGCTTGTCGATCAGGTGGATCGCGTCGTTGTCCGGCCCGAAAAACACGTCGCTCCACACGTAGCGTGAGTTGATATGGCTGCGCATGAAAAAGCCCGGGCCCAGGGTGGGGATCTGCTTGATCAGTTTCCAGCTGACGGGGTCGAGCACGCTGATTTGCCCTTGGCTGATGTTCGGTGTGGCGAATACCCATTTTCCATCGCGTTGCCAATAGGTGCCCGAGCCCAGGTGCGGCATGCCCGCCAGCGGGATATCGGTGACCACTGCGCCGGAGTCCAGGTCGATCACTTGGCCGCCACCGGCCTTGCGTGAAGTGGCGAGCAACTGGCGGTAATCGGGGGTAAAGGAGAAATCGTCGAGCACATCCCGCGCCGCGATGCGCCGGGGCTCCCAGCTGGGCTGAGCCGCCGCGTAGGACAGCTCCCAGACTTCATTCGCATCCTTGAGCGCCACCACAAAACTGTTGCGCGGCGGCGCGGTATACACGGCGCTGACCCGCGAGCCGGTGTCCAGCGTCTTGACCAGCGACAGGTCACGCGCATCGAGCACCACCAGGTTGCCCGGCAGGTAGTTGCCCACCAACACCCAGCGGCCATCCTTGCTCACCGCCAGGTTGCGGGTGTTGAGCCCGGCACGGGTTTCGGCGATCAGTTTGAGGTTGTGCAGGTCGTACAGGCTGATCCAGCCATCGCGGGAAGCAAAATAGACGAAGCGCCCATCCGGCGAGAACTTCGGCCCGCCGTGCACGGCAAAGTGGCTGACGAAGCGGTCCAGCACGGTAAAGCGATCGCCGTCGAGAATATCGATGTGATGGTCGCCGGATTCCACCACCACAAACAGGTTCAGCGGGTCGGCGTGGTGTTGCGGGGTGCTGGGCAACTGGCTCAGGTCTGCCAGCAGACGATGGCTGGTGCGGATCGCCTGTTCGTTCCAGGTGGCGGGGGTGGCCGGCGGTTGCTGCAGGAAATCCGCCAGGCCATCAATCTGCGCGGCATTCAGCTGCGCCGCAAACCCGGCCATCTGGCTGGCGGGGCGGCCCTGTTCGATGACCTTGCGCACCTCGTCCGGCTTGATGCGCCCCAGGCTTTCCGGCAGCAACGCCGGGCCGGTGGCGCCGATACGGTTGAGGCCATGGCAGCCTGCGCAATACTGCTGGTAATCCTGCGCCGGCGTGCCATGGGCGGCCGAAGCCCAGAGCAGCGGCACCAGCAGCAGGCGTTTCATACCGCCACCGGTACGCGGGGCGCCGACAGGCTGGCGGGATAGTGCAGGCTGGCCCCGGCAAACAGGTTCACCACCTGGCCGATCACGGTGAGCGTCGGCACACCCGGTTCGCAGTCGGCAGCCAGGGTCGGCAGCTGGCGCAGGGTGCCTCGGGCCACCTGCTGGTCGGCGCGTGCACCGTTGCTGATCAAGGCAGCCGGGGTGTCCGCCGGCAGACCGGCTGCCACTAGGTGTTCGGCGATCAGTGCCAGGTTCGACAGGCCCATGTAGAACACCAGGGTCTGGCTCGGCTCGGCCAGGCTGGCCCAGGGCAATTTCAAGGCGCCGTCGCGCTGCAAGTGCCCGGTGACGAAGCGGCAGGAGTTGACCAGGTCGCGGTGGGTCAGCGGGATACCCGCGTAGGCGCTGCAGCCGGACGCGGCGGTGATCCCCGGCACCACCTGGCAGGGAATGTCCCGCGCCAGCAGGTATTCGAGTTCCTCGGCACCGCGCCCGAAGATAAAGGGGTCGCCGCCCTTGAGGCGCACCACCCGTTGGCCCTGGTCGGCCAACTCGGCCAGCAGTTCGTTGAGTTGGTCCTGGGGCAGGCTGTGGTAACCGCTGGCCTTGCCCACGTAATGGCGGGCGCAGGTCAGGGGGATAAGCGCCAGCAGTTCGGCGCTGATCAGGCGGTCGAACACCACCGCGTCGGCCTGCATCAACAGGCTCCAGGCGCGCAGGGTGAGCAGGCGTGGGTCGCCGGGGCCGGCGCCGACCAATGCGACTTCACCGGGGTGGAAGGGGCTGTGCAAACTGGCGGGTAGGGCGGTGGCTGTGTGCATGAGACGTCCTTGGTTCATCATCAGGTAGGCGCCCTCGGTTGTGTCACCGGGTGGCGCAAGGGATCAGGGTGAGCGGCTGGCGGGCGATCTCGGCATCGCTGAGGTGGCAACCGGGGTCCTGGCCCCAGAGGTCGCCGTCGGCCCAGGCGCGGGTGCGCGTGTTGCCGTTGCAGATCGCCAGCCAGCGGCATTCGGCGCAGCGCCCGCCGACGTTGCGCGGGTGCTCACGCAGGCGCAGCAGCAACGGGTCGGGCTGGTCCAGCCAGAGCTGGCGGAAGGAGGTGTTGCGCACATTGCCTACCGAGTGCTGCCACCAGTAGGTGTCCGGGTGTACCTCGCCGGTGTTGTCGATATTGGCGATGCCGCTGCCCGACGCGTTGCCGCCCCAGCCATGCAGCAGCTGTTCAAGCTGCGGGTAGTGTTCGGGCAAGTGGCGGTGCACCCATTGCAGCAACAGCACCGCGTCGGCGTCGTTGTTGCCACTGACGAAATCGCTGTCGATGCCGTGTTCGATGTCGTGCCAGGCCTGCTGGAAAATCAGCACCATGGCGTCGCGGCTCATCTGCCGGTGCGCATCCAACTGGCGGCTGCGTTTGCCGCGCCCGCTGTAGTTGAGGTGCGACAAGTAGAACTTCTGTACATCGTAGGTGCGCATCAGCGCCAGTAATTGCGGCAGTTGTGCGTGATTGTCCTGGGTCAGGGTGGTGCGCAGGCCGACGCGAATCCCAGCCTCACGGCACAGGCGGATGGCATGCATGGAGCGCTGGAAACTGCCGTGCAGTTGACGGAACGCGTCGTGGGTGGCCTCCAGGCCATCGATGCTGATGCCGACATAGTCAAAGCGCGCATCGGCGATCTGCTGGATATTCTGCTCATCGATCAGCGTGCCATTGGTCGACAGCGCGACGAAAAAACCTTTGTCGCGGGCATAGGCACTGAGCTGGAACAGGTCGTCGCGCAACAGCGGTTCGCCCCCCGACAGGATCAGCACGCGCACCCCGGCAGCCTGCAGGTCATCAATCACCGCCCGTGCGGCGGCGGTGTCCAATTCATCGCGGAACACGCTGTCGGCGCTGGTCGCGTAGCAGTGTTTGCAGGTGAGGTTGCAGCGCCTGAGCAGGTTCCAGATCACCACGGGGGGCCGGTTGCTGCCGGGGGGCGAGGTGCGCGGTGGCGGGCACTGGCCGGCGAGGGTGCGCAGGTACTGACTGATCCGCAGCATAGGGAGGCTCCTTCTAGTGCGAGGGGGTCAGGCGCAAGCCGGTTTTTTTCAGGATGCGGCTGCTCACCAACATCTCGTCGGCGCGGCAGGCGTCACCCAACAGGTAGCGCAGGTGCTCGCGGTAACTGTCGATTTCCTCGCGGCTGCGCCCATGCACCATGGCGAACAGGTTGTAGGGCCAGTCGGGCCTGCGCGGGCGCCGGTAGCAATGGCTGACGAAGGGCTGTGCACCGAGTAACTCACCCAGGCGTGGCATCTGCTCGTCGGCCACGTCCCACACGGTCATGCCGTTGTGGCGATAACCCAGGCGGTAATGGTTGGGCACGGCGGCGATGCGCCGGATCGCGCCTTCGACCTGCAGGCGCTTGAGCAGGTCCAGGGTCGATTCGACGCTGATGCCCAATTGCTCGGCGAGCCATGCCCACGGGTCTTCCACCAGCGGCAGGCCGCTTTGGGTGAGGGCGATCAGGCGCAGGGCCAGGGCGTTGTCAGACCGGGAAATACACACCGACATGGTAGGTTTGCTCCTTCGGCAGATTGAGCACCGCCAACCCCGTGAGGGCTTCGATGCGGGACAGGGTGGCGGCCAATTCCGCCTCGCTGGCGCAGGCCAGTACGAACCACATGTTCCAGCGGTGGTCGCGGCGATAGTTGTGGGCCACCTGGGGCAGTGCGTTGAGTTGCGCGGCCACCGCGTAAAATCGGGGTTCGGGCACCGCCAGGGCGGCGAGAGTGAAGGCGCCGCCGAGGCGCTCGATGTCGAACATCGGGCCGAAGCGGGTCAGTACGTCGTCTTCGAGCAGGACATGCAGGCGGTCAAGTAGTTCGCCGGGACTGCTGTGCAGTTCCTCGGCCACGGGCTGCCAGGGCTGGCGCACCAGCGGCAGGCCGCGTTGCAGGCGATTGATCAAGCGCCGGTCGAGATCATCCATGCGCCCATACCTGTGAGGGCGGCGGTGCAAAGCGGCCACCGCATTGTTTGTAGGCGCGGGTGCTGAACAGCAACTGGTGGGGCAGGTCGCTGAGCTGATGCTGGTGCAGCACCGACTGGATATGCTCGGTCACGGCTTCACGCTGGCGCCCGTGCACCATGCAGAACAGGTTGTAGCGCCACTGCGGCAAGCGGCGCGGGCGCTGGTAACACAGGTTGATGCCGGCCGCGCGGCCCAGGCGTGTACCCACCTCATCCACCAGCGCGTCCGGCACATCGAGCACCAGCATGGCGTTGGCGACAAAACCCAGGGCGCGATGGTTCAGCACCAGACCGACGCGGCGGAACAGGCCTTGCTCGTGCCATTGCTGCATCTGCTGCAGCACTTGGTCGTGATGGGCGCCGATCTGCTTCGCCAGGTCCTCATAGGGCCGCACGACAAGGGGCAAGCCGCGCTCCAGGCACTGGCGCAGGTCGAGCATCTGCTCGTGGCTCAGGGGCGAGATCACAGGTGTGCTCCCAGGGAAAACCCGAGGTCGATGCGGTAGGCGGTGAGCATCGGCAGGTCCAGGGGGCAGAGGCCGGTGTCCTTTTCCAGTTCCTCAAGCACCTGTTCCAGGTGCTGGCGATGCGGGCCGGTGAGCACGAACCACAGGTTGTAATGGTGTTCGCGGGCATAGTTGTGGTTGACCTCCGGGTACTGGCTGACACGGCGGGCCACCTGCTCCAGGCGCTCGATCGGCACGGCCAGGGCGGCCAGGGTACTGGCGCCGGCGCGGGTGTGTTCGAACACCGGGCCGATGCGTGACAAGGCCCCGGCCAATTCCAGGCGTTGCAGGCAGGCCATCAACTCGGCTTCGCTGCAACCCAGCACCTGGGCCATTTCCCGGTAAGGTTCGGCGCACAGCGGCATGCCGTGCTGGTAGCGTTCGATCAACTGCTGGCTGAGCAGGTCAAGGTCCATCTCAATACCCCATTTTTTGCGCACGGCTGCTGAAGAAAATTCCGCTGGGGCTCAAGGCCGGCAAGGTCTTGAGCAGGGTCAGGCGATACGGGTCCCAGACCTGCACCTGGGCGCCATCGCGCACCGACAGCCACAGCTGCTCGCCACGCCCGGTGAACTCCATGTGCAACACGCCGGGGCCGGGGCGCAGGTCGGCGACGATCTGGTGGGTTTCACTGTCGAGCACCTGCACGCGGTCGTTGTCCGGGTAGGCGAAGTTCACCCACAGCTGGCGTCCGTCCGGCCGTGCGGTGACGAAGATCGGTTGGCCGGCCACCGCGATGGCGGCGGTCTGCTGCCAACTGCGTGCGTCCATCACCAGCACCTGGTGGCGCCCCACGGCGGGCACGAACGCCTGGTTATCGGCCACGGCCCAGCCTTCGAGGTGAGGCATCTTGTACACCGGCAACTTTTCCTGGCCGCGACCGTAGTCGGCCAATACGCGTTTTACGCCGTGTTCGGGGTGCCACAGGTCGAGCTGGGCCATGCCGTCCTCGCCGAACAGGCCGGCCATGTAATAGCGGCCGTCGGCGGTGATCAGGGCGTCGTAGGGTTGCTCGCCGATCCCGGTGAACCGGGTGATCTTCGGCGTGTTGCCCTGGCTGAAATCCGCACTCCAGATCTCGCCAGTGTCAAACAGGCTGAACACAAAACGTTGGCCTGGCGCATCCACCAGGCCCACCACCCGCGAGCGTTTGCCGTCGCGCAGGGCGGTGGCGGGGATGTCGGCGACCAGTGCCAGGGTCACGGCATCGAACACCTTGACCCCGCCGGGCTGGTAGTTGGAGACAGCAATCAGGCGCCCATCCTGGCTGATGGCGCCGCCAATGCTGTTGCCACCCTGGAGAATGCGTTTTTCGATGCGTTGGCCCAGCAGGTCGACTTGGGTCAGCCCGCCGTCACGGCCAAATACATAGGCCTGGCGCTGGTCGCGGGAAAACACCACCGAGGCATGAGACAGGTCGCCCAGGCCCTCGATGCGCGCCAGGCTCTGCATGCCGGTGGTTTCAATGATTTGCACACTGGCGGTGGTGCGTTCGATCACCAGGCCCAGGTCGCCGGTGCCGCGCAACGCAGGCTGGGTGCAGGCGCCGAGCAGCAGGCACAGGGCTAAACAGGTGGGGCGGATCATGGTGCGGGGCTTCCTTGCAAGAGACGGTCGACCAACCAGGCGATGTCGTCGGCGCTGAGCAGCGGTGCCCAGCCGGGCATCGCACGGGCAGGGCGGCCATGGGTCACGGTGGCAATCAGGCTGTCGCGGCTGTGCCCGGCGAGGGCCTCGGGTGTCAGGGGCGGACCCAGGCCGCCGGTGAGGTACAGACCGTGGCAGGCGCCGCAGTCCTGGGTCAGCAAGTGTTCCAGGCGGGTGGCGTCGGGTGTCGCCGCCGCCCGCGTGGGAATCAGCAAAAGCAGCGCCAGGGCGGTACCGATCATCGATGCGTTCATGGCGCGCTCCTCGGGGTTATTTCAAGCTCAGGACCCAGTCGGCGAGTACCTTGGCTTCGTCATCCGTGACGGGGTTGGGTGGCATCGGGATCGGCCCCCAGTTGCCCTGGGTGCCGTTCTTGATGTGGCTGGCCAGCGTTGCAGCGGCGTCTTTCACGCCGGCATTCTTGGCCGCCACGTCCTTCAAGGCCGGCCCCACCAGTTTGCTGTCGATGGCATGGCAGGCTGCGCAGGGCTTGCTCTTGAACAAGGCCGGGCCGTCTTGTGCCAGCACCGGTTGCAGGCTGAGCGCAGCGGCGGCTGCCAGCAATGCGAGGAGAATATTTTTCATTGGGTGACCTCGTGTTGATGGGGCTCAATAAATATCGTGTTGGGTGTTGAACACGTTGAACTTGCCGGTGGGGGTGATCAGGCGCTTGTCCTTGATCACCTGCTTGAGCTTCAAGGTTTTGTCGTCGATCACCACCAGCGCCGACTCTTCGGTCTGGCCGTTCCACACCGAGAACCACACCTCGTCGCCGGCCTTGTTGTATTCCGGTTGCACCACGCGCAACGCGCCTTGCTTGATGCCGGAATACTCGGCAATCGGCAGCACGCTGTAGCCCTTGTCGAGGTGGTTGATGTCGAACACCGCCACGGATTGGCTGAGCTTGGCGTCGGGGTTGAGCGTGGTGTCCACATAGAGGTGGTGGGAGTTGGGGTGGGTCTTGATAAACAGCGAACCGCCGCCCTGGCCCTTCAGTGATGCCACCTGTTTCCAGGCGTACTGCGCGTGCTTGACCGGGTCGGTGCCGATCAGCGAAATACCGCCGTCACCCAAATGGCTGGTGGCCCACACCGGCCCGTATTGCGGATGGACGAAGTTGGAGCCACGGCCGGGGTGCGGGGTCTTGCCGACGTCCACCAGGGCGGTGAGCGTGCGCAACTTGGAGTCGATCACCGCCACCTTGTTCGAGTTGTTGGCCGCCGTGAGGAAGTAGCGGTGAGTGCTGTCCCAGCCGCCGTCATGCAGGAACGGTGCGGCATCGATGGTGGTGATGGTGAGGTTCTTGATGTCCTGGTAATTGACCAGCATCACCTTGCCGGTTTCCTTGACGTTGACGATGAACTCCGGCCATTCGTGGGACGCAATGATCGCCGCCACCCGTGGTTCTGGGTGGTACTCCTGCTTGTCCACGGTCATGCCACGCGTGGACACGATCTGCTTGGGCTCGAGGGTCTCGCCATCCATGATGGTGAACTGCGGCGGCCAGTAAGACCCTGCGATCGTGTACTTGTCTTCAAAACCCTTGTACTTGGAGGTTTCCACCGAGCGCGCTTCGATACCCACCTTGATTTCGGCGACCTTGGTCGGCTCGGCGGGCCACAGGTCGATCATGTCGATCTTGGCGTCGCGGCCGATCACCAGCAGGTAGCGGCCGGAGGCGGAGATCCGCGAAATATGCACGGCGTAGCCGGTGTCGATGAGTTTGACGATCTGCTTGGTGTCGCCGTCAATCAGGGCGATCTTGCCGTCGTCGCGCAGGGTCACGGAAAACAGGTTTTCCAGGTTGAGTGTGTTCAGCTGTTTCTTTGGCCGGTCTGCGGGTTTGACCAGCACTTTCCAGGTCTTGAGCGTCTCGGCCATGCCCCATTCCGGCGGGGTGGGCGCGGTGTGCTGGATAAACGTGGCCATGCTGGTGATCTGCGCCTTGGTCAACGCATTGGAGGTGCCCCAGTTCGGCATGCCGGCGGGCGAACCGTAGGTGATCAACGCTTCCAGGTAGGCCTGGCCCCGCGCCTGGGTGATGTCCGGGGTCAGCGGTTTGCCGGTGGCGCCCTTGCGCAGTACACCGTGGCAACCGGCGCAGCGCTCGAAGTAAATCTGCTTGGAGCTGTCGAAGTCGGCCTGGCTCATGTCCGGCGCGCCGACGGTGTGCACCACGGCAGGCGTGGCGGCGCCATGGGCGCTCAAGGGCAGGGCGAGGGCCAGCGCGCAACTCAGGCTGGCGAGGCTCAAGGTGAAGGTTGTTCTGTTGCGAGTCAGCATTCCATGTACTCCTCAGGCGAGACCTTTGCGGTGCCGCGCAACGTGTGCGGGCGCAGGTTCTTAGTGCCAGGCCAGACTATGGCGAGGTGTTGGAATGCTCGCTTGACGGCGATCAAGTTTGCCGGGGACAGCGCTTGCCAGGTTGTCGCAGGGGCCCTTAGCGTGGCCGTCGAACCTGCCTTGGATACCTGCCATGACTGAGCCTTTCTACCAACCCCTCGACAACGAACAGGTGCTGTTCGAACACGCGTGGCGCCACCGCATGCCGGTGCTGATCAAGGGCCCGACCGGTTGCGGCAAGACCCGCTTCGTGCAGTACATGGCGCACCGCCTGAATCTGCCGCTGTACACCGTGGCCTGCCACGACGACCTCAGCGCCGCCGACCTGGTCGGCCGTCACTTGATCGGCACCCAAGGCACCTGGTGGCAAGACGGCCCATTGACCCGCGCCGTTCGCGAGGGCGGCATCTGCTACCTGGATGAAGTGATCGAAGCGCGACAGGACACCACCGTAGTCCTGCACCCGGTGGCCGACGACCGCCGTGAGCTGTACCTGGAACGCACCGGCGAAGTGGTCAAGGCGCCGCCGTCGTTCATGCTGGTGGTGTCGTACAACCCCGGCTACCAGAACCTGCTCAAAGGCATGAAACCCAGCACCCGCCAGCGCTTCGTCGCGATGCGCTTCGACTACCCGGCAGCCGCCGACGAAGCGCGCATCGTGGCTCAGGAGGCCCAGGTGGACAGCGCGCTGGCGACCGAAGTGGTGCGCCTGGGCCAGGCCCTGCGGCGTCTTGATCAACACGACCTGGAGGAAGTCGCGTCCACACGCCTGCTGATCTTCACCGCCCGCCTGATCGCCGCCGGCATGCCACCGCGCGAAGCCTGCATGGCGTGCCTGGCCCAGGCCCTGAGCGACGACCCGCAGACCGTCGCGGCGCTGATGGACGTGGTCGATGTGCACTTCGCCTGAGGCCCGGCGCCTGCCGGGGGATTTGGCGATGTGGTTTTTCATCCTTGCCGAGTTGACGGTGTTTGCGATCTTGATCCTGGCGTTTGTGGTGATGCAGCGGCTGGAGCCTCAGGTGTTTGCCGTAGGGCGTTTGGCGCTGGATACCTCCACCGGATTGGCGATGACCTTGAGCCTGCTGACCGCCGGGTTGCTCGCAGCGCTGGGGTTGCAGCAAGTGCGCGCGGGCTGTTTGCGACGTGGGGCCGGGTTGTTTGGTTGTGCGTGGCTGGTGGCGCTGGTGTATGTGGGGATCAAACTCACGGAATACACCCATCTGGCGGGTGTTGGGCTGGGGATGGAGCACAGCCGGTTTTTTACCTTGTACTGGATACTCACGGGGTTTCATTTCCTGCATGTGGTGTTGGGGATGGTGATCCTGGGGTGGCTGGGGATGGGGTGTTGGCGGGGTGGGGTTTTGGTGACAGGGGTGGAGTCGGGGGTGCTGTATTGGCACATGGTCGATTTGGTGTGGGTGGTGTTGTTTCCGGTGGTTTATGTGATGGGGTGATGGCGGATGAGTGTTTCGCAGGGGTTGGTGGTGTGTTGGGCGTTGTTGGTGGCATTGAGTGTGGGGACGGTCTTGGCGGGGGCTGCGGGGGTTTGGGTGGGGGTGTTGGG
>NZ_LKEG01000047.1:0-12855 GCF_001645105.1 Pseudomonas marginalis
AGAAAGGCATGACCTTACTCTTGCCGCCCCCGGAATACTTTTAAAAAGCGGAGGACACGACAACTACCCTGACACCGGGGGCCGCTGTAAAAGCGGAACCCATAGTGGCCGTTACCTAACTAACGGATATGTACCCTGTCTGATCCAACATCCAGGTCAGCCGTCAGGCCGCCACGGGAGCAAGCTCCCTCGCCACAGGTTCAGCGCCATACCCAGAATTGTTTAGATACCGATGCCCCGATGGCGCTGAATCAGTCACCTGATGAATCGACTGACACACCGCCATCGGGGGCAAGCCCCCTCCCACATTTGGATCGNGGGGTGACAGGTTGATAGCGATAGGCTCTCAGGCCGCCACGGGAGCAAGCTCCCTCGCCACAAGTCCAGCGCCATAGCCAGAATTGTTTAGATGCCGAGGCCACGATGGCGCTGAATCAGTCGACTGATGAATCGACTGACACACCGCTATCGGGGGCAAGCCCCCTCCCACATTTGGATCGCGGGGTGACAGGTAGATAGCGATAGGCTGTCAGGCCGCCAGCGGGAGCAAGCTCCCTCGCCACAGGTCCAGCGCCATAGCCAGAATTGTGTAGATACCGAGGCCTCGATGGCGCTGAATCAGTCACCTGATGAATTGACTGACACACCGCTATCGGGGGCAAGCCCCCTCCCACATTTGGATCGCAGCCTAACAGTTAGATGGTGGTCGGCTGTCAGGCCGCCAGCGGGGGCAAGCCCCTCCCACATTTTTAACTGTGCCCGCTTTAGAGCCCCTTCCGTGCCAACAACGCCAACCCTTCATGCAGCGCCGGAAACAGGCTGTTGTTGAAGTTGTTCCAGCGCAGTTCGAGGATGGTGTCCTCCGGCGAGATCTCGGTCTTGAGCACGTCATGGAACACTTCGCCCGAGTCGATGCCGTTGTCCACGTAGTGGAACGACGCGCCCGTGAGGTACAGCGGCTCCGATGGCGTCGTGGCCTTGGTCGCCCAATCGGTGACCGTCAGCCCACGCGCACCGTACAGGGCGTTCCAGGTCGCGTAGGCGCCACGGCGCTCGTAGGGCGATTCGATGCGGGTAACGCCCGGATGAATGTTCATGATGCGGCGGGCAAACGGTGCACCGGGACGCACCAGCTCGTCGAGGATCACCAGCAGGCCGTCCAGCACCACGATATCCGCCTTCAGTTCCACCAGCGTGTCGTGCAGGCGGCGTTCGAAGTCTTGCTTGCCGGCGATGTGTTCCGCAGTGCCCCGTGGCAGGCGGCGATAGGTGGACGGCACGCTCAACAGCAAGTCATTGACCAGGCGCCCCTGCACCTGCAAGTCGGCCGGGTACAGCCACTGACGACCCGGCGTGTAGGCAAAACCGTAGTCGCTGACCAATTGCTGGTCACGCGGGTTCTGCTCGTCATCGTCATACACCACCCCCACCAGGTTGTAGGCCTCGCCCAGCGGCGTGTCGTTCAGCGCCCCCGCCAGGGATTCCAGCACCGACATCATGTAGCGCTCGTGGTCCTTGTAGGCCACCGGCTGCCCGGCCTTGTCGGCAGCGGCATTGCGCAGGGACCACACATACACCAGGTTCTTTTTCGTCATTGTTTCGCTCTCACTGGATAGATCAGGCACGCGCCGATACGCGTGCGCCTACACCACAAGAACGAACCAGGCCCCGCCCAATTTATCCATCGCGGCCACCGCCGGGCACGCCGAGCTAAATAGTCGCGCCGACACTTCGTTTGTCATGGGTAAGGGTCTGTGTGCCCAGCCCCCTCTTTTTCACTTTCCGGGAAGTATTTATGACCGACCCCAAGCGCGGCGCCTTCAACGGTTTGCTCGCATTGCTCAGGCCTTTTCGCACTATAGTGACCGTCTCCGTCGCCCTGGGCATGGCCGGCGGCCTGGCCATCACGTTGCTGCTGGCGACGATCAATAATGCCCTGCACTCGCCACAAGGCATGACCCAGGGCGTGATCCTGACCTTTGCAGCCTTGTGCGTGCTGGCGCTGGTCAGCTCGATCATTTCCGACATCGGCACCAACTACGTCGGCCAACGGATCATTGCCGCCCTGCGCAAAGACCTGGGTGAAAAGGTGCTGTCGGCACCCATCGGGCAAATCGAGCGCTACCGCTCCCACCGACTGATCCCGGTGCTGACCCACGATGTCGACACCATCAGCGACTTCTCCTTCGCGTTCACGCCCTTGGCCATTGCCGCCACGGTGACGCTGGGCTGCCTGGGCTACCTGGCGTACCTGTCGGTGCCGATGTTCCTGATGATGGTCGTCGCCATCGTGATCGGCAGCGCCGTGCAGTTCATCGCCGGCGGCAAAGGTATCCAAGGCTTCGACCTGGCACGCAGCCATGAAGACGAATTGCAGCGTTATTACAACGCCATCGCGTCCGGCGCCAAGGAACTGCGCATGCATCGGCCACGGCGCTTTCGCATGAACACCCACCGTATCCAGGAAACGGCGGACCGCATCAGCGATATCCAGGTGCGTTCGGTCAACATCTACATCCTCGCCAAGACCTTCGGCTCGATGCTGTTCTTCGTGGTCATCGGCCTGGCCCTGGCGATGCAGGCCTATAACCCGAACCCGGACCCGACCGTGATCACCGGCTTCGTGCTGGTGCTGTTGTACATGAAAGGCCCGCTGGAACACCTGCTGGGTTACCTGCCCGTGGTGGGCAAGGCGAAGATTGCCTTCGGGCGTATCAGCGAGTTGTCTGAGCGCTTCTCCTCGCCTGAACCGCACCTGCTGATGGATGACAGCGAGGCGCCGACACCGATCGTCAACAGCCTGGAACTGCGAAACGTGAGCTACAGCCCACCGGCCGTGGAAGGCAGCGAGCCGTTTCACCTGGGGCCGATCAACCTGAGCATTGCCCAAGGCGACATCGTATTTATCGTCGGCGAAAACGGCAGTGGCAAGACCACGCTGATCAAATTGCTGCTGGGGCTCTACCCGCCGCAGTCCGGCGAAATCCTGCTCAACGGCGAGGCCGTGACCGACCCCGAGCGCGATGACTATCGCCAATTGTTCACCACGGTATTCGCCGACTACTACCTGTTCGACGACCTGGTCCAGGGCAGCGCCACCCAGTCACTGGACAGCGCCACTAAATACCTGGAACGCCTGGAGATCGCGCACAAGGTCAGCGTCAAGGACGGTGTGTTCAGCACCACCGACCTGTCCACCGGCCAGCGCAAGCGCCTGGCACTGGTCAACGCCTGGCTGGAGGAACGCCCGGTGCTGGTGTTCGACGAATGGGCCGCCGACCAGGACCCGGCCTTCCGCCGGATTTTCTATACCGAGCTGCTGCCGGACCTCAAGCGCCTGGGCAAAACCATCATCGTGATCAGCCATGACGACCGCTATTTCGACATCGCCGATCAGCTGGTACGGCTGCGCGCCGGCCAGGTGGTGCATGAAATGGAGCCTGCATGACATTTTCTTTTCCGGTTTTCCGAAGTAGGAACGTCTCACTAGTGGTAATGAGAACTAACCTCAACAAACATTAAAATTTGCCCACTTAAAACATAGAAGAGAAACCATCCATGTCAGCACGACTCGGTCTCAGCCCACTGAGCAAAGCGCTAACCAGGGCCCTGAACATCAACCTCCTGCCGAGCGCGCTTGCCCTAGCGGTATCGCTGCCGGTTGCCAGCTATGTACAGGCACAGGAGATCGAGTTGGATATTCCAGCACAGGCACTGGGGAGTGCACTGCAGGAATTCGGCCGCCAGGCCAACCTGCAGGTGCTGTACAGCCCGACCGACGTGGCGGGAAAAAACAGCACGGCGATCAAAGGTAAACTGGATCCGCAGCAGGCGATCAACACCTTGCTGGCAGGCACTTCGACCACTCACAGCCTCAGTGGCAACGCGCTGACCGTTACCGCCGCCGGCGCGTCCGCCGGGCTGGAATTGAGTCCGACCCAAGTGACCGGCAACGTGCTGGGCAACATCACCGAGGGCTCCGGCTCCTACACGCCGGGCACCATTGCCACGGCCACGCGGCTGACCCTGACCCCGCGGGAAACCCCGCAGTCGATCACGGTGATTACCCGCCAACATATCGAGGACTTCAGCCTCAACAGCGTCGATGACGTGATGCGCCACACGCCTGGCATCACCGTATCGGCCTATGACACCGACCGTACCAACTATTACTCGCGTGGGTTCTCGGTCAACAGTTTCCAGTACGACGGTATTCCGTCCACCGTGCGCAACGTCGGCTACTCGGCGGGGAACACCCTCAGCGACATGGCGATCTACGACCGCGTCGAAGTGCTCAAGGGTGCCACCGGCCTGCTCAACGGCGCCGGCTCCCTGGGCGCGACCATCAACTTGATCCGCAAGAAGCCGACGTCGGAGTTCAAGGGCCATGTGCAATTGGGCGCCGGCTCCTGGGACAACTATCGCAGCGAAGTGGATGTGAGCGGCCCGTTGACCGACAGCGGCAATGTCCGGGGCCGTGCAGTGGCGGCGTACCAGGACAAAAAGTCCTTCATGGACCATTACTCGCGCAAGACCGAAACCTACTACGGCATTACCGAGTTCGACCTGTCCCCAGACACCATGTTGACCGTCGGCTTCGACTATCAGGACAACACGCCCAAAGGCTCCAGCTGGTCCGGTTCGTTCCCGCTGGTCAACTCCAACGGCAGCATCAACAAGATGCCACGCTCCTACAACAACGGCGCCACCTGGAGCTCCTGGGAACAGAACACCCGCACCGCCTTTGCCATGCTTGAGCATGATATGGGTGACGGCTGGGTCACCAAATTCCAGCTCGACCACAAGATCAACAGCTACCATGCCGACCTCGGTTCGATCCAGTTTGTCCAGCCGGCAGCCGATGGCACCGCCGAGGTCAACGGTCAGAAATACACCGGCGAAACCAAAAGCACCTCCGCCGACCTCTACGCCACCGGGCCTTTCAGCCTGTTTGGCCGCGAACATGAACTGGTGGTGGGCGGCTCGATCGGCACGTCGCGTTGGCAAGGCAAGGGGTACTGGTCGCCGGAATGGCCAGGCGGCAATAAAGTCGATTTCTATAACTGGAATGGCCACATTGCCAAGCCGATCTACGGCCCTGTCCAGCAATACAACGACGATACCATCCGCCAGACCGGCTACTACATGACCACACGCTTGAACGTGATGGATGACCTGCACGTGATCCTCGGTGGGCGCGTCGCCAACTACCACGTCACCGGTATCAACCCTTCCTACAAGGAAACCGGCCGGTTCGTGCCGTATGCCGGCGTGATCTACGACCTGAATGACAATCTCTCGGTGTACACCAGCTACACCGATATCTTCCAACCCCAGGAAAGCACGTACAAAGACCGCAACCAGACGTTGCTGGAACCGGACGAAGGCCAAAACTACGAGCTGGGCCTGAAGGGCGAGTTTCTCGACGGTCGCTTGAACACCAGCATTGCCTACTTCGAAGTGCATGAAGACAACCGTGCCATCCCGGACGATGCCTATAACAACCAGACTCCTTCCCCGCAAAACTATGCGTTCAAGAGCTCCAAGGCCGTCACCAAGGGTTACGAAGCAGAAATCTCAGGTGAGCTGGCGCCGGGCTGGCAAGTACAGGGTGGCTACACCCACAAGATCGTGCGGGACGCAGACGACAAGAAGATCTCCACCTTCGAACCTGAGCACCAGGTCAACCTGAACACCACTTACAAACTCAAGGGCGACCTCGACAAGTTCACCATCGGTGGCGGCCTGCGCTGGCAGAGCAAGGGTTGGAATGAAATCTACAACTCGCCGCTCAAGACCAACCAGGACATCACCCAGGAGTCCTATTGGCTGGTGGACTTGATGACCCGCTACCAGGTCACCAAGAACCTCTCGGCGACTGTCAACTTCAACAACATCTTCGACAAATCCTACTACACCAACGTGGGCTTCTATAACTCGGCCGCTTACGGCGAGCCGCGCAACGTGATGTTCAGCACCCGCTGGGACTTCTGATGTGATGCCTTGATCGCCCTGGCGGCGATCAACCAAAAGCCCGATGGAAGCACTGCTTTCATCGGGCTTTTTTGTGCCCCGCCCTCCCCTGTGGCGAGTCCCCTGTGGCGAGAGAGCTTGCCCCCTCGCCACAGGTTCAGTGTTCATCACTTGATGTGTTATTCCATGGCGGCCACCAGGCTACGGATGAACTCGGCACTGTCGATGATCCCGTCGTGATCAGTCTCGATCACCACTGAACGCTCGATCCGCCCCTGAACAAGGGTGCTTGCCATGTGCTGCTCGATGAGGTCCTTGAACTGCCCGGCGCGGCTCATGGACGCCCACCAGCAACTGACCGGGGCCTTGATCGGCTTGAAGTCCGCCGCCGACAGACGCTCACTGAGCGCGCGGTCGACCTCCCAGGAAATCTGCGCCTCATTGCCACGCAGCAACTCGTCCTTGATACCGGTAAAGGCGTCGCCCAGGGTCTGCTCGGCCCAGGCGATAAACCCTTGCCATTGCCCCGCTTCGTCTTCGGCATCGCGCTGACATTGCTGCCAGGCCGCCTGAATCCGCTCGGCAAACGCCGGGAACATCACGCCCAACAAGGCCGCACGCCGCTCATTGGCCGAGACTTCACGGTCATCCTCGGTGACGACCGCCTGCCAATAGTGCGTGAGCCACTGCGGCGGCGCGGCGTCGATCCAGCCGACAAACTCGACATCACGTCCCGCTTGCTCCAGCACGTAGGCGACTTCCATCGCCAGGTTGCCACCCAACGACCAGCCTGCCAGGCGGAAGGCGCCCTGGGGTTGGGCCAACAGGAGTTGCTCGGCGTAATCCTCGACCATGGCTTGCCATTCGGGTACTGCTGCACCGTCTTCGGCCAATGCACGGCAAATCACCCCGAACACCGGACGCTGCTCCCGGAGCGCGAGGGCAATCGCGGTGTAGCAATGCACCGAACCGAAGCTTGGGTGGAACATAAACAACGGTGTGCCTTCGGACTGGCTGTTGAGCTTGACGATCAACGAGCTGCGCGCGTCGCCCTGCAGGCAGTTGACCTGGCCGCGTACCGTCGGGTTAAGCATCAACTGGCTAACGGACAAGCCGACACCGCTGACTTTACGGATACGCTCCTTGAGCATCAGCACCAGCAAGGAGTGACCGCCCAACTCGAAGAAGTTGTCGTTCAGCCCTACGCGCTCGACACCGAGGACATCACGCCAGATCGTCGCGACGTGCTGCTCGATGGCGCTTTGCGGGGCCTGATAAGCGTCCGCGCCTTGCGCCTCCGGTTTAGGCAACGCCTTGCGATCCAGCTTGCCATTGGGGCTCAGCGGCATCTGTGTCAACACCACCCACTGCGCCGGCACCATGTAGTCCGGCAACTGCGCCGCCAGGTGCATCGCCACCTGTGCTTTCCAATCCTCGCTCGGCGCCTGCAGCACCAGATAGCCCACCAAGTGCGTACCGTCCACGGCGAGCACCGCCGCTTCACGCACGTACGCATGCTCCAGCAGGCGGGCCTCGATTTCACCCAACTCGATGCGCAAGCCACGCAGCTTGACCTGGTGGTCGATGCGCCCGGCGTACTCGATCACCCCATCGTCGCGATAACGCGCCAGGTCTCCGGTGCGATACAAACGGGTGCCACTGCCGAACGGATCGGTCACAAAGCGTTCGGCGGTCAGCGCCGGCCGACGGTGATAACCACGCGCCAGGCCGACGCCGCCGAGATAGAGTTCACCCAACACGCCAACGGGTGCCGGTTCCAAGTTGCCGTCCAACACGTAGCAGCCCAGGTTGGCGATCGGCCGACCAATCGGCACGGCGTCACCCCCTTCGTCGACGCAGGTCCAGTGGGTCACGTCGATTGCCGCTTCGGTCGGCCCATACAAGTTGTACAACCCGGCACGTGGCAGTTTAGCGAACACCTGTTGCTGGGCATCCACCGGCAGCGCTTCACCGCTGCACACAATGCGCTGCAGGCTGTGACAGGCGCCGACGCCGGCATCCTGCAAGAAGACCTGGAGCATGGACGGCACAAAGTGCAACGTAGTGACTTGCTCGGCGGTGATCAGGCTCACCAGCCTGGCCGGATCACGATGGTCACCCGGCGCTGCCACCACCAGGCGCGCACCGGTCATCAGCGGCCAGAAGAACTCCCACACCGACACGTCGAAACTGAACGGCGTCTTCTGCAAGACCGTGTCACTGCCGTCCAGGCCATACGCCTGCTGCATCCAGCACAGCCGGTTGGTCAGCGCCGAATGGCGGTTACCCGCACCTTTGGGTTGGCCGGTGGAGCCCGAGGTATAGATCACATAGGCGAGGTTTTCGCCATCGACGACGACCTGCGGATTCCGCTCGGCGTAGGCCTGCAACCCCTCATCGTCCTGCTCCAGCACCAGGCTGTGCAAGCCCGTTGGAATCGGCAGTTGCTCCAGCAAATGCGCCTGGGTCAATAACAGCTTCACGTCGCTGTCTTGCAGCATGTAGGCCAATCGATCGCGGGGGTATTCCGGGTCCAGCGGCACATAAGCACCACCTGCCTTGAGTACCGCCAGCAGGCCAACGACCATTTCAATCGAACGCTCAACCGCCAGCCCCACGAGGACATCCGGCCCGACGCCGGCCGCCATCAGGCGATGCGCCAAGCGGTTTGCCCGGCGGTTAAGCACGGCGTAACTCAATACCTGCCCGGCAAATACCAGCGCCGGTGCGTCCGGCGTGCGCACCACCTGAGCTTCGATCAACTGATGCACCGGCAGGTGCAGCGGGTAGTCCGTGGCCGTGGCGTTCCAGGCATGCAGGACCGTTTCGCGCTCGGAACGGGCCAGCGAAGGCAACGTTGCCAGACGCTGTGCGCCGTCCACTGCCAATGCCTGCAACACCTGCTGGAAGTGCTCGGCCAACCGTTCGATATGCGCCGCGCTGAATGCCTGGCGGTCGTAATTGAACTCCAGGCCCAAGGTGTCACCAATGCCCAGCAAGACAGTCAACGGATAGTGGGTTTGCTCCAGGCTGTGGACGGCGCCAAACGTGAGCCCCGAAGGTGCGCCCTGCTCCAGCGCTTCGGACACCGGGTAGTTCTCAAACACCAGAATGCTGTCGAACAGCGCCTCGCCACCCAGCCCGGCCCAACGCTGGATCTCGAACAGCGGCGTATGCTCCTGCTCACGCAAGCGCACGTTTTGCGCCTGGATCTGCTGCAGCCACTGGCTGACCTTCATCTGTGCATCCGGCGTGGCCACGACGGGCAAGGTGTTGATGAACAGACCGACCTGTTGTTCGATACCGCGCAATTGCGCCGGACGGCCTGCCACGGTGGCGCCGAACGCCACGGTGGACTGCCCGGTGTGATGCTGCAACAGCAGCAGCCAGGCGCTTTGCACCAGCGTATTGAGGGTGACTTTATTGCGCTGGGCGAAGGCCTTGAGCTGAGCGGTCTGGCTGGCGTCCAGGTTGAGACGATGCTCGCCGTTGACCGCCAGCGCCTCGCTTTGCGCAGCCTGTAGGCCACGGGCCAGGCGGGTTGGCTCTTGCAGGTTGAGCAATTGCTCTTTCCAGAATGCCTCGCTGACCGACTTGTCCTGTGCCTGCAGCCAGGCAATGTAATCGCGGTAACGCCCGATGGGCGCACGCAGCGGTTCACCGGCGTAATGTTGCAACACCTCGCCAAACAACTGCGAACCACTCCAGCCGTCCATCAAGATGTGGTGGTTGGTGTAGATCAAGTGATAACCGGACGCCCCCGTACGGACCACCGTCAGGCTCAGCAACGGCGCCTGTTCCAGCACGAACCCCTGGGCCCGCGCCGACTCGGCCAGGCTATCGAGTGCCGCACTGCTGCCGGGCCGACCTTGCCAGTCCAGCTCGGTGAACGGCATGCGCATCTGCTTGTAGACCACCTGTAACGGCTGCTCAAGCTCGGTCTGCCAGAGAAAACCGCTGCGCAGGATCTCATGGCTGTCGACCGCCGCCTGCCAGGCCTGGCGGAAGCGCGGTACATCCAGGCCCTCGACATCGATGCGCATCTGGTTGATGTAGTCACCCGAGCCTTCGCCGTACAGCGATTGGAACAGCATGCCTTGCTGCATCGGCGACAGCGGGTAAACGTCTTCGATGTCAGCCACCGTCACCGGCAAGCTGTCCAGTTGCGCCTGGGACAAGCGCGCCAGCGGGAAGTCCGAAGGCGTGACACCCTGGTTGACACCACAGTGCTCGATCAACGCCTTGAGTTCCGCGGCGTAGTCATCCGCCAGGCGTTGTACGGTCGCCTCATCGAACATCTGCTGGCTGAAGCTCCAGTTCAACTTCAATTCGCTGGCGTAGACCTGGCCGTTGATTTCCAACCAGTTGCCCAGCGGTGCCTCGGCACTCTGTTCGGCACCACTGCCATCACCGGAGGGGACGAACAAGCCTTCCTGTTCGCCGCCGTCAAAACTGCCGTCGAATTGCCCCAGGTAGTTGAAGGTGATGCGTGGGCGCGGCAGTTCACTCAGGGCCTGTTGAGCCTCGGCATTCCCCAGGTAACGCAGGGCACCAAAGCCCAGGCCCTTGTCGGGAATCGCGCGCAGCTGCTCCTTGATCTGCTTGAGGGAGCCTGCCAGCGAATCGGTCGGCACCAGCTTCACCGGGTAGAGGCTGGTGAACCAGCCGACGGTACGGGTCAGGTCGATCTCGTCGAACAGGTCTTCACGGCCATGGCCTTCCAGGCGGATCAACATCGACGCGTCACCGGTCCAGCGCACAACGACGCGCGCCAGTGCGGTCAGCAACAGGTCATTGATCTGGGTGCGGTAAGCACTGGGGGCGTCCTGCAACAGACGCCGCGTGAAAGCCTGATCCAGGTGGGTGGTCACGCTCAGCGCATGCCGGTTGCTCACGCTGGCCTGTGGATCGGCCCCCGGCAGGCCGGTGGGGCTGCCTTGTAACTGCGTCTGCCACCAGGCCAGTTCCTGCGCCAGTGCGGCGCTGCGTGCATAGGTTTGCAGACGCTCGGCCCAGGCCCGGGTCGCGCTGGTCTTGGCGGGCAACACGACCGTGGCACCTTGGGCAAGCTGGCGGTAAGCCGTTTGCAGGTCTTCCAGCAGGATGCGCCAGGACACACCGTCCACCACCAAGTGATGAATCACCAGCAGCAAGCGCTGGGAGCCGTCGGCCAGGTCGACGAGCACTGCACGCAGCAGCGGCCCTTCGCTCAGGTCGAGGCTGCGCTGGGCTTCCTCACCCAGGGCCTCCAACTCTTCGACCGCATTCAAAGTGGTCTGCCACAGGACCTGTTCGGCCTGATGCTGCTGCGGCCCGCGATACGCCGCGCTCCAGCCTGCCGCGCCCTGGACGAAACCGATGCGCAGGGCGTCGTGATGCACGATCAAGGCCTGCAACGCCGCCACCAGCAGCGGCGCCTGCAACGCCTGGTGTGGCTGTAGCACCACCGACTGGTTCCAGTGGTGACGCTGGGGAATGTCATCGGCAAAAAACGCCTGCTGGACAGGCAGCAACAACAACTCGCCGGTCAATGCCGACTGATCCAGCACCACCGCGCCCTCGCCTTCCCGGGCCACGGCCGCCAGGCTCTGGACCGTCTGGTGCTGGAACAGATCCTTGGGCGTGAAGCGCACACCGGCCTGGCGGGCACGGCTGACCACCTGGATCGAGATGATCGAGTCACCGCCCAACTCGAAGAAGTTATCGTGCAAACCGACACGTGGCAGACGCAGCACGTCGGACCAGATCGCCGCGATCTTCTGCTCCAGCTCACTCTGTGGCGCCACGTACACCTGCTGCATCTGGCTGACATCCGGGCGCGGCAGGCCCTTGCGGTCGAGCTTGCCGTTCGGCGTCAGCGGCATGCGCTCAAGGAACATCAGGTGCGTGGGCACCATATAGTCCGGCAAGCGGGTTTTCAGGGCACCGCGCAAGGCTTCGCGGCAGGTCGACTGCGCCACGGCGTCGTCAACGAGCAACGGGTCCAGCGGCACCACATAGGCGACCAGTTGCTTGCCGCTCGGCCCTTCCTGGGCCACCACCACGGTTTCGCCGACACTGTCCTGCTCGCGCAGGCGCGCTTCGATCTCGCCCAGTTCTATACGGAAGCCACGGATTTTCACCTGATGATCGACGCGGCCGAGGTAATCCACCACGCCATCCGGGCGGCCACGGGTCAGGTCGCCGCTGCGATACACACGACTGCCGGGCTTGCCGAACGGGTCCGGCACGAAGCGCTCGGCGGTCAGGGCCGGGCGCTCCAAGTAGCCCCGGGCCACGCCCTCGCCGCCCAGGTACAACTCACCGGCTACGCCGATGGGTTGCAGGTTGAGTTGCGCGTCCAATACGTAGCCGCTGCGGTTGCCCAGCAGTGTGCCGATTGGTGCGTAGACGGCACCGCACGGGTCACCACGGCGGGCCTTCCACAGCAACGGCGTGACCACGGTTTCGGTCGGGCCGTAGCCGTTGAACAGGTAAGTCGGCTTGAGCGCGCGCCACGCCAGGTCATAGCTGGCCTGGGCCACGGCATCACCGCCGAAACAGTACACACGAACCTTCGGCGGGTTACCGTCGCGTTCGGCATGTTCGGCCAGCTGCTGCAGGTATACCGGCGGGAACACGGCCATGGTCACGTGATGGCGATGCATCTGCTGGTAGGTGTATTCCGGCAGCCACAGGCTGTCATCGCGAATCAGCACGCTCGCGCCGTTGATCAGCGGGTGCATCCAGCCTTCGTGGGAGCCATCGAAGGCGAACGACATGAAGTGCAGTTCGCAGTCAGCCGGGCCGGTTTCATAACGCTCGCCGGTGGCAATGATGTGCGCCACCAACGGGCCGTGGGACACCGCCACGCCTTTGGGCATGCCGGTGGANGCCGGAGGT
>NZ_LKEG01000047.1:12872-63849 GCF_001645105.1 Pseudomonas marginalis
GTAGATCACGTAGGCCAGGTTATCGCCATCCAGCGCCACCTCGGGTGCGGTGTCGTCGTCAGCGGACCAGGCTTGCGTCTGGTCCACGGCAAGGGCTTCCAGGCCGTCTGGAATCGGCAAGCGCTGTTGCACCGCCGAATGGGTCAACAGCAATCGGGCGCGGCTGTCCTGCATCATGTACAGCAGGCGGTCACGCGGGTATTCGATGTCCAGCGGCACGTAGACGCCACCGGCTTTCATCACTGCCAGGAACGCCACCATGATCTCGGCGCTGCGTGGCATGGCAATCGCCACGCGCACTTCGGGGCCGACACCACGGGCAATCAATGCATGGGCCAGGCGGTTGGCCTGGCGGTCCAGCTCGCCGTAAGTCAGCTGTTGCTCGCCAAATTTCACCGCCACCGCCTCGGGGGTTTCCCCGGCGCGGTCGGCCACCAACTCGTGCACCAGGCGCTTGGCCGAGAAGCCTGCGTCGCTCTGGTTCCACAGTTGAAGAATCTGTTGCCGTTCGGCGTTGTCCAGCAGGTTTAATTGGCTGAGATTCTGCCGTGGGTCGGCAACCATGCCTTGCAACAGGTTCTGCCAGTGTCGCGCCATGCGTTGCACGGTACTGGCCTCAAACAGGTCCTGGGCATAGCCGAGCGTGGCCCAGATACCTTCGGTGGATTCCTGGATATCCAGGTCCAGGTCGAAATGCGCCGTCTTGCTGTCCCACTCCAGCCCTTCTACCGAAAGATTCGGCAGTTGCTGCTGAACCTGAGCCTGGCCCACGTCGGTCTGGTGGTTGAACATCACTTGGAACAACGGGTTGTGGCTCAGGCTGCGCTCGGGTTGCAGCGCTTCCACCAGTTGTTCGAAGGGCAGGTCCTGGTGAGCCTGGGCGCCCAGCGCCCGTTGCCGGGCCTGTTGCAACAGTTGCTCGACGCTCATCTGGCCGTGGAGATCGGCCTTGAGCACCTGGGTGTTGACGAAGAAGCCGATCAGACGCTCGGTCTCGCTGCGATTGCGGTTGGCGATCGGCACCCCGACACGGATCTCTTCCTGGCCACTGTAGCGATGCAGCAACGTCTGGAACGAGGCCAATAGCAGCATGAACAAGGTCACGTCCTGCTGCTTGGCCAGGGCCTTGAGGCCTTGGGTCAACGCGTCGGGCAGTTCGAATGCCAGGCGCGCGCCACGATGGCTTTGCACGGCCGGGCGCGGGTGGTCGAACGGCAACGCCAACACGCTCTGCTCACCGCCGAGCATGTCGCGCCAATACGCCAGTTGACGGGCCTTCTCGCCCGCCTCCATCCAACTGCGCTGCCATACGGCGTAGTCGGCGTACTGAATCGGCAGCGCCGGCCATTGCAACACCTGTCCCTGGCTGTAGGCCGCATACAGTTGCACCAGCTCTTCAACCATCAGCTGCATCGACCAGCCATCGGACACGATGTGATGCTGCACCAATACCAAGACATGTTCATCAGCGGCGATGCGCAGCAACGAAACCCGCAGCAAAGGCCCTTGTTCCAGATTGAAGGGTTGGGCTATTTCGGCCTCGACCCGCGCCTTGAGCTGCGCTTCCTGCACCTCGGCGTGCGCTATCGGCAACGACACCTGCGGTGAAATGATTTGAACCGTGCGGTCGCGCTCCTGGCGCAAATGGGTACGCAGGCTTTCATGCCGGGCCAGCAAGGTATCGAAACTGCGTTGCAGTGCACCCAGGTCAAGCTGCCCTTTCAAACGCAAGGCGCTGGGGATGTGGTACGCGGCGCTTTGCGGCTCCAGTTGCCATAAAAACCACTGGCGCTCCTGGGCGTAGGACAGCGGCAACGGCTGGTCCCGCCCTACCGGCAACAGCGCGGGCGCGGTCGGCGCGCCTGGGGCCTGGGTGGTCAGTGCGGCGACAAACCCCTCCAGGCGCGGCTGCTCGAACAGCAATTTGAGCGGCACTTCGCGCTTCAATGCCTGGCGAATGCGCGAGACCACCTGCATGGCCAGCAGCGAATGCCCGCCCAGTTCGAAGAAGTGGTGGGTCAGGCCCACACGCTCGACGCCAAGAATATCGGCCCAGATCGCCGCAACCTGCTGTTGCAGTGGCGTAACCGGTGCCTGCCAGGCCTGTTGCACCGCGCTGCCATCGGGTTTGGGCAGCGCCTGGCGGTCAAGCTTGCCGTTGGGGTTCAACGGCATGCGGTCGAGGAAGATCAGGTGCGCAGGCACCATGTAATCGGGCAGTTGCTCACGCAAGGTGGCCTTGAGCGTTTCGCCCGCCGCCGCATGCTCGGCGGCGGACAACGGCTGGGCCGGCACAAGGTAGGCCACCAACTGGTTGTCGGCCGCCAGCAGGAAGGCTTCGCGCACCGCC
Source organism: Pseudomonas marginalis (assembly GCF_001645105.1). Lineage (GTDB taxonomy): Bacteria > Pseudomonadota > Gammaproteobacteria > Pseudomonadales > Pseudomonadaceae > Aquipseudomonas > Aquipseudomonas petroselini. The sequence goes on from NZ_LKEG01000047.1 coordinate 15,223, forward strand.
TCTTGGGCCAACAGCAGCGCTTCGATCTCACCCAACTCGATTCGGAAACCGCGGATTTTGACCTGATGGTCGACGCGACCGACGTATTCGATCACCCCGTCGGCGCGATAACGCGCCAGGTCACCGGTGCGGTAAAGACGCTCGCCCAGGGTGCTGAACGGGTCGGCGACAAAACGTTCAGCGGTCAGGCTCGGGCGTTGCAGGTAATCACGGGCCAAGCCACTGGCACTGGCAATGTACAGCTCCCCCACGGCGCCAACCGGCAACAGGTTAAGGTCACGGTCCAACACATACAGGCCACGCCCCGGCAACGCGCGGCCAATCGGGCTGGCAGTGGCGCCAATCACGGCGTTGTCATCGCTGCAATCGAGCACGCTGGACACCACCGTGGCCTCGGTCGGCCCGTAGGTATTGAGCAGGCGTACATGCCCCAGCCCCGCGCGCCGCCACAGCACCGGGCCATCCAGCGGCATCGCTTCGCCGCCGATATGCACCTGGCGCAATGCGCCATAGGGCCGTGGCCCCGCTGCCAGGCAATCCTGCAGGAACAGTTTCCAATAGGCGGTGGGCAAGTCGGCCAAGGTGATGCCTTGGTCGATAATCTGCCGGTACAGGTCAGCGCCGTCCCACAACTGCGGCCCGCGCAACACGACCGTCGCGCCCAGGGTCAGGGCCGGGTACAGCTGCTCGACAAAACCATCGAAGTTCAGCGTCGCGAACTGCAGTACGCGGTCGTCCGCGACCAGGCGCGAATACTCGGCCGCGATACCGGCGAATTCGCTCAATGCCGCATGGCTGATGGCAACGCCTTTTGGCTTGCCGGTGGAGCCGGAGGTGTAGATGACATACGCCAGGCTGCTGGGCTCGAACGCGGTAGGCGGGTTGTGCTCGGCACACTGCGCCAACTGCGCGTCGGCCAGGTCGATGTCCAGCGCCGTCAGATCGGCCGGCAATGGCAAGCGGTCGCGCAGGTGGGATTGGGTCAACACCAGTCGCACACCACTGTCGTCGAGCATATGCACCAGGCGTTCACGTGGGTATTCAGGGTCAAGCGGCACGTAGGCGCCGCCCGCCTTGAGCACCGCCAACAGGCTGACCACCATGGCAAAGGAACGCTCGACCGCGATGCCCACCAGCACCTCCGGGCCTACGCCCTGGGCGATCAGGTAGTGCGCCAGGCGATTGGCCTGGCGGTTCAGTTCACCGTAGCTGAGCGTTTGCTCATCCAAGGCCAGTGCCTGGCGCGCCGGATGTTCGCGGGCCTGGGCCTCGAACAACTGGTGCACGGCATGCGGTGCGGCGACGGTGGCGGGGGCATTCCAGTCCTTGAGCATCCGCTGTTGTTCGGGGGCATCGAGCATCGACAGCGCGCAAAGACGGCTGCGTGGTGCACTCACTGCCGCCTGGAGCAGGTTCTGCCAATGCTGCGCCAAGCGTTCGATGGTTGCGCTTTCGAACAGGTCGGTGGCGTAGGTCAGCGCCGCCCAGAGGCCTTCGGCGGACTCATGGGTGTCCAGGCTCAGGTCGAAATGCGTGGTCTGGCTCTCCCAATCCAGCTCCGCCACCCGCAAGCCAGGCAATTGCTGGCCATCGCGCCCGCCCTGGGCGTCGGTCTGGTGGTTGAACATCACTTGGAACAGCGGGTTATGGCTCAGGCTGCGTTCAGGTTGCAGCGCTACCACCAATTGTTCAAACGGCAAGTCCTGGTGCGCCTGGGCTTCCAGGGCGCGGCGCTTGGCCTGTTGCAGCAGTTCGGCGAAGCTCATCTGCCCGTCAAGATCGGCCTTGAGCACTTGGGTGTTGACGAAAAAGCCGATCAGCCGCTCGGTTTCCACGCGGTTGCGGTTGGCATTCGGCACGCCGATGCGGATGTCCGACTGGCCGCTGTAGCGAAACAGCAGGGTCTGGAACGAGGCCAGCAACAGCATGAACGGGGTCACGCCCTCTTGCTGGGCCAGGCGCTTGATACCGGCCACCAGGTCCGCCGGCAGATGCACCTGCAAGCTGGCGCCGCGATGGCTTTGCTGCGCCGGGCGCGGATGGTCGAGGGGTAATTCCAGCACCGGTTGCTCACCGCCCAGCAGGTCCTGCCAGTAGGCCAATTGACGGGCCTTCTCCCCGGCTTCCATCCAGCTGCGCTGCCACAGCGCGTAGTCGCCGTAGTGGATCGGCAAGCCCGGCAATTGCACCTCCTGGCCTTTGCTGTGCGCGGCGTAGAACTGCACCAGTTCCTCGACCATGACCTGCATCGACCAGCCATCGGAAATGATGTGGTGCTGCACCATCACCAGCACATGCTCGTCTTCGGCCAGTTGCAGCAAGGTCACGCGCAACAACGGCCCCGCTTGCAAATCGAAAGGCCGGGCTATCTCGGCTTCGATGCGCGCCATCAATGGGTGTTCGTCGGCAACGTCCTGGCGTATCTCGATGCGCGCCTCGGGCGCTACGTTTTGCAGCAGGCGCTCGCCGTCCTGTACCAGGCGTGTGCGCAGGCTTTCATGGCGGACCAGCAGGCTGTCGAACGCGCGTTGCAGGGCCGCCAGGTCCAGTCGGCCCTGCAGACGCAGTACGCCGGGAATATGATAAGTGGCGCTGTCCGGGCCCAGTTGCCAGAGAAACCACTGGCGCTCCTGGGCGTAGGACAACGGCAGACTCTGGCCGTCCTCACGGATCGAGGCAATCGGCAGTTGGGCAAAGCTCATGCCCCGGCTTTGCAGGCGCTGGTAAAACTGCTGGCGCTGTTCCAGAGGCAGGCGAAGAAAGCGCGAAACCAGATCGATATTAGGGTTGGAAAGCATGGGTCAAATCGCCTCTAGTTCGCTCAAAAAGTCACGAAGATCATCAAAATCTTCCGCGCTGCCGGCGCGGAAGGTGGCGGCGGCCTGGACGTAGGCGCGCAGCGTTTCGGTCTGGAACACTTCCAGCAAGGGCACTTCCAGGCCCAGCTCAGCCTGGACCCGCGAGGTGATCTGGATCGCCAGCAGGGAATGGCCGCCCACTTCGAAGAAGTTGTCGTTCAGGCCCACCTGCGGCAGGCGCAGCACGTCGGCCCAGATCGCCGCGACCTGCTGTTCCAGCTCGGTTTCGGGGGCCACATAGGCCTGTTGCAACAGGCTCGCGTCCGGTTCGGGCAAGCCCTTGCGGTCGAGTTTGCCGTTGGGGGTCAGCGGCATGTGCGCCAGGAACATGAAGTGCGTCGGCACCATGTAGTCCGGCAGGTGGGTTTTCAGCGCGCGGCGCAGGCTGTCGCGGAACTCGGCTTCATCGGCCAGGTGGGTGTCTGCCGGTACCACGTAGGCGACCAGTTGTTTGCCGGTCGGGCCTTCCTGGGCCACCACGACGGTTTCACCGACATTGTCCTGTTCGCGCAGGCGCGCTTCGATCTCGCCCAGCTCAATACGGAAGCCACGGATTTTCACCTGATGGTCGACACGGCCGAGGTAATCCACCACGCCATCCGGGCGGCCACGGGTCAGGTCGCCGCTGCGATACACCCGGCCGCCGGGTTTGCCGAACGGGTCCGGTACGAAGCGCTCGGCGGTCAGGGCCGGACGCTCCAGGTAACCCCGGGCCACGCCCTCGCCGCCCAGGTACAACTCACCGGCTACGCCGATGGGTTGCAGGTTGAGTTGCACGTCCAATACGTAGCCGCTGCGGTTGCCCAGCAGTGTGCCGATCGGTGCGTAGACGGCACCGCAGGGATCGCCCTTGCGCGCTTTCCACAGCAACGGCGTGACCACGGTTTCGGTCGGGCCGTAGCCGTTGAACAGGTAAGTCGGCTTGAGCGCGCGCCACGCCAAGTCATAGCTGGCCTGGGCCACGGCATCACCGCCGAAGCAGTACACACGAACCTTCGGAGGGTTACCGTCGCGTTCGGCATGTTCGGCCAGTTGCTGCAGGTACACCGGCGGGAACACCGCCATGGTCACTTGATGGCGATGCATCTGCTGGTAGGTGTATTCCGGCAGCCACAGGCTGTCATCGCGAATCAGCACGCTGGCACCGTTGATCAGCGGGTGCATCCAGCCTTCGTGGGAGCCATCGAAGGCGAACGACATGAAGTGCAGTTCGCAATCGGCCGGCGACGTTTCATAACGCTCGCCGGTGGCAATGATGTGCGCCACCAACGGGCCGTGGGACACCGCCACGCCTTTGGGCATGCCGGTGGANGCCGGAGGTNATAGATCACGTAGGCGAGGTTGTCGCCGTCCAGTTTCACCTGCGGCGCCGTGTCGCTGAAGCCTGTCCATTCCTCGGTACGATCAATCGCCAGGCTATCAAGGCCGTCGGGGATCGGCAGTTGCTGCAAGGCACGGGTGTGGGTCAGTAGCAGCTGCGCGCGGCTGTCCTCCATCATGTACAGCAGGCGGTCACGCGGGTATTCGATGTCCAGCGGCACGTAGACACCACCGGCTTTCATCACCGCGAGGAACGCCACCATGATCTCGGCGCTGCGCGGCATGGCAATCGCCACGCGCACTTCGGGGCCGACGCCACGGGCGATCAATGCATGGGCCAGGCGGTTGGCCTGGCGGTCCAGCTCGCCATAGCTCAGGGTTTGTGCGTCGAATTTCACCGCAACTGCCTCCGGGTTTTCCCGGGCGCGGTCGGCGACTAATTCGTGGACCAGGCGCTTGGCCGAGAAGCCGGCGTCGGTCTGGTCCCACAGCTGAAGAATGTGTTGTTGCTCGTCCTGGCCCAGCAGGTTGAGTTGGCTGATGGGTTGCTGTTGGTCGGCGACCATCGCCTGCAACAGGTTCTGCCAGTGGCCGGCCATGCGTTCAATCGTGGCGGGCGCAAACAGGTCGGTGGCGTAGTTCAGGGAGGCACGCAGGGTCGCCTGGCTTTCCTCCACATCCAGTGCCAGGTCGAACTGGGCAACGCCTTCATCCCAGCTCAGCACCTCGACATCAAGTTCGGTGAGGCGCTGCAGGTGATTGGCTGCCGAGGTCACGCGATGGTTGAACAGCACCTGGAACAGCGGGCTCAGGCTCATGCTGCGCTCGGGTTGCAGGGCTTCTACCAGTTGCTCGAACGGCAGGTCCTGGTGGGCCTGGGCCTCCAGGGAACGCTGGCGTACCTGTTGCAGCAGTTGCACGACGCTCATCTGCCCGTGGATATCGGCCTTGAGTACCTGGGTGTTGACGAAGAAGCCGATCAGCCCCTCGGTTTCCAGGCGATTGCGGTTGGCAATCGGCACGCCGACGCGCACGTCTTCCTGGCCGCTGTAGCGGTGCAGCAACGCCTGGTAGGACGCCAGCAGCACCATCGGCAATGTCACACCGGCGCCTTGCGCCAAGCGGCGCAAACCGGCCAGGAGCTGCGGTTGCAACTCAATGCCCAGGCGTGCGCCACGGTGGCTTTGTACCGCGGGGCGCAGGTAGTCGAACGGCAACTCCAGCACCGGCTGCACGCCACCCAACTGGGCCTGCCAGTACGCCAGTTGGCGGGCCTTCTCGCCGGCCTCCATCCAGTTGCGCTGCCACAGAGCGTAGTCGGCGTACTGGATCGGCAAGGCTGGCAAGTCTGGCATGTGGCCTTGGCTGAAGGCGGCGTACAGTTGCACCAGTTCCTCGACCATCAGTTGCATCGACCAGCCATCGGAGACGATGTGGTGCTGCACCAGCACCAGCACATGATCATCAGCCGCCAGGCGCAGCAGGTTGACCCGCAGCAGCGGCCCGCTCAGCAGCTCGAATGGTTGCGCGACCACCTCAGCGACCCGGGCCTTGAGGCTGGCTTCATCGGTGTCGGCCAGGTCGATTTCGATCAGGCCCGAGTCCTCAATCACCTGCACGGTAGCGGCGGCGTCCTGGCGCACATGGGTGCGCAGGCTTTCATGGCGCGCCAGCAAGGTATCGAAACTGCGTTGCAGTGCGCCGAGGTCAAGCGGCCCTCGCAAACGCAAGGCGCTGGGAATGTGGTACGCGGTGCTGTGTGGGTCCAGTTGCCAGAGGAACCATTGGCGCTCCTGGGCGTAGGACAGCGGCAGCGGTTGGCGGCGGTCGGCCTTGAGCAAGGCCGGCGCAACCACGCCCTCCTCGCCCAGGGCCTGCACGAAGTCACCCAGCAGCGGGTGTTCGAACAGGGTCTTGAGCGCCACTTCCAGCGCCAGTGCCTGGCGAACCCGCGAGACCACCCGTGTGGCCAGCAGCGAATGCCCGCCCAGTTCGAAGAAGTGGTCATCGAGACCGACCTGCGGCAGGTCCAGCACGTCGGCCCAGATGGCCGCGACCTGCTGTTCACGCGGCGTCACGGGCGCCACATGACCTGTGCGCAACAGCGCCGCGTCCACCGCCGGCAATGCCTTGCGATCGAGTTTGCCATTGGGGGTCAGGGGCAGGCTGTCGAGGAACATCAGGTGCGCCGGCACCATGTAGTCCGGCAGGCGCTCGCGCAGGGCCGCCTTGTAGACCTCCGGGGCGTCGGGCGCGGAACTCACCAGGTAGGCGATCAAGCGGTCGTTGTCGGCCAGGACCACGGCTTCGCGTACACCGGCCTGCTCGCGCAGGCAGGCTTCGATTTCACCCAGTTCGATGCGGAACCCACGTACCTTGACCTGATGGTCGACCCGGCCGATGTACTCCACCACACCGTCGGCGCGGTAGCGGGCCAGGTCGCCGGTGCGGTACAGGCGCTCGCCCGGCGCACCGTACGGGTTGGGCACAAAACGCTCGGCGGTCAGCGCCGGGCGCTCGTGGTAACCGCGCGCCAGGCCGACGCCGCCGATCAGCAACTCACCGGCCGCGCCCACCGGGCTTGGGGTCAAGCCGGCATTGAGGATGAACAACGCGGTATTGGCGATAGGCCGCCCGACAAAAGGCTGGGCCTCGTGCAGACGATGGGCAGCCGACCAGATAGTGGTTTCCGTCGGGCCATAGAGGTTCCACAGCGGGCCTTGCAGGTCGAGCAGGCGCTGGGCCAGGTCCGACGGCAGTGCTTCGCCGCCGCACAGGCTTTTGATACCGCGCAGCCGTTGGGCGCGCGGGCTTTCCAGCAGCATGCGCCAGGTCGACGGCGTGGCTTGCAGGACGTTGGCGGATTGGCTGTGCACCAGGTCGATGATGGCTTCGGGGTCGAGGGCCAGTTCCTGACCACTCAGCAGCACGGTGGCGCCGACCGTCAGCGGCACGTACAGCTCCAGGGCAAAGATGTCGAACGAGAAGGTGGTCAGCGACAACACGCGGGCGTCAGCACCGATGTCCAGGGTGCCGGCCATGCCGCAGGTGAAGCTGCACAGCGCCTGGTGGCGCACCATCACACCCTTGGGCTTGCCGGTGGAGCCGGAGGTGTAGATCACGTAGGCCAGGTGTTCCGGCGTGACGTTGACCTGCGGGTTGTGCTCGGCGGCATTGTCATCCGTCTCGACCATCAGCACCTGCACACCCTGCGAGTGCGCCAGGCTGCCATCCAGGTGCGGCTGGGTCAGCAACACTCGCGCACGGCTGTCTTCAAGCATGAAGGCCAGGCGGTCCGCCGGGAATTGCGGGTCGAGCGGCACGTAGGCACCACCCGCCTTGAGGGTCGCCAACAGGCCGATCACCATGTCCAGCGAACGCTCGACATGCACCGCCACCAGTACGTCCGGACCTACGCCCGCCGCGATCAGGCGATGGGCCAGGCGGTTGGCGCGACGGTTGAGTTCGCCGTAGCTGAGGGCCTGGCCATTGAACTGCAGCGCCAGCGCGTCCGGTTGTGCCAGGGCCTGGGCCTCGAACAGCCGGTGCACGCAACGCTCGCGAGGGTAATCAACCGACGTGTCATTCCAAGCCTCGACCATCTGTTGCCATTGCGGCGCGCTGAGCATCGCCAGCTCATCCACAGCCTGGGATGCATCGTGCACCACGGCGCGCAACAGGTTTTGCCAGTGCTCGGCCAAGCGCTCGACGGTCGTGGCATCGAACAGGTCGGTGGCGTAGGTCAGGGACGCCCACAGGCCTTCGGCGGACTCTTCGGTTTCCAGGTTCAGGTCGAACTGGGTGCTGTGCCCGGCCCAATCCACCGCTTGCAGGTCCAGGCCCGGCGACTGCAGCGGGGCTGCACGCAGGCTGTCCTGGTGGTTGAACATCACCTGGAACAGCGGGTTATGGCTGAGGCTGCGCTCCGGTTGCAGGGCTTCGACCAGTTGTTCGAACGGCAGGTCCTGATGCGCCTGGGCGTCCAGGGCCTGCTGCTTGACCTGGGCGAGCAATTGGTCGAAGGCCATCTGCCCGTGCACGTCGGCTTGCAGCACCTGGGTGTTGACGAAGAAGCCCAGCAGACGCTCGGTTTCCAGGCGATTACGGTTGGCGATCGGTACGCCGACGCGGATCCGGGACTGGCCGCTGTAGCGATGCAGCAAGGTTTGGAACGACGCCAGCAGCACGACGAACAGGGTCACCTCCTGACGCTGGGCCAGGGCCTTGAGCTCAGTGACCAGCGCGTTGTCGAGCTGGACTTGGCGGCGTGCGCCACGATGGCTTTGCAGCGCCGGCCGCGGGTGATCCAGCGGCAGCTCAAGCACCGGATGCTCGGTGCCCAGACGGGTGCGCCAGTAGTCGAGTTGGCGCTGTTTTTCACCGGCCGCCATCCAATCACGTTGCCACTGGGCATAGTCGACGTACTGGATCGGCAGCGCAGGCAACGGGGACTGGCCCTGATAGAGCGCCACCAGCTCGTCGACCATGACTTGCATCGACCAGCCGTCGGAGATGATGTGGTGCTGGGTGATCACCAGCACATGGTGCTCAGCCTCGACCTCCAGCAAGTTGACGCGCATCAGCGGGCCATTGACCAGGTCGAACGGGCGCTGGATTTCCTGCGCCACCGCGTGTTCGATCGCCGAGGCCGCGACCCGCTGGTGTTTGATCGGCATCGCCAGGCATGGATGAATCACTTGCCAGGTGTGCTCGCCCTCTTCCACAAAGGTGGTGCGCAGCGGCTCATGGCGCTGCACCAGGGCCTGGAACGCCCGCTCCAGCGCCGCGACGTCCAAGCGGCCGCGCAGATGCAGTGCACTCGGCACGTGGTATGCCGCGCTGGTGGGGTCCAGTTGCCAGAGAAACCACTGGCGCTCCTGGGCGAACGACAGCGCCAGCGGCTGGTCCCGCGTCACCGCCACCAGCGACAGCGCCAGGGCGGTCTGCAACCCGGCGCAAGCGGCTGCGAACGCTTCCAGCGTCGGTTGTTCGAACAGTGTGCGCAACGGCACTTCCAGCTTCAGGTCATGACGCACCCGCGAGACCACTTGGGTCGCCAGCAACGAATGGCCGCCACGTTCGAAGAAGTGGTCGTTGAGCCCCACCTGTTCCACTTGCAACACCGCTTGCCAGATGGCGGCCAATCGCGCCTGCAGGGGATTTTGCGGCGCCAGGTAGGCCTGGTGCGCTTGATTCAGGTCCGGCGCCGGCAGTGCGCGACGGTCAAGCTTGCCGTTGTTGTTCAACGGCAAGGCCTCGAGGATGACCCAGTGCCCTGGCACCATGTAGTCCGGCAGGGACTGGCGCAAGGTGGCCGCCAGTGCTTGCGGGTCCAGCGTCTGCCCCGTGACGGGCACCACGTACGCCACCAATTGCGTGCCCGTCGCGCTCGATTGTGCGATGACCGCCGCTTCACGCAACGACGGCAAGGCTTGCAGGCTGGCTTCGATTTCGCCCATTTCCACGCGGAAACCGCGAATTTTCACTTGATGGTCGATACGCCCGACGTACTCCAGCGCACCCGCCTCGTTGTAACGGGCCAGGTCGCCACTGCGGTAGAGCCGTGCACCCGGCACGGCGGAGAACGGGTCCGGCAGGAAGCGCTCGGCGGTCAACGCCGGGCGGTCAAAATAGCGTTGCGCCAGGCCGTGCTCGGCGCCGATGCACAGCTCGCCGACGCCCTCGGTGGCAAGCAGCTCGAAACCACTGTCCAGCACGTACAAGGCACGGCCTGCGATGGCCCGGCCAATCGGCACGCCAAACGCATCGCTGACGTCCGCCCACTGGCAGTCGTGCACGCTGGACACGACGGTGGCCTCGGTGGGCCCGTAGGTGTTGACCAGGCGCACGCCACCCAGGCCGGCGGCGTGCCAGGCGCGCAGCCCTTCCACCGACATCGCCTCGCCCCCCACGTGGACCTGGCGCAGGTTGCCCAGGGTGCGTCGGTCGACGGCGCATTCCTTGGCGAGCAGATACCAGTACGCAGCCGGCAAGTCCGCCAGGGTCACGCCCTGCTCGACGATTTTGCGGGCCAGTTGCCCGGCATCCCACAGCTCATCACCGCGCATGATCAACGCCGCGCCCACACACAGCGGCGGGTAGCATTGCTCGACGAAGCCGTCAAAGCTGAAGGTCGCGAATTGCAGCACGCGATCAGCAGCACTCAAACGGCTGTAAGCCTCGGCGCTGTCGCAGAACTGGCTGAGGGCAGCATGGTCGATGGCCACCCCCTTGGGCAACCCGGTGGAGCCGGAGGTGTAGATCACATAGGCCAGGTCGGCAGCGGCGGCCTGGTTGGCTGGGTCGGTCGACGGGTAGTCAGCCAACTCTGCACCGGCCGCGGTGAAGTCCAAACGCACCAGCCCTTGGGGCAGTGGCAGGTCGGCCAACAGCCCGGTTTCGCTGAGCAGCAGGTCCAGGCGGCTGTCCGCCAGCATGTAGGCCAGGCGTTCGGTCGGATAGTTCGGGTCCAGCGGCACATAGGCGGCGCCACTTTTGAGCACCGCCAGCAGGCTGACGATCAACTGCGGGCCACGTCGCGCTGCCAGGCCGACGCGCTGGCCTGGGCCAACACCCAGCGCCAGCAGGCGATGGGCAAGACGGTTGGCGCGGTCGTTCAGCTGTGCGTAGCTCAGGCACGCGTCGCCCGCTTGTACCGCCAGCGCGTCAGGCGTGGCGGCCGCTTGGGCGGCGATACGTTCGTGCACGCGCAGCTGGCGCGGAGCGGCACCGGGCGCCCGGCTATGGGCGAGCACGTCGCGGCGAGTGGCGGCGTCGAGCAGGCGCAAGTTACCAAGCGGTGCCTGCGCGTCTGCGAGCATCTGCACCAGCAGGTGATGCAGGTTGCCGCTCAGTCGAGCGACCTGTTGCGCGCTGAATCGGGCCTGGTCGTAGCCGAACTCCAGGCGCAGGCTCGCGCCCAATTCGATCCCCAGGGTCAGCGGATAGTGGGTCTGCTCATGGTTGTGCAGGCGGCCGAAGGTCAGGCCGGCGGGCGCACCTTGTTTCAAGGCTTCGGCCACCGGGAAGTTTTCGAACACCAGCAAGGTGTCGAACAGCGCAGTGCCCTGCTGCCCCGCCCAGCCCTGGATGTCGTAGAGCGGCACATGTTCGTGGTCGCGCAGGCTCAGGTTGAGGGCTTGCAGTTCGCTCAGCCAGCCGGCCACCGACAGCGCGGGCGAGGCCGCGCTGACAATGGGCAGCGTGTTGATGAACAGGCCCAGTTGCTGTTCGATCCCCGGCAACGGTGCCGAGCGCCCCGCCACCGTGGCACCAAAGGCCACGCAGTCCTGCCCGGTATAGCGCTGCAGCAACAGGCTCCAGGCGCCTTGAAGCACGGTGTTGAGGGTGACTTTGTGGCGGCGGGCAAACTCGCCGAGGGCACGCGTGAAGTCGTCGCCCAGCAGCACCTGATGCTCAGCCATGCCTTTGCCTTCGGCCGGTACACGCAGCGCCTGCGCCAGCAAGGTTGGCGTTTGCAACGGTGCCAGGGTGGCTTTCCAGAACGCCTCGCCCGAGGCTTGCTGTTGCAGCCAGCCCAGGTAATCGCGGAACTGCCCCAGCGGCGCCGGCACGGCGTGCCCGGCGTAATGAGCGATGACTTCACCGAGCAACTGGGCATTACTCCAGCCGTCCATGAGGATGTGGTGGCTGGTGAAGATCAGGTGCCAGGCCGTACCGGCACCGCGTACCAGCATCAGGCGAAACAGCGGCGCTGCATTCAGTGCGAAACCTTTCTCGCGCTCGGCCACGGCGAGCGCATCGCAATCGGCGTCAATGTCTTCGATCACGTGCAACTGCACATCGACCTGGCGCTGGATCACCTGGTGCGCGCTGTCCAGGCCGAGCCAGTGGAAGCTGCTGCGCAGGATGTCATGGCGGTCCAGCGCGGCTTGCCAGGCACGGCCGAACGCCAGCAGGTCCAAGCCTTCGATGTCCAGGCGCAACTGGTTGATGTAAGCCTCGGCCTCAGGTGCATAGAGGGTGTGGAACAACATGCCCTGCTGCATCGGCGACAATGGGTAGAGATCGGCAATCGCCGGCCCGGCAATGGGCAAGCCATCCAGTTGCTGCTGGGTCAGGCGTGCCAGAGGGAAGTCCGAAGGCGTGACCTGCCCCGCCGGCGTGGCGCAACAGTGTTCGATCAGGGCCTGGAGTTCCGCCGTGTAGTCATCGGCCAGGCGCTGGACCGTCGCCACCTCGAACATCTCGCGGCTGAACCCCCACTGCAAGGCCAGTTCACCGCCATACACCTGCCCTTCCACGGTCAGCCAGTTGGCCAGCGGCGCCTGCGGGTCCTGGGCCTGGCCACTGCCCAGGGTGGACGGGACGAACAGCGCCGACTCGTTGAACTGGCGGTCGAACTGGCCCAGGTAGTTGAAGGTGATGCGTGGCGCGGCCAAAGCCGACAACGCTTCGCGGGCGTCAGGCGTGCCGAGGTAGCGCAGCAGGCCGTAGCCGATGCCTTTGTGCGGCACGGCGCGCAGTTGCTCCTTCACCGATTTGATCGCCGCCGACAGCTCGCCATCGGCGTGCAGGCGCACGGGGAACAGGCTGGTGAACCAACCGACGGTGCGGCTCAGGTCAACCGTGTCGAACAGGTCTTCGCGGCCATGGCCTTCCAATTGGATCAGCGCGGCGGGCTGCTCGCTCCAGCGGCTGATGACCCGCACCAACGCAGTCAGCAGCAGGTCGTTGACCTGGGTGCGGTAGGCCGCCGGGGCGTCTTGCAGCAGTTGCCGGGTGTGTTCGGCACTGAGGCGGACTTCGAGCGTGTTGCCCAAGTGATTTTGCAGGCCGCCCTGGGGATTGTCGCACGGCAGATCGGCACTCGCGGTCTGCGCCTGCCAATACGGCAGTTGCTCGTCCAGCGTCTGCGCATGGCGCTGCAACTGCTGCGCCCACAGTTGGTAGGCGCTGGTCTTGGCCGGCAACGCAGCGTTGCGGTAAGCCTGTTGCAGGTCTTCGAGCAGGATGCGCCACGACACGCCGTCCACCGCCAGGTGATGCACTACCAGCAGCAGGCGCTGGGTGCCGTCGGCCATCACGGCCAGGACCGCGCGCAGCAGCGGGCCCTGTTCGAGGTCAAGACTGCGTTGCGCTTCGTCGCACAGTGCGGCCAACTCGACCTCGTCAGCGACGTTGGACTGCCACAACGAAGCAGTGGCAACCGGCTCGGCGTGAGCTTGCCGCCAACCGTCTGCCTGCTGCACAAAACGCAGGCGCAGGGCATCGTGGTGGTTGATCAACCGGGTCAAGGCGGCCTCTAGGCGCGCGGGCTCAAGGGGTTCACGCGGGGTCAGCAGCAACGACTGGTTCCAGTGCTGACGCGCCGGGATCGCCTGCTCGAAAAAGCTGTGTTGCACGGGCGTGAGGATCACTTCGCCGGTCACCGGCCCCTGATCGATAGCCGTCGCCTGCTCGAAGGTCGCCACCCGCGCCAGACTGCGCACGCTCTGGTACTGGAACAGGTCCCGTGGACTGAGGCGAATGCCTGCCTGGCGGGCACGGCTGACCACCTGGATGGAGATGATCGAATCGCCGCCCAGTTCGAAAAAGTTGTCGTCCAGGCCGACCTGTTCCACACCCAGCACATCGCTCCAGATCGCCGCCACGGCTTTCTGCAGGTCGTTTTCCGGAGCGACAAAGGCCTGCTGTGGCGCGGCATCCGGCAACGGCAGGGCCTTGCGGTCGAGCTTGCCGTTGGCGGTCACGGGCAGCTTGGCCAGGAGCACCATATGGCTGGGTACCATGTACTCGGGCAGGCTGCTGAGCAGCCAGGCTTTGAGGTCGACCGGCGCGGGGTCCTCCAGCACCAGGTACGCCACCAGTTGCTTGCCGCCCTGCACCAGCACCACGGCTTCGCGCACCGAGGGGTGTTGCATCAGGCGTGTCTCGATCTCGCCCAGTTCGATACGCAGGCCGCGCAGCTTGACCTGATGATCGAGGCGACCCAGGTATTCGATCACCCCATCGGCGCGCTGGCGTACGCGGTCGCCGGTGCGATATAGACGCGCGCCATCACCGAAGGGGCTCGGCACAAAACGCTCGGCAGTCAGGGCCGGGCGTCGATGGTAACTGCGCGCCAGGCCAGTGCCGCCCAGGTACAGCTCGCCGCTGACGCCGGCAGGCACCGGGTTGAGCTGGGCATCGAGCACATAGGTACCGAGGTTGGCGATGGGCCGGCCGATGGGCACACTGTCGGCGCCTTCGTCGACGCAGGTCCAGTGGGTCACGTCGATGGCGGCCTCGGTTGGCCCATAGAGATTGAACAGACCGGCCTGTGGCAACTTGGCGAACACCTGCAGCTGCGCATCCAGTGGCAAGGCTTCGCCGCTGCACACGATGCGCTTGAGGCTGGCGCAGGCCTGCACACCGGGCTCATGGATAAACGCCTGGAGCATCGACGGCACGAAGTGCAAGGTGGTGATGCCATGCTGCCCGATGGTCTCGATCAGCCGCGCCGGCTCACGGTGTTCACCGGGGGCCGCCACCACCAGGCGCGCGCCGGTCATCAGCGGCCAGAAGAACTCCCACACCGAGACGTCGAAGCTGAACGGGGTTTTCTGCAACACCGCGTCACTGGCGTCCAGGCCATAGGCCTGCTGCATCCAGCACAGGCGGTTGACCAGTGCGCGATGGCTGTTGCCGGCGCCCTTGGGCTTGCCGGTGGAGCCCGAGGTGTAGATCACGTAAGCGAGGTTCAGCGCGTGCAGGCTGACCTTCGGCGCCTCGGTGCTGTGGCCATCGAGCCAGCTGGCGGGGCGGTCCAAAGCCATCACCTGGATGCCATCGACAGGCAGCAACGGCAACAAGCGTTGCTGGCTGAGCAGCAACTGGATGCCGCTGTCCTCGATCATGTAGGCCAGGCGTTCCTGCGGGTATTCGGGGTCGAGCGGGACATAGGCACCGCCCGCCTTGAGAATCGCCAGCAGGCCGACCACCATTTCGACGGAGCGCTCGACGCAGATCCCCACCAGCACGTCCGGACCCACACCCTGCTCGCGCAAGGCGTGGGCCAGTTGGTTGGCGCGCGCGTCCAGTTGGGCGTAGGTCAGCGCGGTTGCACCGAACACCAGTGCCGGCGCACCAGGGGTGGCTTGCACCTGGTCTTCGATCAGGTGGTGAATACCGCGCTCGGTCGGGTACGCCTCGGCGGTCTGGTTCCACGCGTGGACCAGCACGTGCTGTTCCTCTGCGGCCACCATCGGCAACTCGCCGATGCGCTGTTCACCCTCAGCGACCATCGCCTGCAACAGGCTGATCCAGTGCCCGGCCATGCGTGCGATGGTCGGCGCGTCGAACAGGTCATTGGCGTAGGTCAGCGCGGCGTGCAGGGTGCCGGACTTTTCATAGGTGTCGAGGGTCAGGTCGAACTGGGTGGTACGGCCTTGCCACTCCACCAGCGACAACTCCAGGCCGGAGGCGGTGCTGACGCCGGCAATATCCGCCACTACCGGCTGGTGGTTGTACATGACTTGGAACAACGGCGTATGGCTCAGGCTGCGCTCGACCTTGAGCGCTTCCACCAGCCGCTCGAACGGCAATTCCTGATGGGCCTGGGCGCCCAGTGCGTGTTCCTTGATGCTTTGCAGCAACTCAGTGATACGGGTTTGCCCGGTCAGCTCGGTGCGCAGGACTTGGGTGTTGACGAAAAAGCCGATCAGGCCTTCGACTTCCGTGCGGTTGCGGTTGGCGATCGGCACGCCGACGCGGATATCGCCCTGCCCGGTGTAACGATGCAGCAGCACGTTGAAGGCACCGAGCAACAGCATGAACAGGGTGACGTTGTGCTTTTGCGCACAGGTGCGCAATTGCGCGGCCAACTGCGGGTCGATCGCGAAATCATGGCGCGTGCCCTGATAGCTCGGCATGGCCGGGCGTGGGCGGTCGGTGGGCAGCTCCAGCACGGGGTGCTCATCACCCAGGCGCGCCTGCCAGTACTCCAGCTGACGCGCCTGCTCGCCGGCTTCGAGCCAGCGGCGCTGCCACAGGGCGTAGTCGCTGTACTGGATCGGCAAGGCCGGCAATTGTGGGGCTTGGCTGCGCTCATGGGCGTCGTAGCAGCGGATGAACTCGTCGATCAGCACGTTCATCGACCAGCCGTCGGAGACGATGTGGTGCAGGGTCAGCAGCAACACGTGCTCCTGGGCGTCGAGCTTGAGCAGTTGCACGCGCAGCAGCGGACCGTTTTCCAGGTCGAACGGCAGCAGCGATTGACAGGTCGCAGCGGCGTTGACGGCCTCTTCACGCTCGGCGAGGGCCAGATGGCTCAGATCGAGTTGCTCGACGGTCAACGACGTGTCGGCCGCCACCTGCAACAGGCGTTCATCCGCCTGGCGCTGGAACACGGTGCGCAGGGTTTCGTGGCGCGCGACCAGGCTGGCAAACGCCTGCTCCAGCGCATCCAGGCTCAACGCCCCCTTGAGCCGCACGGCACCCGGCAGGTTATAGGCCCCGCTGGCCGGGTCCAATTGCCAGAGAAACCACATGCGCTGCTGCGCGTAGGACAGCGCCTGGCGATCCTCCACTTGCACCCCTGCCGGAATCGGAAACCGGGAAAAGTCCACGCCTTCTTTCTGCAAGGCCTGCAGGAACAGTTGGCGCTTTTCCAGGGGCAACCCGATAAACCGGCGAGCAAGTTTCAAGGAGTCTTCAGCATTCATTTCTTGGAGTCCGGAGCAATAGGCAGGAAGCACAAAGGCACGTCGTCCCTATAAAACGAACCGGAGAGGGAAAAATTAGCGGGGGATGGGAGGCGCAGGGCGAGGTGTCATCAAGGGTTACATCAATCTCAGGAAGACCGCACAACGTCGGGCTGGCATTGACGAACACCCCTTTTTGCAACTAAGTTTAGTTACACGCAGAGAGCGCCGTGTCCAAAAATGAAAAGCTGCTCGCCAAACTGCTCAATGAGCACATGGCATTTACCTGGCCCGAACTCGTCACGCTGCTGCATCGACTGGGCTACACACAGATTGAAGGGGCTGAAAGCCGCGTCAAGTTCGACATCGGTGACCCCAGTGCAATGATCACCTTGCACAAGCCTCACCCTGCCAACGAACTGAAACACTACATTCGGCGACAGATCATCGAGCAATTGAAATCAGGAGAACTGATTCAGTGAACAATCAACTGAAACACAAAGGCTACATCGGCTCTATCGAAGCCAGCCTCGAAGACAACTGCCTGTTCGGCAAGATTCTGTTCATCAAGGCGCTGGTGAGCTACGAAGCAAAAACCGTCGCAGAACTGGACGCCGCATTCCGGGAGGCGGTGGACGACTACCTCACTACGTGCCAGTCCCTGGGCCACACACCGGAGAAGCCTTGCAAGGGGTCCTTCAATGTCCGGGTCGGCCATGACCTGCACTTGGCGGCGGCCCTGGCGGCGACCCGCAAGAAAGTGACCCTTAATGACCTGACTCGCCAAGCCTTGAGCGATTTTCTGCAACACCACAGTGCAGACGCTTGCCCAGCGATAGGCTGATTATCCCAACCGCCGATACCCCAGCACCGCGGCCCCCAGCACCACCGCCCCGGCCACCAACGCGACCCAGAACCCGCTGGTGGCGCCAAAGTGGTCGATCATCCAACCGGAACTGGCGGCGCCGATGGCCACGCCGATGCTGAGGCCGGTGATCAGCCAAGTCATGCCTTCGGTCAGGCGGCTGGCGGGCACGACCCGCTCCACCAGGGCCATGGACACGATTAACGTGGGGGCGAAGAACAGCCCGGAGATAAAGATCGCCACCGCCAGCCCCGGGATGTTGCTCACCAGCAGCAACGGCAAGGTGGTCAACGCGGTGGCCACGCCGCAGAACAGGAACTGCCTGGGCAACGGCGCCTTGAGCTTGAGGGTACCGAACGCCAGCCCCGCCAGGCACGAACCGATGGCGTACACCGACAGCACTATGCTCGCCGCCGCCGGCTGGCCCTGATGCTGGGCAAAGGCGACGCTGACCACGTCCACCACGCCGACGATCACGCCCATGGCCAGCAGCAGGATCATCAGGATCAGCACAGAGGGCGATGCAATCAGCCAGCCGCCGTGATGGTCCTGATGTTCATGGACGGGAGGCTCGGTCTCACGTTGCAATACAAAGGTGGTGACGCCGACCGCCAGTAACAGCGCCGCCACCAAGGGCCCCGCCTCGGGGAACAGCACCACGCTCAAACCCACCGAAATGGGTGGCCCGATGATGAAGCACACCTCATCCAGCACCGACTCCAGGGCGAACGCGGTCTGCAACTTGGGCTGGCCACGGTACAACTCGGTCCAGCGCGCACGCACCATGGCCGACATGTTCGGCATGCAACCGGCCAAGGCGGCAAACAGGAACAACGTCCAGTTCGGTGCTTGCAAACGGGTGCACAGCAGCAACATCAACAAAGCCCCGCCGCCGATCAGCGCGGCAATTGGCAGCACCCGGCCCTGGCTGTAGCGGTCCACCAGCCGTGATACCTGGGGTGCGCAAAACGCCGTGGCCAGGGCAAAAACCGCCGCCACCGAACCCGCCAGGCCGTAACCGCCGTGCACCTGGGAAAGCATGGTGATCAAGCCAATCCCCGTCATCGACACGGGCATGCGCGCCAGCATGCCTGCCAGTACAAAAGCCCGGGCGCCGGGGACCTGGAACAACTCGGCGTAAGGGTTTGCCATCCTGCTGGACCTCTTCCTGAATGCCTGCGACTTGCTATCTGCAATGACCGAGGCAAAATACATACGGTGCGTATGTGACAAATCATGCGTAACATACGCGACGTATGTCAATCGTTCACTTGCCCATTGTGAGACCTACCATGAGCCGAGCCCGTGCCGAAATGATCGAAGACACCCGCGCCCGGCTGATCGCCAGCGCGCGACAGGCCTTTGCCACCCAAGGCTATGCGAACACATCGATGGACGATTTTACCGCTCGCGCCGGCCTGACACGCGGCGCGTTGTACCATCACTTTGGTGACAAAAAGGGGCTGTTGGCCGCCGTGGTTGCCCAACTCGACAGTGAGATGGACACACATTTACAGCGCATCACAGATGAAGCAACTGATCCATGGGCCGGCTTTTGCGAACGTTGCCGCGCCTATTTGCGCATGGCTCAGGACGCCGAAATCCAACGCATTGTGTTGCAGGATGCGCCGGCCGTACTGGGCGATACCGGCTCCCAGCAACAGTGTGTCGAGTCATTGCGCGAACGGCTGGAAGCCTTGATGCAAACCGGTGTCATCCGCCCCGCCCCAAGCACCGCGCTGGCGCAATTGATCAACGGCAGCCTGGTCAACACCGCCCTGTGGATCGCCCGGGATGAGCATCCGGGCGAGCGGCTGGAGCAAGGTTTGCAGGGCCTGGAGCTGTTGTTGCGTGGCCTCAGCCTTACACCAACCGCTTGATCTGCTTGTGTCGCCACACCAAGCGGTAATAGGCAGTCTGCAATACCAGCATGGCCAGATAGGTCACCGGAAACGCCATCCACACCCCTTCCAGGCCGAAGTGGGCGTTCAACAGGTAAGCCATCGGCAGTTCAACGCAGAGCACACAGAAAATCGAGATCACCACCGGCATCAGCACCACACCGCTGGCGCGCATGATCCCGCCGATCACGGCCTGGAAGCCGAACACCAAGATGCTCCACAGCATGATGTGCAGCAGGTGTTCGGCATTGACCCGCGCCGCGTCGTCGGTGATGAACAGGCCGAGCAACCAGTGCGACAAGACATAACCCAGCACAATCAGGCCACCGGTAAGGCAGGTGTTGATCAACAGGCCGGTGCGCAGGATCGGGCCGATGCGCTCCAGACGCCCGGCGCCAATCGCCTGGGCGCCGAGGATCGACGCGGTGATGGCAATCGACAGCGCGGGGAACTGCACGTAGTTGACGATCTGCGTCACCGCGCCATAGGCCGCCGTGGCCTGGGAGCCGTGGCCGTTGACCAAGGCGAGGATGACCAATTCCGACAGCGACAGCACCACCATCTGCAGGCCGGTGGGCAAGCCGATACGCAGGACCTTGCCAAGAATCACACGGTCCAGGCGCAAAGCCGCGAGCAGTTCGCGGTCTGGCGCCATCACATGGTTTTTATGCCGAAGGCGCAAGATCAAAAACAGCATGGCTAACGCGTTGCCCACCAGCCCGGCATACACCGCGCTCTGGATGCCCAAGGGTGGCAAGCCGACCCAGCCGCGAATCAGCGCCGGGGTCAGCAGCAGACCGACCAGGGTCGAAACCATCAGCGCCAGCAACGGCGAGATCGTGTCGCTGACACCGCGCAGCAACTGGGTGTAGAGGATGAACACCAGCAGCAACGGCATGATCAGCATCATCTTCTGCGCATAGCCGACCGCATCGTCGAGGACATCAACCGGCGTGCCCAACGCCTGCAACGCCGGGCGCGCAAACAGGCTGCCCAACACTGCGGCAATCACACCCACCAGCGCGCCCAGGGTCAGGGTCGCGCCGGTGATTGCCTTGACCATTGCCGTTTCCTGGGCACCCCAGGCCTGGCCGATCAACACCGAGGCGCCCGCCCCCAGACCAATCACCAGGGCAATGAAAAAAAACACGATGGGAAACATCCCCGACACCGCCGCCAGCGCTTGGGTGCCGAGCATTTGCCCGACATAGATACCGTTGAGGGTGCCGGAAAAACTTTGCAGGAAGTTGGACAGCACCATCGGTGCCAGAAAGATCAGGTAGATCTGCCACAGCGGGCGTTGCAAAGGGCTTTGCATGAAAAACGGGGCCTCGAAGAACTAAAGCGTCCGAGGGTTATACCGTAAGTGGATCCTATCTTCCTGTGCTTTCGGGTTCGACCACCAAACAGGCGTTGCGCACTGTCGCACTCAGGTGTCGGGCATTGCTTTGCAACAGGCATTCGGCAATCGCAGGTTCCAGTTCGACCCGCAAGCGCCTGGCCAGCGCCCCTCGCGCCAGATCTCCGGTAGTTGCCGTCGTCGCAGATGAATCAGGCTGATCTTCATGACCTTGGGCCCGTCGCACACGTAGGTGCGGGCCCCCGGATACCCACCCTCGATCGGGCACTAGGGAATGCTCGCGGCGGTCGCCATCATCTCGTCATGGTCGTACATGATCCGCAGGGTGCTGTATTCCGGGAACACCACCAGGTCCATGCCGGGTAGGCCCTGCTTCATGCCGACAATGATCTCGGCAATCTTGCTTGCGGGTGCCGCAGCAACTGAACGGATGAAGGGTGCGTGCGATCCAGTCTCGGGCGGCCAGGAAAAACGGGAAATACGTTGGATGACGTATGAACGACGGTGTCGCGGTTTTATTCCATCAATTCGCTCGATGACAGCTTAAGTATTTACTGATTGGACGCCAGGCCAGCAGGTCGTTAAATTCCGCCGCGAAGATAGCTTTTAGCCATCACCCCTGACCCCTTGAATATTGAGCCTTTCATGAAAAACCCTGTGTCGTTGGCAATGCGTATCGGGCTGGGCTTCGCGTCCACCCTGTCGTTGCTGGTGCTGATCACTGCCGTCGGTATTCAACGCGTGGGTTTTATCGACAGTACGCTCAAGGATGTCGGTGAAAAAGCCGCCGTCGTCCAGCGCTACGCGATCAACTTCCGTGGCAGCGTGCACAACCGCGCCATCGCCATTCGCGATGCGGTACTGGTCAAGGATGAACCGGCGCTCAACCGCCATCTGGCCGAGATCGACCAGCTCAAGCGCGATTACCAGGACTCCGCCGTGATGCTGGACCGCCTGTTCGCCAACACCACCGCCAGCGCCGAGGAAACCCGTCTGCTGGGTGATATCAAGGCCATCGAGACCCAGGCCCTGGCTTCCACCGAACGGGTGATCAACCTGCGTCGCAGCAATGACATCGCCGGCGCCCAGGACTTGCTGCTGGCCCAGGCCTCGGCCCACTACACCGAGTGGCTCAAACGCGTGAATGCGCTGATCGACTTCGAAGAAGCGCACATCAAGCAACGCCTGGATACCGTGCAATCGGCCGCCGGCAGCTTTGCCGTGCTGATGGTGCTGGCCAGCGCCGTCGCGATCATCTTGAGCGTGCTGGTGTCACTGCTGATTATCCGCAAGGTCAAGGCCACCCTGGGCGCAGAGCCGGAGGAAGTCGCCGAGGCGATCCGCCGCCTGGCCGATGGCGAGCTGAACCAGCGCATCGAAACCCGCTACCCCGACAGCGTGATGGGCATCCTGAAAAACGCCCTGGCACGCCTGAGCGACACCATCAGCGAAGTGCGCTCGGCAGCCCAGGCCCTGCGCCACTCCTCGGTCACCCTGCTGTCAGTGGCCAGCGATAACCGCCAGCAGATTAACCTGCAGACCAGCGAAGCCCAGCACGTAGCGGCCGCGATCACGCAGATGGCCGCCTCGGTCAGCGAGGTCTCGGGCTACGCTTCCGCCGCCTCCAAGGCGACTATCCTGGCCGACGCCGAAGTGGACAGCGGCCACCGCCTGGTGGGCGAAGTGACCGTGTCCATCGAAGAATTGGCGACGATCCTCGACCAGGCCACGCTTCGGGTCAACCAGGTGTCCAGCGACAGTGAAAACATCGAAACCGTGATCGAAGTGATCAACGCCATCGCCGCCCAGACCAACCTGTTGGCGCTGAACGCGGCGATTGAGGCCGCGCGTGCCGGTGAACATGGCCGAGGGTTTGCGGTGGTGGCCGATGAAGTGCGCTCCCTGGCGACGCGCACCCAGGAGTCCACCCAGGAAATCCGCGACATGATCGGCAAGCTGCAAAGCGGCACCCAGGACGCCGCCGACATCATGCAACGCAGCCGCAGCCTGGCCCAGGCCACCGTGACGCAGACCCGCGACTCTCAGTTGGCGCTGGGCAAGATCAGCCAGGAAGTCGGCGCGATCAATGCGATGAACGCGCAGATCGCCAGTGTTTCCGTGCAGCAAAGCGCGGCGGCTGAAGAGGTTGCACAGAACGTCACGCGCATCCACAGCTCCACCGTGCAATCGGCGGCGGGCTCCGAGCAGGTGGAAAATTCCAATCACGAACTGGCGGAGCTGGCGGATCGCTTGAGCACCAAGGTGGCGTTTTTCAACGTGGCCTAGTGTTTGTCGCGTTTCATCTGCATGGTCAGGGTGAAACGGTCGGCGGGGTAGACCGATTCCGATACGGCGATCAGCAGGCCGGCCTCATCGCGGTACTGGCAAATGATGGTCAGCCCCAGCGCACCGCTCTGCGCCTTGAGGCTGGCGGCCAATTCGGACGATAACTGTACCGGGCGCACCTGCTGGTCGACCACATCGATGTGCCGCGAGAAGGCCTTGCCGATCAGTGCCGCGATCAGTTCACCCGGGTGCTTGCGTGCTTCGGGAATCACCTCGGCAAAGGTCTGCTCGGCGTACACGTCGGTCCAGCACAACGGCGCGTTGCCGGCGCCCGCATCGACCTTGATGCTCGACACGCAGAAGTAATGCCCGCCCGGTTCCAGCCCCAGGCGCCGGGCCAGGGCGATGTCGGCGATCTGTGGTGAAGCGGGCCGCTACGTGCATTGGGGCGCCACCACGCAGGACATCATGGACACCGCCGTGGTCCCGCAAGTACGCGCCGCACTGGCCATCGTCGAGCGCGATATCCAGACCGTGCGCGGGCTGCTCGCCGGCCTGGCCGAGCGTTATCGCGACACCCCCATGGCCGGTCGCACGCACTTGCAGCACGCGCTGCCGATCACCTTCGGCTACAAGTGCGCGGTGTGGCTGAGCATGTTCGACCGCCACGCCGAGCGCTTGGTGGAACTGCGCCCACGCGTCGAAATCGGTCAGTTCGCCGGGGCTGCGGGTACCCTCGCCTCCCTCGGCGACAAAGGCCTGGAAGTCCAGGAAGCGTTGATGAGCGAACTCGGCCTGGGCGTACCGCAGGCCACCTGGCACGTGGCCCGCGACGGGCTGCCCGAGACCCTGAACTTCCTCGGGCTGGTCACCGGTTCCCTGGGCAAGATCGCACTCGACATCATGATGATGACCAGCGAGCTGGGCGAAGTGTACGAGCCGTTCGTCAAGGGCCGTGGCGCCAGCAGCACCATGCCGCAAAAGCGCAACCCGATTTCCTGCGAGCTGATGTACGCCGCCGCCAAGGGCGTGCGCCAACACGCCGGGCTGATGCTCGACGCCCTGCTCGCCCAGGGTGAAGCCACCGCGCAACTGGACCTGGCCGAACTGCAACGCCTGACCGACCCGGCCAACTACCTGGGGCTCGCGCCGCAGATGGTGGACATCGCGCTGGCGCGCCCCGGCTCAGTCAAACGCTGAATTGGCCTGGCTTTTGTAGTGAGCGAGCTTGCCTCGCGCGGGGCAAGCCCGCTCACCACAAAAAGCAGGGCAGAGCCACCTATTAACATGTGCCCATAACAACAATGAGATCACAGACATGTCATCCACCCCCGCAAAAAAACCGCTCTACAAGGACCTGACCTTCCAGGTCGTCGCCGCCATGTTCCTCGGCATCGCCTTCGGCTTTCTCGCCCCCGAGCTGGCCGCCAGTTTCAAGATCCTTGGCGATATATTCCTCAAGCTGATCAAGACCGCCGTCGCGCCGCTGGTGTTTTTCACCGTGGTCCACGGCATCGCCTCGGCCGGCGATATCAAGCGCGTCGGTAAGGTCGGCTTGCGCGCGTTGATCTACTTCGAAGTGGTCTCCACCCTTGCCCTGGCCATCGGCCTGTTGTGGGGCAACCTGTTGCAGATCGGCTCCGGCATGCACGACGCCCACCCGAGCAGCGCCGCCGCGGCCCACACTCAACCCCGTAACGCCTGCGCTTGTTTTTCTCCTCTCACGTAGTCGACATTGACCCAATTGAACCTTTCATCTTCTGCGCCCCTGCCGCCTTTGCCATCAGTGCCAATATCGACCTCTTTCATCAGGCCCGGGCGCCGGAGAAGTTCAGCCGCGAGTCCAGATCGGTCTGTCGGTGGAGACTCTGCAGCAGCACTTTTTAAACTATCGAAGCTGATATAGTTATCCGCGCCCCAATACTGTTTGAACTTTTCGTCAAGGGCCTGAAGCAGTTCAACGTCACTCATTTTTTCATAGCTTGGCGCTGCATTCTGCCTGGACACCCTTTCAATAGTGTCGCGCCCAATAATTCCGTCGGACTTGTCAGCATCATGGTCGGAATCCAGTTTGCTATTGAGTCCCGGCCGACTGATGATTTCCCTGGCCAACAGAGTCATCCGGTCATCCGACGCATTGCCAGTCAAGGGCTGACCCGCGACTTCACGAAGCGCTCCCTGAGTGATTTTTCCATTCGCGTCGGGTTTGAAATAATCAAAATTATTACCCAACTCGCTCGCCAAGTCTGAGTCCTTGGTTCCTTTGAACGCATAAGCGACCTCAGTATTCTGCGGGCTCATGCCTTCGCCTTGCGACGATGCGGACATGCCCCAGGAAAGAGGTTGAATGGGCGCATTTGTACCGAATGCCTGGGGGCGATAGTTCTCGTCATAGGTGTTTTCAACACGTTGGCGCTGCATGGAACCGGTGTACCTTCCGGCCCCACTCTGCATGGACGGTGCCTCTTGGGTTTGGTAGTAATCAACCACCCTGTTCGCGTCACCCTGGCTGATCAGCCCGTCTTCACGGCCGCCATGGTTGATTGCATCGAGCAAATGACTCATTTCAGGACGGCGGAGAATCTCGTTGGCCAGCATTGTCATGCGGTCGTGCACCGGGTGACCGGTCAATGGACGGTTGGCAGCGTCCTCAAGGACTGCACGTGTGACAAAGCCGGACGGTCCCTGGAAGTAACTGAAGCTATCGGCAAAATCCCGTGCAACCGTAGTATTTGAGGGCGCGCGATAGTCCCCCGGTGAATGATTCATCGCAGCCTGGTTAAACGCTCCGACGTTATTAATGGGACGCTCATATTGCGCAGGGTAAGCCTGCGAAAATGACGGTGCAGTGCTCGGCTCTCCGGCCCTGGACTGCTGGCCGGCAGACGCGTCATCGCTCGTGTAGTAATCAACGAGCTGTTCAACGTTTTCACGGTCAACAAGACCGTCGTGTATACCGCGCTCATTCAACTTATCCAACTTACGGTTCACGTCCGGGCGATTCAGGATTTCGCCTGCCAATAGCGTCATATTGTCGTTAACGGAATTACCGGTCAGCGGACGAGCCGCCACTTCACGGAGTTTGGCCTGGTCCACGAAGCCGGTCTTGGTATTGACGAAGTAGTCAAAGTTATTCCCAAACGTCTTCACCAGATCCAAATTTGAAGTGTGCTTGTATTTGTCCTCCCGCGAGGTGGGTTGCCCGTCAAGATCAGGCCGATTGAAACTGAGTGGATAATTTTGACCGTATTGAGTATTTACCATGGCAACACCTCAGGGAGTAGATGCATCACAGCCGACCAACGCTCGGTTGGACGCTTTATCGACACCCATCTGTGGCCACACAAAGAGCAACGGTTCCAGTGGAACATCGGTAAAAACCAGCACTTACCGGGCGGGAAAGCAACCCGCTCGCACATTTTTTGCTCTTCATCGAGGTTGAAATCGGTTACCCGCCGAAGGTGTGTGAGGGCCTGCGCAACGTCGGATCAAACGGATTGATCCGTGGCCCGATCGCCGCCGCTTCGCGCTTCAATAACTCCACCACCATCGGCAACCGGCTCGGCCCCAGGCGGTCACTGATGGTCGCCACGCTCAACGCCGCCACGGCATGCCCGTCCCGATTCAGTATCGGCACCGCCAACCCCGCCATGCCTTCCAGCACTCCGGTATTGCGCGCCGCATACCCCAGGTTGCGCACGTTCTCCACTTCCGAGCGCAACAGCACTTCGTCATACAGGTGGAAGTCCTTGAGCCGTGGCAGGTTGTAGCGGATCACCGTCTCGCGCTCTTCCTCGGGCAAAAACGCCAGGATCGCCAGGCTGCCCTGCCCCACGCCCAATGCCACACGCCCGCCGATATCACCGGTGAAGGTGCGGATCGGGTACGGGCCTTCGCTGCGGTCCAGGCAGATCGCATCGAAGCCGCTGCGCGCCAGCAGGAACAGCGAGTCGCCCAGTGAAGCACTCAAGCGCAGCATGCTCGGCCGCACCAGGTCGCGCAGGTTGCCGGTCTTGCCTGCATTGGCCGCCAGGGCGAAGAACTCCAGGCTGAGGCGATAGCGCTTGCTGCGTGCGTCCTGCTCGACCATGCCTTCGTCCATCAGGCTGCGCAGCAGGCGGTGGGTGGTGGGTTGGGACAGGCCCACCTGTTGCGCGAGCTGCGTAACGCGTTCGCCACCCTCCGGCACTTCACCCAAGGTGCGCAGCAGCGCGAACAGACGAGACACTCCGCCCACCCCGACTTCTTTGCCCTTTTCATTTCGATCAGTGGAATGCATGACAATCCATCTCTTTGCAAATTCCGGTGAGTGAATAAAACTGAAAATAACAGTCCGTTCAGTGAAATTCTATCTTCCGCCCATCCTAGTCTTCGTCCTAATCTGCGTCCACAGGGGCGAAATGAACAACAACCGGCAGCCGACTTGAGATCGAGCGCCAACGCACCCGCAACACCCTTTTCGCATCTGCCCAAAACAAAAAAGCGCGTCTCGACGCGACTCAAAAAAAGGTGGAACGCAGACATGGCATTTCTCCAACTCAACGCCTTGAGCAAACGCTACGGCGCCGTCGACGCGGTGGTCGCCACCGACCTCGCGGTGGAAAAAGGCGAGTTCGTTTCCCTGCTCGGCCCTTCGGGCTGCGGCAAGACCACCACCCTGCAAATGATCGCCGGCTTTGTCGATGTGAGCGGCGGGCAGATCCTGCTCGACGGCCGCGACATCACCCACGCCAAGCCCGCCAGCCGTGGCCTGGGCGTGGTGTTCCAGAGCTACGCGCTGTTCCCGCACATGAGCGTGCGCGACAACGTCGCCTTCGGCCTGAAGATGCGCAAAGTGCCGGCCGCCGAGATCGCCAGCAAGGTCAAGGCCGTGCTGGAACTGGTGCGCCTGGCGCCGCACGCCGACCGCTACCCACGGGAGTTGTCCGGCGGCCAGCGCCAGCGCGTGGCCCTGGCTCGCGCGTTGGTGATTGAGCCGCCGGTGTTGCTGCTCGATGAGCCGTTGTCCAACCTCGACGCTAATTTGCGCGAAGAGATGCAGTTCGAGATCCGCCGCATCCAGTGCGCCGTCGGTATCACCACGTTGATGGTCACCCACGACCAGGCCGAAGCGCTGTCGATCAGCGACCGCGTGGTGGTGATGCAGGCCGGGCGGGTGACCCAGATCGACGCGCCCTACACGCTCTACGAACACCCGCGTACGCGCTTCATCTCCGACTTTGTCGGCAAGGCCAACCTGCTGCCGGGCGACTACGACACACTCGGCACCCCGCAAGTGCGCCACGAGAGCGGCGACGGCGAACTGACCCTGAGCCTGCGCCCGGAAAAGATCCAATTGGTGGACGCAGGCACAGGTCGCCTGCAAGGCCAGGTCATCAATCGCTACTTCTTCGGCAGCCAATGGCTGTACCACATCGACACCGCCCTCGGCGAAGTCACCGTGGTGCGCAGCAACGACGGCAACGCGCCGCTGCGTTGCGGCACAGCGGTAGGCCTGGACTGGCACGCCAGCCTGTTGCGCGTGTTGGCGGCGGATGAGGTGCACCCATGAGTCGCGGCTACCTGCTCTCGCTGCCGGCGCTGGTGCTGTTTGTCGGGCTGCTGATCCTGCCGTTGGGCCTGACCCTGGTGCTGTCGTTCAACGTGTTTGACTACCAGGTGGGCGTGAAGGCCGATGAATGGACCTTTGCGCACTACCTGTCATTGTTCAGCGATTCGTACTTCTACGAGATTTTCTGGCGCACCTTCTGGATCAGCGCGCTGGTCACCCTGCTGTGCGTGGTGATCGGTGTGCCCGAGGCTTACATCCTCAGTCGCATGGGCACGCCGTGGCGCTCGATCTTCCTGATTCTGATCCTCACGCCCTTGCTGATTTCGGTGGTGGTGCGCGCCTTTGGCTGGAGCCTGTTGCTCGGCGCGGACGGGCTAGTAAACCAAGTGATCCAGTTCCTCGGTGGGCGCCCGGTGAAGCTGCTGTACACGCCGTTCGCGGTGATCATCGCCCTGGTGCACGTGATGCTGCCGTTCATGATCATCCCGGTGTGGACTTCCCTGCAGAAACTCGACCCGTCGGCTGAACAAGCCGCGTTGTCCCTGGGCGCCAGCCAGGCCACGGTGATGCGCAAGATCGTGTTGCCGCAGGTCATGCCCGGCGTGCTGTCCGGCACCTTGATCGTGTTCGGCCTGGCCGCCAGCTCCTTTGCGATCCCCGGCCTGCTCGGCGGGCGTCGCCTGAAAATGGTCGCCACCGTGGTGTACGACCAGTACCTCTCGGAACTCAACTGGCCCATGGGCGCGACCATCGCGGTGGTGCTGCTGTTGGTCAATCTGCTGATCATGCTGAGCTGGAACCGCATGGTCGAAGGCCGCTACAAAAAGTCCCTGGGGGTTTAAGCGCATGTCCAGAAACGGTCCTTTGGCCCTTGGTTTCCACGGTTTGGTGGTGCTGTTCATGATGGCGCCGCTGGTGGTGGTGTGCCTGGTGGCCTTCACGCCCGAAAACACCTTGAGCCTGCCCACGTCGGGCTTCTCGCTGCGCTGGTTTCGCGCGGTGTTCGAGCGGGCGGATTTTATCCAGGCGTTCTATAACAGCCTGATCCTGGCGTTCACCGCTGCGACACTGGCCACCTTGATTGCCGTACCGGCGGCGTTAGCGATCAGCCGGTATCCGTTTGCGGGGCGCAACTTTTTCAGTGCGTTGTTCCTGTCGCCGATCATCATCCCGCACCTGGTGCTGGGCGTGGCCATGCTGCGCTTGTTTGCGCTGATGGGCGTCAACGGGAGTTTTACCTGGCTGATGCTGGCCCATGTGGTGATCATCACGCCGTATGTGCTGCGCCTGGTGCTGGCTGCAGCCATCGGTATTGATCGCAGCGCCGAGCATGCCGCCGAATCCCTGGGGGCTGGCCGTTTCACGCTGTTTCGCCAGATCACCCTGCCGATGATCCTGCCCGGTGTCGCCGGGGGTTGGTTGTTAGCCTTCATCAACAGTTTCGACGAGGTGACGCTGTCGATCTTCGTCAGCTCGCCGGCCACGCAAACCCTGCCGGTGCGCATGTATGTGTACGCCACCGAGTCCATCGACCCGATGATGGCGGCGGTGTCGGCGCTGGTGATTGCGCTGACGGCGGCGACCATGATTCTGCTGGATCGGGTCTACGGCCTGGACCGCGTGCTGGTGGGGAAACATTGATGGCCTTGTTCAAACGCTTAGCCGAGACCGAACGCCCGGTCCTGTCCTTCACCCTGGACGGCCAGCCTGCCAGCGGTTTGCTGGGTGACACGGTGCTCACCGCCGTGCTGACCTGCGCCGAGCACCTGCGCGGGAGTGACTTCAGCGCCGAACCGCGTGCCGGTTTCTGCCTGATGGGCGCGTGCCAGGACTGCTGGGTGCGCCTTGAAGATGGGCGCCGCGTGCGCGCCTGTTCGACGCTGCTGGAAGAAGGTCAGGCGGTCAGCCGCGATCCGGGGCGCCAGCCATGAAGCCGGTGGTGATTGTGGGCGCGGGCCCGGCAGGCATCAGCGCAGCGCGCACCCTGCTCGACCACGGCATCACACCCTGCCTGGTGGATGAGAGCCTGCGCGGTGGCGGGCAGATTTATCGGCGCCAACCCCAAGGTTTCCAACGCACCGCCAGGCAGCTCTACGGATTTGAAGCGAGCAAGGCCCAAGCCGTGCACCGCACCCTGGATGAGCTGGCGCCGCTGATCGACTACCGGCCGCAAACCCTGGTGTGGAACGCCGAGGATGGCCGCCTGGATATGCTCAACAACGGCCGCGCCGAGAGCCTCGACTACGCGCAGATCATCGTCGCCACCGGCGCCACCGACCGCATCCTGCCGGTGCCGGGCTGGACCTTGCCCGGTGTCTACAGCCTCGGCGCGGCGCAGATCGCCTTGAAATACCAGGGCTGCGCCATCGGTGAGCGCGTGGCGTTCTGCGGCAGCGGGCCGTTGTTGTACCTGGTCGCCTATCAGTACGCCAAAGCCGGGGCCAAGGTCGTGGCGGTGCTCGATAGCGCACCGTTCAGCGCGCAGTGCCGAGCGCTGCCGGCGCTGCTCGGGCAACCGGCGACCTTGGCCAAGGGCTTGTATTACCGCGCCTGGCTGACGGCCCATGGGATTGCCGTGCATCAGGGCGCCACGCTCACACAGATCGAAGGCGAACAGCGGGTCAGCGCTATTCGTTGGGGTGAGCACAGCCTGGCATGCGACGCCGTGGGCTTTGCCCATGCCCTGCGCAGCGAGACGCAACTGGCGGATCTGCTCGGTTGTGAATTCGCCTGGAACACGTTGAACCGCGCCTGGCTTCCACAACGCGACAGCGCCGGGCGCAGCAGTATCAGCGGTGTGTACCTGGCGGGCGACGGCGCCGGGATCATGGGCGCGGACGCCGCGCAGATGGCCGGCGAACGTGCTGCTCTGGCGGTACTGGAGGACGCGGGCATTGCCATTGATCACCGCCGCCCCGCCGTGTTGGAACAACAACTGGCGGGTATCCAGCGCTTTCGCCAGGGCCTGGAAACCGCGTTTCCTTTCCCTGAGCAGTGGGCGGCACAGGCACCGGATGCGTTGATGGTGTGCCGCTGCGAAGAAGTCAGCGCCGGCGATATACGTGCGGTGGTGGATGAAGGCCACTGGGAAATCAATCGGGTCAAGGCCCACTGTCGCGTCGGCATGGGCCGCTGCCAGGGCCGCATGTGCGGGCCGGCGGCAGCGGAGATAGTCGCCGAGCGCAGCGGCCGGGGCATCGAAAACGTCGGCCGCTTGCGTGGCCAGGCGCCAATCAAGCCGCTGCCGTTTGGCGTGGAGGCGCAGTCATGATCGACGTCATCGTGCTGGGCGGTGGGATTGTCGGCGCGTCGGCGGCCTTGATGCTCGCGCAGAAAGGCCAGCGCGTGGCCTTGGTGGAACGGGACTTTTGTGGCTCGCATTCCAGCGGCGTGAATTATGGCGGTGTGCGCCGCCAGGGCCGGCCATTGCATCAGTTGCCGCTGTCACAGCGCGCCCATCAACTGTGGGCCGACTTGCCGGGCCTGATCGGCATCGACGGCGAATACGTGCGCTCCGGGCATTTGAAGCTGGCGCGCAGTCAGGCTGATTTCGCCGCGTTGCAGGCGTATGCCGAGCAGACCCGTGGCTTTGACCTGGGCTTGCAGTTGCTCGACTACGCCGAACTGCGCGCACGCTTTCCCTGGGTCGGCGATATTGCGGTGGGCGCCTCGTTGTGCCCGCAAGACGGCCACGCCAACCCACGATTGGTGTCCCCGGCCTTCGCCCGTGCTGCGCAGCGCCTTGGCGCATCGGTGTACGAGCAGGCTGAGGTGATTGGCATAGAACATGACGGCCAGCACTTTCAGGTGCAGTGCGCCAACGGTCTGCACCTGCAAGCGCCCTGGCTGCTGAACTGTGCTGGCGCCTGGGCCGGCACCGTCGCCGCGCAGTTTGGCGAAGCCGTGCCGATCACCTCGGCGCATCCAGCGATGCTGGTCACCGAGCCGCTGCCGGTGGTGATGAATGTGAGTACCGGCGTTGAAGGCGGCGGGATTTATGCGCGGCAGGTCGCCCGGGGCAACTGCATCCTCGGCGGCGGTCGCGGTTTTGCCCTGGGCCCGCTGACCGCGCGGCCGGGGCAGGCAGCGGTGCTGGAGATCCTGCGCAATGCCGGCGAGCTGTACCCGTTCCTCAAGGGTGCCCAGGCGATTCGCACGTGGAGCGGCACCGAAGGTTATCTACCCGATCACGAACCGGTGATCGGACCCAGCAGCACCCAACCTGGCCTGCTCCATGGCTTCGGCTTTGCCGGCGCCGGGTTCCAGCTCGGTCCCGCGGTGGGTGAAGCCCTGGCAGAGATCGTCTGCGACGGGGCCAGCCGCCAACCCATCGAAGCGTTTTCCATCCGTCGTTTCCAAGCCTGAGAGGAAAAACATCCATGAACCCACGTATTGCGCTGTCCTGCTTGTCCCTCGCCCTGCTCGCCTCCACCGCGCACGCCGCGCCCACGCTGTATCTGGGCATGAACGGCGGCACCATGGAACGGGTGTACGCCGACAAGGTGCTGCCCGCGTTCGAAAAGGCCAATAACGTCAAGGTGGTGATCGTGCCCGGCACCTCGTCGGACATCCTCGCCAAGGTCCAGGCCAACAAAGACAACCCACAGATGCACGTGATGTTCCTCGACGACGGCATCATGTACCGCGCCATCGCCATGGGCCTGTGCGACAAGCTGGCGCCCAGCCCGACCTTGGAACAGATCCCGGCCAAGGCCAGAATCAAGGAGGAAGCCGTGGCCGTGACCCTCGGCGTCACCGGCTTGGGCTACAACGCCAAGATGTTCAAGGAAAAAGGCTGGGCCGCGCCCACCTCATGGATGGACCTGGCCGACCCACGTTTCAAGGAAAAAGTGGTGTTCCAGTCCCTGGCGTCGTCCACCTTCGGCCTGCACGGCTTCCTGATGTTCAACCGCATCCAGGGCGGCGACGAAACTAACGTCGAGCCCGGCTTCAAGGCCTGGCCGAAAACCGTCGGCCCCAACGTGCTGGAGTACATCGCCAGCTCGGCGAAAATTTCCGAGATGGTGCAGACCGACGAAGCCGCGATCTTCCCCCTCACCCCGACCCAGGTCGCCACCCAGAAACTGCTCGGCGTGCCGATGGAATATGCACAACCCAAGGAAGGCGCGGTGGTGCTGAACGTGGCCGAATGCGTGATCGCGCGCAACGACCAACCGGAACTGGCGCAGAAACTCGCGGCCTTTTTGCTGACCGCCGAGGCCCAGGCACCAGCGTTGGAGGAAGGTGACCAGATTCCGTCGAACCCGACCACACCAACCACCGACAAGACCCGGGCGCGGGTGGAAGCCATGCAGGGTTACCTGCAAACCGCGATTTCGATTGATTGGGACCAGGTCAACCAAGCGCGGCCGGAGTGGAATGCGCGGTGGAGTCGGTCGATTGAGCGGTAGAACTTCATAACCCTGCCCGGCGCCGAACTCGTTGACGCTGGGTACGGATTATCTTCGCGATGCGCAGACGCTGTTGACGAAGCTTTACCCATTCAGCTCGGGCTTCTCGGTGACGTTTACTATTGATCAGCAATAGAGCCAGCAGCGGGAATAACAGGCCTAGCACATAGAACACCTTGTGAGGGCGGTGTTCGATGGTCGGTAAAACACCCAACAGACTAAGCACCATCAGAACTACCGGGATCCATAGCCAGCTCGGACAGCCACGCATGATCATGAAGTTGCAGTGAGCAATAAGAAAAGCCAAACCGAGCACTGAAAAAAAGGAATATTTGAGATTTTCGCCAAGAGGCAATCCACGAAAATAACCGTCAAACATCATAGGTACGCCAATGGCAACGGCGAAGCCTTGAGCAAAAAGCGCCGCCATATGAACCGGAAAGTAACGTTTCAGAAAACACCAGAACTCCTCAATCGTCATCAGAAAGATCATTCTTCAAACGCCTCATAGAGGCCTACGGCAATGGTGTGAAAATTTCCGGATACAGCACTGCCCATTACAGTCATTGATGCGCTTAGAACATCTTTAATTTGAGTTACTGTCGCGTGGCGCAGCGTTGCTGGTGTCAGTCGCTTAGGTAAATGTCCTTCCAACTGCCTCAACTTCAACATTTTCGAAGATAGATGTGGGTGTTGAATACTCAGTAACTCCTTCGTCAGCTTCGCTCGCTCTTGTCGGGTAAGCCCCCTCAGTACCTGCTGCCAATTCTTTCCGGTACTCACCTTCGTCGCTTTAACCATTCTCAGGGTTGTCAGGAACGAGGTACCTGCACCCACCAGTGCGACAGCGTCCAATGCAGCGGTTGTGTGTTGGTACCAGGGTTCACTGTCCAATGATTCGTTGTTCGAAGGCTCGGTGAGCTCGTTGTACACACGGTATCCGCCAACGACACATTGAACGAAACTTGCCGCAGCAGAGGTGTAACCAACAGCGGCAATCACTGAACTGGCGCCAGCCGAAAATGGAATGGCAGCGGTTCCACTTACCGCGACAATCCAACCTAAAACCGCACTCCCACACGCCAATCCCATCCCAAGCGCCTCGAATACAAGGTGCGACTCTCGTGGCTCATGCTCCAACCGGCGCACAAAATCCGCCTGCGCCATCGACGCCGGCATTTCCCGCAAGATCACTCGCTTGGGCAACACCCGGCAAATCGGTTGAAACTCACGCAACGTTAAGGGCCACAGATTGGAATCGAGATACACCACCCCCGCCCCGGCAATCGCCGGATCGGCGTCAATAGCCGCAAACAACCGGCGCAGATCAATGCTGCTTTCCACCCGCTCGCGAGTGGTGAGGTGAGCCTTAGGGAAACCGTCCTTCAATACACTGGTAGCCATTCCTTTACTCCTGAACGCACAAGAGTGCAGAGCGTAAAGAATCGATATCCTGCTGGAATGTAGGAAGATTTCCTTTTTCTGGACGGGCACTTCCTGATCGCCTTCCTGCGCCTTGTGGGCAATCCCATAAATCGGAAAAGTACTCCCGCGCCACTATCGGCGGATGACAAAACAAGGAGCGGACATGACAACCGATATGTTTTTGAAGCTGGGAGACATCAAGGGCGAGTCCAGGGACCAGGCGCATCGCGATGAAATCGATATTTCCCGCTGGGGCTGGAGGATGACCCAGTCAGGCTCGATGCACAGTGGCACGGGCGGTGGTGCCGGCAAGGTTGATATGGCCAACATCGCGATTGAAAAGTCGTTGGATAAATCCTCGCCCAACCTCATGATGGCGTGCGCAACCGGCAAGCATTACCCCGAGGCGCGAATCGTGGTGCGCAAGGCCGGGGGCGATAGCAGCGTGGAGTACCTGGTGATCACCTTGAAGGAAGTCATGGTCGCCTCCTACGACACCCGCGCTGCGGCAACCAATGATGTGCTGACAGAGGAAATCAGCCTTAACTTCGCCAAGGTGGACGTCAGCTACCAGCCGCAGAAAGCCGATGGCGGTAAGGATGGTGGGCCTATCCGGTTTGGCTGGAGTATTCGCGAGAACATCAAGATCTAGAAGCATGCTCGCGTGCACTGGAGTGTGAAGCGCCCCTGAAAGCCGGCGACTGCTACGCAGTCGAACGGGAGCAAGCTCCCTCGCCACAGTTAAAATGCGTCTAATGAGGAACGATAGGCAGCGCTCGCTTATGCGCTGTTTTCGCATAGGCCCCCTCAACAATCGCTTTCACCCGCTCACTCACCGGCTCGCCCATCAGGTACGCGTCGATCTCTGCATAGGTGCAGCCATACGCATGTTCGTCTAACTTGCCGGGCACCAACTCTTCCAGATCGGCAGTAGGGTGTTTATGCACCAGGTTGACCGGGGCACCGAGGGCGCTGGCCAACAGGCGCACTTGGGTCTTGGTCAGGCCCGACAGCGGGGCCAGGTCACAGGCGCCGTCGCCAAACTTGGTGAAAAAGCCCATCAGCGCTTCGGCGCCATGGTCGGTGCCAACCACCAGGCCGTTGTGCAGGTTGGCCACGGCGTATTGCGCGATCATGCGGGTGCGGGCCTTGACGTTTCCCTTGATGAAATCGACGTGTTCGGCGCTGGCGTCGGTGGCGGCCAGGCTGGCCATAAGGCCGTCGACGCTGGCGGCGATGTTCAGGGTGTCGATGTGGTCCGGGGTGATGAAGTCCAGGGAGGACTGGGCGTCGCGTTCATCGGCCTGGGTCTTGTAGGGCAGGCGCATGGCGATAAAGCGTGCGGCGTACGCCTCGCTGCGCAGTTGCTGTACCGCCAGTTGGCACAGGCGGCCGGCAGTGAGGGAGTCCACGCCGCCGCTGATGCCCAATACCAGGGCCTTGCAGCCTGAGTGGCGCAAGGTGGCCTTGATGAAGTCGATGCGCCGTTGGATTTCCTCAGGCTCGCCGCCTTGGACCAGCGCGCGGTTGATGTTCAGTTCCCGTGCGATACGTTCTTGCATGTCACACCTCCACACTGCCAACGTTGAACACTTGTGCTGCGTACTGCAAAAACGAGGCGTCTTCGCAGACGTTCTTGACCGGGTCATCGGAGAATTTCACCACCGGTTCGCCGTGTACCCGCACCAGTTTCATCACGATGCTCAGCGGCTCGACGCCTTCCACATCGCAGGCCAGGCTGGTGCCCATGCCGAACCCGAACTTGGCCTTGCCGCGCACGTGGCGCAGGATCGGCAGGCATTTCTCGAAGTTCAGGCCGTCGGAGAACATCAGGTCCTTGGTCATCGGGTCGATGCCCAATTGCTTGTAGCGCGCGAGCACCTTGTCGGCCCAGGCGATGGGATCACCGGAATCCTGGCGCAGACCGTCGTACAGTTTGGCGAAGTACAGGTCGAAGTCCTTGAGGAAAAAGTCGGTGCTGATGCAGTCGGTCAGGGCGATCCCGAGGCGACCACGGTATTCACGCACCCAGTTTTCCAGCGCGGCATTCTGGCTTTCGCGCAGCCGGCCCAGTTGCTGGTGCACCATCAGCCATTGGTGGGCCATGGTGCCGATCAGCGGCAGGTCGAATTCGTAGGCCAGGTGTGCGTTGCTGGTGCCGACGAACTGGCCGGGGAAGTCGCGACGCATGATGTCGACCACTTCACGCTGGGCCTTGAACGACAGGCGCCGGCGCGTGGAGAAGTCGGAGACGCGCAAGTCGGCCAGTTCATCGCGGCTGAGGTTTTTCTCCAGCCAGTCGAACTTCTGGTACAGCTTGCGGGTGACGTCTTCGAGGGTCACGTCAGGGTATTTGTCGCGGTTGCGCAGTTCGCTGACCAGGGCCAGTACCGGCTGTTCGAACATGATGCAGTGCAGCATCGGGCCGACCACGCGGATGTTCAGCTGGCCGTCGACTTCACTGACGTGGATATAGCGCAGGTTGAAGCGGAACAGACCGAGGAAGCGCTCGTAATCCGGGGTGAGGTATTCGCGAAAGCGTGGGTTGAACAGAAAGCGCAGCTCGCCTTCACGCATGTGCAGGCCGGCCATTTTTTCAAGTTCGCCGCGCAGCTCGGGGATCAGGTGGCCGAGTTTTTCCTTCGAACGGACGATGAAGTTGTACTCGACATCGACATTCGGGTGCTGGTGCAACACGGCCTGCATCATGGTGAAGGTGTAGTAGTCGGTGTCGAGCAAGCCCTGGATCACCGGGGACTCGTAGTCGTATGCACTTTCCATGGTGTCTCTCCTTAACGCGTGGCCATCGCGGCCAGTTCTTCGCGGGTGCTGCTGATGACGGCACCGGCCTTGAGCAATTCATTGACGGCCCGTACGCCGCCCTCTTCCGTGATGCCCCTGCACGCCGGCAGGTGCAGGACCACGTCCAGGCCGGCCTTGAGCAGTTGCAACGCGGTGGTCTTGACGCAGTAGTCCAGCGCCAGGCCGCCGACGATCACGCGGGTGACGCCCTGGGCCTTAAGGTACTCAATGACGCCGGTGGACAGCTTGTCGTGCAGGTCGTGGTAGCAGGCACCGTAGGGGTGCAGGTCGGGTTCGACGCCTTTCCAGATGAAGTAATCGTAGTCATAGGGCGTGGGCAACGCGTCCAGCAGGGTGAAGCCTTCGGTGCCGGGGACGCAGTGGCTCACCCAGGTCACATCGGCATGAGCCAGGCCGGTGGGTTGCAGCATCTCGCTGTGCTGCGACACCACCCAGGGAGCGTGCGGGGTGTGGGCGTCCTTGCTGCCGACGCGATGGCCGGCGAGGCTGGCCATGTAGTTGAGTTCGGCACCGATCTGGTCACCGCCGGCCACAGGCAACTCGTTGGGGCACAGTGGCGTGAAGCTCTTCTGGGCGTCGACGTCGAATGAAGCAATGGCGGTTTTCGCGAGGGTCATGGCGTTTCTCCTGTGGCCTGGAAACAAAAGTACACGTCATGTACTTTCATTGCAAGAAACATTTGGTTATCTATCCTGGCGTTAGTACATGACATATCTGTTTGATCCGTTAGACTGTGCCCCATTGTTATTCGCAAGGAGCTCACATGCCGCTTAGCGCCTACCTCCACACCGTCGACCTGTGCGTACTGTTCTACTGCCGCCGCGCGGGCGAATTGAAGCTGCTGCTGAACAAACGCGACGCCGAGCCGTTCGCCGGGCACTGGGCGTTGCCGGGGGTGGTGGTGAACGGCGGCGTGCAAGATCTGCGCCTCCAGGATGCGGTGGAGCGCTTGCGGGCGAGTGATAAGGTGGGGTTTGAACTGGCCTGGAGCGAGCAAGTCGGCACGGTGGGCGATGCGTTTCGCGACCCGCGCTGCTGGTCGTCGTCCACGTACTACCTGGCGATCGTGGCGGATGAGGTGACGCTCGGCGAGCATCAAGCCTGGTATTCACTGAATGCCGTGGCGGACGGCAGCATCAAGCTG
This sequence comes from Pseudomonas marginalis, assembly GCF_001645105.1. Lineage (GTDB taxonomy): Bacteria > Pseudomonadota > Gammaproteobacteria > Pseudomonadales > Pseudomonadaceae > Aquipseudomonas > Aquipseudomonas petroselini. The sequence goes on from NZ_LKEG01000047.1 coordinate 54,811, forward strand.
CCGTTCGATCACAACATGATCGTGGCATCGGTACAGGAACGCCTGTTTTCAAAGTCGCTGTACAGCAGCTTGCCGCTGATGTTCCTGGGCAATGAATTCAGCGCGCCGGAGGCGACCACGATCTTTTCCCTCGTGCTGGCACGGCCGGTGTTGAAGACCAGTATTCGCCAGCGCATGTTGAAGCTGACCGAGGCGGGGTATCTGCGGGAGACGGGGCGCAAGAAGCAGGGTGAAGGCGGCAGGCCCCAGGCGACGGTGGAAAACCTGAAGCCTGGGGACATTTACTTCTTTGATCGAAGTTTCGCCGAGTAGGCGGCGTCAATTCATCCAGTTGCCGCCATCGACGTTGTAGGTCTGGGCCACCACATAGTCGGCCTCCTGCGAGGCCAGGAAGATCGCCATCCCGGTCAAATCTTCCGCCGTGCCCATCCGTCCAAAGGGCACCTCATCCCCTACCCGCTTTTTCTTCTCGCCGGGCGCCAGACCCTCATGCTTGGCAAACAACGCGTCCACCCCATCCCAATGTTCCCCATCCACCACGCCCGGTGCGATGGCGTTGACGTTGATGCCTTGCTTGATCAGGTTCAGCCCCGCCGATTGCGTCAGGCTGATCACCGCTGCCTTGGTCGCACAGTAGATCGCCACCAGCGCCTCGCCCCGGCGCCCGGCCTGGCTGGCCATGTTGATGATCTTGCCGCCGTGGCCCTGGCTGATCATCTGCCGCGCGGCGGCCTGCAGGGTGAACAGCGTGCCGGCGACGTTGATCGAGAACAGCCGTTCATAGCTGTCACGGGTAATGTCGACGATGGGCGCCAGGTCGAACAGCGCCGCGTTGTTGATCAAAATATCCAGCTTGCCGGCCTGGGCCACCACGGCGGCAATCGCGCCGTCGATGGACGCTTGGTCGGTGACGTCCATGGCTACCGCATAGGCTTGTGGGCCCAGCTCAGCCGCTGTGGCCTGGGCCCTTTGCAGGTTGATATCGGCGATGGCTACCGTGGCGCCTTCGGCGATATAGGCCTGGGCGAAGGCGCGGCCGATACCGCGCGCCGATCCGGTGATCAGCGCGCTCTTACCTTCCAGTCGTTTCATGGGTATGTCCCGTCAAAAATCACTTCGGATAACCGCCGCGTTTCATCTCGCGCTCGGTGGTGGACTGCGCTTGCAGCAGGGCCTGGTCAACCGACATGCCGCCGGTCAGCGCCGCCGAGAACAGCTTGCCGACCGAGGTGCCGATGGCCTGGAACTCAGGGATCGTCACGTATTGAATGCCCACGTACGGCACCGGCTTGGCCGATGGGTGCGCGGGGTCGGCGTGTTTCATCATTTCCAGGGTCACCTGGGCAAACGGGGCGGCCTTCAGGTACGCCTCGTTGTAGGTGGACTGGCGGGTGCCAGGCGGTACGTTGGTGATGCCTTCCTTGTCGGCGACCAGTTGGATGTAATCCTTGGAAGTCGCCCAACTGATAAAAGCCTTGGCGGCGTCCTTGTGCTTGGACGTGGCCGGGATCGCCAGGGACCAGGCGTAGAGCCATGACGAGCCTTTATCAGTGACTTCGGTCGGCGCGGCGGCAAAACCGACGCTGTCGGCGACCTTGCTCTGGCTTTTATCGGTGGTGAAGGAACCGGCCACGCTGGCATCGACCCAGATCGCGCATTTGCCGCTGTTGAACAGCGCGAGGGTTTCGTTGAAGCCGTTGCTGGACACGCCCGGCGGGCCGTATTGCTTGAGGGTGTTGACGTAGAAATTGGCCGCGGCGGTCCACTCGGGACTGGTCAGCTCGGGCTTCCACTGCTCGTCAAACCAGCGTGCGCCAAAGGCGTTGGCCATGGTGCTCAGCAAGGCGATGTTCTCGCCCCAACCGGCCTTGCCGCGCAGGCACATGCCGTATTGGTCCTTATCCTTGGCGGTGAGCTTGGAGGCGAACTCGCCGAGCTGGGTCCAGGTAGGATGCGACGGCATAGTCAAGCCTGCCTGCTTGAACAGGTCGGTGCGGTAATAGGTGACGGTGCTTTCGCCATAGAACGGCAAGGCGTACAGGGTGTTATTGACCGACAGGCCTTGGCGTACCGAGGGGAAGATATCGTCGGCGTCGTAATCGGCGGGCAGCTGGGTCAGCGGTTCCAACCAGTGCTTGGCGCCCCAGAGCGGGGTTTCGTAAGTGCCGATGGTCAGCACGTCGAACTGCCCGCCCTGGGTGGCGATATCGGTGGTGAGGCGCTGGCGCAGCACGTTTTCTTCCAGCACCACCCAGTTGAGCTTGATGTCCGGGTGCTGTGCTTCGAACACCTTGGACAGGCGCTGCATGCGGATCATGTCGCTGTTGTTGACCGTGGCGATGGTGACGGTGTCGGCAGCCTGGCCGGGCATGGCCACTGCCAGGCCGGAAAGCAGGAACAACGCTTGCGGGAGCTTGAACATAGCGGTTTCCACCTGTTGTTTTTGTTGTTGAGGGCCGATTACAGCAGCTTGGCCAGGCCCTCACAAACGCAGGGCGGATGCTCGACTGATACTTTTTTAACCGTCGCCTGTCAGTTAAAAAAGTATCAGTGCCAAGCGAAACCGGGGGTAGCGCGGGTATCGCCAACCCGCGTATTTTGAGGCGATTCCACCCATACAAGAGGCATTACCATGCCCATCAGCCGCGCCCAACTGTTCGAACACCGTCCCGCCGAACTCGAAGTGATCCTGCCCGAACCGGATCATTGCTTTCGCTGGTTCGAACACGACTATCCCTATGAGCTGGCGCGCTGGAACCACCACCCTGAATTCGAAATCCACCTGATCCGCCAGGGCAACGGCAAGCTGGTGGCCGGCGACTACATTGGTGCGTTCAGTGCCGGGCATGTGGCACTGATCGGCCCCGATCTGCCCCACGACTGGATCGGTGAGCTGGCGCCCGGCGAATACCTGAGCGGCCGCGACGTGGTGCTGCAATTCGACGGCGCCGCCCTCCTCGCCCTGCGCAAGACCCTGCCGGAGCTCGGGGACCTCTCGGCGTTGTTCGAACAGGCCCGTCGTGGCCTGGAATTTATTGGCGAGGCCGCTGTAAAGGCAGCGCACTTGATGGAAGCCATCGGCAACGCCCAGGGCCTGCAACGGTTGATCCTGTTCCTGCAACTGCTCGACAGCCTGAAAAATGCGCCGACGCAACAGGTCAAGGCCCTGGCCAGCCCCTGCTATGCGCCGACCCTGGACGCACGCAGCGCCGAACGCATCAACAAGGCGTTCGACTATTTGATGCGTGAGCTGACGGGCGATGTGCGCCTGTCGGTGATCGCACAACAACTGGACATGAGCGAACCGGGCTTCTCGCGTTTCTTCAAACGCAACACCGGCCACGGTTTTATCGACTTGATGCGCAAGTTCCGCGTGCAACGCGCCTGCCGGCTGTTGCTGCAAAGTGATATGTCGGTGGCCGATATCTGCTTTGAAGTGGGCTACGCCAACCTGTCCAATTTCAATCGGCACTTCCGGATCGAAATGAACCAGACACCGAGTGACTATCGGCGGGAAACAGCCATGCACCTGTTCCAGCGCATTGAAAAAATGACACCCAGTCAATTCTGACCAAAAGGTCGACTAATCCCGTTTTTTTGCAGGCTGATCAATCGATTGAGCAAAGTTGGTACAACCTGTGCAAACGTTTGCGGTATGAACTTGGCCACCCAGTTCACCTCTCCCCGAAGCATCGGGTCTAAACCGCGTACGAATAGGGATTTTCAATGCACTTCACCTCAAGGCGTCCTACCCCCTTTGGTGTTTCCTTGCTACTGGCTGCCGTTACGGGAGTACTCAGCGCTCCCATTTTGGCGCAGGAAAAACCTGTCGATGACTCAGCACAGGGCGAAACGCTCAGCCCTGAGGCAAACCCGGCAAAAAAAGGCGTGTACCTGTCGGACTGGTTCAACCAGGACCTGACGTTGATCGGCAGCAAAGACATCAGCTTCGGCCCCAAGCCGCAGGATGATATCTACCTGGAGTACGAATACTTCGGCCGCAAAGGGCCCTTCGAGCTGTACGGCTATATCGACGTGCCGAAGATCCTCACCATCGGCAACAGCAATGACAAAGGCGTGTGGGACCATGGCTCGCCCGTGTTCATGGAGCATGAGCCACGTATCTCCATCGACTACCTCGCAGGCCGCAGCCTCGCCATCGGGCCGTTCAAGGAATGGTATGTCGCGTTCGACTGGATCTACGACCACGGCAGCAATAAGGAAAATCGCGCCAACACCCTGTACAGCGGCCTCGGCACCGACATTGACACCCACTCGCGGGTCAACCTGTCGGCCAACTTCTACGGGCGTTACCAGTGGGAAAACTATGGTGCCAGCAATGAATATTCCTGGGACGGTTACCGCGCGCAAATGAAGTACATCGTGCCCATCGGCAAATTCGACAACGGCGCCTCACTGACCTATATCGGCTTCACCAACTACGATTTCGGCTCGGACCTGCACAAGGACAACCCGGCGCGCACCGCCAATTCCGTGGTGGCCACCAACGTGCTGCTGTATTCGTTTACCCACCTGCGGTTCACCCTGGTCGGCCGTTACTTCCATAACGGCGGCAACTGGGAAGACGGCAGCGAGTTGAATTTCGGCGAAGGCAACTTCCGCGCCCGCTCGGACGGCTGGGGTTATTACGCCGGCGTGGGCTACCAATTCTGATCAAGGAGCTATAGATGAAAGCATTTACCCGTCGCTCTGTTACCGGCTTCTCGATGGCTGTCGGCCTGGCGCTGCTGCCCCACGTGGTGCTGGCGAATACGCCTGCGCCGATCAAACCCAAGGTGATGCTGATCACCATGTTCGCCCCCGAGGCGCAAACCTGGATCGATCGCCTGGAACTCAAGCAGGAAGTGCGTGTACCAGGGCTGTCCGCCGAATACCCGGTGATCCGCTGCAACACCCAGGACGTGTGCCTGCTGGTGACGGGCATGGGCCAGACCAATGCCGCCGCGTCCACGCTGGCATTGGCGCTGTCGCCCAAGTTCGACCTGCGCCAGAGCTACTTCCTGATCGCCGGGATCGCCGGGATCAACCCCAAGCATGGCACTATCGGCACGGCCGCCTGGGCGCATTACCTGGTGGAGTTCGGCACCCAGTGGGAGCTGGACTCACGGGACGCGCCCAAGGATTGGCCGACCGGCTATATCGGCATCAACACCAAGGGCCCCAACGAAAAACCACCGTTGGACTACAAGACCGAAGTGTTTGAGCTGAATCCAAAATTGCAGGCCAAGGCCTTCGCCTTGTCGCACAACGTCGAGCTGACGGAAAGCAAGGAATCCAGCGCCTGGCGCAAGCACTACCCCGCCGCCCCTGCCAACCAACCGCCGCAGGTGACCCGCTGCGACACCCTGGCCGGCAATACCTGGTTCTCCGGCACACGCCTCAGCGAACGTGCCGAAGTCTGGACCAAGCTGCTGACCGACAACAAAGGTGAATACTGCACCACCCAACAGGAAGACAACTCCACCTATGAAGCGTTGCTGCGCGCCAGCCGCGAAGGCTTGGTGGATATCCAGCGCCTGGCGGTGGTACGTGCCGGCTCGGACTTCGACCGCCCTTACCCTGGCTACAGCGAAGTGGACAACCTGCTGAAATACGCCGATCAAGGCGGCTTCGTGCCAGCGCTGGAGAACCTGTACCGCACGGGCAACCCGTTGATACAGGCGATCCTGAAGAACTGGTCGGCCTGGGAGAAAGGTGTTCCCGAAGCTTGATGGAGATCGACAGGTGGGAGGAGCAAGCCCCCTCCCACATTTCACCGTGTCAGGGCAGGAAGATGATTTTGTCGGGGCTGCCCTGGTTCACTTCTTCGTAACACTCCACGCCATTTGCCAACGCGACTTCACGCAAGCCCGTCGGCAACGGCAGCAAGCCTTCATCAAAGAAGCGCCCGAACTGTTCCAGCATCACCGCGCATTGCTCGCCGTTGTAGAGCAGCGAATTGATCCCCACCACCGAGCCGCCCTTGCGATACAGGGCCAGGGCCGGCAGTTGCACATGACCGTCCACCGGTGCCGCGATAATCGCGATACGACCGAACGGCGCCAGGCCCGCCACGGCCGCCGGCAGCCAGAAACCGGTGGTGTCGAAGATCACATCGGCGCCGCCCTTGAACACGGCATTCACCTGCGCACCCAGTTCTTCCGACGTGCCCAGGGCAATCGCCTCGAAGCCCTGCGCTTGCAAGACTTCAACCTGCTCCGGTCGACGCACGGCGGCCAGCACTTGGGCGCCGCGGATTTTCGCCAAGGCCAGGGTCGCGCTGCCCACCGCGCCATTGGCGCCAATCACCAACAAGCGCGTGCCCTGGGTCACCCCGCTACGCTCAAGCGCGTCCCAGGCGGTGGTGTACGGTACGCCGAGGCTCGCGGCCTGGGCAAAACTCAGGTGGGTGGGTTTATGCGCCACACCCTTGGCCGACACGGTGAGGTACTGGGCGTGGGAACCGTCGGCAAAGAACCCCAGGTCGCGGCCGGTGCCCCAGACTTCCTGACCCACCAGTTCCTGTGGCCCCTCCACGACGACACCGGCAAAGTCGCGGCCGGGAATGCGTGGCAAGGTGGTGTAGGGGAAGCGGCCGAGCACGTTCTTGACGTCGCTGGGGTTGAGGCCCGCGGCCTTGATCTGTACCAGCACTTCACCCGCGGCCGGCACCGGGGTGGCGACGTCGACAAAGCCGAGGGCGGCGAGATCGCCGGTGGCAGTAAATTGCAGTGCTTTCATGGCCAATATCCATCGAAGAAAAAAAGGAGGTCAAGACAACCAGGTGCCCACCAGCTGCCGGCCCATGGGCCAGAGCTTTTCGCCCAGCAGCATGCCCATCAGGCCTATCAAGGCGATGGCCGGGGGCGCGGGCGAGCGGAAATCCAGGGCACCATAGATCACGCCAACAAACAGGCCGATGGCGAGGGAAATCAGATAGTTCATGGTGAGCAGCGCCGTGTGGTGAGAGGCGCTCAGTGTAGAGAGGCGATTCCTGAAGCATCGGCCAAGTGCTTCAGGATTTCGGCCATCCGTTCAACCGGCGTAGTGCGAGGGCGCCACGCCGAGTTCGCGGCGGAACATGTCGCTGAAGCTGCTGGGTGAATAGCCGAGCGAGCGGGCAATCCCGCTGACCGACTGGCCCTGGATCAATTCCGCCACCGCCGTGGCCAGTTGCACCTGGCGACGCCACTCGGCGAAGCCCATGCCCAGGTTGTGCTGGAACAACCGCGCCAGGGTGCGCACGCTGGCACCAGCGGTTTCGGCATGTTGCTCAAAAGGTATCTCCAGGGAGGGCGCGGCCATGACCGCTTGGCAGACATTGATCAGTCGGCGGTCAGCCTCAACCGGCATGGCGATGCGGATCGGCGAGCGGCGCGCCCGTTGCAGCTCCAGCAAGGCCAGGCTGACCACCGCGTCGTAGTACGCCGCCTCACCGTTGTCGCCCTCGTCCACCAGCGTGACGATCAACTCGCGGAGCAGCCCTCCCACCTCAATCACCTGCACCTGGCTGTCCAGCGTCGCTGCCAATGCTGGTCGCAAGTAGATATTGCGCATCTGCAAATCCGACACCACGCGGATCCCATGTTCCACCCCCGGCGGCAGCCACACCGCACGCTGAGGCGGCACCACCAGGGCTTCACGGGGCGTCTCGACCCACATCACGCCGCTCATGGCATAGAGCAACTGGCCCCATTCGTGGCTATGCGGCTCCACGTACAGCCCACGCGGGTAGGTACGCGCCAAGGGCTGTACGGGAACGGCGTGATCACTGAGGTCGGGGGGCGCGGCCAGGGCCATGGGGATGCACATCAATCAAGGGAGAGTCGCCATGGTAATGACCACCGCTGGAGAATCCGAGTGAATTTTTGCGGCACGGGACGATCACTTGTTTATACATGGAGGGTTAATGGACCAATGAATAACGCAAAACTATTTGTGATCGACTACTGCCTGCACGGTGAACCCAAGTCCTTCATCATTCGCCTGGAAAAGCTCGATGCAGCAGAAGCCTGGCACTGGGCAAGCTGTGACGCAGGGGTGGGCCGTATCGGTCGGTTCGCCCGCGAACAAGTCAAGAAGACCAGCCAGCAGCAAGCCGAAAAGTTCGGTATTACCCACGTACAATGGCGCCGCTCGGACGCGCGCGCCCAGGCTTGATCAGGGAGTGACAAACATGAATTTATCCATACCGGTCAATGGCAAGGCGCGCATTGATTACACCCAGGAAACGCTTTTTGGGCCCATGGCCAAGCATGTCGAGTGCCAAGTGAGCGTGCAACGGCGAGCTGGCGGGACTGTGCTGAAGGTGTTCCAGCCTTTGCCGGACGATCTGCACGCGGCGCAGACCGTGGTGTTTGCGCTGGAGGGGCGGCGTACTCGTGCAGTGGTGAAGGATAGCCAGCACCTGTCTGACCATAGCTTGCGGCTTGAACTGGAAACCCAATAGGCAATAAACCGCAGCTTACCTGTGGGAGCTCCATGGCCATAGGTATCTACACCGCTCTGGGTATGGCGCTGGACCTGTGGCGAGGGAGCTTGCTCCCGCCGGCTGCCTGACAGCCCACCGCCATCTAACGGTTAGACCACGATCCAAATGTGGGAGGGGGCTTGCTCCCGATAGCGGTGTGTCAGTCAATTCATCAGGTGACTGATTCAGCGCCATCGTCGAGGCATCTATATCTACACAATTCTGGCTATGGCGCAGGACCTGTGGCGAGGGAGCTTGCTCCCGCCGGCTGCCTGACAGCCCACCGCCATCTAACGGTTAGACCGCGATCCAAATGTGGGAGGGGGCTTGCCCCCGATAGCGGTGTGTCAGTCAATTCATCAGATGACTGATTCAGCCCCATCGGGGCATCTGTATCTACACCACTCTGGGTATGGCGCTGGACCTGTGGCAAGGGAGCTTGCTCCCGTGGCGGCCTGACAGCTGGCCTCGATGTTGGATCAGACAGGGTACATATCCGTTATTTAGGTAACGGCGGCTTATGGTTCCGCTCTTACAGCGGGTCACTTTTGGAAGAGCGCCAAAAGTAA
>NZ_LKEG01000048.1:0-50772 GCF_001645105.1 Pseudomonas marginalis
CATCTTTCGGTACCCCTGAATGAAATTTCAGGGGATTTTACTAAAGACCTTGAAAGGGATGGCCGTAAGGGCGGAACCCATAGCAGCCGTGACATAAATAACGGATATGTACTCGTGCTGATCCCGCATCCTGGTCAGCTATCAGGCCGCCGACGGGAGCAAGCTCCCTCGCCACAGGGCCAGCGTCGTACCCGGAATGAGTCGACTGACACAACGCCATCGGGAGCAAACCCCCGTCCCACATTGGCTATGTATTGCCTGGAATCACATACATTCCTGCGCCGCCTGCTCCAACCGCGACGGCTTGATCGCCGACGCCAGCGGCTTGCGCTCATACAGGAACACCTTGCCGCCCTCCTGGGACTTATAGACTTCCAGCACATCATCGGCAGCAATCTTGCTGGTCAACACCACCTTGGCGTGGCGCGAGTTCTGCGTCACGGTCGAGCTGATCCCATGTTTTTCCAGCTTGGGCAGCACGCACTGCACATAGGCTTCAGGCCCCTTGCTGGTTTGCAGGGTCAGGGTCGGGGCGTTGGGAGCGGACACACAACCAGCCAGCAACAAGGAAGCAAAGGCCAAGGCCGGGGCGAAAAAAGAGCGCATGAAAAATTCCTGACAATAAAAATAAAGGTTCACATCAAGCCGCCCACTATCCAGCGCGAAGCAGCGCCTTGAGCGACACATCGAACTGCTTCAAGGCATCGAGCTGCACATCCCGCTGCTGCTCGATCTGTGCGGCAATTTCCGGTGCAGCCTTGTCGTGTACCCACACCGACGGCACCTGCTTACGCACCGAGCCTTCGGCCTTGGCGATGTATTGCAGGTTCGCGTCGTAGAACCGCGCAATAAACCGCGCCTCGACCTGGTCGTTACGCGGGGTCAGCAGTTGGTTATGGGTGTCGAGCATCACCACCACATCGGGGTGAGCCTGCACCAAGGCATCCAGGCTGTCGTAGACCGTCACCGACAAAAAAGTGCCTTGCAGCGAACTCATCAACCAGTCGATGGCCAGTTCCGGGTCGGAGCTGTTGACGAACGCCTGGCGGATGCGTGCGTCGAGGGCATCCTTGGCGCCATTCAAGGCCATGTCGTGGTAGCGTTCAAGGTAGCTGAGGTTGTCGCGGGTGTTATCGCTCAACAACACACCCACCGACTGCGCGTGCTGCAGGGATTCTACGCTAGCACTGAGGGGGAGCAAATGGCCCGAACGCAGATCATCGGCAATTGCCGCGTTGTTGATCGCGACCGTGCCAAGCATCAACATCATTAACACAAGCTGAATAAACGTCCTCATCGCGCATTTCCTTGAACAGCGTTTCGATGGGGTGATTTTTCCGCTTTTCCTGCAAAAACAGAACTTGCGATCCGTGATGGTGACTATTATCTGAACCGATAGTGCACCCATAAAACCTATAAGGACCACGCTATGAAGCCTCACCAGAAAACCTTCGACCGCATCCGCGAAGCCGTCCTACCGGAGTTTCGCGAGCGCGTCGCCGATTACCTGGTCGACTATGAAGACGTGCTGCAGGATGAGGCCGCTGGCGCTGATCAAATCAACGCCAGCGCCCAGCAATTACGCGGCTACCTGCGTGGCCTGAACACCACGCGGGTGCTGGGCATGGCCGACTGGGAGGACCTGGACCGCCGCGTCGTGCACATCACTGAACAGGCTACAGCGCAGGGCGTTGTTGATTGACCCACGCCTGTACCGACGGCCGCTGCCACTGACGCTGCGCGTACTCCACCAGCTCGGCAGGCACGCGGTCGCCGTTGAGGATCAGGCGATTGAGCATCACCGCCAGGTCCACGTCCGCGATGGACCACTCACCGAACAGGTAAGGCGGATTATTCGCCAGCAGCGCTTGCGCCGCACTGATCAACTTGGCGGCCGCCGCTTCAGCCTCGGCGCTCAGTGGAGGCATCTTCTGCCCGTAGAACACCACCAGGGTCGAGCGCTCCTGCCGAATCGGCAACAAGTCGCTGCGCAGCCACGCCTGCACCTGGCGCGCCCTCGCCCGCTGCTTGGGGTCGGCCGGGTACACCGGGGTCTCGGGATAAACCTGTTCCAGGTACTCGGTGATTGCTGAAGACTCGGAGAGCGCAAAGTCGCTTTCTACCAACGTGGGGACGCGCTGAGTCAGGGACAGGTGGGCGAAATCGGCCGCGTGCTGTTGCGCGGCATCCAGGTCCAGGGTGAGCGTGTCGAACGCCAGGCCTTTTTCCCGCAGGGCGACAAACACCGACATGGCGTAGGGGCTGGTGTACAGATGATCAACATACAGACGCAACGGACGCTGGCTCATGACGAATCTCCTTGAAGGGAGCACCACGCTACGAGATGTGCCGCCAGAAAGACAATGCGCTGTTTTTATGGGGGCATTCCTCGGCGGAATACCGGGCTAGCCCGCAAACCCGCCCTTGTTCAGGAAAACGCGCTCTTCGTCTGAGGTCGCCCGAGCCAGCACCTCATTACGATGGGGAAAACGCCCGAACCGCTGGATGATCTCGGCATGTTCCTTGGCCCAATGGTAGGTAGTGGCGCCCAGTGGCTGGTTGAGAACCAGAGAGCGCTGCTGATCCGCCGGGTCTTCCGAATGTTCGAAGGGCAGGTAGCAGAATGCACCCAATGCGAACCAGCGTTTAGGGCCGGCGTTTTTCCAGAAGTCGATGACGGAGTGCGGGGTGTCATTGCTCATTGTCGCTACCTACTCTCAATCAAATGCCTCGACGGTAGCAGAAATCCGGTTCAATTGTGGTGAGCGGGCTTGCCCCGCTCACCACAACAAGCCCGCCAGCCAGAGACAAGCGTGGTTACCGATCAGAAGTCCACTGTTGCCGAGAGCTTTACGGTGCGCGGCTCGCCCTGGGTCAGGTAGTTATTGGCCGTCGACGCCGACGCCCAATAGGCCTTGTTCGCCACGTTCTCGACGTTGGCGCGCAGGGTGATGTACTTGTCGTCGGCCTTGAAGCCATACCGGGCGCCGAGGTCGACGCGGGTCCAGGCCGGGATGCTCAGGGTGTTGGTGGCGTTGACGTATTCGCCCCCGGTGCGCAGCATCCGCGCGTTGACGGCGGCGCCCTGGAGGCCGGGAATGTCCCAGTCGGCGCCCACATTGTATTGGAAGCGCGGCACGCCGGCAGCGCGGTTACCGTCGCTGAGGCCGTTGGAGGTGTTCTTCAATTCGGTGTTCATCCAGGTCGCGCCGGCGAGCAGGCGCAGGCCGTCAACCGGTTCGCCGAAAACGTTCAGCTCCACGCCTTTGTTGATCTGCTCACCGTCGACACTGAAGGTGTCCAGGCTATTGCCGGGCAGGCGCGACGTGGAGCTGTTCGGCTGCTCGATGCGGTACACGCCCAAGGTGGCGCCAACGCTGTCCCAATCCAGCTTCACCCCGGCTTCCGTCTGTTTGCTGCGGTTAGGCGCAAAGACCTCGCCGGGGTTGGTGACGTTGCTCAATGGCGCCGTCGGGCCCTGGGCCAGCCCTTCGATGCGGTTGGCATAGAACGACACATGCTCCCACGGTTTGACCACCAGGCCGTACACCGGCGTGGTGATGCTTTCGGCATAGTTGGCGTTGCGCGCTCCCGTGGTGGTGTTCCATGCATCCACCTCGAGGGTCTGGCGCCGAACGCCCAGGGTCAGCAGCACGCGATCATCGATAAAGCCCAGGGTGTCGGACACCGCTGCGCTCTTGATGCGGTTCTTGCCGACGACACGCGGGTCATGGATATCGCTGCCGAAGTAAGTAACGCTCGGACGCGGAATCTGGGTCGGGTTGTACAGATTGCCCGGTCGGCGGTTGGCCTGCAGGATCGCCTCGAAGGCCGAACGCTGCTCGCCCCAGATCCCCGACAAACCGACGTTCATCTGATGGCTCACCGGGCCAGTGTTGAAATGCCCGTTCAACCCGGCCATGGCGCTCTTGTTGTCTTCATCGTGAGGCGAGTACAAAAAGCCCACACGCCCGCTGCCATCATTGCCCACGTACAGCGACGAATACTGGCCATTCTCCCGCGTGTGCTTGGCGCCGCCGCCCACATAGGCGGTCCAGCTTTCATTCAAATCGTATTCGGCATTGAACATGCCGTAGGTGTCTTCCAGCTCCGACCAGCTCCAGTCCTGGGCGTAATTGTGCTTGGCCGACGGCGCCTTCGGCACTTGGGTGCCGTTGGGGTAGACCACCGAGCGACCGTTGTTGATGCGCTCTTTCTGGTAGCCGAAGTCGGTGGACACCCGCAGGCGATCGTCACGGTAATCCAGGGCGACGGCCACCAGTTGCGAGCTTTTGAATTCATCCTCAATGGCCGTGTCGCCGCCATGCCTGGCCAGGTTGACCCGCGCGCCGAAGCGGTTGTCTTCGCCAAACCGCTGGCCCAGGTCGAGGTGGCCGCCGCGCTGGCCATCGGTGGTGGTGTCGAGGGTCACGCTGCGGGTGGGCGCGTCTTCGGCGCGCTTGGGCACCAGGTTGACGCTGCCGCCGATGCCGCTGCCCGCCGGGGACACGCCATTGACGAACGCGTTGGGGCCTTTGAACAACTCCACCCGCTCCAACGCTTCCGTGGTGACGATCTGCCGGGGCAGCACACCGTACAGGCCGTTGAAGGCAATGTCATCGGTGCTCAGCGGCAGGCCGCGAATAGTGAACACCTGGGAAAAGTTGCCGAAGCCGGAAGACTGGCGCACCGACGCGTCATTGAGCAGCACATCGCCCACCGTGCGCGCCTGTTGGTCGGCGATGGTCTTGGCGGTGTAGCTGACCACGCTGAACGGCACGTCATTGATCGAACGAGTGCCCAACACCCCCAGGCGCGCCGAGCGTGCGACCTGACCGCCGGCATAGGTGTCCGCCTGCGCCCCGCCCTCCCCACTGATGGTGGTCGCACCCAGCTGCAACACATCGCCCGTGGCTTCGGGCACCACGGTGTAGCCGTGGGTGCCGGTGCTTTGCAGGGTATAACCGCTGCCTTGCAACAACTGCATGAAGCCCGCTTGCGCAGTGAAACGCCCCTGCAAACCGGCGCTTTGCTGGTCATTGAGCAGCGTGGAATCAAACGACAACGGCACCCCGGACAACGCCGCGAACTGCGCCAGTACGTTGCCCAACGGCCCCGGCGCAAGGGTGTAGCTGCGCACCGCACTGGTCGACGCCGCGTCGGCGGCCACGGCACTGTGCAACGGTGCGATGGCTGCCAGGGCAACGGCCAGGCTCAAGGCCTTCAAGGGGCGGATGGGGTGCGGTGTGAAGGTCATGGGGATTCCTGTCGGCGCGCTGCAAAGTTGAGGGTTCTCCCCTACACCGGGCGACAACGAAAAAGGTATCAGCGAAGGTCGACAATAATTTCAGCGAGGCTCGACGGTCACCCAGTAACCGGTCAGGTTGCTGACCTTGACCGGCAGCGTTTCCTGCAACAGACGCAGGCTGGCGTCGGTGTCTCGCAAGGGGAACGCCCCGGAGACGGTCAGCCCGGCCACGCTGTCGTGGCAGCGCAACACGCCGTGACGGTAGCGTCCCAGCTCATCGAGCAAGTCCGCCAAGCGCATCTGCTGGGCCAGCAGCATGCCGTTTTCCCAGGTGGTTGCGCTGATTTCCAGCGGCTGCACCGCTGCCACGCCGTCGCTGCCGAATGCGCTTTGCTCGCCGGCCTTGAGGATCAGCCCATGGCGGGCATGCTCCGGGAGCATTTCCACCGCGCCTTCAAGCACCGCCACGCGGCTGCTCTGCTCTGCCACTCGAACGCTGAAATGCGTGCCCAGGGCGCGGGCGGTGCCGTGGCGGGTTTGCACGATAAACGCGCGATGGCGGGGTGCGGGGTCCTTGGCGGTGGTGATCATCACTTCGCCTTGCAGCAACTCGATTCGTCGCACCTGATCGGTAAAGGCGATGTTCAACGAGCTGGCGGTGTTGATCAGCAGGCGCGTGCCGTCGGGCAAAGTGAGTTTGCGTTGCTCGCCGATGGCGGTGTGTTGGTCGGCGGTCCACGGCTGCCACGGCTTTTGCCGATAAGCCAGCCAGGTCGCCGGCCCCGCCAGCAGCAACAGCCCGAGGGCCTGGCGACGGCCGAGCGATTGCTTACGGCCGATGCGCTTGAGGGTGTCGCCGGCAATCGCGCCCGGCACACTGTTGAAGTCGCCCAGGATCGCCTCCGCCCGTTGCCAGGCCTGGGCGTGCTGGGCGCTGCGGCCTTGCCATTGGGCGATGGCGCGGCGGTCTTCGTCGGTGGCGCTGCCGGACTGCAACTGCACCATCCAGTCGGCGGCTTCGCCAAGGATCAGCGGGTCGATGGACGGGTTCATGCCACGCTCAGGCATGCCAGGAACGCATCGCGCATGTAGCGTTTGACCGAGACCAGCGACACCTTCAGTTCCTCGGCGATCTGCGCGTACGTCAGGCCATCGATCTGCGACATCAGGAAGGCCTGGCGGGTCTTGTCCGGCAAATCGCGCAGCATGGCTTCGATGCGGTACAGCGCCTCAAGAATCAGCCAGCGGGTTTCCGGCGACGGCACCTCCTGCTCCGGCAGGTGGGCAATGGTTTCCAGATAAGCGCGCTCGACTTCCTGGCGGCGCCAGCTGTCGATCATCAAGCCCTTGGCGATGTGGGTGAGCAACGCACGCGGCTCGCTGCCGAAACCCGCACTGTGCTGCCGGGTGAGCAGCCGCATGAAGGTGTCGTGGGCCAGGTCGGCCGCATCGCTGGCGTTGCCCAACTTGCGGTCGAGCCAGCGGTATAACCATCCGTGGTGTTCGCAGTACAGCGCCTCGACAGGCAGATTGAGCGAAGACGACATGCAGATCACCGGGGACCAGAGAGTAATTAAGAATTGATCGCATTCTAATCTGCGCAACGAAACGCGGCAACGCGCAAATTAATGTTATAGGATAACGCCCCTTTTCCGTCCCGCCCTGTGATCACGCCCATGACCGACGCTGTTCCCCTGCGCAAACGCCTGCTTTCCATCGACGCCCTGCGCGGCCTGGTGATCCTGTTCATGCTGCTGGACCACGTGCGCGAAACCTTCCTGCTGCACCGCCAGGTCAGCGACCCGATGATCATCGATACCACCGAGCCGGTGCTGTTTGTCAGCCGCACCCTCGCCCACCTGTGCGCGCCGGTGTTTGTGCTGCTCACGGGGTTGTCGGCGTGGCTCTACGGCCAGAAATACCAGGGCCGCCGCGATGTGTCGGCATTCCTGTTCAAGCGCGGGTTGTTCCTGGTGGTGCTGGAATTTACCTTGGTCAACTTCGCCTGGACCTTCCAACTGCCGCCCAGCGTGATCTATATGCAGGTGATCTGGGCGATTGGCGTAAGCATGCTCGCGCTGGCCGCGCTGGTGTGGTTGCCGCGCCCGCTGTTGATCGGGTTGGCTTTGGTGATCATTGGCGGGCATAACCTGTTGGATGGCGTGCACTTCGAGCCGGGTTCGGCCTTGCAGATTCCGTGGACGATCCTGCATGAGCGCAGTTGGATTGAGGTCGGCGATTCGCTGCGACTGCGCACTACCTACCCGGTGCTGCCGTGGATTGGCGTGATTGCGCTGGGTTACGGCCTGGGCCCGTGGTTTGCCAATGGCACGCAGCCGGTGCTGCGCCAACGCTATTTGTTGCTCGGCGGTGTGGGGGCGTTGGTGGGATTCGTGCTGTTGCGGACGGCCAACGGGTATGGCGAGAAGCCTTGGCAGGCGTATGACAGTGGCGTGCAGACGCTGATGAGCTTTTTCAACGTCACCAAGTACCCGCCTTCGCTGTTGTTCCTGGCGCTGACGTTGGGGATCGGTTTGTTGCTGTTGCTGGCGTTTGAACGCGCGGGACAAAAACGTTGGATTGGCATCTTGGCCACGTTCGGCGCGGCGCCGATGTTCTTCTACCTGCTGCACTTGTATGTGTTGAAAGTCCTTTACGTCGCCTGCGTGGCGCTGTTTGGCCTCAATCACGGCAACTACTTCGGCTTCGACAGTATGGGCGGCATCTGGCTGGTGGCGCTGCTGTTACCGCTGGCACTCTATCCACCGGTGCGCTGGTTTGCGGCGCTCAAGGCACGCCGCCGCGACCTGGCCTGGCTCAAATACCTCTGACCCGGCACCGTCCAACTGTGGGAGGGGGCGTGCCCTCTCCCACCGTTCTAGAAGGCGTTAAGCCAGTTCAGCCCGCAGTTGACGCGCTGCCGTCACCATGTGAATCAACGCCGCTTCCGTCTCCGGCCAGCCACGGGTCTTCAACCCGCAATCCGGGTTCACCCACAACCGCTCAGCCGGAATCCGCTTGGCCGCCTTGCGCAGCAGGTTGGCCATCTCCGAGGCATCCGGCACACGTGGCGAGTGGATATCGTAGACGCCCGGGCCGATGTCGTTCGGGTACGCAAAGGCTTCGAACGCGTCCAGCAACTCCATGTCCGAGCGTGAGGTCTCGATGGTGATCACGTCGGCGTCCATTGCCGCGATCGACTCGATCACGTCGTTGAACTCGCTGTAGCACATGTGGGTGTGGATCTGGGTTTCATCGCGTACGCCCGAGGCGCACAGGCGGAACACTTCGGTGGCCCAGTCCAGGTAGTGCTGCCACTGTGCCTGGCGCAACGGCAGGCCTTCACGGAACGCAGCTTCGTCGATCTGCACGATCTTGATGCCGGCGGCTTCCAGGTCCACCACTTCGTCACGAATCGCCAGGGCCAGTTGGCGGGCCTGCACTTCACGGCTCACGTCTTCGCGAGGGAACGACCACATCAGCATGGTCACGGGACCGGTGAGCATGCCCTTCACGACCTTGCTGGTCAGGCCTTGGGCGTAACGGATCCACTCCACGGTCATCGCGTTCGGGCGGCTCAGGTCACCGAAAATCACCGCCGGTTTCACGCAGCGCGAACCGTAGCTCTGCACCCAACCGAAGCGGGTGAACGCGTAGCCGTCCAACTGCTCGGCGAAGTATTCGACCATGTCGTTTCGTTCCGCTTCCCCGTGTACCAGCACGTCCAGGCCGAGGTTTTCCTGCACTTCAACCGCGTGCTTGATCTCGCTGTGCATCGCTTCGACGTACTCGGCTTCGCTCAACTTGCCGGCCTTATACGACTGGCGCGCCAGACGGATCGACGCAGTCTGCGGGAACGAACCGATGGTGGTGGTCGGGAACAGCGGCAGGTTGAGGCCGGCACGTTGCTGCTCGATACGCTGGGCAAACAGCGATTGGCGCTGGCTGTCCTTGGCGGTGATCGCCGCCACACGGGCCTGCACGGCCGGCTTGTGGATACGCGGTGAAGCAGCGCGCGCAGCCTGCACGGCGCGGCTTTCGGCCAGGGCAGCGAGTACGTTGGGCGCCTCGGGCGCGCTGACTGCTTGGGCCAATACCGCCACTTCGGCGCACTTCTGTACGGCAAATGCCAGCCAGCGCTTGAGCTCGGCATCCAGTTTATCTTCACGGCCCAGGTCGACCGGGCTGTGCAGCAAGGAGCAGGACGGCGCCACCCACAGGCGATCCCCTAGTTTTTCATGCGCATGCTGCAAGGTGGCCAGGGCCTTTTCCAGGTCGCAGCGCCAGACGTTACGGCCGTTGACCACGCCCAGAGACAGCACCTTATAAGCCGGCAAGCGGTCGAGAATGGTCGGGTACTGGTCCGGGGCACGCACCAAGTCGATGTGCAGACCATCGACCGGCAGGTTGGCGGCCAGACCGAGGTTTTCTTCAAGGCCGCCAAAGTAGGTGGCCACCAGCTTTTTCAGCGGGTCGCGCTGGATCAGGTTGTAGGCGCGCTCAAACGCGTTTTTCCACGCTTGCGGCAGATCGAGCACCAGGATGGGCTCGTCGATCTGCACCCATTCCACCCCCAGATCAGCCAGGCGCTGGAAGATCTGGCCATACAACGGCAGCAGGCGCTCCAACAGGTCAAGCTTGTCGAAGTCGCCGCCCTTGGCCTTGCCCAACCACAGGTAAGTCAATGGACCGATGACGACGGGCTTGACGTTGTGACCCAGTTCGCGGGCTTCCTGCACTTCTTCGAACAGTTGCTCCCAACCCAGGTGGAACTGCTGGTCAGCGCTGAATTCAGGCACCAGGTAGTGGTAGTTGGTGTCGAACCACTTGGTCATTTCCTGGGCGTGGGCGCCGCCGCAGCAGCTGTCGCTGACGCCACGGGCCATGCCGAACAGGGTGTGGAGGGTGGCTTTGCCATCGGCTGGGCGGAAACGCTCGGGGATCACGCCGAACATCAGCGAGTGCGCCAGTACCTGGTCGTACCAGGCGAAATCACCGGCGGGCAGCAGTTCAATGCCGGCCTGTTTTTGCAGGTCCCAATGGGTCTTGCGCAGGTCACGGCCAACGGCACGCAGGCCGGCTTCATCCAGCTCGCCCTTCCAGAACGCTTCCTGCGCTTTTTTCAGTTCACGGTCGCGTCCAATACGCGGGAATCCGAGGGAATGAGCGACTGCCATGACTTACAACTCCAATGTCGATATTGATGGCAGCCATTGTCGGCAGGCACTAATCATGAGGCAAACTCATTTAATTTAAGATGATCACAAGATCTATTCATGTTTACAGCCAGGGATACGCCATCGTTCGCTGGCCGCACCCCATCCAATACGCATACCATGGGTCAAAACACTCAACCGAATGAGCCCTCATGATCAAAGCCAGCCTGCGCAGTCACCTGACCCTCTGGTTCGCCGGCTTATCATTACTCACGTTGTTGAGCGTGGGCTTCTATGTGGGCCATATCGCCACTGAACAGGTGAAGCAGGCCAGCGGCAATACGCTGTTGAGCACCGCCCGTTCCACGGCGGCGCTGCTGGCCGTGCAACTGCGCGAGCGGCAACTGGAGGTGTCGTTGCTGAGCAAGGCCCCGCTGTTTCGCCAGGGCAACCTGGACGCGCCGGATATCCTCACGCTGATGGAACTGCGCACCCAATCGCGCGCCGAGTATGCGTGGATGGGGGTGGCCGACGCCGAGGGCAAGGTGCACCAGGCGGTCAACGGGTTGCTGGTCAATCAGTCGGTGCAGCAACGGCCGTGGTTCCAGGCGGGGATGCGCGGCGAGTACGCCGGCGATCCCCATGAAGCCGTGCTGCTGGCCAAGCTGTTGCCGGGGGCCACGAATGGCGAGCCATTGCGCTTTATCGATTTCGCCGCGCCGATCCGCAACGCACAAGGTGAAACCATCGGCGTACTGGGCGCCCATGCGCATTGGCGGTGGGTCACGCAAATCGTCGACTCCGCCGTGATGCAGAAGGACGCCCTGCCCGACCTTGAAGCCCTGATTGTCGACTTCGACGGCAAAGTGCTCTACCCGCAAGTGCTGGCCGGTGAGCCGATGCCGCAGGCCAACCTGGGCAAACCGTCCGGCTGGTCCACCGGCAACGGCTACGTCACCGCCTCGGTGGCGGTACCCAGCCCGTCGAATGCTAAAGTGAGCTGGTACATCGTGGTGCGCCAACCCCTGGATGTCGCGCTGCAACCGGCGCGCGTGCTGCTGTACAAGCTGTTGCTGCTGGGCGTGATCGCAGCCTTGGTGTTCGGGCTCGTCGCCTATTACTTGGCGTCCACCCTCAGCCGTCCGATCGAACGCCTGGTGCGGTCCGCCAAACAGGTGCAAGACAATCAACCCGGCGCAGCTTTCCCCCAGGAACACCCCGTGCTGGAAATCGCCCAATTGGGCCGTTCGCTCACCGGCATGACCCAGTCCCTGCTGTCCAAGGAACGTCAGTTGCAGGACGCCAATGCCTCCCTGGAAGCCACCGTCGCGCAACGCACCGCCGACCTGACCCAAGCCAATGCCGAGCTGCTCAAGCTCGCCACCCACGATGCATTGACCGGCGTCTACAACCGTCGCCGCTTCGATGAAAAACTCGCCGAAAACAGCCTGCTGTTCCAACGCACCGGCCGCACCTTCGCCCTGCTGCTGATCGACGCCGACTACTTCAAGCGCGTCAACGACAGCTACGGCCACGCCATCGGCGACGACGTGCTGTGCCAATTGGCCGCCCTGATTAAAAACACCACCCGCGCCACCGACTTCGTCGCGCGCTACGGTGGTGAGGAGTTCGCGGTGCTGCTGCCCGAAGTCGAAGAACCCGACAGCCCCGACGTGGTCGCCGAGAAAATCCGCGTAGCCGTGGAGGCGGCGGTGTTCCCAACCGTCGGCCATGTGACCGTGAGTATCGGCGTAGGGGTGGCCGAGCCGTCGGACCGCGACACCTCGGCGCTGCTCAAGCGGGCGGATATGCAATTGTATGAGGCTAAAGCGGCGGGCAGGAATCGCGTGGCCTGACACTGCTGTGAAGAGACCGCTTGCTGTGGCGAGGGAGCTTGCTCCCGCTGGAGTGCGAAGCGCTCCCGCTTTTTCAGGTCTGCTGCGCAGCCCAACGGGAGCCAGCTCCCTCGCCACAGGGTTAGGGTTGAAGTGCCGTTACAGCAACGGAATCGAATAACTCACAAACACCCGATTCTGATCCTGGTCGCGCGCCACTTCACTGCGCGACACGCCGTTGCGCCAGCCAAACCCGACGTTCTTGAACGTGCCGCTCTGCACCACGTAATCCAGTGAGATATCGCGCTCCCACTCGCTGGCATCGTTGCCGCTGGCGGTGAGGATGTGGTCACCCTTCAAGTACATCAGCGAGGCCTTCAAGCCGGGCACGCCCAGTGACGCGAAGTCGTAGGCGTACTGCGCAAACGCCGTACGCTCGCCCGCCTGGATAAAGGTCTGCACGGTGCGGTCGGTGTAGAGGTACAGGCTGGCGCCGCCCTCCCCTTTGTTCACCAGGCCACCCTGGTTGAGTTGGGCGAAGTTACTGTCATCCGAGACTTGCTGGTAACCGGCGGTAATCGCGTGCGGCCCCAGGGAGTAGATGAACGCGGCGCTCCAGGTGTTGTTGTCGATTTCACCGTTGCCGTTTTTGGTAAACCCACTGATTTTGTAGCCTTCGGCACGGCCGGCGGCGCTGCTGTTTTTGCCATCGGAGGTGGTCTTGAAGTAGCGCAGGTCGGTTTTCAATGAGCCGTAATCACCGAGCGGCAGTACATGGATCAACCCAGCGAAGTGCTGCTGGTAATAATCCTCGAGGTTGGCGTAGTAGTACTGGACCATCAGGTCCTTGGTCACTTGGTAATCGGCGCCTGCATAGTTGAACGTGTTGCTTTCCTGGGTACCGCCCGCTGCCGCCAGGCCGCTGCGATCACTGGAGCCGCGGCCGGTGGTGTGTTGCAGTTGGCCGCCGGTCAGGGTCAGGTTATCGATGTCTTTGCTGGTGATTTGCCCGCCTTCGAAAGACTGTGGCAACAGGCGACCGTCGTTGCTCACCAGGATCGGCAGGTTCGGACGCAGGTAGCCGTAGCGCAGTTCGCTCTTGGCGAAACGCGCCTTGGCCGTTGCGCCGCCACGGGCCCAGTTGTCGACGGCCTTGCCGTCGTCGTTGGGGATCATCGAGCTGCCCACATGGCGGCCGGCGCCGCTGTCGAGGGTCACGCCGAGCATGCCGATGGCGTCCAGGCCGAACCCCACGGTGCCATCGGTAAAGCCCGATTGATAGTTGAGGATAAACGCCTGGCCCCACTCTTCGGTCTTCGAAGGAGCGGCGGCGCCGTCACGGTTGTCGTTGTTGAAGTAGAAGTTACGCATGCTCAAGTTGGCTTTGCTGTCCCCCAAAAAATCAGCCGAAGCCAAGGGGCTCAAGGCAATGCCCAGGCCGCCGGTCAATACGCTTAACACATTCAAAGTGGCTTTCATCACAACCTCAGTCAATTAACCCATGAGCGTCATAAAACGGATACGGCCCCGGGTAGTCCCCGAATACGCCGTTGTGGCTGATCAAACCTTGTTGCGCCTCCCAGCGATGCAACAAATAGCCCGCCGGCTCCAGGTTGAAATGCGCGGGCGCCGCTTCTTGCAAATCCAGCACGATCTGGTGAGAAGTGCCGGGGCACACACAACTCACACTGCCGCCGAAACGCCGCTGCATCGGCCGGTGCAGGTGCCCGCACAACAGGCGCTCCACTTGCGGATGGCGCGCAACGACCTGCTCGAGGGCGGCGGCGTTGATGAAAGGTTCACGGTCCATATGGCCGATGCCGCTGATAAACGGCGGGTGATGCAGGATCAACAGCGTTGGCGCCTGCGGGCGCAGCGCCAACTGCTCGTCGAGCCACTGCAGTTGGCTGTCGAGTAACTGGCCGCCGTGACCTCCCGGGATGGTCGAGTCGAGGCCGATCAGGCGCAGCGGGTGGTCGTCTACCACCCAGTCCAATGGGCCATCCGCCGACAAAGGCAAATACGCGTGATCACGGAACGCCTCCAGCAGCGGACCGCGTGTGTCGTGGTTGCCGGGCACCAGGTAGCAGGGCATCTGCAGGCGGGCGAGTTCAGGGTGCAGCACGGCGTATTCATCGGCGCGGCCGAAATCCACCAGGTCACCGCTGATCACCACGATATCGGGGCGCGGGTGACTGGCGTTCAGGTGGTCGACGGCACGGCGCAGCGCGCCCAGGGTGTCGACAACGCCATAGGTGAGGCGTTGGCCGGCTTTAAGGTGCAGGTCGCTGATCTGCGCGACGAGGAACGGACGATTCACAATAGATTCTCAAGCATTCAGGGTGAACAACATGTGCGGCGCAATCGCCAAGGCAATCGGCGCGCCGACGGTGTAGAGCTGGTTGTCGCTGCTGTCGACCAGCAGCGGTTGCGGGCCGCCCACGTCCACGAGCAGGCGGCTTTGCGCGCCCTGAAAAAACTGCGCCAGCAGATGGCCGTGCAGGTGCCCTTCTCCTTCCATCACCCGCAAGTGTTCAGGGCGGCAGTAGATCGTGCTGGGCAGGTCCGCTCCGTGCCACGGCAACTCGCCGCCGCAGACTTTCAAGCCATGCGCTGAAGACTCGATCACCGCGAAGGCATTGAGGTTGCCGACAAACCCCGCGACGAAGGCGTTGGCCGGTTTCTGGTAGATGTCCCGTGGGCTGGCCAGTTGGGCGACACGCCCGTGTTCCATCACCAGGATGCGGTCGCCCAGGGCCATGGCTTCACCCTGGTCGTGGGTGACGAACACCGAGGTGATGCCGAGCCCGCGCAGCAGTTCGTTCAGTTCGCTGCGCAGCCGTTCGCGCAATTGCGCATCGAGGGCCGCCAGCGGTTCATCCAGCAATAACACCTTGGGGCGCGGCGCCAAGGCACGGGCCAGGGCCACACGCTGACGCTGGCCGCCGGAGAGCTCGTGGATGCTGCGCTTGCCGTGATGCTGCAAGCCCACCAGTTCCAGCAATTCGTCGCAGCGCTTGTTGCGTTCAGGCACCGACATGCCGCGAATCTTCAAGCCGTAAACTATATTCCCCGCCACATCCAGGTTGGGAAACAGCGCGTAGTTCTGGAACACCATGCCCACGTCGCGGCGTTCGATCGGCAGGCGGGTCACGTCCTGATCGCCAAAAAACACCTGGCCCACATCCGGGCGTTCCAGGCCGGCGATCAGGCGCAAGGTCGTGGTTTTGCCACAGCCTGACGGGCCAAGGATCGCCAGGGTTTCGCCGCCTTCGACGGTCAGGTTCAAGTCATGCACGGCCACGGTGCCGTCGGCGAACGCCTTGCGACAGCCTTGCAGGCGGATAGTGATAGCGGTCATCGACGCTCTCCACGGGACAAACGGGCACTGATGGCCTGCAGCGCGATCAGCAGCGGCACGATCATCAGCAAAAAGATAAGGGTGTAGGCGCTGGCGATTTCCAGGCGCGCCGAGGCGTAGCTGTCGGCCAGGCCCACGGGCAAGGTCTTGGTCATCGGCGTATGGAGCATCCAGGTCAGGTTGAACTCACCCAGGGACAAGGTGACCACCATCAGCACACCGGCCAGGATCCCCGCCCGGCAGTTGGGCACCACCACGCTGAAGAAACGCTTGATCGGACCGGCGCCCAGGCTGGCCGCCGCCTCCTCCAGCACCGGCAATTGCTGGCGCTGCATCACCGCCATCACCGGGCGTACCAGGAACGGCAAGGTGAACAACACGTGGCCGACCAGAATGAACACCCAGCTGCTACGGAAGCCGCCGAACTGGCCGTAGGTGAGCAGCAAGGCCAGCGCACTGGCCAGTCCGGGCATGGCCACCGGCAGCACCATCAGTTCTTCAAAGGCGCGGCTGAAGCGGTTGTTCATACGCACCAATGCGTAGGCCGCCGGTACGCCAATCACGCAGACGCACACGGCACAGGCCAGCGCCAGTTGCAGCGACAGCCACACGGTGGGCGAATAGGCCTGCCACACCTGGATCAACCAATCGAAGGTCAAGCCGCTGGACAGGCCCACAAAGAAATTGCGCGTCAGCCCGGCCAGCAGCGACATGAGCACCGGCACCAACATGAAGGCACACACCAGCAGTGTAAACAGCAGTTGCATCACAAACAGCGATGAGCGTTTCACAGCACAGTCCCCGCGTTTTTCACCAGGCGGCGCGTGAGCAGCAACACGGCCCAGGTCACCGCGCCGAGCACCACCGACAGCGCGGCAGCCACGGCAAAGTTGGCGTAGTTGGTAAACACGTTGTAGATCGCCACCGGGGTGACATTCAGCCGCGTGCCCAAGGTAAAGGCGGTGCCAAAGGCGCCCATGGACGTGGCAAAACAGATCGCCCCGCACGACGCCAGCGCCGGCGCCAGGCCCGGCACAATCACATCGCACACCACCCGCCAATGCCCGGCGCCCAGCGAATGCGCGGCTTCTTCCAGGCTGCGGTCGAGGCTTTCGCAGGCGGCCATCACCGTGAGGATCACCCGTGGAATCGAGAAATACAGGTACCCCACGAACAACCCCGCCAGCGAGTAGGCAAAGATCCAGCGCTCACCCGCCAGTTGCAGGCCCAGGGCGGCAAACAGGCCCTGGCGCCCCGCCAGCAGAATCACCAGGAAGCCCACTACCACGCCGGGAAACGCCAGCGGAAACGTCAGCAATGCCACCAGCGCCGAGCGCCCGAAGAACTGCTGGCGGGCGAGAAACACGCCGCTGATGCCGCCGATCACCAACGCAACCAGCGTCACCACCACCGCCAGCACCAGGGTTTGCCCAAGGCTGCCCAGGTACTGCGCACTGCTGAGCACCTGCCAGTAACCACTGCCGTTGCTGTCACGGCTTTCGGCACCGAGCAGCACCAAGTGCGCGAGCGGCAACAGCCAGAACGCGAGCAGCACCGCAAACGCCGGGGCCAGTGCCCAGGCGGCATGTCTTGCCGATGCTGCCACTTACTTGACCTCGTTCAGGTAACGGGCGGCGAAGGCTTCCTGCACAGCGGCCATTTTTTCGTAGTCCACCACCCCGGCGCGCGCGTAATCGCTGTCGGACAGGAACTGCGCGGCGACGTCGGCCGGCATTTTCATCGGGCGCACAGGGCGCAGGTACGCCTTGGCCCACAGTGCCTGGCCTTCGTCCGACAGCACGAAGTCGAGGACTTTTTCGGCATTGGCGCGGTGCGGCGCGTTGGCGACCAGGCTCATCACGTAAGGCACGCTGATGCTGCCTTCCTTGGGGATCACGAAGGCGACGTTGGCCTTGTCTTTGTAGCGCGCGCGGTAGGCGTTGAAGTCGTAGTCCACCAGGATCGGCAACTCACCGGACAGCACCCGTGCATACGCGGTTTGCTTGGGCACGATGGGCGCGTTCTTCGCCAGTTTCTGGAAGTAGTCGATGGCCGGGGCAAAGTTGTCGAGGTCGCCGCCCATGGCGCGGTTGATCGCCACTGCCGACACGTAGCCGACGAAGGCGCTGGACGGGTCGAGGTAACCGACCATGCCTTTGTACTCTGGCTTGAGCAGGTCGGCCCAGCTTTGCGGCACCGGCAAACCACCGAGTGCATCAACGTTGACCATGATGCCCAAGGTGCCGGAATGGATCGCGAACCAGTGGCCGGCAGGGTCTTTGAGGCCCGCCGGAATCTGCTCCCAGGCCTTGGGTTTGTAGGTGTCGACCACCTGGGCTTTTTGTGCCTGCAGACCGAAGGTCACGCCGTAGTAAACGACGTCGGCGACCGGTGCGGCTTTCTCCGCCACCAACTGCGCCAGGGACTGGCCGGAGTTCTTGTTGTCCAGCGGCACCTGCACGCCGGTGCTGGCGGCGATGGCCTTGAGCTGAGTGCCCCAGTCGGCCCAGTCCGGCGGGCAGTTGTAGCAAATCGCGGTGTCGGCGGCCTGGGCCAGGCTGGCCGTACCGCACAGCAGCAGGGCTGCCAGGGTTTTACTGAGTGCGCGCATCAAGGGTCTCCTCATGGGGTTGGGTACTGTCGCCTGGTCGAATGTGGCAAGGCAGGCAATGGGAAATCGGGGCGTTGCCGGCGATCTGCGCCAGCAACTGGTCAATCACGGTGCTGGCGAGCAGCGCAATGGGCTGCACCACGCTGCACAGGGTCGGGTGCATCTGGGTGCCGAGGCTGATGCCGTCGAACCCCATCACCGAGAGTTGTTCGGGTACGTTCCAGGCGTTGCGGCGCAACTCAGCGATCAGGCTGATTGCCAGGAAATCGTTGGAGCACACCAAAGCGGTGGGGGCTTCGGCCCCGTGGAGGAAAGGTTCGATAGCAGCGAATTCGGCCTGGGTGTGGGCCGGCATTTCGATCACCGGGCGGCTCTTGAGGCCGTATTCCTTCATCGCATCGCAGTAACCGGCGTAACGCAGGCGGGCACGGTCCGATTGCAAAGCGGGGCCAGCGACCATGCTGATGCGCCGGTGTCCGGCGTCCAGCAGATACCGTGTTGCCATGGCCATGCCGGCGCGGTTGTCGACCGACACGGCGCTGTAGTTGGGGTTGCTAGGTTGGTGGTAGGCCAGCACGAACGGCGTCTGTTCGGTGTTCAGGCTGCTGAGCACGCTATTGCTCTCGGCATCGGTGACCGTCAGCACCAGGCCGTCGACGCGCTGGCGCAGCAGCTCTTCCACCACAATGCACTCGCGTTCACTGCTGTAGTCGGTGGTTGCCAGCAACAGGCTGTAGCCGCGCGACCGTGCAGCGCGCTCCATGGCCTGGAACTGCTCGGCAAACACCGGGTTGAGCAGGTTAGGCACCACCACGCCGATCAATTGGGTGGTTTGCAGGCGCAATTGGCGGCCCAGCAGGTTCGGCCGGAAGCCCAACTCACGGGCGGCGGCGAACACCTGCTCGCGGGTGGTCGGGCGCACTTGGTCGGGGGAGGCAAAGGTGCGGGCGGCGGTGGCGCGGGATACGCCAGCCAGGCGCGCAACGTCTTTCAGGTCAGTCATTGTCACTCGCTTGAGATCGATCTCATTGGCGAGGACAGTAGCGGGGGAATGTGGCAGTTCGGTGCCGAGAACATGACGATTTGATGTCAGCCAAGGACTGCTGCCATGCACCTGTGGTGAGCGGGCTTGCCCCGCGCTGGGTGGCGAAGCCACCCCAATAAGGACGCCGCGGAGCTCCAGAAAAATCGTGGTGCCTGGATTTAGGGCGGCTTCGCCCCCCAGCGCGGGGCAAGCCCGCTCACTACAAAAAAACGGTGTCGGCCCCTGAACAGTCATACTCCGGCGCTACGCTCGTAAACCAAGGGCAGCAAAATCCGCCCACTAACCTTTCGATTCGATCCAAGTGCGGGCACAATGCGTGTCCTTTTTTGGCAGGCACCGCCGCAGGCTCTCAAAAATGATCAAAACGCCGTACTACCTCATCGATAAACAGAAGCTTCTGGTCAACATGCAGAAGATTGCTTACGTGCGCGAGCAGTCCGGCGCCAAGGCCCTGCTGGCGCTCAAGTGCTTTGCCACCTGGTCGGTGTTCGACCTGATGCAGCAATACATGGACGGCACCACCTCGTCGTCGCTGTATGAGCTCAAGCTCGGCCGCCAGAAGTTCGAAGGCGAGGCGCACGCCTACAGCGTCGCCTGGGCCGACGATGAAATCGAAGAGATGCTGGATAACTGCGACAAGATCATCTTCAACTCCATCAGCCAGCTGCAGCGCTTTGCCGAGCGCTCCGAAGGCAAGACCCGCGGCCTGCGCGTCAACCCGCAGGTGAGCAGTTCCGACTACTTGCTGGCCGACCCGGCGCGTCCGTTCAGCCGTCTGGGCGAATGGGACCCGGTGAAGATCGAAGGCGTGATCGAGCAGATCTCCGGCTTCATGTTCCACAACAACTGCGAGAACGGCGATTTCAGCCTGTTCGACAACATGCTCGGCACCATCGAAGAACGCTTCGGCGCGCTGCTGCACAAGGTCGAGTGGGTCAGCCTCGGCGGTGGCATCCACTTCACCGGTGAAGACTATGCCGTGGACGCGTTCTGCGCGCGCTTGAAGGCGTTCTCCGAAAAGTACGGCGTGCAGGTCTACTTGGAACCCGGCGAAGCGGCGATCACCAACAGCGCCTCCCTGGAAGTCACCGTGCTCGACACCCTCTACAACGGCAAGAACCTCGCCGTGGTCGACAGTTCCATCGAAGCCCACCTGCTGGACCTGCTGATCTATCGCCTCAACGCCAAGCTGGCGCCAAGCGATGGCGAACACACCGTCATGGTGTGCGGCAAATCCTGCCTGGCCGGGGACATCTTCGGCGAGTATCAATTTGATCGTCCGCTGGCCATCGGCGATCGGCTGTCGTTCATCGACACCGCAGGCTACACCATGGTCAAGAAAAACTGGTTCAACGGCCTGAAAATGCCGTCCATCGTAGTGAAACAACTCGACGGTACAGTCGAAGTGGTTCGTGAATTTGGTTACGACGACTACCTGTCCAGCCTTTCGTAAGCTGGCGGATAAAGGAGAGATAAAGCAATTGAAAAAGAACGTTCTTATCATTGGTGCAGGAGGTGTCGCCAAGGTGGTGGCCCACAAGTGCGCGCAGCACAACGACGAACTCGGTCGTATTGCTATCGCGTCGCGCAACATCTCCAAATGCCAGGCCATCATCGACAGCGTCAAGGCCAAGGGTAGCCTCAAGGTTCCCGCCGATATCCAAGCCTTCGCGCTGAACGCCCTGGACGTGGAAGCGACCAAGGCCCTGATCCGCGAGACCGAATCGCAGATCGTCATCAACGTCGGCTCCGCGTTCCTCAACATGTCGGTCCTGCGGGCCTGCATCGACACGGGCGTTGCGTACCTCGACACCGCCATCCACGAAGAGCCGGGCAAGGTCTGCGAGACCCCGCCGTGGTACGGCAACTACGAGTGGAACCACCTGGAAGAGTGCAAACAGAAGAACATCACCGCCATCCTTGGCGTGGGCTTCGACCCGGGTGTCGTCAACGCGTATGCCGCGCTGGCGCAGCAACAGCATTTCGACCGCATTGATTCGATCGACATCCTCGACGTCAATGCCGGCTCCCATGGCAAATACTTCGCCACCAACTTCGACCCGGAAATCAACTTCCGCGAGTTCACCGGACAGGTGTGGAGCTGGCAGAACAGCCAGTGGACCAGCAACACCATGTTCGAAGTCAAACGCACCGACGACCTGCCGGTCGTCGGTTCGCAGAACCTTTACCTCACCGGCCACGATGAAGTGCACTCGCTGTCGAAAAACCTCGACGTGCCCAACGTGCGTTTCTGGATGAGCTTCGGCGAACACTACATCAACGTGTTTACCGTGCTGAAGAACCTCGGCCTGCTCTCCGAAAAGCCGGTCACCACCGCCGAAGGCCTGGAAGTCGTGCCGCTGAAACTGGTCAAGGCCGTACTGCCCGACCCGTCTTCGCTCGCGCCGGGCTACACCGGCAAGACCTGCATCGGCGACCTGGTCAAAGGCACCAAGAACGGCCAACCCCACGAGATGTTCATCTACAACGTGGCGTGCCATGAAGAAGCCTTTGCCGAGACCGACAGCCAAGGCATCTCCTACACCGCAGGCGTTCCACCCGTAGCCGCTGCGCTGCTGGTAGCGCGCGGTGAGTGGGATGTGAAGCACATGGCCAACGTCGAGGAATTGCCCGCTGAGCCGTTCCTGAAAGCGCTGGACGTGATGGGCTTGCCGACTCGGATTAAAGACGAGCACGGTGATCGGGCTTGGGATGCAATTGCCTGAATAGGCGATCGCTGACCGAACAAAAATGTGGGAGGGGGCTTGCCCCCGAGAGCGGTAGATCAGTCACAGCTGTATTGACTGACACACTGCAATCGGGGGCAAGCCCCCTCCCACATTTGGTTTTAGGGTGTCTGTTATTCCAAGTTCCGGGCCGAGTTGCTCAGCGCTCTCGAACATTGTAAAAGCGCCGGCGCACCCAGGGTCATGTCGCCCAGCAACTTCTCGATCGCGAGCTGTTGGATCGGTTGAAATACGTCCCTGTAGTGAGCGAGCTTGCTCGCGCTGGGCTGCGCAGCAGCCCCCAAACCCGACAACCGAGCCGCATCAGGTATACCGCGCAAACCGTCCTGGGGCCGCTTCGCGGCCCAACGGGAGCAAGCTCCCTCGCCACAGGGGATCGCATTTAGCCATGAGTTCCAGGACTTTTCCCACAAGGGTTTCAGGTTGTCGCTCGGAACTTCGCTCACTAACCTCTGCTCCGTCGCTGCCAATTCAGCGGCCGGATTTGACCGTCCGACTTCAAAGAGCAACTGCGCCTACACCGATCTTCGGCGTTTTTTTACGCCTGATGTATTGTGTCGCGGCAGCTGTACGCGGGATACCTTCGGGTATGCCGGTTTTGCTTCTTTGGCCGGTCGGTCAACCCGCGTATAGCTGCCACCCTAATTCGGTTGACTGCGAATCGTGGCAGCTCCATTTACAAAGGAGCTTCACCATGATCAAAGACAGTCCAAATCCCCCAGAAACACTCTTCACCGTCCGCGCCGACTTAGACACGGAAACCTTGCTGGCCAACGCCTCCCAAGACCTCGCCGCCATCAACGACATCGCGGCCCACCTGGCATTTGAAGTAAACGGCGCCCAACGCAACATTGCGCTGGGCATCTGCCGCATGCTGGAAGGGGTGCAACTATTGGTCGACAAGGCGCTGAATACGGCTTACCCAGTAGCCTGAATCATCAAAGACGATCGTTCCCATAAACGGGAACGATCTCAAAACACCGACCACCCAATCCGCTCACTCAACAACTCCAACGCCTTCATCCCCGCCAAAGAATTCCCCGCCGCGTTCAACTCCGGCGACCACACGCACACCGTAAACTGCCCCGGCACCACGGCAACGATCCCGCCACCTACTCCGCTCTTGCCCGGCAAGCCGACGCGGTAAGCAAAATTCCCTGCCTCGTCATACAGCCCGCTGGTGGCCATGATCGAGTTGACTTGCCGGGTCTGTCGGGCGGTCAGAATCTGTTCGCCGCTGTGGGCACTCGTGCCCTCGTTTGCCAGGAAGCTGAACGCCTTGGCCAGATCCACGCAGCTCATTTGCAGCGCGCAGTAGTTGAAGTAGCTGTGCAGCACGGCATCCACGTCGTTGTGGAAGTTGCCGAAGGATTTCATCAGGTAGGCCATGGCGGCGTTGCGCGCACCATGCTGGGCTTCGGATTCGGCGACGACGCTGTTGACCAGGATGTGTGGGTTGCCCGACAGGCGCCGCACGAAGTCGCGCATCGACAGGATCGGCACGGCGAAGCGCGACTGGTTGATGTCGCAGATCACCAGCGCACCCGCATTGATGAACGGATTGCGCGGGCGCCCGCGTTCGAATTCCAACTGCACCATGGAGTTGAACGGCTGCCCTGACGGCTCGTGGCCCAAGCGCTCCCAGATGGTTTCGCCGCCGTGGTCGATGGCCTGCACCAGGCTGAACACCTTGGAGATGCTCTGCACCGAAAACAGCGTATCGGCATCACCGGCGCGGTAGGCCGAGCCGTCGTTGCCGTACACGGCGATACCGAGTTGGTTGGCCGGTACATCGGCCAGCGCGGGGATGTAATCGGCGACTTTGCCGAGGCCGATCAGTGGACGCACTTCGTCGAGAATCGACGAGAGCATCGCCTGCATGTCTTGTCCGGTCATTGTTTCTTTGAATCAGTGATAAGCGGGGCGCGGAGGATACCTGAAACACGCAGGTCAGGTAGCGCACTACAGAACGTGAAGCCCACCCTCGTCTCGATAATACATTAGGGACTCGTACTGAAACGACATCAAGAAACAGGCGTCACACCTCGCAGTCAGTTGCTCCACCAGTTCCCTGACGTCAGCCAATGGATCGGCGTCCTCCGGCGCAGGCCCCTTGATGCGCAGATAACAACGAATGGCGACCGGAAACGCCAGATCACTGGGGCGCTGGGCACGAATTTCAGGATCATCCACTTCATAGCAGCCGCTCAGGAAAAGACCTGAATAAAAGCGCGCCTCCACCGACTGTTCATTCTGTTCCAGCTCAGCAACACCCACCGCACTCACGGCGTCTGCCAGCTGTGCCAAAGACATTCGCCGATCAGCCTCAAGGTGAATATCAAGCCCCATGGAGCGTAGCCTCCAACTTTGTGTACAGGCGTGAACCCTCACTCGCGTCAGCGTTTGCATTGAGAAACACCAGATCCTCGCTCCCCCCAGAGGGCGACGAAATACCCACCACAAAATCACGTGCTGTTACGCCAGCCAAGGCTTTGGTGAACAGGACCAGTTGGTCAATTAGAGATCGACTAACGTGGGGTAAAGGAAGATTGAGCCCGATAAACCAATCGCTCAGATCATCAGGCGCCATGTCGGGTGTACGTTCGTGCTGGTGATTCACAAGAACGGCGCGATACTGCGCCCAATCGCTGACCAACGCGCGAAAGGCGTCGACCAATACGGGTTCGACGGTTTGGTTATCAGATCCGTCGACGTAACAATAGAGCGTGTGCATGATGTGCATCCTGGCTGCGTACGGGCGATTCTAATGCAAACGCGGCGTAGACCTGCCTGCCCTATGGAATTCAATGCGCGCGAAAGCCCCACACAATCTCTACCACACGCTCGGCAATCACCAGGTAAACCAGGATCAACAGCAATTGCAGTGCCAGGTGATAACGTAGCTTGGCGAGCCGGCGGATCCCGTCGCTGACGTTCAAGAGCATCAGCAGCGTCGACAGAATGATCAGACCCCAGCCGGCCACACTGGAGGCGAAAACCCCGATGAACAAATCACGCTGCCCAAGCAATGTGTTGGTCCCCGCCGCAAACAGCAGCGCGCACACCAGCAGGTTTTTCACATTGTCGAAAATCTGCGTGCTCAGATCGTTTTCCAACAACGCCTTATATCGTTTCCATAACGTGCGCATGGCAAGTACCGGCTAGGGATCGCTCGTCAATCAAAGTAGTCCAGATGCCCATACACTGCACCGTTGCGCTTACTCCACGAGGATTTTGCATGAAGTTGATGATCAGCCTGGCCGCCCTGCTGTTGATATCGGCGTGTTCCACCACCTCCCACACAGCTCCGCCC
The DNA here is from genome assembly GCF_001645105.1 of Pseudomonas marginalis. Classification (GTDB taxonomy): domain Bacteria; phylum Pseudomonadota; class Gammaproteobacteria; order Pseudomonadales; family Pseudomonadaceae; genus Aquipseudomonas; species Aquipseudomonas petroselini. The sequence goes on from NZ_LKEG01000048.1 coordinate 25,317, forward strand.
GCCCCGGATGCCCCTGCGTCTGAATGCCTGGCCGGCGGCGGCAGCATGAAGCAAGTCGGCAAACTGCAGAGCTGGAAGTGCATCACGCCCTACAAGGACGCGGGCAAGGCGTGTACCGATTCGAGCCAGTGTGAAGGCGAATGCCGGACCAGCGTGACCACATCCTCCGAAAATCGGCCGGTAACAGGCGCGTGCCAGGCGGATAACGGCCGCTTTGGTTGCTCCGCCACTGTCGAGAAAGGCCAGCTGGGCCGGGCGATGTGCGTGGACTGAAGAGCGCCACATTTTTGCGGACTGTAGGCCGCGTTAAAAATGCGCCACATCCGACACCCGATCATCCAGCACATCCCGCGCCAGCGCCCAGGCGCGGTCTTTGGATTCCACCACCAGCAACGGGTAGCCCCACGCCTTGCCAAACATCACGGCAAACGGCTTGAGCGCCAGCCGCTGCGCAGCGCTGGGCTCGACCTGGATCATGCCCCTGACGTACGTGCGCAGGGCCGGCCTGTTTTTCTTCATCCAGATCGACGCCTGTTTGCGCTCTTCGTGGGAGTGTTCGTGACTGTTTTCATCTTCGGCCTTTTCATGCAGCAGCACGAAGGCTTGCTGGCGGGCCAGCAGGCCTTCGAAGACCACGAATGCATCGTCGGGCCCGCCTTCGTTTGGCGCATCAAAGACGATTTTCACCACTGGGAATGTTGAACTGTCGAGTCGCATGGCAGAGCCCTTTAATGAGAGTTGATCTCATCATAGGGATCTACCTGCTGGACGGCATTGCACAGAATAGCCAGAATGTTTCGCAATTCAGCCAAGCTGTGAAACCGCCATGACGCGCCACCGCCTTGATCAATTCGACCCCTCCAGGGCCAAGGACGCCGACATGATCCCGCGCGCCGTGGTGGCCGTGGGCGCCACCAGCACGTCCCAGACCTGGGAGCATGCACCGCATGTCCATCGCAAGGGCCAGTTGATGTACACCCTGCGCGGGGTGATTCATTGCCAGATCGAGGCCGGTATCTGGATTGTGCCGCCCCAGTGCGCGCTGTGGATCCCCGGCGGCCTTTCACATGCGGCGCGGGGGGCCGGCGAAGCCGAGGTGTATTGCCTGCTGATCGACCCGCACGCCGCTGGCGCCCTGCCCCCGCAATGCTGCACGCTGGCGGTGTCCGGCCTGTTGCATGAGTTGATTACTAAGGCGGTGAGTTTTGAGCATTGGTACGAAGAGGACGGCGCTCAGGGCCGGTTGATCAGCACGCTGCTGGACGAGTTGGCCCAGGCGCCCATCGAAGACTTGCACCTGCCAATGCCCCAGGACCCACGGTTGCGGCGCCTGGCCGACAGCCTGCTGGCCAACCCCGGCGACAAGGCCACCCTCGGCCAGTGGGCCGTGCGCATCGGCATGAGCGAGCGCAGCATGACGCGCCTGCTGCTGGAAGAGTTCGGCCTGAGTTTCGGCCGCTGGCGCCGGCAGTTGCATGTGATCCTGTCATTGCAACGCCTGGCCAGGGGTGAAAGCGTGCAGCGGGTCGCCCTGGACTTGGGTTATGAGAACGCCAGCGGCTTTATCACCATGTTCCGCAAGGCAATGGGCCAACCGCCCGCGCGCTACCTGGCGGATCGCGCCGGGGCCTCCAGTGCGAACGCGGCCGCGACCATTGCGTTGCACGCGCTCCAGGCGCCGGCTCAACGCTGAACCGGGATCCGGATGTCACCGTCCCGGCACTGGGTCTTCACGCTCCTGGGGCAACCGGCAAAGCGCAATTCCTTGCTCAGGCATATCCGTACTTCAGACAACACCTTGCCTTTGCAGATCACCGCCACACTGTGGTCGCCCATGGCGGGGTTGCTCTCGCGGAACAGCTGTTCGATGTCCCGGGCTTGCAAATAATTGGGCACATTGAACGGCTGCAGTTGCGGTGGGATCTGCACGGCGCCCAACGCCGCATCAGTGGCCTCCAGGTAGCGCGAGGCCTCCAGGCCACTGCAGGTGCCGTGCTTGGCCCATTCATGCTTGAGCAGCGAGCGCGTGGGAAACATCAGCGCGCCCTTGGCCATGTCTTCGGCCGAGAGCTGCGATTGAGGCTCGCACGACGCCGGCCACCCGCCCCGAGCGTATTGCGGCCACAGTCCGTGCAACACGAAGCCGTAGCCTTTGCCCGAACACTGCTCGTTGTCCGGGTGCGTCAGGCAGAACGTCGGCGACCATGACAGCGACAGCACATAAAAATCAAAATCCCCCGCCGGCCGCTGCTCCCGTGGCGCCGCCATTGCACTTGTGGCAATGGCCAGCCACAACACCATCCAGTATTTCATCCCCGTGTTCCCTTAGAAAAATGAATCACTACCCTATTGCAACTACCCAGGATGATGGGGGTTACGTTGTAGCACCTTGTCGAGGATCCGATCGGTCTTCAACGCCTCGATCGCCTGTGAAGGGTGTTCGGCTTCCCCGCGGATATGGGCGTTCATGGCCAACACGTGGTGCCACTGGATATGCGCGTGGCAAGGCACGTCCAGCACCTCGTCGACCTCGCCTTCCAGGCGCAGCGGCTGGTCCTCGAATACTGCAAAGGTAATGCGCCCCTTGCTGCCAATCAGCTCGACCCGGTCTTCACGACGGTCGGCGACAAAGTTCCAGCAGCCCATGCCCAGCGCGCCGGACGCAAATGTCCAACAGGCCGTCACGGCATCCTCGGCGGCATACTGCCCGGCCTGTCGCGCGGTGAAGCCCGAGACCTCGACAATATCCCCGGCCAGGTACTGGAACAGGTCAAACCCATGGCTGGCCAGGTCGGCAAAGTAACCGCCGCCGGCAATCAGCGGGTCGGTGCGCCAATTGGCGGCGTCGGCGTCATCGGCGCCCGGTGGCTTGCACAGGGTCCAGGTCAGGTGGCGCAGTTGGCCGATGCGCCCCTCTTGCAGCCACTGGCGCACTTGTTGGAAACGCGGCAGCGAACGGCGGTAGTACGAAACAAACAGGTGCAGGCCGGCACGCTCGAAGGTGCGCTGCATCAATGCGCTTTGCTCGGCATTCAATGCCATCGGTTTTTCGACACAGCAATGCTTGCCCGCTGCGGCCACCATCAGGCTGTATTCAAGGTGGCTGTCGGGTGGCGTGGCGATGTACACCGCGTCCACCTCGGGATCGTCGATCAGGGCCTGGGCGTCGGTATAGAAGCGGGCAATGCCATGGCGCGCCGCATAATCGCGCACGGCTTCCTCGCGGCGCCCCATGACGGCCACCAGCGCCGAACCTGGCGCTTTGTAGAAGGCGGGTCCACTCTTCAATTCAGTGACACTGCCACAGCCGATCATGCCCCAGCGTACGGTGTTCATCGGTTTCCCTCGTGCGTTTTCGTCAATCGGGCAGTATCCACATCCCCACACGTCAGCGCCATAACCACTCAGCATGACAATTGCATTACACTTTTATGACAATCATCTCACTGCGGGGGCACAGACGATGAAAATCAGGGCTACGGTCATTTGCGAACACGAGGGGCATATCCTCTTCGTGCGCAAGGCCAGATCGAAATGGGCGTTGCCGGGCGGCAAGGTTGAACGCAACGAGCGCCCGGTCGGCGCTGCCGAGCGCGAGCTGGAAGAAGAAACCGGATTGAACGTGGACGGCTTGCTGTACTTGCAGGAACTCAAGGCCCGCGACACCCTGCACCATGTGTTCGAGGCCTCGGTGGTGAACATCGAAGACGCGCGGCCTCGCAACGAAATCGTCGACTGCCAGTGGCATGCCTATGGCGCGATGGATGAACTGGACACCACCGACGCCACCCGGCATATCGTCAGATCCTTTCTGCGTCGCCTGTAGTTCAGCGCTCTGTCCGGCGTATTACTCAACCCCAGGCTGCAGCAGCAACGCCACCAACGCACTCCACCCCGTCTGATGGGACGCGCCCAACCCGCGCCCGGTTTCCCCATGAAAATATTCATGGAACAACACCAGGTCACGGCTGGCCGGGTCCGCCTCCAGCTGCGCATACCCCGCCATCGACGGTCGCGAACCGTTTTCATCCCTGAGAAACAACCGCGTCAGCCGCTGACTGAGGCTGTCGGCCACTTCCTCCAGGGAGGACAGATAACCGCTGCCGGTCGGGTACTCCACCGAAAAGTTATCCGCGTAGTAGCGGTGAAATTCCCGCAACGACTCGATCAGCATGTAGTTCACCGGCATCCACAGCGGCCCGCGCCAGTTGGAGTTGCCGCCATACAGCCGCGAGTCGGATTCGCCGGGTTGATAGCGTGCACTGAGGGTGTTGCCGTTCATTTGCAGCGCCAGGGGTTGCTCGGCGAACGCCTTGGACAAGGAGCGCACGCCAAACGTCGACAAAAACTCGCTGTCATCGAGCATGCGCCGCAGCAGGTCCTTGGTGCGCTCACCGCGCAACAGCGCCAGTAACAGGCGGTTGCCCTGCCCTGGCTCATTCCAGCGCGAGACCAGCTTGGCCAGGTCGGGCCGGTGCTTCATGAACCCGAGCAGGCGTTCGCGCAAGCCTTCCAACCCCTCATGCTCGCGCTGCTCCAGCACCAGCACGGCAAACAGGGGCATCAGCCCGACGATAGAGCGCAGACGCACCGGCTCGTTCTGGCCGTCGGGCCGGTGCAGCACATCGTAGAAGAACAGGTCCTGCTCATCCCACAGGCCTTCGGCGCTCTCGTCGACGCGGTTGATGGCGCCCGCGATGTACAGGAAATGCTCAAAGAACTTAACGGCGATGTCGACGTACACCCCATTGCGCTTGGCCAGCTCCAGGCCGATACGCATCAAGTCCAGCGCATAGGCCGCGACCCACGCCGTGCCGTCGGCCTGATCCAGCTGGTACCCCGGCGGCAGCCCGGCCGAGCGGTCGAACAAGGCGATATTGTCCAACCCCAGGAAACCGCCCTGGAACAGGTTGCGCCCTTCGGCATCCTTGCGGTTGACCCACCAGGAAAAATTCAGCAGCAGCTTGTGGAAAATCCGCTCAAGGAAATCCATGTCGCCTACGCCGTTCAACGCCTTGTCCTGCTGGTACACCCGCCAACTGGCCCAGGCGTGGACCGGCGGGTTAGCGTCGTCGAAGCGCCATTCATAGGCCGGCAATTGCCCGTTGGGGTGCATGAAGCGGTCTTTCACCAGCAGTAACAGTTGCTGCTTGGCGTACCCCGGATCAATCAGCGCCATGGCCACCGCCTGGAAGCCCTGGTCCCACGAGGCATACCACGGGTATTCCCAGGTGTCAGGCATGGAGAGGATGTCGAAGTTCGACAGGTGCCGCCAATGAGTATTGCGGATATGCAGGCGCTCAGGCGGCGGCGCAGGTTGCGCCGGGTCGCCGTCGAGCCATTGGTTCACATCGAAATAGTACAGCTGCTTGGACCACAGCAAGCCAGCCAATGCCTGGCGCTGCACATTGCGCGCATCGTCGTCGTGGATGCCGTGTTGCAAGGCGGCGTAGAAATCATCCGCCTCTTGACGGCGTTGTTCGAACAGCTTGCGGGCGTTGACCGGCGGCGCGTTAACGGGGGCAAACCGCAGGTAGAGGGTTTTACTCTCAAGGCCTGCCAATTCGAGGATGAAGCGCGCCGCGACTTTGGTGCCGCTGTCACGCCGAATCGCCGATTGAACACCCTCGACCACGTAATCATTGATCCCGTCCTTGAACGGCCCCGTCGCCGGCTGGCCATCCAGGCGGGGAACGTTGGTTTCGTTCTCGCAGAACAACCACTCCACCCCCTCCTGGCCCCAGGCGCTGAGATGCCGATCCGGCCGTTCAGGATGGCGCGCCAGCACCTGCTCCCCGTCCATCTTCAACTGCGGCTTGGGCGCATCAAAGGTCCAGCTCCAGTCATTGCGCGCCCACAACTGCGGCATCACCTGCAAGCGGGTCGACTGCTCGGAACGGTTGTGCAGCGTGATACGCATGAAGAGGTCGTCGGGCTGATGTTTGGCGTACTCGACGCTGACATCGCAGTAGCGGTTGTCTTCGAACACGCCGGTGTCGAGGATCTCGTACTCGGCATCCTCCAGGCCACGGCGGGCGTTTTCGCGGATCAGGTCATCGTAGGGAAAGGCTGCATGGGGGTATTTGTAGAGCATGCGCATGTAGGCATGGCTCGGCACCCCATCGACGAAAAAGTACAGTTCCTTGACGTCTTCACCGTGGTTGCCCTCGGCGTTATTGAGGCCGAACAGGCGCTCCTTGATGATCGCATCGCGCTCGTTCCACAGGGCCAGGCCCAGGCACCAACGTTGCGCCTTGTCGCTGAAACCGGCGAGGCCATCCTCGCCCCATCGGTAGGCGCGGCTGCGTGCGTGTTCGTGGGGGAAGTAAGTCCAGGCATCGCCATCGGCGCTGTAGTCTTCGCGCACCGTGCCCCATTGGCGTTCACTCAAGTAAGGGCCCCACTCGCGCCAACGCTCGGCATCCTGCTGCGCCAGGCGCTGGCCTTCGAGGGTTGCAAGTATTCGGTTGTCGGGTGTGGCCGTCATCGGGTCCTCCATCGCCTACCAGGTGAGAGGCAGTGTAGAACCCAATGACGCCCGGATGCACATGAAGACTTAGAAGATGGCGTAGGTGTAGTTGAAGATCAGGCGAGTCTGATCCTGGTCGGGGGTGCCGGTGTTTTTGCCGTGATAGGTGCCGGTGCGCAAGGTGGTACCGAAGCCTTTCAGAGGACCGGCTTGCACCACGTAGTCCAGACGGAAGTCGGCTTCGTTTTCTTTCTGGTCAGGGCCGCCGGCAACCTTCGACTTGATGTCCGAACCGTCGAGGTACGCCACGGAAGCCTTCAGGCCAGGCACGTAGGCCTTGAAGTCATACGAGTACTGACCAAAGTTGACCTGCTCGCCCGCGCGGGAGAACTGGCCCACCACGGCGTCGGTAAACAGGTAGAAGTCGCTGCCGCCGGCGCCTTGTGCGTGCGGGTCGGCCAGGCTGCCCTGATTGACCCACACAAAGCCGCCGTCGTCGCCCACGCCAATGTGGCCGAGCATCAAGCTACTGCCGCCCAGTTGGTAAGTGAAGGCCGCACTGTAGGTTTTGTTGTCCACTTCGTTGGCATGCTTGGCAAAGCCACCGTTGTTGTTGAACTGGTAGCCGCTCTCGCCGTTCTTGCCGTCGCTGGTGCTGTCGAAGTAACGCAGGTCGGTCTTGAACGACTGGTCATTGCCCAGTGGCAGCACGTGGACCAGGCCGACGTAGTTCTGTTTGTAGAAGTCTTGCAGTTGGGCGTAGTAGTACTGCAACGTCAGGTTTTTCGCGATGGCGTTGTCGGAAGAACCAAACGGTTTGTAGTCCACACCGCCGAATTTGAAGCTGTCGCTGTCGCGGGTACCGCCTGCCACGCTCAAGCCTGTGGAGTTACTGGAGGCACGGCCTTCGGCGCGGTTCAACTCACCGCCGGTGAAGGTGACATTGGGAATGTCATTCGAGGTAAGGATGCCACCGTCAAAGGTCTGCGGTGCCACGCGGCTGTCGTTGGAAACCAGGATCGGCAGAACCGGCGCCAAACCACCACCGACGTGCAACTCGGTCTGGGAAACACGGAACTTCACGTTGCCCGCCGCGCGGCCGAAGGAATCGGCAGGCTCGGTGCCGTTGTTCTTGGTCGGGAAAAAGCTGTTGCCGTTGCCCGCCAGGCCTGCGCCCGCCGTGTGACCATCGCCGCCGTCCAGGCGCAGCGCGCCGAAGGCCATGACGTCGAAGCCCAGGCCAATGGTGCCCTGGGTAAAGCCGGATTTGTAGTCAAAACGCAGCGCAGTTGCCGCTTCGCGCAGGTCGTTGTTGGTCCCCGAGCGGTTATCCGCGCTGTAGTACATGCTCCGTGAGCTGACAGACGCATGGCTGTCTTCAAGGAAACCGCTGTGACCATTGCCGGTGCCCAGGGCACCGAGCCCGAAATCATCAGCGAATGCGTGTTGTGCAAGAACGGCGGCGGTGATCGACAGCGCCAGTGTAGAAATTTTCATTAACGACGGCCCCTAAACATTTTTTTATGTGTGCGGTGTGCATAACGGCGTTTTCATCCTTGCAAACGTGACGATTCTTTCATGCCGGCCGGGGCGGACTCCGTGAAGAATTAGTTAGGAAAACCGCGCGGAAATGAAATTTTCCGCGGGCTGGTTTTTGTCATATTCACGTCATCTCATTCATTTGCAGAATGAAGTCCTGAGGAATCTTCGTTTGCAAGCAAGCCTTGCGCTCAACAAAATCCAGGCAAAGGCCACCTTCACCGTCATCGCCATCAGGAATTTTTCTATGCCCACCACCGCACCTGTCTGCCCCGATGAGATCCGCAAGGGCTTTTCCAAGGCCATGTCCGACATGTACCGAGATGAAGTTCCACTGTATGGCGCGCTGATGGAGTTGGTGGCCGAGACCAATACCCGCGTGCTCGACACCGAACCGGGCCTGGCGCAACACCTGCAACGCACCGGCGAAATCCAGCGCCTGGACAGGGAACGCCACGGCGCGATCCGACTGGGCACCGCCGCCGAGCTGGCGACCATCAGCCGCCTGTTCGCAGTGATGGGCATGCAGCCGGTGGGCTATTACGACCTGACCCCGGCCGGCGTGCCGGTGCACTCCACCGCCTTTCGCGCCGTGCACGAACAGGCGCTGCAAACCAGCCCGTTTCGGGTGTTCACGTCCTTGCTGCGCCTGGAACTGATCGAAAACCCCGACCTGCGTGCGTTCGCCGAAACGGCCCTGGCCAAGCGCTCGATCTTTACCCCAAGAGCCTTGGCGCTGATCGAACAAGCAGAAAAGGACGGCGGCCTCAATGCCGTGGACGCGGATGAATTCATCCACCAGGCCCTGGAAACCTTCCGCTGGCACCACACCGCCACCGTCACGGGCGCGCAGTACCAGCAACTGAGCGACCAGCACCGCCTGATCGCCGACGTAGTAGCGTTCAAAGGCCCGCACATCAACCACCTGACCCCGCGCACCCTGGACATCGACCAGGTCCAGGCCGCCATGCCTGGCAAAGGCATCACACCCAAGGCCGTGATCGAAGGCCCACCCCGCCGCCGCTGCCCGATCCTGCTGCGCCAGACCAGCTTCAAGGCCCTCGACGAACCCATCGCCTTCACCGACGCCCAAGGCAGCCACAGCGCACGCTTTGGCGAGATCGAACAGCGCGGTGTGGCCCTTACGCCCAAAGGCCGCGCGCTGTACGACCAACTGCTGAACGCCGCGCGCGACGAGCTGGGCGCTTTCCCCAATGAAGGCAACGCCGCACGTTACGTCGAATTGATGGAACAGCACTTCCAGGCCTTCCCGGACAACCACGCCCAGATGCGTGATCAGGGCCTGGCCTACTTCCGCTACCTCACCACCGAGCAAGGTGTGGCGGCGCGCGGCAGCGCCGAGCAACCGCGTACCCTGGAAGCACTGATCGCAGCGGGCCACATCGATGTGGAGCCGTTGGTGTACGAGGATTTTCTGCCGGTGAGTGCAGCGGGGATCTTTCAGTCGAACCTGGGGGATGCAACGCAGAGTCACTACGCGGCCAATTCGAACCAAACCGAGTTTGAACAGGCGCTCGGCCGCCGGACGATTGATGAATTGAAGCTGTATGAGGAAACGCAGCAGCGCTCTATCGATGAATGCACCCAGGCACTGCTGGCCTGAATGAAGTGCCCACCCGGCTCAACAGCGCAGTCCTTGCGCCGCAACAGTCCCCAGAGCCGGGTGGGCGGTGGGCATCATAGGCAGTGAAGAGAAGCCTGTCCTTCAGACAATTCTGAACAAATGTTCGCGCCCCCTGTAGGAACGCGGGCTATCCCCTACCCAACTTCGACACAATGTCGTCTTTGATCAACAACCGTTTCTTCTTCAGCTTCTCCACCTCTTCATCGCCGGCGCTTGCTGATTCTGCCTTCAGCACCTCCTTGTCAGCGTCGTCGTATTGAGTGAGCAGCGAGTCCAGGCGTTTGTCATTTGCCCTGCGTTCGTGAACGACTTCCTTGCTGAACCCCAAGTCCTGATACAGGTCGTGTTTCACTGGCATGGCGTACCTCCGCAAGTTGATCAATGGCTTACGCCCTAGAAGCTAGACCATTGCGAGGGGTCTTGTCATGTTCAAGGTCAATACATCCCCGTTCGTCGCCACACAGGCGATGGGATCAAACCTTTGGCGCACTGTGCCCTCCACTGTAGATCGCCACCCGAGGGAGACCGGTTCATGAAGCAAGCTGCCACCGCCGTCGACACCCAATGCATCAACACAATCCGCACCCTGGCCATGGATGCCGTACAAAAAGCCAATTCCGGCCATCCCGGTACGCCCATGGGCCTGGCCCCCGTGGGCTATACGCTGTGGAGTCGCTTCCTGCGCTATCACCCCCAACACCCCGACTGGCCCAGCCGCGACCGTTTTGTATTGTCGGTCGGTCATGCATCGATGTTGCTGTATTCGTTGCTGCACCTGGCAGGCGTGGTGGAGTTGGATGCTGATGGCGAGCGCACCGGCCAGGCCGCTGTCAGCCTGGACGATATCAAGCAGTTTCGGCAGGCGGGTTCGAAAACCCCCGGCCACCCCGAGTACCGCATGACCACCGGAGTGGAGACCACCACCGGCCCGCTCGGCCAGGGCTGTGCCAACAGCGTCGGCATGGCCATTGCCGAGCGCTGGCTGGCCAAGCGGTTCAACCGTGAAGAAAAAACCCTGTTCGACTACAACGTCTACACCCTGTGCGGCGACGGCGACATGATGGAAGGCATCAGCGGCGAAGCGGCGTCGATGGCCGGGCATTTGAAGTTGGACAAGCTGTGCTGGATCTATGACAACAACACCATCAGCATCGAAGGCCACACCGAGCTTGCGTTCAGCGAAGACGTGATCAAACGTTTCCAGGCGTATGGCTGGCACACCCTGCACGTGACCGATGCCAACGACTTGCAAGCCTTGGGCAATGCCTTGGAGGCCTTCCATTGCAACCGTGGCGCACCGACCCTGATCGTGGTCGACAGCGTGATCGGCTATGGCTCACCGCACAAACACAACACGGCCGCCGCCCATGGCGAGCCTTTGGGCGAGGATGAAATCCGCCTGACCAAGGCCGCGTATGGCTGGCCCGAGGACTCCAGCTTCCTGGTGCCCGATGACGCCCGCACGCACTTACGTGATGCGCTGCTGGATCGCAGTGAGCCGCTGTATGAAAAGTGGAGCGAGCACCTGGCGCAGCTTGAGCAGTACGAGCCGGAACTGGCCGATGAATTGCGCCGTATGCGGGCCGGGGAAATGCCCGAACACTGGCGCAAACACCTGCCCAGCTTTGACGCCGACGCCAAGGGCATCGCCAGCCGTGCCGCTGGCGGCAAGGTGCTGAACGCGTTTGCCGAGCAAATCCCGTGGTTGCTGGGCGGCTCGGCGGATTTGTCGCCTTCGACCAAGACTAACCTCACGTTCGAGGGTGCCGGGCGCTTCAGCGCTGACGACTACACGGGGCGCAACCTGCACTTCGGCATCCGTGAACACGCCATGGGCGCCATTGCCAATGGCATGGCGTTGTCCTACCTGCGCCCGTACACCTCGACCTTCCTGGTGTTCAGCGACTACATGAAGCCGCCGATCCGCCTGGCGGCGATCATGGAGTTGCCGGTGGTGTTTGTCTTCACCCACGACTCGATCGGTGTGGGTGAAGATGGGCCGACGCATCAACCTATCGAACATCTGACCCAACTGCGTGCCACGCCGGGGTTGCTGACCCTGCGCCCAGGCGATGCCAATGAAACGCTGGCGTTGTGGACAGTAGCACTGGCGCAAACCCATCGGCCGAGTTGTGTGGTGTTGTCGCGTCAGCCATTGCCTACGCTGGATCGTAGGAAGTATGCCGCCGCATCGGGTGCTGCCAAGGGTGCCTATGTGCTCGCAGGTGCCGATCATCCTGAGGTCCTGCTGCTGGCGACGGGCAGTGAAGTCAGCCTCGCGGTGGACGCTTACGAACAACTGAAAAGCGAAGGGATTGCCGCGCAAGTGGTCTCGATGCCCAGCTGGGAACTGTTTGAAGAACAGGACCAAGCCTACCGCGACAGCGTGTTGCCGCCAGCGGTGAAAGCACGGGTGGTGGTGGAACAGGCAGGCCCATTGGGCTGGGACCGCTACGTCGGACAAACCGGAGCCAAGGTGGTCATGAACAGCTTCGGCGCATCGGCACCGTTGGCCAAGCTGCAGGAGCAGTTTGGGTTCACCGTGGACAACGTGGTGAAGCAGGCCAAGGCACAAATCCACCTGACTCAACAGTGATCAATCTGTGGGAGGGGGCTTGCTCCCGATGGCAGTGGTTCAGGCACTTAGGAGTTGACTGACACACCGCTATCGGGAGCAAGCCCCCTCCCACATATGAGCTGCTTTGATTGCTAGATCAGTTCTCGGGCCAGGAATGCTGCGGTGCGGCTGGTCTTGCTTTTAGCAACCTTCTGCGGCGTACCGCTGGCAACCACCTTGCCGCCCAAATCCCCCGCGCCCGGTCCGATATCGATCACCCAGTCACTCTGCGCCACTACGCGCATTTCATGTTCCACGACAACCACCGTATGCCCGGCGTCCACCAGGTGATTCAACTGGCTGAGCAAGCGGTCGACATCCCGTGGGTGCAGCCCGGTGGTGGGTTCATCCAACACATACAGCGTGGCGCCTCGGGCATTGCGTTGCAGCTCGGTGGCGAGTTTGATGCGCTGCGCTTCGCCGCCGGACAGTTCGGTCGCCGGTTGCCCCAGGCGCAGGTACCCCAAGCCGATATCGCGCAGCACCTGCAATGAACGCAATACGCCGGGCTGTTCGGCGAACACCTCCACGGCCTGCTCCACCGTCAGCCCCAGCACCTGGGCGATGCTCAAGCCTTGCCATTTTATCGCCAGGGTCTCGGGGTTGTAACGCGCGCCATGGCAAGTCGGGCATGGCGCGTACACGCTGGGCATGAACAGCAATTCAACACTGACAAACCCCTCGCCCTCGCAGTTCGGGCAACGGCCCTTGGCAACGTTGAAGGAGAACTGCCCGGCATCGTAGTGGCGCTTTTTCGCGGCAGGTGTGGCGGCAAACAGTTTGCGCACGTTGTCGAACAAGCCGGTGTAGGTCGCCAGGTTGGAGCGCGGCGTGCGGCCGATAGGTTTCTGGTCGACCTGCACCAGGCGGCGGATGTGCTCCAGCCCCGCGCTGATACGCCCACCAATGGTTTGCGGGGCGTCATCTTCCAGGCTGGGCTCTTCGTCGTTGTCCAACACACGTCCCAGCCCGCTGCCCACCAGCTCCAGCAGTGCCTGGCTGACCAGGCTGGACTTGCCCGACCCGGAAATCCCGGTGACTGCCGTGAAGCAGCCGAGCGGGAAATCGACGTTCAAGCCGTCGAGGTTATTGCGCGTCACACCTTCCAGTTTCAGCCAGCCCGTGGGCTCGCGACGCACCGGATTCGCCACGCGCTTTTCAGCGAACAGGTACTCACGGGTCTGCGACGCCTCCACCTGCGCCAGCCCCGCCGGCGGACCGCTGTACAGGACTTGCCCGCCGTGTTCGCCGGCGGCCGGGCCGACGTCGATCAGCCAGTCGGCGCGGCGCATGGTTTCCAGGTCATGCTCCACCACAAACAGCGAATTACCCGCCGCTTTCAACCGATCGAGCGCCGTGAACAACGCTTCGCCATCCGCCGGATGCAAACCCGCCGACGGCTCATCCAGCACATAAATTACACCAAACAACTGCGAGCCCAATTGGGTCGCCAGGCGCAAGCGCTGCAACTCACCGGATGACAAGGTCGGCGTACTGCGTTCCAGGGACAAATAGCCCAAGCCCAACTCGGTCAAAGTGCTGACCCGCTCGAGCAGGTCCTGGGCGATACGCTGCGCGGCCAGGCGCTTTTCCACCGACAGTTTCATTTTGTCCTGCCCCGCCGCCACCGGACGCAACAATTCAGCCAATTGCGCCAGCGACAATTGCGACAGCTCACCAATGTCGACCCCGGCAAACTTCACCGACAGCGCCGCCTTGGTCAGCCGCTTGCCGTCGCACAGCGGGCAGGCGCTGCCTTGCATGAACTGCGAGACGCGCTTTTTCATCAGCGCACTTTGCGTGTGGGTGAAGGTGTGCAGGATATAGCGCCGCGCCCCACTGAAGGTGCCCTGGTAGCTGGGCTCGAGTTTGCGTTTCAACGCCTCGCGGGTTTGCTCGGGCGTAAAACCGGCGTACACCGGGACCGTGGGGGTTTCTTCAGTGAACAGGATCCAGTCGCGCTGCTTTTTCGGCAGCTCGCGCCAAGGAATGTCCACGTCATAGCCCAGGGTCACGAGGATGTCGCGCAGGTTCTGGCCTTGCCACGCCAGCGGCCAGGACGCCACTGCGCGCTGGCGGATGGTCAACGACGGATCGGGCACCATCAGCGCCTCGGTCACTTCATAGACACGGCCCAGGCCATGGCATTGTGGGCACGCACCTTGGGGCAGGTTCGGCGAAAAATCCTCGGCATACAGCATCGCTTGACCCGGCGGGTAACTGCCGGCGCGGGAGTACAGCATGCGGATCAAGCTCGACAAGGTGGTCACGCTGCCCACCGACGAGCGCGCACTCGGCGTGCCGCGCTGCTGTTGCAGGGCCACGGCGGGCGGCAGGCCTTCGATGCTGTCGACATCCGGCACCCCGACCTGGTCGATCAGCCGACGCGCATAAGGCGCCACCGATTCGAAATACCGCCGCTGGGCCTCGGCGTACACCGTGGAAAAAGCCAGGGACGACTTGCCCGAGCCCGACACCCCGGTGAAGACCACCAAGGCATCGCGGGGAATATCCACATCGACGTTTTGCAGGTTATGTTCGCGGGCACCACGCACGCGGACGAAGCCGTGCTGCTGGGCAGTGATCGGGGGGAGAGTGCGCTGTGAAGTCATGAACAACCTTGTCTGACGCTGAGCACGCTGCGTATCCGTTGCGCCAGGGCTTCGGGGCTATAGGGCTTGCTCAACAGGTGAATATCGGGGCTCAGCAGGTGATTGCTGGAGAGAATGTCGCGGGTGTGGCCGGAGGTGAACAGCACCGCGACTGGCGGCGTCTGCGCACGAGCCCAGGCGGCCAGGTCGGTGCTCTTGATGCGGCCGGGCATCACCACGTCGGTGAAGATCAGCTCGGGTTGCACGCCGGCTTGCAGCATGTGCATCGCACGGTCACCGTCTTCGGCCGTGAGCACGGTGTAACCCGATTGTTCCAGCAACTCCACGACCGTCGCGCGCACGTCTTCATTGTCTTCAACCACCAGGATGGTCTCGTGGCCATTGGCATGCGACACCGGCTCGGCGTGGGCTTCCTCAGCTTCTTCACCGAGGCTGCGCGGGAAATACATTTGCACCACCGTGCCCTTGCCCTCCTCGCTCCACACCTCGACATGCCCGCCGCTTTGGCGCACGAAGCCAAACACCATGCTCAGGCCCAGGCCTGTACCGTGGCCATTGCGCTTGGTGGTGAAGAACGGCTCGAATACCCGTGCCAAGATCGCCGGCGGCATTCCTACGCCGATATCGGTCACAGCCAGGCGCACATACTCACCGGGCTTGATACTTTTACCGGCACAATCGCCGGGATTGAGGATGATGTTCTCGCCGGTGATACGAATCACGCCCTCGCCTTTCATGGCATCCCGGGCGTTGATGGCCAGGTTGAGCAGTGCGTTTTCCAGCTGGTTGCGGTCAACGTTGATGCACCAGGAGTCCTGGGGCAATTGCACGTCGATATGGATGGTTTCCCCCAGCGCCCGTTGCAGCAGTTCGCCGAGGCCCGCGTAGATGCGTTGCGGGTTGTACACCGCCGGTGACAAGGGTTGGCGACGTGCGAAGGCGAGCAATTGTGACGACAGCTTGGCACCACGCTCCACCGCCGCAATGGCCGCCGCAACACGACGCTGCACGTGGGGGTTGTCCGGTTCATGGCGCGACAGCAGGTGCAGGTTGCCGGCGATGACTTGCAGCAGGTTATTGAAGTCGTGCGCCACGCCGCCGGTGAGGCCGCCGATGGCTTCGAGTTTTTGCGATTGGCGCAGTTGGTCTTCGGCAGCAGAGCGCGCCTGCACTTCGTCGGCGACCCGCTGTTCCAGGTTGTGCGTCAATTCCTGGCGCACACGCTCGGATTTTACGTGCTCGGTGGTCTCAGTCACGATTACCAGGACGCCGGCAGGTTGCTGGTTGTCATCAGCCACCGGACTGTAGGAAAGATCCATCCAGACTTCTTCCGGTTGGCCGTTACGTGACAACTCCAAGGGAAAGTCACGGTACGACAACGTGCCACCGGCAAGGCATGTGTCCAGCACATGCCGATTGAAATCGGCCACTTCCGGCCAGCCCAGTTCCACCGGTTTGCCCAGCAGATACGGGTGGCGACCACCAGCAAACACCGAGTAACTGTCGTTGTAGATCATGTACCCCACCGAGCCCCAGAGCATCACCATGGGCATGGGTGAGGCCAGCAGCATCTGCACCGTGCTGCTCAGGCTGCAAGGCCACTTGTCAATCGGGCCCAACTCGGTGGTCGACCAATCGAAGGCGCGGATTCGCTGGGCCATTTCACCGCCCCAGCCTTCGCAGCCGTGGGTATTGGATAAAAATTGCATGTTGGGCTCTTGGCGACGTTAGCGTTGTTGGGGAGCGCTGTTCCACTGATAAAACGTTGGAGCCTGGCCGCAATGAATCGTTTCATTTGCGTATAGCTTATACGTGGCAACCGCTGCAAGGCCTCTTCAGTGGAAGTCACGACTGCGCACAGGGATCCCTTCCAACAGCGGCGTCAGGTCGGTCAAGCGCCCGGCGATCAGGTGTCGCACTTCGCCCACCGCCTCCCAGCGCCCATCCACTTTCAGCAGCCGCGAACCCACCAGCGCTTGGCGTTGACGCTCGGCAAGATCACGCCAGACCACCACATTGAGGTTGCCGAATTCATCTTCCAGGGTCACGAAGGTCACCCCGCTGGCGGTACCGGGGCGTTGCCGTCCGGTCACCAACCCGGCGGTGCTGACGTTGCGCCCATGCTCGACCAGCATCAGTTCCTGCGAGCTACGGCAGCGCCGTTTGCGCAGCTCGGTGCGCAACAACGCCAATGGGTGTGGGCCCAAGGTCGTGCCGACAGTGGCGTAGTCGGCCTGCAGGTCCTCGCCCACCGTCGGCGCCGGCAGTGCCACCACAGCCTCATCGGGGCTTGGCAGGCCGGCGAACAGCCCGAGTTGCTTGTGCACCCCCGCCACCTCCCAGCGCGCCTTGTGCCGGTTGTCGGCCAGGGCGCGCAAGGCACCGGCATCCGCCAACAATGCCTGGGTGCGCGCATCCAGCCCGGCGCGCGCGTCCAGGTCGGCGATGTCGCTGAACACCCCGCGTTGGCGCGCCGTTTCGATACGCCGGCCCTCCTCTTCGCGTAACCCCGCGATCATGCGCAAGCCCATGCGAATCGCCGGCTGCGCGCCGTCGATGGGCTCCAGGCTGCAATCCCAGTCACTGGCCTGCACATCCACCGGCCGAATCTGCAAACGATGGCGCCGCGCATCCTGCAGGATCTGGTCCGGGCTGTAGAAACCCATGGGCCAGCTGTTGATCAGCGCACAGGCAAACGCCGCCGGCTCATGGCATTTGAGCCAGCAACTGGCGTAGGTCAGCAAGGCGAAACTGGCTGCGTGGGATTCGGGGAAACCATAGCTGCCAAAGCCCTTGATCTGCTCGAAGATCTGCGCGGCAAACTCTTCGCTGTAGCCGTTTTTCAGCATGCCGGTGCGCAGGCGCTCCTGGTGCGGTTCCAGGCCACCGTGGCGCTTCCAGGCCGCCATGGAGCGGCGCAGCTGGTCGGCCTCGCCGGGGCCGTAGTCGGCAGCGACCATGGCGATCTGCATCACCTGCTCCTGAAACAGTGGGATGCCCAGCGTGCGCTTCAACACCACCTCCAGCTCCGGTGACGGATAGGTGGTTTCTTCTTCCTTGTTCCGACGCCGCAAATACGGGTGCACCATGCCGCCCTGGATCGGCCCCGGCCGCACGATGGCGACCTCGATCACCAGGTCATAGAACGTCTGCGGCCTGAGCCTGGGCAACATCGACATCTGCGCCCGCGACTCGATCTGGAACACGCCGATGGTGTCGGCCTTGCTGATCATCGCGTAGGTGGCGGGGTCTTCCTTGGGAAGGGACGCCAGGGAATAGTTCCGGTTGCGAAGGCCGCGCAGCAGATCGAAACAGCGGCGGATCGCGCTGAGCATGCCCAGGGCGAGGATATCCACCTTGAGCAGGCCAACGGCATCGAGGTCGTCCTTGTCCCACTGGATGATGGTGCGCTCGGCCATGGCGGCGTTTTCCACCGGTACCAGGGTGTCCAGCGGGTATTCGGAAATCACAAAGCCGCCGGGGTGCTGGGACAGGTGCCGGGGAAAGCCGATGAGTTGTTGGGTGAGCGTGAGCACGCGACGCAGGATCGGGCTTTGCGGGTCGAAGCCGCCCTCGCGCAAGCGCTCCAGGGGCGGCGCGTCATCACTCCAGCGCCCGCAGCAGTCGGCCAAGGCGTTGATCTGGTCCGGCGGCAAGCCCAGGGCCTTGGCCACATCCCGCACCGCGCCGGCCGCGTGGTAACTGCTGACCACCGCCGTCAGCGCCGCGCGGGTGCGGCCGTAACGCTGGAACACGTACTGCAGCACTTCTTCGCGGCGCTCGTGTTCGAAGTCCACGTCGATGTCCGGCGGTTCATTGCGCTCCTTGGACAGGAAGCGTTCGAACAGCATGCTCGTCAGGCTCGGGTCGATCTCGGTGATCCCGAGGGCAAAACACACCGCCGAGTTGGCCGCCGAGCCCCGGCCCTGGCACAGGATCGAACGGCTGCGGGCGAAGCGCACGATGTCGTGCACGGTGAGGAAGTAGCTTTCGTAGCCCAGCTCGCTGATCAGCGCCAGCTCTTTGTGGATCTGCTGCAAGGTGTGGGCGTCGACACCCTGCGGCCAACGCTGGGCGATGCCTGCTTCGGTCACGGCGCGCAGCCAGGATTCGGCGTCGTGGCCCTCGGGCACCAGTTCGCGTGGATAGTGGTAACGCAACTGGCTCAAATCGAACGTGCAGCGGCGGGCGATGGCCTGGGTTTCGTCGAGCAAGGCGTGCGGGTACAGCGCGGCCAGGGCGTCGAGGCTGCGCAGATGCCGCTCGCCATTGGGGTGCAGGCGCGTGCCGGCCTCGGCCACCGGCACGTGATGACGGATGGCGGTCATGGTGTCCTGCAGGGCGCGGCGCCCACGCGCATGCATGTGCACATCACCGCAGGCCACGGCCGGAATGCGCAGGCTGGCGGCCAGGTTCAGGCGTTGTTCCAGGCGGTGCGCATCGTCCTGGCCGCAATGCAGGTGCACCGCCAGCCACAGCCGCTCGGCGAAGGTGCGGCGCAGCCATTGGATCGAGGCCTGGGTGTCGCTGTCTTCAGCCACCCACAGCGCCAAGAGGCCGGGCAGCGGTTGATCGAAGTCCTCCAGCAACAGGCGATAGTTGCCTTTTTCCGCGCGCCGTCGGGCCAGGGTGATCAAGCGACACAGGTGCTGGTAGCCGCTGAGGTCTTCCACCAGCAGCACCAGTTTCGGGCCGTTCTCGATGCGCACCTCGCTGCCGATAATCAGCGGCAGCTCCACGGCCTTCGCCGCCTGCCACGCACGCACGATGCCCGCCAAGGTGCACTCATCGGTGATCGCCAGGGCACTGTAGCCTTGGCGTTTGGCCCGTTCGAACAATTCCAGCGCACTGGACGCGCCGCGCTGGAAGCTGAAGTTGGACAGGCAGTGCAGCTCGGCGTAGCTCATGCAAACCAGCCTTGCAGCCACAGCCCATCGTTCTGCCCCACGGTGCGGTAGGCCCAGCCTTGCTGGCCAGCGCGGGTCTGGATCAGGTAGTAGTCGCGGCGCACATCGGCGCCGTCCCACCAGCCGGACTCGATGCGTTCCGGGCCCATCAGGATATGCACACCGTGCTCGGCCAGCAGTGTGGGCGTGCTCAGCAGCCAACCCGGACGGTGCACGTTGTTCAGGGGCGGGCACGGGTGTTTATCCGTCGCTGCTTGCCAGGCGTATTCGGGGCGGTGGTCGGCGTGAAAACGCAGGCCTTGCACCGCCTCATCGCCCAAACGGGCACGCAGGCGTTCGCGCAATTGCGCCCACGGCAACGTCTGCTGCGGACGGTCGTCGAACAGGTCCTGGCGCTGCGGCACAAACACCGGCAAGTCCTGGGCCACCAGGCGAACACCGCGCACCGGCGAGGTGACTTGGACGTGCTCCAGACGCCCACGGGCCAATTCAAACAGCATCGCCGGTTCGCGCTCGGCGCTGAGCAGGCCGACCTTGATCACCGTGTCGGTTGCCTGGGCGTGTTCCAAGTGCAGGTCGAAGCGTTGCACGCCACTGTCACGGCCACACAGGAAGGCGGACAGATCGCCAGTCAGACGTCTTAGCGGAAACAGCAGCGCCTGGTGGGATTGCACATCGAAATTCAGCTCGATGCGCACATCGAACCGGTCGGGCGGCTGGTAAAACGCCAAGGCCAATGGGCGCTGCCCGCTCAATGCATCCAGGTGCTTGAGCAGGCTGGCATCAAAGCGGCGTGCCAAGGTGTGCCGGGGCAGCGCCTGCACCTGGGCCAGGGTGCGCAGCCCCATGCGCGACAAGGCCGTGGCGGCCTGCGGGTCAAGACCGGCGCGGTCAATGGGCAGCGGCCCCAGGGCCTGCATCAAGCCGTCATCCTGCACCGCCAGGCCATCCTCGATATTCGCCAGCGCCCGCGCGGCGGCGGGGTTGGGCGCAGCGACGATGCGGTGACGAAAGCCCAGTTCAGCCAGCTCCTTGCGCAAACGCGCTTCGAACTGCGGCCACGGCCCGAACAGACCCAGGCTCGACTCGATTTCGAACAACAAGGCCCGTGGATAATACAGGCTGACCTGGGAGCTGAACTGGTAGGCCCAGGCGGCGAGGAATTGTTGGTGGCGTTCGATCTCGGCGGGGTCATATTCGGCGCTGGCAAAGGTCTTGGTCAGGGCCTGCGCCGCCGTCAGGGATTGACCGGGACGCAAGCCCAAGGCGCGGGCAGCGTCATTGACGGTTTGCAGGACGCGGCGCTGTGGCGTGCCGGCCAGCAGGACCAGGGGTTGGTCCGGCTCGGGGTGCACACGCTGCACCCCGTCCAGCGCCAATTGCGGGAAGACAATACACACCCAGCGCATGGCAACCTCAGTGCCCCGCCAGCGCAATCGGCGCCGGATGGGCCAGCCCGCCCCGGCACTTGAGCACCCGCACTTGCGCGGGTTTCGCCTCGACGGCCAGGCGCAAGGCGGCGGGCGATGCATTGATCGCCTCACTCAAGGCGCGCCAGGCAAACGCCAGGGTCTGCCCGGTTTCCGCCGCAACTTGCAGGCGCCGCAGCGCCCGGTCATCGGCCTTGCGCGGCCAGCACAACACCGCGCCGCAACTGCCGGAGCGCAGGCACTGCTCGACGGCCCACAAGGCATCGCGCTCCTCGGCCTGGATCACTGAGAGCAGGCGCAAATCCACCCCGGCGTTCTGCCAGGCGTGGGGGTACGGCGTGTACGGCGGCGCTACCAGCACAATGCGCTCGCCTGCCTTTGATAAGCGCGCCAGGGTCGGCAGCACCAACTGCAACTCACCCACGCCGTCCTTTGCCATGAGGATTTCACTCAACGCCGCTTCCGGCCAGCCGCCCGAGGGCAGCACCGCGTCCAGCGCCGCCAGCCCAGTGGGATAGACACTGGCCGGGGGCGCGGCGGGCCGGCCTTTCCACACGCGACCGCCATTGAACAGCGTGTCCAGTGCAACGACGGCGCCCATCAACCTTGCCTCACCAAACCGCAAAACACGCCTTCGATGGCCAGGTCCTGATCGGGCCCCACCACGATGGGTTGATACGCGGGGTTGCGCGGCAGCAGGCGCACGCTGTCGCCGCTGCGTTCGAAACGCTTGATGGTCACTTCGCCGTCCAGGCGCGCCACCACAATCTGCCCATTCAAGGCCTCGGCACTGCGGCGTACGCCCACCAGGTCGCCGTCAAGAATGCCGTCTTCGATCATCGAGTCACCTTGTACCCGCAGCAGGTAATCCGGGGTTTTCGCAAAGGTAGACGGGTCCAGTTGCAGGCGGCTGTGCACTTCAGCATCGGCGCCGATGGGCAAGCCTGCGGCCACTCGACCGAGCACCGGCACATCCAGCCATTCCGGGCGTGCCGGTTGGTTGAGCAGCCGAATGCCTCGGGCCTGGTTGGGGTTGACCTCGATAAAACCGGCTTCGGTCAGCGCCAGCACATGCTTGCGCGCCACGCTGCGCGAGGCAAAGCCGAACGCCTCGGCGATCTCGGCGAGGCTGGGGGGCTGGCCTTGCTGCGCGATGCGGTCGCGGATAAAGGTCAGGATGGCGGTACGGCGGGGGGTCAGAGTCGTCATGGAGTACATTTGTACTCCTGTAGGAAATTTCTGACAATAGCCACCAGTCGCTTGGGAGCCGACGAGCGTTATCGAAACGTCCCACATAACCGCCGGATAAGCTCTACTCCCCTCCCCTGAAAAGGTCCGCAAAGTCCCTCGCCTGACTACACAGTGCGAGGGATTGCAGATGGCGTTATTGGTTTGGGCCCCGGTTGATGGGGCGGCCTCATGATCGAATTGACCAGCCAAACCATTGGTTTTTTGGTACTGGCCGCCCTGGATTCAAAGACGCGAGACGTCGACTCCGTGATCAGCGACTTCAAGCGCTGCCTCAATCACTACGACGCCTGGGCGGAGAGCTTTTTCAGCTTTTCGGCGCTGGATATCGAGCAAGTCTTCAAGGTTGGACATGACGTGGCGCTGGTCGCGCCGATCAACCACTCCCTGTTTCCCAGCACCACCACCGCAACCTGCCAGGCCAACGGCACGTTGACCCTGGTGCATATGTTCCAGAGCGCTCGATTCGTGCCCATTGGCAATACGCCAGTGATGCTGCAACGCATCGACCCCAAGGGTGGCCCGCTGGGCGACCCCCTCCATAAGACCATCGGCCCCAGCGGCATTCTCGAAATCACGGAATGTGATCGCAACGAGCAGTACCGAGTCAGTTTCTACCCCAACGTGTCCACAGCGCATTTCAAGGCGTTGTACGCCTCTTACCAGTCGGTTATCGAATCGCTGGAAGGCTGGCTGCGCAGTGAATGGGGCACCACCTTCGAACCGTTGTGGAAGGGCTATTCCGAGGCCAACGTTCTCAAGCGCTACCTCTCACTGCATCAAGGCTACGCACGCGGGTTTGGTAAGGCGCTGTACTCACTCTGGGACAACATTCAGCAGATGCTGCAGTGGTTTTTGGACCCATTGGGGCATGCCGAAAAACTGCTGCATTACCTGTCCCAGGATGAATTTGAAAAGCTGTTGAAGCTCGGTACCGAAAGCCTTGCAAAGGGCTTGATGGTGCTGAGCGATGAGCCGCTGTTGTTCGTCTATCTGTCGGCAATGGTCAGTTGGATGCGGATGTTGCCGCCGCCCTACATGAACGAGTTGCTGGGGGAAATCAGCGCCGAAGTATTGATCAATGTGGTGCTGTGTCTCGCTACCGCCGGGATGGGGGTGGCGGTGCGCATCGGTACGAAGGTGCTGGGCAGCATCAAGTCTCAGCATGCGCGCAGATGGTTGGAGCACATGGCTGGGCAGTTCGGGAAGTTTCGTGCGGATGATCACACGCAGGTGGCTAAGCCGATATTGCTCAGTAGCCAGGCAACGACGATCAAGACGATTCCGGATGTGCCGTTGAAGGCTGGGGATCAAGTGGTTGCCAACCCGGTGCCGGTGGTTCGGGACAAGCCCAAGCAGCGGACGGTGTTGGTGCGGCAGGAGCCTGTGGATGACGCTCCTGCTGTTGCTAAGAACCCGGCTGGAGAGGCGGCCGCGCCTTCGGACAAGACCGCCACTAACGGTTGCCCGGTGTCGATGGTCACCGGCGAAGAACTGCTGACGCTGACCGATGGGGCATTGGACGGGGTGTTGCCGTTTGAGTGGACGCGGTTGTACCGCAACAGTGCGGTGGAAGTGGATTGTGGGTTGGGGTTTGGTTGGAGTCACTCGCTGGCGCATCGGCTGAGTGTTTCCGGTGATTCGGTGGTGTGGACAGATCATGAAAATCGGTCGACTACCCTGCCCTTGCCTACGGTTTCTCGGCCTGCGATTACCAATAGTTTGGCTGAAGCGGCGATTTATCTGGGTGCTGTCCCCGATGAGTTGGTGCTGGCGCAGGCGTCACGTTTCTACCACTTTCGCGACGGTGTGCTGACGGCGATCAGCGATGCGTATGACAACCGGTTGCGCATTTCCCGCAATTATCTGGGGCAGATTGAGCGGCTGGATAACGGTGTCGGGCGCTCGCTGTTTTTGCGCTATGCATCGGGTCGGATCGTGGCGGTGGACTACCAAATTCAACGCATCGTCGATGAGGGTCCGTATGTTTGGGTGACGGAGCAGACCGTTGTTTCCTACGCGTATGACGGCGCTGGGCGACTGATTTCGGCGACTAACGCTGTCGGCGAAAGCGAGGTTTATCGGTACGACGAACAGCACGTCATTCTTGAGCGTGGTTTGGCCGGTGGGGCGAGTTTCTACTGGGAGTGGGAANAGGCAAGGCGGCGAGATGTGTCCGGCATTGGGCCAGCTTTTCGCAGATGGACACGCGATATGCCTGGGATGACAACGGGCAGGTCACGGTGTTTAACGCCGACGGCAGCCAGGAAGTCTATGTCCATGATCAGCGGGCGCGGCTGGTGCAGCGGGTCGATCCGGACGGTGCCGAGCACTTCAAGTCCTACGATGAAAAAGGCCGGCTGACGGTTGAGCAGGACCCGCTGGGAGCGGTGACGGCGTATCAGTACGACGAAGCCGGACGCTTGGTGGCGTTGTTTCCGGGAGANACCTACGAGTATGACAATGGGTTCGTACGGGTTGTGCGGCGTGGTGAAGCGGTTTGGAAGTATGAGCGCAATGATCAGGGCGATGTCATTCGCAGGACCGATCCTGACGGCAACGCTACTGACTACAGCTACAACAAATATGGGCAGTTGGTTGGGGTTTGGTATCCGGATCACAGCTGTCAGAAGTTGGTTTGGAATGAGCGTGGGCAGTTGCTTGAAGAGCAGTTGCCGAATGGTGNCCTTGGGCGGCAGGTGGCGCGTGAGGATGAACATGGGGCGCTGACCCAGTATCAATGGGACAGTGTTGGGCGGTTAATTGGCGTTGTGCTACCGGGCGGTGCGCTCAGGGAATACAGCTACAACCCTTACGGAAAAATCACTTCCGAACGCGATGAACTGGGGAACGTCACCCGCTACGAATACGCCGATGGCCTGCACCTGATCAGCCGTCGCCTCAACGCCGATGGCAGCCAGGTCAACTACCGCTACGACAACGTGCGTTTGTTGCTGACCGAAATCGAAAACGAGGTTGGCGAGACCTA
>NZ_LKEG01000048.1:50784-84864 GCF_001645105.1 Pseudomonas marginalis
AGACCACGCCGGTCGACTCGTAAGAAAAACCCTGCCTGATGGTGGTGCCGTCGACTATGCCTACGACCGTCAGGGCAACCTCCTCAGCGTCGAAGACGGCCACTGGGCCCTGGCCTACGAATACGACAAACAAAACCGCCTCACCGCCGAACACCAAGGCTGGGGCACCTTGCGCTATGGCTACGACGCTTGCGGCCAACTAACAAACCTTCGCCTGCCCGACAACAACCGCCTCACCTTCAACCACGACAAAGGCGGCCACCTTTCCACGGTTGAACTGAATGGCGCAGTACTGACCTCACACCAATTCAACGCTGGCCGCGAACAACAACGTACCCAAGGCAAACTGCTCAGCACTTACCAACACGACCACCAAGGCCGCCTGTTCAACCAAAGCATCGGCGATGCCGACGGCCCGGTGTACCGCCGCCATTACGACTACGACAAATCCGGCAACCTCACCCGCCTGCTCGACACCCGCAAAGGTGAACAGCACTACCACTATGACCCACTAAGCCGCCTCACCCACGCCAACCACTCCCAAGGCGAGCCAGAACGCTTCGGCCACGACCCCGCCAGCAACCTGCTCATGCAAGACCGCCCCGGCCCCGACATCGTGGAGGGCAATCGCCTGATGATCCAAGGCGACCACCACTACGACTACGACGCCTTCGGCAACCTCATCCGCGAACGCCGCGGCAAAGGTCATCAACTCGTCACTGAATACCGCTACGACTGCCAGCATCGGCTGATCGGCATTACCCAACCTAACGGCCAAACTGCCAGCTACCGCTACGACCCGTTTGGGCGGCGTATCAGCAAAACCGTTGATGGCCTTACGACCGAGTTTTTCTGGCAAGGCGACACCCTCATCACCGAGCACCACGAGGACCGTCACCGCAGCTATGTCTACGAACCCGAAACCTTCCGCCCGCTCGTCCTACTGGAAGGCTTCGGCCCAAAGGAAACCAAAGCCTACCATTACCAACTCGACCACCTCGGTACTCCACAGGAACTCACTGCTCAAGACGGCGAAATCGTCTGGTCCGCGCACTACCGCGCGTACGGCGAAATCACCCGGCTCGACATAGGAAAAATCGACAACCCGCTGCGCTTCCAGGGCCAATACTTCGATCAAGAAAGCGGGCTGCACTACAACCGCCATCGCTACTACCATCCGGATATTGGTCGGTACCTGACGCCGGACCCGGTGAAGCTGGCGGGGGGGATCAACGCGTACCTGTACGTGCCCAATCCTACGGGGTGGATAGATCCGTTGGGGCTGAATACATGCCCAGGCGGAGACGGATGCAAACCGCAGTTAACGGCAGGAAGCCAAACCGAACATGTGAGGGTTGATGAACAGGCGCCGTCACCGCCAGCATCACTGCGAAAGCGGAGCTATCTATATCGCGGAGATTTAAGAGAGCCAGATGAAATATTTGAAAAAGGATTCGAAAGCAGAGGGACGAGTACAGATCTGTACCTGCACGCTTTAAACAACGCCAGCCCTCCCAGTAACTATGTCCCTACTTCAACCTCAAGGAAGCAGGCATTGGTATTCGCCTCAAACTATGGATTTGAAGAAGGGTTTCTCTACACACTTAAAAAAATCCCAGGAAGAGACGTAAACAAGGAACTGGGAACACGCTCCAAACACAAAAATGAAGCAGAAATAGCAATTCCCCGACGTATAGACTCTAAAGACATACTGGGTGCCTCACCAGTCAATGAAGATGGCACTTTCAAGGGATACACCATATTGAACCCGAATAGGGAACACCCATGAAATCACGAGAAATCGTCATCCTCAAAAACGGTACGCGTGAAAACGCAGTGATTGAATACGAGGGGGGCAAGCCAACCCTTAATCTACTGCTAAGCAACGGGGTGCGAAAAAGCTATACAGCACTGGATCTGTACGACAGCTTCGGTCTGTTGAGAGCCGATTTGAAAGACATACAGTTTTTATGCAAGGGGGCCAAAATCAATGTCCATACCTCTGGAATGTCCTCCCACATGTCAAATGGACTTGTCGCTTACGAACTGACAATAGGAAAACCGGAG
Source organism: Pseudomonas marginalis (assembly GCF_001645105.1). Classification (GTDB taxonomy): domain Bacteria; phylum Pseudomonadota; class Gammaproteobacteria; order Pseudomonadales; family Pseudomonadaceae; genus Aquipseudomonas; species Aquipseudomonas petroselini. The sequence goes on from NZ_LKEG01000048.1 coordinate 52,852, forward strand.
GGTGAACTTGTACATATTTTTGCCTACGAAGAATGCGATCTCACCAACGACATACAGGAGCAACATGACTTCTGTCTGCGCTGGGCTGAGTCGGTGCAGGAATGAATATGTATTCAGCCCTAACCCTGTGGCGAGCGAGCTTGCTCGCGCTGGGCTGCGAAGCAGCCCCAATCCAGACAAAGCATTTTTTCAGGTAAATGGGCATCGTCTGTTTTAGGGCTGCTTCGCAGCCCAGCGCAGGGCAAGCCTGCTCACTACAATGATCGTGCCCACTAATAAGCGGGGGTTACCAGCCTTCTTTAAGCATCCGCAATTCCAGATGCTGCAACAGCATGATGGTCTTGCCATCGGCAATCTCGCCGTTTTGCACCCATGCCAAAGCCTCTTCAAAGCCCAGCTCCAGCACTTCGATATCTTCGCCCTCTTCTTCCAAGCCACCGCCAGTCCCAACCCGGTCACCCGGCTGGTATTCACCCATGAAAAAGTGAATCCGCTCCGTCACCGACCCGGGGCTCATGAAGGCCGCATAGATCTTTTCCACGTGCCCCACGCGGTAGCCGGTTTCTTCTTCCGCTTCCAGGCGGATCCGCTCTTCGGGGCTGGCATTGTCGAGCAAGCCGGCCGCCGCTTCGATCAGGTAGCCGTGGTAATCGTTGACGAACGTGGGCATGCGAAACTGGCGAATCAGCAGCACCGTGCGCTGCTCACGGTTGTACAGCAGGATGGTCGCGCCGTTGCCGCGGTCGTACACCTCGCGGGTTTGGGCTTGCCAACTGCCGTCGCGGCGGCGCAGGTCGAAGCTGTACTTTTTCAGCAGGTACCAGTTTTCCGAAAGCGTCTCTTCGGCGGTGATGCGAACGGGGCTGTTGTCCATGGTGGGATCTTTACTCAATGGAGGGATCGTTTTCACGCTTGTTTGATACGCGGCCAGGCGGCGGCGACGGCTTCAGCACTGTCCGCTTTGATACGGGCCAGGTTGCGCGGGTATTCCACACCAGGATTTTCCGTAAACCGCGTGGCCGTGAATTGCCCATTGCTGGCCCGCACGATGTAACCCGTGTCCTCGCACTGCGTCGAGGCGAGAAACAGCACACCCGGCGTCACCCACTCCGGCTTGAGTTCATCCGGCTCGTCAGTCACACCCCACATGCGGGTCTTGGCCACCGGCGAGATCGCATTGACTTTGATCCCCGCATCCAAGCCTTCATGACTCAACGCGTTCATGATCCCTAATTGCGCCATCTTGCCGGCGCTGTAGGCCACCAGGCCGGTTTGCTCGTACTGCGCGTACATGGCGCGGTCGGAGGTGGTGAGGATGATGCGCGGCGCCGATGAGTGCAGCAGGTGCGGCCAGGCGTGCTTGCACAGCCACAGCGGCGCGTAGAGGTTGATCGCCATGGCACGCTCAAGGAACGCGGCGTCGAGGTCTGCGATGTTCTGGTAACCCACCCAGCCGGCGTTGTGGATCAGGATATCGAGTTGGCCGAATGCCTCGAGGGTATACGCAATCAGTTGCTCGCAGCCCTCGTTCGTGGACAGGTCACCCCCGTGGCCGATCACCGTCAGCCCTTCGGCCTGCAAGGCCTCGGCCGCTGCCAGAACCACCGACGCATCGCTGCCTGCACCGGCAGTGTCGGCGCCGATATCACTGATCACCACGCGCGCACCGCCCAGGGCCAGTGCCCGTGCATAGCTGAGTCCCAGCCCGCGTGCACCGCCGGTGACGATAGCGGTTTTGCCTGTGAAATCCATGTGCTTGCTCTCCTGTTCGGCTGCCCACCCTAACAACCCGTGCACCGTTTGTTCAATGCTGTAACACTTTGCAAGCAATCCCGGTGGACGGCTGTCGAATTAATTCCTGCCTCTGCAAGCCATCTGGTAAAACCCCTGCTTCACCTTTTTCCAGGAACCTTCATGTCTTCACGTTTTCTGTCGCGCCTGAGCCTGCGCTGGTTTCCCCTGCTGTGCATGGCACTGTTGATCGTCGGCCTGCCGGTGGGTTGCGCGATGCTGCAACACAAGGAGCGCGAGCTGGTATTTCGCATCGAACCGGGCACCGCCAGTTGGTACAGCGGCTTGCCCAAGGCGGTGCAGGAATTCGAACTCAAGCCCGCCAGTCTCAAATCGGGGCAGAACATTCATGGCTGGTGGTACCCGGCGGACAACAAGGACGCACCTGCGATTCTCTACCTGCACGGCGTACGCTGGAACCTCACAGGGCAGCTGTTTCGCATCGAGCAATTGCATGCACTGGGCTACTCAGTGCTGGCCATCGACTATCGTGGTTTCGGCCAAAGCCGCGGCGAGCTGCCGTCGGAAACCACGGTGTACGAAGACGCGCGTATCGCCTGGGAGCGTTTCCAGGTGCTGCAACCCGATCCGCAAAAACGCCTGATCTACGGGCACTCGCTCGGTGGCGCGGTGGCCATCGACCTGGCTGCAGAACTGGGTAAACAGATGCCGTTGCCCGTACGCGGGCTGGTGATCGAATCCACCTTTACCTCGCTGGCGGATGTGGCCACCGCCGTAGCGAACACCTCTCTACCGGTGCGCTGGCTGCTGTCGCAGAAATTCGATTCCATTGACAAGATTGCCGACATCCATATGCCACTGCTGGTGGTGCATGGCCTCGACGACCGCTACGTACCGCCGCGCTTCAGCCAACAGTTATTTGAAGCCGCCCGGGAACCCAAACGGCTGTTACTGGTGCCCGGCGCCAGCCATAACAACAGCATGAGCCTCGCCGGTCGCAGCTATGGCCAGGCATTGGAGAAACTGATGCAAGCGAAGATGCCGGCCCAGGTGGTCACGCACTCCACAGGTCGCAGCGGCGACTCATAAAAACGCTTTTCGGCACTGGGTTCGCGCTTGCCTGTCAAGCGCAAACCCAGCCCATGCTGGGCCAAATCAGAAGTTGATCAAATATTGATCTCGGCTTAAATCGCCAACCCTGCCGGGGCTTCGCAAAGTTATCCACAGAGATACCCACGGTTTTCGTGGACAACTCTTTTTATATTTTTACGTTTTTTCTGCTCAATAAACGCTTTCAGGAAATGTACCCGGCAACAAAATCTCGCGATTCACATCGCGTATATCGTTATACCCACATAACGCCATCGACACGTCCAACTCACGGGCGATGATCTGAAGCGCCTTGGTCACACCCGCTTCGCCCATCGCACCCAAGCCATACAAATGCGCTCGACCGATCATGGTGCCTTTGGCGCCCAACGCCATCGCCTTGAGCACATCCTGACCGGAACGAATGCCACCATCGAGCCACACTTCAATGCGCTCACCCACCGCCTCCACAATCGCCGGCAACTGGCTGATGCTCGACGGTGCTCCATCCAGCTGACGGCCGCCGTGGTTGCTCACCACCAGTGCATCGGCGCCGGAGTTCGCCGCAAGGCGCGCGTCTTCCACATCGAGGATGCCCTTGGTGATCAACTTGCCGCCCCAGCATTGCTTGATCCACGCCACGTCGTCCCAGCTCAGGCGGGGGTCGAATTGCTGGGCCGTCCAGGAAGAGAGCGAACTCATATCGGCCACACCTTTGACATGCCCGACAATGTTGCCAAAGCCACGCCGCTGGGTGCCGAGCATGCCCATCACCCAACGCGGCTTGGTGGCCATGTTGAGGATATTCGGCAGGGTCAGTTTGGGCGGCGCCGACAGGCCGTTGATCAGGTCTTTGTGGCGTTGCCCGAGGATCTGCAGGTCGAGGGTCAGCACCAATGCGTCCACACCGGCAGCTTTGGCACGTTCGATCAATTGTTCGACAAAGGCGCGGTCGCGCATCACATACAGTTGGAACCAGAACGGCTGGCCAACCTGTTCGGCGATGTCTTCCAAAGAGCAGATGCTCATGGTCGACAAGGTGTAGCGCAGGCCGAACGCGGCGGCGGCACGGGCAGTCAGGATCTCGCCATCGGCATGCTGCATACCGGCCAATCCGGTCGGTGCCAACGCCACCGGCATGGCCACGTCCTGGCCGATCATAGTGGTGCGGATTGAGCGCTCATCGATATTGCGCGCCACGCGCTGGCGGAATTTTATGCGGGCAAAATCGCTTTCGTTGGCGCGGTAGGTGCTCTCAGTCCAGGAGCCGGAATCGGCGTAGTCGTAGAACATGCGTGGGACACGTTTTTGCGCCAGCTTGCGTAAGTCTTCGATGGTGGTAATCAACGACATCTAGGTCACCTCTCCCTGAACTGAATGCTGAGAGTAACCGCCCATCGGCCGCGCAACCAGCCATTGCGTTTATATCAGTGCGCGTCTAATCTCGCACAAACCCGCATAAAGACGCAAAACCATGCATAACACTCATCACGCCATCGACCTGCCTTCTTTGCGCAAACAAAAGATCCTGTTGCTGCTGGAACGCGACGGCAAAGTTACCGCGTCGGAATTGGTCGAACACTTCGCCGTTTCCCAGGACACCATTCGCCGTGACCTCGGCGAGCTCGCTGCCGCCGGCCTGTTGCAACGTGTGCACGGCGGCGCCCTGCCCCGGCCGAAGGACACCGGCAAAGACTTCTTCACCCGTGTCGGCGAGACCAACGAGGCCAAGCGCCGCCTCGCACGACTGGCCGCTGAACGCGTGGAAGAGGGCCAGATCGTGCTGTTCGATTCCGGCTCCACCACGTTGCAGATCGCCCAGTCATTGCCCCGTTCAATGCGCCTGACCGTGGTCACACCGTCGCCCATGATCGCGATCGCCTTGGCCGACCATCCTGATGTGAAGGTGATACTGACGGGTGGCCAACTCAACCCGGCGACCCTGTCCACCAGCGGCCACGAGACCGTGCGCATGATCCAGAGCATCAAGGCCGACCTGCTGTTTACCGGTGTCTGCGCGCTGCACCCGCAAGTGGGCATCAGCTCGCTGCATTTTGATGAAGTGGCGGTCAAGCAAGCCCTGCTCGACAGCGCCTCCCACGTGGTGGCGGTGACCATGGCCGACAAACTCGGCGCGGTGGAGCCCTTTGTGGTGGCGCCGTGCAGCCGCATTCACACATTGATTACCGAGTGGCACGTGCCGAGTGTGGAGGCGTATGAGCAATTAGGGTTGGAGGTGCTGCGGGTAGAGGTTGAGTGAGCAAAACAGTAGCGTGTTCGCCCTTGACTGACCGCGCACTCACCAGCGCAACACCTTGGCCGCATCGCGCATGAAAATCTCGATGGTTTTAGGCCCCACGCCTTCGAATTCGCCCAGGCGTTTTTCAAAGGCTTCACGGTCTTCGCTGGCACTGCGCATCCGCGTGATCCGACCGGCGTACTCAGCGTTCAATTTGGCACTCAGATCCAACAGGCGCTGCGCGGTGGTTTCGTCATAGCGCACGTAATGGGCACGTCCCAGCATCGTGACCAATTCCCGCGAGGTGCAATGCTGCAACTTGCGCGCAGTGTCGCGCCCCTCCTCCTCGACGATCACCTTGTACGCCTGCGCCGCAATCGGTGCCTGGATGCGCTTGCCCATCAGGAAACTGGCCACAAACCACTTGAACAGGCTGGCGTCATCGTCAGGCTTGAGTTCAATGCCCAACTCCGAGGCGCTAATAGCACGGGCCATGCTCAATGGCCCAGCTTGCGCTCGGCCTTGGCGGCCTGTTCGTTGATCGCATCCGTCTGGCGTTCAATGTCTTTGATCGAGGTGGGCGTGAGGACTTTATCGACGGTTTCGGTCTTCGGGTTCGGGCGTTCCAGGGTCTGGCCCTTGGCGGGTTTTTCCGTGCCGTTCTGAGCCTCTTCAGAGCTGATCGGCGCAGGGGTTTTGTCGGTGGTCATGGTCTATCTCCAAGTCATTGAAGGCCCACGAAAAAAACGCGGGCAGGTGTTCAGCAGAACTCAGTGAATTTGGATAGTTCAAGGAAATTGCGCGCGCCAATCGTCCAAGAAATAAGCGCAAATTAATTTAAACCTTTGCCTCCTGAGCCCAATCAACTCTCCCATATCCCCTCTTTCCTTCACCCATCAGGAGACACTCGATCATGAGTTCACACCTCAACGGCAAAAAGATTCTGGTCATCACGTCCAACACCGGCATCGAGCGCGACGAACTGCTCAAACCGTTGGAAGCATTGCGTGGCTATGGCGCGACGGTGACACACGGCTCCAGCGATGGCGGCACCACCCAAACCTTCGTCGGCGACACCGAGAAGGATCAGACCGTAGAGTCCGACGCCAAACTGTCCGAGCTCTCGGGTGCGGATTTCGATGCGTTGGTGATCCCCGGCGGCACCGTCAACGCCGACACTCTGCGTCAAGATACGACCGCGTTGAAGCTGATCAATGAGTTCGTCAAAGCGGGTAAAACCGTGGCCGCGATCTGTCACGGCCCGTGGGCGCTGATTAACGCCGGCGTGATCAAGGGCAAAACCCTCACCTCCTACAAAAGCGTGCGCATTGACCTGGAAAACGCCGGCGCGGCCGGGTGGGTCGATGCCGAAGTCAAGGAATGCCAGGCCAACGGTTGGACGTTGATTACGTCGCGCACGCCGGATGACCTGCCGGCATTCAACCAGGCGATTGCCAAGGCCATCGCCGGTTGATAATGCCGCTGAACGAAAACAGGCGCCTCGATCGCGTAATGCCAGTCCGTTAAAACGTAGAAAGGGTAAAAAATAACCTGTGGCGAGGGAGCTTGCTCCCTCGCCACAGGTACAGTGTTTGCCCTTAACTGACTGGTATTAGCCTCGATGGCGCCTGTTTTTTTTTCACTTATGGATTAACTCTTACGCTGCTCCGGCATCTCGCGTTTAGGCCCGAACATCGCCCAGGCGATCAGGCCAAGCAGCGGCACAAAGATCAGAATCACCAGCCACAGCCCCTTAGTCTCCCAGCCCCCGGTGCTGCGCAGGACGACATTGATTGCCCACAATTCCAATAGCAGCAGAATCACCGCCAAGCCGATCCAGATATATTGAATTTCCATGCTTCACCTCCTAGGTCGTATGCGTTAGGTCAAGCATCGGCGCCGAGGGTTCATTAAAATTTTCCGACGTGGTGGAATGCAACGCGTCTTGGGGCCCACCATGCAACCTGCACGACAGGCACTGTTGCTCATCATCGGTAGCCCATTGAATTACAAAACGATTTCAAAAAGCTCAAGTTGGTACAACTGATGCACTACTCCACTGGACGAGGCGTGCATGTCGACGCGCCCTGAGTTTTCCCGTGAGGTGTCACCCATGAATGCCATTGACCTGCTCAAAGCCGACCACGAACGCGTGAAGGCCCTGTTGACTCAACTGAGTGAGTCCACCGAGCGCGGGGTTAAAAAGCGCACTGAGCTGCTGGCCAAGCTCGAAGCGGAAATCAGCCTGCACACTAAGCTGGAAGAAGAAATCCTCTACCCGGCCTTCCGGAAGGCGGGCGGCAAGGAACAAGACATCATGTACCACGAGGCCAAGGAAGAGCACCGCACCGTCGACGCCCTGGTGCTGCCGGACCTGAAACAGACCGAGCCCTCGACAACCGAGTTTTCCGGCCGCGTCAAAGTGGTCAAGGAGCTGCTTGAGCACCATATTGAAGAAGAGGAAACCGACATGTTCCCGCAGGCTAAAAAACTGCTGGGCAAGGCGTTGCTTGAAGAGTTGGGCGCTGAGATGGAAGCCATGAAAGCAGCGCATAAAAAGTCGCAGTCGACCAAGCCAATGGCGGCTTGATCGCGGCATGACCAGAGCCTGGAGGTTTTCCAGGCTTTTGCTCCATCACGATAGGGATTGCGTCATGAAGACCACATCGTCCCAAAGGATTTTGCTTATCGTCGGCCTGTCAGCCTTGCTCACCGGCCCTGCCCTCGCCGCCTTCGGCGATAACCCCGAGCCTGCCGCCAACGCCTTGAGCGGTGACAGCGCCGCCGGTTCCGCCCTGCCGCCGGGGACCTACCCCAGCAGCCCCTCCGACAGCGCCAAGAAAACCAAAGCGCCCGACAAGCAGCCGGCCAAAACCGCTAAGCCTGTCGACCGCCAAAAAGCCCCCCAGGAAAAACCCCGTTCAGGCAGCTGATGCTTTAAAGGGAGACCCCCCACCCGTGGCGAGGGAGCTTGCTCCCGCTGGGCCGCGCAGCGGCCCCGTTCTTTGCTTAAAGAGGATCGGGACGGCTACGCAGTCCAACGGGAGCAAGCTCCCTCGCCACAGCGTTAGCGTTACTGTGCGCTTTTGATGGTTACTGGCTGAACGGCATCAGGCTCAGGCGCGAGTCCCCAGTCGCCGTGTTCGTACCAATCATCGCCGAGCATTTCCGCGGGATGCATGGTGCGGTCGGCGCCGTTGCCGCAGGCCAGGTCAGTCGCGGCACAGTAGCGGTCGCAGCCCCAGCAGATGCGCTCCGGGTGCTTGGGGTGCAGCGGAAAAGGCTTGGCCATGAACAGCTTCCCTGGCGGCGAACGGTCATCACACCCTACCCTCCCGTAGCCTGCGCGACCTTGACCGACATCAAGGTCGGCAAGCATGAAATATCGCCTGAACTTGACAAGAATCATTATTATTCACAGCAGACCTTCCTAGACTCGGGCTCTCTCCCTTCACACGTCAGGAAGCCTCCATGCGTACCCTCTCTTTACTGCCCATCGTCTTGTTGTTGAGCACCTCTGCGGCGCTCGCCAAGGAGTACCCGATCGGCGAGCCTCAACACTGCCCTGGGTTGGAGATCGGCGCGGTGTACCTGCAACCGATCGAGATGGAGCCCACCGGCATGATGCGCGCCACCGCTGATTCCGATGTGCACCTGGAAGCCGATGTGCGTGCCACGGCAGACAACGCCCAGGGTTTTCAGGAAGGCAGTTTCGTGCCTTACCTGAACCTGTCGTTCTCGCTGAAAAAGCAAGGCAGTGACACCCCCATCAAGGGCGACTTCCACGCCATGGTCGCCAACGACGGCCCGCACTACGGCGATAACGTCAAACTGCAAGGCCCCGGCCAATACACCCTCACCTTCAGCGTATTACCACCTGCCGGCCACCACTCACTGGGCCGCCACACCGACAAGGAAACCGGGGTCGCGCCCTGGTTCGAACGCTGCGAAGTGCACTACGCATTCGTCTACGCCGGTATCGGCAAGAAAGGCGGTTATTGATGCGCCGCGCCCTGTTGCCGGGCTACCTGTTGCCGGGCTGCCTGATGCTGAGCGGCGTGGCCTTGGCGGCACCGTTGCCCAGCTATGAACTGACCCTGCAAGACGGTCACTTCAGCCCGCCGCAACTGGCGGTCAAGGCCGGTGAGCGCTTCAAGATCGTACTGAAAAACCTCGGCCAAGGTCCGGCCGAATTCGAAAGCACACCGCTGCGCGTAGAGAAAGTCTTGTCGCCCGGCGTCACCACCTTTGTGGTGATCCACCCGCTCAAGCCGGGCGTGTACCCGTTCTTTGACGAATTCAACCCACAGTTGCCCGAAGGCAGCATCCTCGCCGAATAGGAGCCGTTGATGAACACGTCGATGTTTATTGTGTGGCGCGAAAGCGTTGAGGCGCTGTTGGTGATCGGGATTCTGCAAGCCTGGATCAGTTGCCAGCGCGGCCACTCACGCCTGGCGCGTTTCCTGTGGGCCGGGGTGCTGTTGGGGTTACTGGGCTCCGCCGGGTTGGCAGGGTTGATGTTATGGGCCGGTGAAGCCATGACCGGCCCCGAGGGGGAATGGCTGCAAGCGACACTCACGCTGGTCGCCAGCGGGTTGATGGTGCAGATGGTGTTCTGGATGCATCGCCATGGGCCCACGCTCAAACACCGACTGGTCAGCGAAGCCGATCAGCGTCTGGCCCACCACGGCGGCTGGGGGGTGATGCTACTGGCGCTGCTGGCGGTGAGCCGCGAAGGCAGTGAAACCGTAGTGTTCCTGTACGGCGCCGGCGCGCGCCTGCACAGCGAGGCGCTGGGCCTGTTCGCCCTCGGCGGTGTGCTGGGCCTGGTGTTGGCAGGGCTGACGGTGGTGCTGTTGCGCGGCACGCGTCGCTGGATGTCTTGGGCGCATTTTTTCGCCCTCAGCGAAGCCCTGCTGTTGCTGCTGGGCGGCGCCTTGCTGGTAGCCGCCGTGGACCGCATCAGCGGGCAATTGCTCGCCATGGACATGCCCGAATGGGTGTATTCGGCCTTCGGCGACAGCCTTTGGGACAGCAGCGCCCTGCTCAGTGACAGCCACGGCCTGGGCGCCCTGCTCGCCGATTTTGCCGGCTACCGCGCGGCCCCCAGCCTGATAACCCTGCTGGTGCTGCTCGGCTACTGGCTGCTGGTAGGCAACGGCTTGCGCCGGTCTCGGCACGCGGCATGAGCTGGCTGCGGCAGCTGGGGGATGGCATGCGCCGCCATGCCCGATTGATCCATGTCGTGCAATGGGCGGTGGTGCTGGTGTACGCCGTGCTGTTGGTGTTGCCGGTCTTGCTGCCGTTACCGGACGGCCAGGCGCGCATGGTGAACAACCTGACGTTGCTCGCACAGTTCATCTTCTGGGGGATCTGGTGGCCGTTTGTGTTGCTGTCCATGGTGTTTTTCGGGCGCTTGTGGTGCGGCGTGCTGTGCCCCGAAGGCGCATTGAGCGAATGGGCCAGCCAGCACGGACGTGGCCTGGGCATCCCGCGCTGGCTGCGCTGGGGCGGCTGGCCCACGCTGGGGTTTTGCCTGACCACCCTCTACGGTCAACTGATCAGCGTGTATGACTACGCCCAGGCCGCGCTGCTGATCCTCGGCGGCTCGACCGTGGCCGCCGTCGTCGTGGGCCTGCTGTTCATGCGCGGTAAACGTGTGTGGTGCCGCTACCTGTGCCCGGTGAGCGGCGTCTTCGCCTTGCTCGCTCGCCTGGCCCCGGTGCACTTCGCGGTGGATGAGCAACGCTGGAAAGCCAACACCGCGCCGCGCCTGCCCCTGCCCAACTGCGCACCGCTGCTGGACATCCGCCGCCTGCAAGGTGCAAGCGAGTGCCACGCCTGCGGCCGCTGCAGCGGGCAACGCGGCGCGGTGCAATTGATCGCCCGCTCGTGCAACCAGGAAATTCTCCAGGCGCGCCATCAACCGGGCTCGGCCTGGGATGTGCGCCTGCTGCTGTTCGGGGTGATCGGCTTGGCCATGGGCGCATTCCAATGGACCGTCAGCCCGTGGTTTATCGCCCTCAAGCAATACCTGGCCGAGTGGCTGGTCGATCGCGGCTGGCTGTGGGCGCTGCAAGACAACGCGCCTTGGTGGTTGCTCACGCATTATCCCCAACGCAATGACAGTTTCAGTTGGCTGGATGGGGGGTGCATTGTGGTGTATCTGGTGGGCAGCGCACTGGTGATTGGCGGCGGGTGCTGGCTGCTGTTACGGGCGGCGGCGCATTGTGCGGGGGATCGCGCACTGTTTCGGCCCCTGGCATTGACGTTGACGCCCTTGGGTGGTGCGGGGTTGTTTTTGGGGTTGTCGGCGACCACGGTGAAGTTGTTGCGTTATGAAGGGTTGGGGTTGGCTTGGGTGCAGCCGGGTCGGGCGTTGCTGTTAGGCGCCTGCATCGGTTGGAGTGTGTGGTTGGCGTGGCGGCAGCTTGATGGCATGCCTCGATGGCGGGCTTGGGGGTGGGTGGTGATGGGGAATGGGTGGGTGGGGGGTGGATGGTGGTTGCAGTTTTGGGGATGGTGATTGGGCGGGGGTCAAGTACATCTCCGTTATTTGGCTAACGGCGGGGGNNNNACGGCGGGTCACTTTGGAACGGGGTGCCTAAGATCAAAAGCCAGATCAAAGCAGCCTGATATCCACCTGATGCATGAAGATCAAACTGTGGGAGGGGGCTTGCCCCCGATGGCGGCGTGTCAGCGAATACATCTGCAACTGCCCCACTGCTATCGGGAGCAAGCCCCCTCCCACAGTTAACCGAGATCGACAGCTGGCCGAACGCAGGCTTGAATCCGTGGCTAACCCGGCAGGACGCCGGCTTAGCTGTTACTTAAATAACGGATATGTATACAAATCGCTACACCTTAAACCGCCCCACCGTCTGATGCAGCGCCCCCGCCATCCCCGCCAAATCATGCCCCGCCGTCTCCGTATGCAACGCCCCCTGCAACACCTGCTGCGACAGGTTACGAATCCCCACCAGGTTGCGATCTACCTCCCGCGCCACCAGCGCCTGTTCCTCCGTGGCACTGGCAATCATCATATTGCGCTCGTTGATCTGCGAAATAGACCGCGTAATCTCATCCAACGCCTCCCCCGACCGCTGCGCCACGCCGAGGGTCGCCTGCACCCGCTCGCTGCTGCTGTGCATCGCCGCCACCGCATGCTCAGTGTCCTGACGGATATTCCCAATCATCTGCTCGATCTCCTGGGTCGACGCTTGGGTACGATGGGCCAGCGCGCGCACCTCATCGGCGACCACCGCAAAACCACGCCCGGCATCCCCGGCACGGGCCGCTTCGATGGCCGCGTTGAGGGCCAACAGGTTAGTCTGGTCGGCAATGCTGCGGATCACTTCCAGCACACCGCTGATGTCTTGCACGCGGCCAGCCAGTTGCTGGATGCGCTCCGAGGTTTCCACCACGCCGGTGGCCAGGGTGTTGATCGATGCCACGGTTTCCTGCACCTGGGCTCGGCCGCGCTGGGCGGTCTGTTCCGACAGGCGTGACGCCTCGCTGGTGCTCACGGCATTACGCGCCACTTCATCCACGGCGGCGGTCATTTCGTTGACCGCCGTGGCCGCCTGTTCGATCTCTTGGCTCTGGGACTGCATGCTACTGCTGGTCTGGCTGCTGACCGCGCTCAACTCCTCGGAGGAGCTGGCCACGCCGTCCACCGAGGCCGCGATATGCCGCACCATCTGGTTGAGGCTCTGCTGCATCAGGTGCAGGTTGCGCATCACGCTGCCTTCGGCGCTGTTGCCGACCGGCACCACAATGGTCAAGTCGCCCTGGGCGATATGGCTCAAGACGCGCGCGGCTTCATCCGGCTCACCGCCCAAGGGGCGGATCACGCTACGCGTGACGATCACCGCAGCGGCCACCACCAGCACCAGGCACAACAGGAACAGCCCGATCATGTTGCGCCGGGCCTCGTCGTACAGCGCCTGCGCCGCCTGTTCGCGCTCGGCAAACAGACGGCCTTGCATCGCCATCAGGGCGTCCAGGCTCTTGAACACTTCAAGTTCGGCGGGCATCACCTGTTGCTTGAGCTGGGCCAGGCCCTGCTCGCGCGCGCCCTGTTTGATCAGCGCCTGCACCTGGGTAAAGGCGGCCACATAGGTTTCGCGATGGGTCTTCAAGTTGGCGTAGGCCGCTTTGCCTTCGGCCGTATCCAGCAGCGGTTCAAGGGTCGCGAACGCCTGGGTGATGCGTTGCCGGGTCGTGCCGATGGCGTCTTGGGCTTGTTGGTTGTCCTGGTCGATCAGCAAGTCGCGGGTGTTGCGCCCGTTATCCCGCACACCGGTGGCGATCACCATGATCGGTGCAATTCTCGGCCAGTCCTGTTGCACGATTTGCTCGGATTGCTGCTTAAGCGTTGCCAGGTCGTGCAAGGCGTAAAACACCAAGCCGACCAGCGCCAACGGCGCAATCGCGAAACCGATGACAATGCGTTGTGCCGTGGTTAATTGCTTCATTCTGATATTCCCTGATGAAAACCTGCCCACCATGGGCAGCATCTATAAAAATCCGCTGGAGGGCGCTGGTCACCCTCGCAATACAAACGCGGGAAACAACTCGCGCAATCGGCCCCATAACTCCGGCAGTGCAGCCTGTGCCGGAGCACTGGGCAAGTGCGTATCGAGCATGCTGGCCGTGCGTACCATCTGCACCGCGAAACGCTGCACACCCATGGCCTGCAAACGTTGGGCCAGCAACAGCAGGCGCGGTGGGTCGATCAGGTGCCAATGCACCGTGGTGCGGCATTCGTACTCCACGCCGCTGGCCAATAAGGTGTCGAGGCTGCGCCAGTTGGCCACGCCACTGCCCTTGACCTGGGTGATCGATTGGCAGTCTTCGGCCAGGGCCTTCACGTCAAAGCCGACCCAGTCGGCGTGGCGCAAGGCATTGGCAAACCCCGCCGGCTTGATTCCGGCACTGTGCAGGCCGATGCGAAAACCCATCGCCCGCACTTCGTCCATGGCCGCCGGCAAGCCTTCCTGCAAGGTCGGCTCGCCACCGCTGAACACCACCGCGTCGAGCAGATCGCGGCGCCGTTGCAGAAACAGCAACACCCGGCGCCAATCCACCTCCGTGCTGGCGCGCGGCGGGATCAGGTCCGGGTTGTGGCAATAACGACACCGCCAGGCACAACCCTGGCAGAACAGCACACAGGCGAGCATGCCGGGGTAGTCGAGGGTGGTCAGGGGCACCAGTCCCCCGACCCGTAGTGCTCGACTCATTGGCGCCCGGCCACGGCGGCCGTTTCAGTGAAGTGCACACGCTCCTTGTGCTCGGACTGCTTGCCGGGGTTGAACGCGGACACCGGCCGGTGGTAACCCATCACCCGGGTCCAGACTTCGCAGCGCTGACGTTGTGGCTGGGATGCTTGCATGGTGAATCTCCTTACGGGTTGGAAAGTCGGTTCAGGACTGAGCGGCCAGTGCCAGCACGTCATCGCACTTGGGGCAAAACTCGTGCTCGCCGGCGAGGTAGCCGTGCACCGGGCAGATGGAAAACGTCGGCGTAATCGTCAGGTACGGCAGGCGGAAGCGCCCCAGCGCCTTGCGCACCAACTGCTTGCAGGCCTGGGCCGAGGAAATCTGCTCGGCCATGTACAGGTGCAACACGGTGCCGCCGGTGTATTTGCATTGCAGCTCGTCTTGCAGCTCCAGGGCTTCGAACGGGTCTTCGGTAAACCCCACCGGCAATTGCGACGAGTTGGTGTAGTACGGCGCGACGTCACTGCCGGCCTGCAGGATGTCCGGGTAGCGTTTGCGGTCTTCCTTGGCAAAGCGGTAAGTGGTGCCTTCGGCCGGCGTCGCCTCAAGGTTGTAGAGGTGGCCGGTGTCTTCCTGGAAGCGCAGTAACGTGGCGCGCACGTGGTCCAGCAACTTGAGGGCGAATGCGCGGCCCTCGACGGTGTGCATGCCCTGCTCGTCGCCGCTGAAGTTACGCAGCATCTCGTGCATGCCGTTGAGGCCGATGGTGGAGAAGTGATTGCGCAAAGTGCCCAGGTAACGCTTGGTGTAGGGGTAGAGGCCGGCGTCCATGTGGTGCTGGATCACCTTGCGCTTGACCTCCAGGCTTTCCATGGCCATTTCCATCAGGCTGTCCAAGCGTTGCAGCAAGCCCGAGGTGTCGCCCTTGAACAGGTAGCCCAGGCGCGCGCAGTTGATCGTCACCACACCCAGGGAGCCGGTTTGCTCGGCCGAGCCGAACAGGCCACCGCCGCGCTTGAGCAATTCGCGCACGTCCAACTGCAGGCGGCAGCACATGGAGCGCACCTGGTTGGGCTGCATATCGGAATTGAGGAAGTTCTGGAAATACGGCAGACCGTAGCGCGCGGTCATCTCGAACAGGCGGTCGGCGTTGTCGCTGTCCCAGGGGAAATCATGGGTGATGTTGTAGGTAGGAATCGGAAAGGTGAACACCCGGCCCTTGGCATCCCCGGCCTGCATGACTTCGATGTAGGCGCGGTTGATCAACTCCATTTCGGCTTGCAGGTCGCCATAAGCAAACGGCATTTCTTCGCCGCCGATCACCGGCACCTGCTCGCGCAAGTCTTCGGGGCATACCCAGTCGAAGGTCAGGTTGGTAAAGGGCGTCTGGGTGCCCCAGCGCGACGGCACGTTGAGGTTGTAGATGAACTCCTGCACCGCCTGGCGCACTTCGGGGTAACTCAGTTGGTCTTTGCGCACATAGGGCGCCAGGTAAGTGTCGAAGGAGCTGAACGCCTGGGCACCGGCCCATTCGTTTTGCAGGGTGCCGAGGAAGTTGACCATCTGCCCCAACGCACTGCTCAAGTGCTTGGGCGGCCCGGCCTCGACACGCCCCGGTACGCCGTTGAGGCCTTCGTGCAGCAGTGAGCGCAGCGACCAGCCGGCACAGTAGCCGGCGAGCATGTCCAGGTCATGGATATGCAAGTCCGCCTCGCGGTGTGCACGGCCGATCTGCTGGCTGTAGACCTCGTCCAGCCAGTAATTGGCGGTGACCTTGCCCGACACGTTCAGCACCAGGCCGCCGAGGGAATAGCCCTGGTTGGCGTTGGCCTGCACGCGCCAGTCTTCGCGGTCGAGGTATTCGTTCATCGAGGTGGCGACTTCCACCAGGGTCTTGCGATCGCGGCGCAGGCGGCCGTGTTGTTCGCGGTAGACGATGTAGGCGCGCATCGACAGGAAATAGCCGGCGTCCATTAATACGCGCTCGACGCTGTCCTGGATTTGTTCGACGTCCAGGTGGTCGATGCCTCTGAGACGGGCGAGGACGGCGCCCAGTAGCAGGTCGGCTTCGGTGGCTTGGTATTCGCCGGTGGCGGTGCCGGCGGCGATCAGGGCCTGGCGGATTTTTTCGGCGTTAAAGGGGACTAGGCTGCCGTCGCGTTTGTGTAGGCGGGTGCTGGTTAGTGGGGTGAGCGTGGTTTGCATTTTTGGCTCCAAGCACTACATATAGATATTTTTTAGTGATTAAACACAACATGCAGTGATGCTACGGAGGATGGGGTGGGTTGCCCTTGACCGGGGTCAAGGTTTTTTGATTGGGGGGATATCCGTTATTTGGGGGGCTGATATCCACCTGATGTAGGGAGATCAAACTGTGGGAGGGGGCTTGCTCCCGATAGCAATGGGGCAGCCACAGCTGCGTCAACTGACACACTGCAATCGGGAGCAAGCCCCCTCCCACATTAACCGAGATCGACAGTAAGAAACCGGTCGGTTCTAAGACGCCCCGTCAAACACGCTGGCCGGAATTCGACAGGGATTTTTGGGGGCCCCAATCACCCCCCACTCATACTCATAAACCGCACCACCTGCACCTCCCCCGCCCCCGTAAAATCATGCCCCACCGGCTTCCCCCGCAACGCCCGGTGCAACGCCTCAACCAGCGGCCCATCCTCCACCGGATACCGCCGCAGCAACCCGCGAAAATCCAGCGAATCCTCCTGCCCCAAACACAGCAGCAACTGCCCCTCCACCGTCATCCTGACCCGATTACAGCTCCCACAAAAATTATGCGAATTAGGCGAAATAAACCCCACCCGCGTCCCCGGATGCCGCGCCAACCGCACATACCGCGCCGGCCCGCCGCTGCTTTCGGTGCTGTCGAGCAACACATGCTCGCGCGCAATCACCGCGCGCACTTCATCACTGGAGCAGAACGTTTCCCCCCGCGAACGCCCCACATCCCCCAGCGGCATTTCCTCGATAAAACTGATGTCGATGCCCTGCTCGATCGCGTACCGCACCAACCCCGGCACCTGATCGAAATTGCGCCCTTTCATCACCACGCAATTGAGTTTGACCCGCTCGAACCCCGCCTCCCGCGCCGCCTCGATACCGTCCAGCACCTGGCGCAGATCACCGTTGCGGGTGATCGCGCGAAAGCGTCCAGGGTCCAGGCTGTCGAGGCTGATGTTCATGCGCTTGACCCCCGCCTCCACCAATGGCCGCGCCAAGCGCGCGAGCTGCGAGCCATTGCTGGTCATCACCAACTCACGCAACCCCGGCAGCGCCGCGATGTTGCGGCATAACCCGACAATGCCGGGGCGAATCAGCGGCTCGCCACCCGTCAAGCGGATCTTGCGCACGCCCTGCCCCACAAACAGCCTGGCCAGGCGTTCCAGTTCTTCCAGGGTCAGCACCTGCTGGCGCGGCAGGAAGGTCATGTTTTTCGCCATGCAGTACACACAGCGGAAATCACACCGGTCGGTCACCGACAACCGCAGATAATCGATCGAACGCCCCACCCCATCCACCAGGCTCATGTCACTGCACCAACGGCGAGTCGGCGCCCTGCAGCGCGATGCCGCGAATGTCCGCCGCGCCGATCAGGGTTTGCAGGTACTGCACCAGTGCCTTCTGCCACACGCCCTGCTGCAACTGGGTACGGATCGCCACCGCAACCGCTTCGTAGGGCAACGGCTGGCCTTCGATGCGCTGGTCGACGCTGATCACGTGCCAGCCATAACGGCTTTCCAGCGGTTTGCCGGCCAGGCCCGGCGCCAGGGTGAACAGCTGGCGCTCTAGCTCCGGTACGGTCTGGCCCTTGCTCACCTGGCCGAGCGAACCGCCCTGGGCCTTGGACGGGCACGCCGAGTACTTGAGGGCCAACTCGGCGAAGCTGCCCGGCGCTTGGGCCAGGCTCAGCAGCAGCACTTCCGCTTGCACATGGGCCAGTTGCCGGGCCTCGGCATCATCCGGCGCGCACTCCAGCAGGATGTGCCGCACCGCCAGCAACGGCGCGCTGTGAAAGCGCCCACGGTTGTTCTCGAAATAGCGCACACAGGTGGCCTCGTCACACTCGGGCACCTTGACCTCGCGCTCCAGCAGCAAGCGCGTGGCGGCCTCCTCTTCGTTCTCGCCGGCGGCGATCTCCACCGCCAGGCCCAGCTCGGCGATGCGCTGCTGCAACAGCTCGCGAATCACCAGCGCGCGGGCGGCCAGGTACACCGCCTCTTCGCGGCTTTCGGCCGGGTGATATTGCAACTCCAAGGCCATCGCCTCAGGCGTGACGGGCACGTCGTTGACGCTGATGATCGGCCATTCCTGTTCACTGCTGGCAATCAATTCGGGCGCCTTGAGTTCCTCGAAAGGCGCTTGGACAGCAACCTCGGCCATCACGGGTTCTTTGGCCGACGACCCACAACCGCCGCTGCCGCCATTCCCGCCACCACATCCGCATCCTGTTGTCATGACGCTCTCCTCACTACTTCTGCCGCACGATTTGATAACGACGCCCCAGGTACCAGATCGGCGCGCTGACCATGTGCACCAAGCGGGTAAACGGGAACAGCACAAACAGGGTCAAGCCCAGCGCCACATGCGCCTTGTAGATCAACGACACCGGCGAAATCGACGCTGCCGCTTCCACCGGCCGCAACAACACCACGTTCTGCGCCCAGTCGGCGAGCATCACCATCACCGAACCGTCCATGTGCCCGGTGGAGGCGACAATGGTCAGCAGGCCGAGCAGCAACTGTGCGAGCAACACCAGCAGGATCAGGATGTCCGACGGGCTTGAGGTGGCGCGCACGCGTGGGTCAGTCAAACGACGCTTGACCAGCATCAGCAGGCCCACCAGGCACAGCAGGCCGAAGAAACCGCCGGAGACCATCGCCAGCAACTGCTTGTTCTCAGTGCTGATCACATGGTGGTAGATCGATGCCGGCGTCAGCAGGCCGACAAAATGCCCGGCCAGCACGAACAGCACGCCGACATGGAAGAAGTTGCTCGCCACGCGCATGCCGCGGTTGTTGAGCATCTGGCTGGAGCCAGCCTTCCAGGTGTACTGCGACAGGTCGAACCGCGCCCAACTGCCCAACAGGCAGATGGCCAGGGCCACATAGGGATACACCCCGAATACCAGCAAATTCCACTTAGACATTACCCACCTCCCCGGCGGGCGCTGCGGCCCGACCTTCTTGCTGAAAATCCACCCAGTGCAACGGCACCGCGCTTTCTTCGCGGGCCTTGCCCGGCGCACTCGGCAGCGAGCTGCAACGGTCCTGCTGCTCGGCCTGCATAAAGTCCACGGCTTCCTCTTCCCAGATTTTGTCCAGGGCTTCGAGGGAGTCGTCGCGCGGTTCGGCGGCGACCTGGGCACGCAGTTCGGCCACGGCCTGGTGCGGCTCGGCGCCGGCAATCTGCAACAGCGCACGGAAGCAACTGGCGTAGCCGCTCTCGCGCTCTTCCAGACGCGCGGCGAGCAAGGCCAACAGGTGCGCCACATCCGCCAGGCCCTCGCGGGCCTCGATGTCTTCGCGGGTGGAGAGAAACTCCAGGTACAGCGGGATATAGTCCGGCAGCTCCTTGACGCCGATGGCAAACCCGGCCTCCTCGTACTGGGCCATCATGTCGACCATCGCCTGGCCACGGTCGCGGGACTCGCCGTGCACGTGTTCAAACAACAACAGCGACAGCGAACGACCGCGGCCAAACAACGCGCCGTAATGTTCCTGGCCGTCCATCAAGTCGTTGCCGCAGATCAGCTCCATCAACTCGAACAAGGCACCGCGTTGCTTGGGGCTGATTTCCCGCGATTCGATAATCGCTTTTTCCAGCTCGTCGCGGCCGTTCACCAAGGTTTCGGTGGGGTAGTCCAGCAACAGCGAGATCACTTTAAGAATGCGCATGCTCAGTCCTCCCAGATTTGTACGGTTTTCAGCACGTCGCGGCGGTTGGCCTTCTTGGCGCCGAACATGTTGGTATCGGAACTGCCACTGCAGCCGCTGCCGAAACTGAAACCACACCCGGAGCGCTCGGCGAACGCATCGCTCATGGCGTCTTCACGGTGGGCGCTCGGTACCACGAAGCGGTCTTCGTAGTTGGCAATCGCCAGGTAGCGGTACATCTCCTCCACCTGTTCAACGCTCAAGCCGACGTCTTCCAGCACTTGCAGGTCCTGCACACCGTCCACTTGCTGGGAGCGTTTGTAGGCACGCATCGCCAGCAGGCGTTTGAGCGCACGCTTGACCGGTTTTTCATCACCGGCGGTGAGCATGTTGGCCAGGTAACGCAGGGGGATGCGCAGGCTGTCGACATCCGGGATCACCCCGTTCATGCCCACGGTGCCGGCCGCGGCGGCGTTCTGGATCGGCGACAGCGGCGGCACGTACCAAACCATCGGCAAGGTGCGGTATTCCGGGTGCAGCGGCAGGGCGAGTTTCCAATCCACAGCCATTTTGTACACTGGCGAACGCTGCGCGGAGTCGATCACCGACTGCGGCACGCCATCGGCCAGGGCCTGGCGAATCACTGCCGGGTCATTCGGGTCGAGGAAAATCTCCAGCTGTTTTTCGTACAGATCATGCTCGTTGGCAGTGCTGGCGACTTCGCTGATACGGTCGGCGTCGTACAGCAACACACCGAGGTAGCGAATCCGGCCAACGCAGGTTTCGGCACACACGGTGGGCATGCCGGCTTCGATACGCGGGTAGCAGAAGATGCACTTCTCGGACTTGCCGCTCTTCCAGTTGAAGTAAATCTTTTTGTACGGGCAGCCGCTGATGCACATGCGCCAGCCCCGGCATTTCTCCTGGTCGATCAGTACGATGCCGTCTTCTTCACGCTTGTAGATCGCGCCACTCGGGCACGAGGCCGCGCACGCCGGGTTGAGGCAGTGCTCGCACAGGCGCGGCAGGTACATCATGAAAGTGTTTTCGTACTCGCCGTAGATATCGGCCTGGATCTGGTCGAAGTTTTTGTCCTTGCGGCGCTTGGCGAACTCGGTGCCGAGGATTTCCTCCCAGTTCGGGCCCCACTCGATTTTCTGCATGCGCTTGCCCGACACCAGCGAGCGCGGGCGTGCGGTCGGCTGGTGTTCGCCCAACGGCGCGGTGTGCAGGTGCTGGTAGTCGAAGTCGAATGGCTCGTAATAGTCGTCCAGGCTCGGCAAGTCAGGGTTGGCGAAGATGTTCGCCAACACGCGGAACTTGCCGCCGATGTGTGGGTTGATGCTGCCGTTGGCGTTGCGCACCCAACCGCCTTTCCACTTGTCCTGGTTCTCCCATTCTTTGGGGTAGCCGATACCGGGCTTGGATTCGACGTTGTTGAACCAGGCGTACTCCATGCCTTCACGGCTGGTCCAGACATTTTTGCAAGTGATCGAGCAGGTGTGGCAGCCGATGCATTTGTCCAGGTTCAGCACCATGCCGATCTGTGAGCGAATCTTCATCTCAGTTCTCCTCGATATCGGTCGGCAATGGGCGTGGCAGATCATCGCCAGCGGTGCCATCGAGCCAGTCGACCTTGGCCATCTTGCGCACCACGACAAACTCATCGCGGTTGCAACCGACCGTGCCGTAGTAGTTGAAACCGTAAGCCTGCTGGGCGTAGCCGCCGATCATGTGGGTCGGCTTGAGCACCACGCGGGTCACCGAGTTGTGGTGGCCGCCACGGGTCTTGGTGGTTTCCGAACCGGGCACGTTCACGATGCGTTCCTGGGCGTGGTACATCATCACCATGCCTTCCTTGACGCGCTGGCTGACCACCGCACGGGCGGTGAGTGCGCCGTTGACGTTGAAGCATTCGATCCAGTCGTTGTCCTCGATCCCGGCGCGCTTGGCGTCGATTTCGGAGAGCCACACAATCGGGCCGCCACGGCTCAAGGTGAGCATCAGCAGGTTGTCGCTGTAGGTGCTGTGGATACCCCATTTCTGGTGCGGGGTGATCCAGTTCAGGACGATCTCGGTCTCGCCATTGCTGCGCTTGCCCTTCACGCCTTCAATGGTGCGGGTGTTGACCGGTGGCCGGTAGCTCATCAACTGCTCGCCGAACGCCTGCATCCACGGGTGATCCTGGTAGAACTGCTGGCGACCGGTGATGGTGCGCCATGGGATGTTTTCATGGACGTTGGTGTAGCCGGCGTTGTAGCTCACGTGCTCGTCTTCCAGGCCGGACCAGGTCGGGCTGGAGATGATCTTGCGCGGCTGCGCCTGGATATCGCGGAAGCGGATCGCTTCATGGGCCTTGGAGATCGCCAAATGGCTGTGGTCGATGCCGGTGAACTCCGACAGCGCGGCCCAGGCTTTCAAGGCGACCTTGCCGTTGGTTTCCGGGGCCAGCGACAGGATCACCTCAGCGGCGTCAATCGCCGTGTCGATTTTCGGCCGGCCGTGGCTGATGCCCGCATCGCTTTCGTGATGGTTCAGCTCGCCGAGGAACTCGACTTCTTCATCGGTGTTCCAGTTGATGCCCTTGCCGCCATTACCGAGTTTTTCCAGCATCGGGCCGAGGGACGAGAACTGCTTGTAGATGTTCGGGTAGTCGCGTTCCACCACCGCCATGTTCGGGGCGTTCTTGCCCGGTACCGGCGCCACACCGGCGCTTTTCCAGTCGGTGCCGCCGAAGGGCTGGGCCAGTTCACCGACGCTGTCATGCATCAACGGCACGGTGACCAGGTCTTGCTCGACGCCCAGGTGACCGACCGACATGGCCGAGAACGCCTTGGCGATGCCTTTGTAGATCTCCCAGTCGGAGCGCGATTCCCACGCCGGGTCGATGGCCGCCGAGAGTGGGTGGATGAACGGGTGCATGTCCGAGGTGTTCATGTCGTCTTTTTCGTACCAGGTCGCGGTCGGCAAGACGATGTCGGAATACACGCAGGTGGAGGACATGCGGAAATCCAGGGTGGTCACCAGGTCCAGCTTGCCGATGGCACCGTCTTCGACCCATTCGGCCTCGGTCGGCTTGCATTCGGTGCTGTGGCCGATGTCTTCGTTCATCACGCCGTTCTTGGTGCCCAACAGGTACTTGAGCATGTACTCATGGCCCTTGCCCGAGGAACCGAGCAGGTTGGAGCGCCAGATAAACATGTTGCGCGGGAAGTTCACCGGGCTGTCCGGTTGTTCGCAGGCAAAGCGCAGGCTGCCGTCCTGCCAGGACTTGACCACGTAGTCTTTCGGTGTCATGCCGGCGGCCGCCGCGTCTCGGCAGATGTGCAGCGGGTTGGTGTTGAGCTGCGGAGCACTCGGCAACCAGCCGGCGCGTTCGGCGCGGATGTTGTAGTCCAGGGCATGCTCCGGGAACTGCGATTTGTCGGCCAGTGGCGAGAGGATGTCGTGCATGCTCATCTTCTCGTGGCGCCATTGCGAACTGTGGCCGTAGAAGAAGCTGGTGCCATTCATCTGGCGCGGCGGGCGGTTCCAGTCCAGGCCGAAGGCCAGGGGCAGCCAGCCGCACTGCGGGCGCAGTTTTTCCTGGCCGACGTAGTGGGCCCAGCCGCCGCCGGTCTGGCCGACGCAACCGCAGAGCATGAGCATATTGATCAGCCCGCGGTAGTTCATGTCCATGTGGTACCAGTGGTTCATCGCCGCGCCGACAATGATCATCGAGCGGCCCTTGGTCTTGTCGGCGTTGTCGGCGAACTCGCGGGCGATCTGGATGGCTTTCTCGCGGCTGACGCCGGTGATCGCTTCCTGCCACGCCGGGGTGCCCGGCACGCTGGCGTCGTCGTAGTCCTTGGCGACGTTGTTGCCGCCCAGGCCACGGTCGATGGCCAGGTTGGCGGCGGACAGGTCGAACACGGTTGCGACTTTGGCTACCGTGCCGTCGGCCAAGGTCACGCTGTGCACCGGCACACGACGGAACTGCACGGCATCGCCGGCCACGTGCTGGAAGTAATCGTGGGCTTCGCCGGCGAAATACGGGAAGGCCACTTCGGCGACGTCGTCACCGATCAGGCTGAGCTTAAGGTCAATCGCGCGGCCTTCACCGCCTTCTTTGGCGAGGATGTTCCACTTGCCCTTCTCGCCCCAGCGATAGCCAATGGCGCCCTGCGGCGAGACCAGTTCGCCGCTTTCGTCGAGGGCGATGGTTTTCCATTCCGGGTTGTTGTCCTGGCCGAGGTTGTCGACCAGGTCCGAAGCGCGCAGGAAGCGGTCCGGCTGGAAGCCTGCACCGGGTGCAAAACCGGTCATGGGCTTGAGCATCACCAGCACCGGCAAGTCGGTAAAGCGCTTGGCGTAGTCGGTGAAATAAGCGCTCGGTTTATCCAGGTGAAATTCCTTGAAGATCACATGGTTGAACGCCTGGGCCAACGCGGCATCGGTGCCCTGCTTGGGGTTGAGCCACAGGTCGGTGAGCTTGGCCACTTCCGAATAGTCCGGCGTGATCGCCACGGTCTTGGTGCCCTTGTAGCGCACCTCGGTGAAGAAATGCGCGTCCGGGGTGCGGGTCTGCGGAACGTTGGAACCCCAGGCGATGATGTAGTTGGAGTTGTACCAGTCGGCCGATTCCGGCACGTCGGTCTGCTCGCCCCACACCATCGGCGAGGCCGGTGGCAGGTCGCAGTACCAGTCGTAGAAGCTCAGGCACACGCCGCCGATCAGCGAGAGGTAACGCGAACCCGCTGCGTAGCTGACCATGGACATGGCCGGGATCGGCGAGAAGCCGACGATGCGGTCCGGGCCGTACTGCTTGATGGTGTAGACGTTGGAGGCGGCGATGATCTCATTCACCTCCTCCCAGTTGGAACGAATGAAGCCGCCCATGCCGCGCTTGCTCTTGTACGAGTCGGCCTTGACCTTGTCCTCGACAATGCTCGCCCACGCCTCGACGGGTGACAGGGTCAGTCGCGCTTCACGCCACAGCTTGAGCAACGGCTTGCGGATTTTCGGGTACTTGAGGCGGTTGGCGCTGTAGATGTACCAGCTGTAGCTGGCGCCACGCGGGCAGCCACGCGGTTCATGGTTGGGCAGGTCGTTGCGGGTGCGCGGGTAGTCGGTCTGCTGGGTTTCCCAGGTGATCAGGCCGTTCTTCACGTAGATCTTCCACGAGCACGAGCCGGTGCAGTTCACACCGTGGGTGGAGCGTACGATCTTGTCGTACTGCCAGCGCGAGCGGTAGACGTTTTCCCAGTCGCGGGACTCCTTGCGGGTCTCGCCGTGGCCTTCGGAGAACTCGTTTTGCTTACGGTTGAAGAACCGCAGTTGATCCAGTAAATGACTCATGGTGCTTTCCTCATCAGGCGTGCCGTGGGGTGCGTTGCCCCGGCGAATTCAGGTCGATCAGCAGGGTGTGGCGCAGCCCTTGCGGGCGTACCACCACCAGGTCACGACGATGCAGCTCAGGTAGAAACCGACAAACATGTAGAACGCCATGGCCGGGCTGCCGGTAGCGGCCATGGAGGTGCCGAAGGACTTGGGAATGAAGAACGCACCGAACGCGCCCATGGCCGAGCTGAAGCCCAGCACCGCAGCGGATTCCTTGCCGGCGTTCTTGATCGCCTGTTCACGCTCGGCGGCGGATTTGCCGGCGCTGGCTTTCTCGTGCTGGGTGCGGAAGATCACGGGGATCATGCGGAAGGTGGAACCGTTGCCCACACCGGTGGTGATGAACAGCAACATGAACAACCCGAGGAAGCCGTAGAAGTTGCCGCCCTGCCCGTTCTGCGGCAGGAAGTGCAGCACGCCGAACACCATCACGATCATCAGCACGAAGTTCCACAGGGTCACCCGCGCGCCGCCCATCTTGTCCGCCAGCCAGCCGCCGAGTGGACGTACCAGCGCGCCGACCAGCGGGCCGAGGAAGGCAAATTTCAGCGCGACCACGTCCGGGAACGAGGTCTTGATCAGCAGCGGGAACGCCGCCGAAAAACCGATGAATGAACCGAAGGTCGCCAGGTACAGCCAGCACATCAGCCAGTTGTGCTTGCGCTTGAAGATCACTGCCTGGTCACTGAACGACGCGCGGGCGCTGGACAGGTCATTCATGCCGAACCACGCGGCCACGGTGACGGTGAGGATGAACGGTACCCAGATGAAGCCGGCATTCTGCAGCCACAGCTGGCTACCGTCCGGCAGCGTTTGCGGTTGCCCACCCACCAGGCCGAACACGCCAAAGGTGATCACCAGTGGCACGCAGAATTGCATCACCGAGACCCCCAGGTTACCCAGGCCGGCGTTCAGGCCCAGGGCGGTGCCCTGCTGGGCCTTGGGGTAGAAAAAGCTGATGTTGGACATGCTGGAGGCGAAGTTGCCGCCGCCAAAACCGCAGAGCAAGGCGATCAACACAAACACGCTGTAGGGCGTGCCCGGGTCCTGCACCGCAAACCCCATCCACAGCGACGGCAGCAGCAAGGAGGCGGTGCTCAGGGCCGTCCAGCGGCGCCCGCCGAAGATCGGCACCATGAACGAGTAGAACACCCGCAAGGTGGCGCCGGACAAGCCGGGCAATGCAGCGAGCCAGAACAGTTGGTCGGTGGTGAAGCTGAAGCCGATGGCGTTGAGGCGCACGATCACGGTGCTCCACACCATCCAGACGGCGAAGGCCAGCAACAGCGCGGGGATCGAGATCCACAGGTTGCGGGTGGCGGTCTTCTTGCCGCTGGCGCCCCAGAAAGCGGGGTCCTCGGGGCGCCAGTCGTGGATCACCGGGCCCGAACCGGGCTTTTGCGCAATGGACATGATCATTCTCCTTGGAGAGCTTGCTTGCCGAGCAATGGCTGTTTGCGAATTTCACTGAAGTACATCCAGGCCAGGGACACCCAGACCACGCCGTACATCAACATGAAGCAGGAGGAACGCACGCCGGTGAGGTCCACCAGCGCGCCGAACAGGATCGGCAGCACAAAGCCGCCCAGGCCACCGGCCAGGCCGACGATGCCGGACACCGCGCCCATGTTTTGCGGGTAGTCATTGGCGATGTACTTGAACACCGAGGCCTTGCCGAACGCGAAGGCGATGCCCATCACAAACAGCAGCACGGTGAACAGCGTGGGGTTGAGGCCGATATGGAAATCAAGAGGACCGTTGACGGTCATCACCTGCAGTTGCGTCTGCGGATAGCTGAGCAGGAACAGGCACACCCAGCTCACCCACAACACCCACCAGGTCACGCTTTGCGCACCCCAGCGGTCGGACATCCAGCCGCCCACCGCCCGCAGCACGCCGCCGGGCAGCGAGAAACACGCGGCCAGCAGCGCGGCGCTTTGCAGGCTGAAGCCGTATTCCTGCACGTAGTACTTGGTCATCCATAACGCCAGGGCCACGTACCCACCGAACACAATCGAGTAGTACTGGCAGTAGCGCCACACGGCCGGGTCTTTCAGGCTCTGCAGTTGCTCGCGCAGGCTGGCGCCGCCGGCGCTGCGGTGCGCCTTGTTTTCGCTGGTGAGAAACCAGAACAGCAGCGCGGTGATAAACAGGATGGCGCCGAACACCTTGGGCACCAGGTGCCAGGTGCCGAGGGCGATCAGTGCCGGGGCGAGAAACTTGGTGACGGCCGCCCCCGCGTTACCGGCGCCGAACACGCCCATGGCGAAGCCTTGGTTATCTTTGTCAAACCATTTGGCGACGTAGGCGATGCCCACCGAAAACGAGCCGCCGGCCAGGCCGACAAACAGGCCCAGCACCAGGAACTGCCAATAGGCGGTGGCGTAGGTGATCAGGTACAGCGGCAACACGCAGGCGAGCATCAGCAGGAAAAACACGATGCGCCCGCCAAAGCGGTCGGTGAGCAGGCCCAGTGGCAGGCGCACCAGGGAGCCGGTCAATACCGGCGTGGCGGCCAGCAGGCCGAACTGGGTTTCGTTGAGTTGCAGCAGCTCTTTGATGGGCACGCCGAGCACGGCGAACATCATCCACACCATAAAGCAGACGGTGAAAGCCAGGGTGCTCATGCCCAGCACCAGGCCTTGTCTCATACGGGGTTGAGTCACGGTAAGCGCTCCAGAAAGTGATTTCATGAGCGCAGGTTAGGGGCCAGACCCCCGTGTAACTTGACCCAGATCAACGTCCGCCTGGGGGGTATCGGGCTATGCTGGCCCCGTCTACCTCCAAGGAGGTAGACGCAAAAACAAGAGAAAAGCTTTATTTATCAATGGATTGCTCTCTTGTGCCGGCTTTTATCCGTGGGAGGGTTCGCCGGCAATTCTTTAGAGGTAGTGCGCCAGGGAAGGCCGTGTCCAGCCCCCTTTCCGGTTTCAGGTGCCCTCATGCCTCTGCATTGCCTTCGTCGATTACGCCGTCATGCTTGACTGGCTGCGCAGCTCCCTGCCCGCCCGTGCCGGCCTGGCGGTGATCCTTATCGCCATCCTGGCCCTGGCCAGCTCCCTGAGCGCCGGGCTGATCGCCTGGTTCAGCCAGGGCGACGCCGCCGCGATCAACACAGCAGGCTCGGTGCGCATGGAGACCTACCACCTCAGCTGGAAACTCGCCGCCGGCGCCCAGCCGGGTGAAATCACCGAGGTCAGCCAAAGCCTGCAACGGCGCCTCGACAGTCAGTCGCTCAAGGCGGTCTTGGAAGACGGCCCCCAGAGCGCCCTGCTACAGAGCTACCAACAGATCCAGCAACGCTGGAACACCGAGCTGCGCCCGGCGGTGCTGCGCGGTGATGCGGCCTTGTTCCAGGCCAGCGCCCCGGCGTTTGTCGAGCAACTGAATCACTTCGTCAGCCTGTTGCAGCAACAAAGCGAACGCAAACAAGGCTGGCAACAGGGTATCCAGGGCCTGGCGCTGTTCAGCACCTTGATCATCCTGCTGATCGGCCTGTACGAACTGCAATACGGGGTGGTCAACCCCCTGGAAGAGTTGGTGCACGCCACCCGGCGTTTTCGCGACGGCGACTTCAAGATCCGGGTCAACCACCGTTCCGAGGACGAGCTGGGCCAACTCGCGCTGAGCTTCAACACCATGGCCGAAACCATCGAAGCCTCGCACCGCACCCTGGAAAGCCAGGTGCAGCTCAAGACCCTCAACCTGCAACAAGCCAACGCCGCCCTCGAACTGCTCTACCAAAGCAGCCGCAGCCTGGCCACGCGCCTGGCGAATGCCGAGGGCCTGGATGAACTGATCCGACGCTTCCAGAAACGCCTGCCGGGGCTGCGCCTGTCGTTATGCCTGCAAGGCCACTTCCTGGCGCCGGCCCAGCAGATGCTCGCGCTGCATGGCGAGAACAGCCGCAACGTCTGCGCGGTCGGTGACTGTGCCACCTGCGAGCGTCATCACGCCGCGCCGCCGCAAGTGTTCAGCATCAGCAACCAGGGCGCGGAACTGGGCGAACTCAAGGCGCACTTCCTTGACGGCCATGCACCGCAGGATTGGGAAAAACAACTGATCCAGGCCTTGGCCAACCTGATCGGCACCTCACTGTCCCTTAAGCGCCAACGCGAACAGGACCACCGCCTTTTGCTCCTCGACGAGCGCACCATCATCGCCCGCGAACTGCACGACTCCCTGGCCCAGGCGCTGTCCTACATGAAGCTGCAAGTGAGCCGCATGCAAACCCTGATCCGCCGTGGCGAACCGGTGGAGACCCTGGCCACCGTCACCGGCGAACTGCGCGACGGCCTGAACAACGCCTACCGCCAACTGCGCGAACTGCTCACCACCTTCCGCCTGCAAATCCACGATGCCGGGCTGGTGCATGAGTTGCAGGACACCGCCGAAGAATTTTCCCGGCGTGGCGAGTTCCAGGTGCACCTGCATGTGGACGCCCTGGCCTTCCAGCTGTCGGCCAGCGAACAGATCCACGTGTTGCAGATCACCCGCGAAGCGCTGTCCAACTGCCTGCGCCACGCCCATGCGCAAAACGCCTGGCTGCAACTGCGCCAAGTCGGCGAGACAGTCAGCCTGAGCATCGAAGACGATGGTCGTGGCTTCAGCGGCGAGGTCGACCGGCGAGAACACCACGGCCTGACCATCATGGACGAACGCGCCCGCAGCCTGCACGGCGACCTCGACATCAGCCCACGAACCCCTCAGGGCACTCGTGTGCAACTGCGTTTCCAGCCGGAATTCCTTGGCCACTCCCTACAAGGCACCGCCTCATGAACACCGCCATTCGCCACCGGATCCTGTTGGTCGACGACCACCCGATGATGCGCCACGGCATGCGCCAGATCCTCGAACTGGAAGACGACCTGCACGTGGTCGGTGAAGCCGGCAACGGCCAGGAAGCCCTTGACCAGATCCAGAGCCTGCAACCGGACCTGGTGCTGCTGGACAACAACATGCCCCAGATGAACGGCCTGGAAACCCTGCGCCGCCTGCGCGGCATGGACTATGCCGGCAAGGTGTTGCTGTTTACCGTGTCCGACGCCGAAGACGATATTCGGGATGCACTGCGCCTGGACGCCAATGGGTACCTGCTCAAGGACATGGAGCCGGAACTGGTGGTGGAATTTATTCGCGATGCGCTGCATGGGGCGCTGGTGATCAGCCCCGGATTGACACGAGTGCTGGCCCAGGCGTTGCGCTCACCGCAGCCGCATGCGGCGGTTGAATTGACCGAGCGGGAGCGGCAGGTGTTGAAGACGATCGCCAGTGGGTATAGCAATAAGGTGATTGGGCATAAGTTGGGGATTACTGAGGGGACGGTGAAGGTGCATGTGAAGAATTTGCTGCACAAGTTGGGGTTGCGGTCGCGGGTGGAGGCGGCGGTTTGGGCGATGGAGCATTTGAGGCAGGTGGGGTGAGCGTTGGGGTTAGGTCTGCGCCGGGACCCATACCCGCCGTTACCGCAGAAACGGATATACACACCGAGGTACCCCCTCAGAGGCATATCCAAACCCACCCCAGGCCCCCTACCCTGACCACCCGCGGAGGCCCAAACAATGCTCACCCATCCCCAAATCGTCCTGACCCTACGCCGTCACCACCTCTTCACCCAACTCCCGGAAAAAACCTTCCAGGACGTCTGCACCCTGGCCAACCTGAAACGCCTGCCCAGCCACACCCCCTTGATGCACCAGGGCGACCCCGCCGACCGTTTCTTCCTGCTGGTCAGCGGCCAGATCAAACTGCATCGCGTCACCGGCGAAGGCCAGGAGCACCTGGTGGAAATCATTCAACCCGGCCAGACCTTCGCCGAAGCCCTGCTGTTCACCCAGGCCAAGGCCTACCCGGTCAGCGCAACAGCGCTCAAGGACTGTGTGCTGGTCAGTATCGAAGGCCAGCACTACCGCCGCGCCCTGGAAGACCAGCCGAAAATCTGCCTGGCGATCCTGGCGAGCATGAGCATCCACCTGCACCAGCGCCTCAAGGACATCGACACCCTGACCCTGGCCAACGCCAGTCGCCGGGTGATCAACTTTCTGTTCCAGGAGCGCAATGCCGTCAGCGGTGAAGTGGTGCTGCAAGTGCCTAAACGACTGGTGGCGTCGAAGCTGGGGATCCAGCCGGAGACCTTTTCCAGGATTCTGCACCGGCTGGTGGAAGGTGGATTGATCGAGGTGCAGCGGCGCACCATTCGAATCCTCAGTGAAGAGGAACTGATGGGCTACCAGGCCGGTTAATGCCCGTTGCCGATCATGTAGAGTTTCGCTGCGGGTCATGGGGTTTCTACGCGATGACGCTGGAGGTGGGAGGTGTTGCATTTGGCGGGTACATATCCGTTGTTTGGGTAACGGCTGAAATGGGTTCCGCCCTTACGGCCATCCCTTTCAAGGTCTTTTCGTTTTGGCAGCCTTGATTACCCGGTCGGTTGAAACATGTGCAT
>NZ_LKEG01000049.1 GCF_001645105.1 Pseudomonas marginalis
AACGCGCTAGAACATCGGCCCACATCTTTCGGTACCCCTGAATGAAATTTCAGGGGATTTTACTAAAGACCTTGAAAGGGATGACCCTAAGTACGCGATAGAAAACGCTTTTGTAGTGAGCGGGGGTGTTGTGGTGGAGTGGGGGTGTTGTGGTGAGCAGGGTTGTTGTGGTGAGCGGGCTTGCCCCGCGCTGGGTGGCGAAGCCGCCCCAACAAAGACACCGCCGAGCGCCTGATAAACCAAGTCGCCTGGTTTGGGGCGGCTTCGCCACCCAGCGCGGGGCAAGCCCGCTCACTACAAAAAAGCACGCACAAAAAAAGCAGACACAAAAAAAGCAGACACAAAAAAGGCCACTCTTTCGAGTAGCCTTTTTTGATGTTTGGTTGCGGGAGCCGGATTTGAACCGACGACCTTCGGGTTATGAGCCCGACGAGCTACCAGACTGCTCCATCCCGCGTCTGTGTGTCGGCATTCTACAGAGGAACGCGTGTGTGTCAACCTGTGAATTGAAGAAAAGCGCTTGTGGTTCAAGTGGTTAGCTCTCCAAGCTGACGCCGGATGAGGCTCTGGGCCAGTAGGGCCGAGGGTTTCAGCTCTATTGGGATGCGAAATTCGATTGAGAAAATAAATTCATCTTGGAATTTTCCTACCGCTCAAGCGGAAGATTCAAACTACTGGTGCTATATACAGGTGTGAATGCGATACTGGCGCCCCGTAGGTTCACACCCCGTTTATATGACGCAGCGCAAAATCATCCACGTCGACTGTGATTGCTTCTACGCCGCCATCGAGATGCGCGATGACCCGAGCCTGGCGCAAAAGCCGTTGGCGGTGGGCGGCTCGGCGGACCGGCGCGGGGTGATCGCTACCTGTAACTACGAGGCACGCGCCTACGGGGTGCGCTCAGCGATGTCGTCACGCCATGCCTTGAAGTTGTGTCCGGACCTGACCATCGTCAAGCCGCGCATGGATGCGTATAAGGAAGCGTCGAAGGAAATCCAGACGATCTTTCGCGATTACACCGACCTGATCGAACCGCTGTCGCTGGATGAAGCCTACCTGGACGTGTCCGACAGCCCGCATTTTGGCGGCAGCGCCACGCGTATCGCCCAGGACATTCGCCGCCGCGTCTCCAACCAATTGCATATCACCGTGTCCGCAGGCGTGGCGCCGAACAAGTTCCTGGCCAAGATCGCCAGTGACTGGAAGAAACCCAACGGGTTGTTCGTGATCACCCCGGACCAGGTCGAAGACTTTGTCTCGCAGTTGCGAGTGAGCAAGTTGCACGGTGTGGGCAAGGTCACCGCCGACAAGCTCGCGCGCCTGGGCATAGAAGACTGCTTGCAGTTGCGTGAATGGAACAAGCTGGCGCTGGTGCGCGAATTCGGCAGTTTTGGCGAGCGGCTGTGGAGCCTGGCCCGTGGGATCGATGATCGTGTGGTGCAGAACGACAGTCGCCGGCAGTCGATCAGTGTAGAAAATACCTACGACGTGGACCTGCCGGACCTCTCAAGCTGCCTGGCCAAACTCCCCGAATTGATGGAAACCCTGGCCGGACGCATGGCGCGCATCGACAGCAGTTACCGTGCGGGCAAGCCGTTCGTTAAGGTGAAGTTTCATGACTTTACCCAGACGACGCTGGAACAGGCGGGGGCCGGGCGGGACCTGGAGAGTTATCAGCAACTGCTGACCCAGGCGTTCAATCGTGGCGGGAAGCCGGTGCGGTTGTTGGGGATTGGTGTGCGGTTGCTGGACCTGAGCAATGGCAACGAGCAGCTCGAGTTCTCTTGGTAGGAACCCGGAACCAAAATGTGGGAGGGGGCAAGCCTCTCCCACATTTGATCTGCAACACTTCGAGCGTCTCAGCGTGCTCCAGGGTCTGCGACTAGCCGCCCCGCATCCTTGGTCAGTGCCTGCAGGAATTCCTGCTGCAACTCGGGATCATTGCGGGTCAGTTCGATCAGGCTTTGTTCCAGCTCGCTGGCTTCCTCTTCCAGGCCCAGCTCCGACAGGCGCTTGACGCGGTGCACCCACTGGCTGACTTCGTCGTCTTCCAGGTCGTCGTAGATCAGGCCATGGGCTTCCAGCAACTTGCCGCGCAGGGTGTTGCTGATCGCCAGGGTCGAGTCCGAATGCACATCGTCCTGGCCATCTTCCACGCTGATCTTCAGGGTCGTGACGCGGTTCAAGTCCTGCTCGGCAAACGGGCTGTCCAACAGGTTCAGGCGCAGCACGCCGTTGCGGTCGGTGGTCAGCTCATGCACTTGCTTGCCGGCAGTGACCTGCACCGGGCGTTCACTCCAGGGCAGGCTCGAATACTCCACACGCTTGTCGCGCTGGACTTCATCGATGCCCGCCAGGTTCTGTTGCGCACGGCCGTGGGATTGCACGTTCATGAACGGGTTGAGACCGTCCACACCGTAGGTCAGCCAGTCGTGGGTCATGCTGGTCGGCAGGTTGCCGAGGGCGAAGATGTTCACCACGTTGGCGCCCGCGCCCGCCACCAAAGCGACCGCGCCCAAGGGCATCTCATAGAGTTTGCGCCAGGGTTGGTAAGGGGTGTAGCGATCGTAGCGACGGGTGACTTCGAACTCGGTGACCTCGAAGGTCTTTTGCTCGTGAATGCGTACCCGGCGTTGCGGCAGCTCCAGCACTTTGGGTTCGCCTACATCGATCTGCAGGCTGTGGTCGAGTAACTTACGCTCGACCCGCTCCTCGTGCTCACTGCGTTGCGACATCTGGTTGGCGCAGCCGCTGACCAGCAGGGCGCCGCACAAGGCGGCGCCCCCCAGGGCTCTGGTGTTTCGCTTGAACATGACTTCTCTTGATCTGGTTTTCAGCGACGAATACGCGCCTGAAGGAAAGACAGCACGTCAGCCACCGGCAACGGTTGGGCTTCGGCTTCGGTCCGGCTCTTGTATTCCAGATTGCCATCGGCCAGGCCGCGGTCACTGACCACGATCCGGTGTGGGATGCCAATCAGTTCCATGTCGGCGAACTTGATGCCCGGGCTGGTTTTCTTGTCCCGGTCATCCAGCAACACTTCAAAACCGGCGGCCGTCAGTTCGGCATACAGTTTGTCGGTGGCTTCGCGCACTTGCTCGGTTTCATAACGCAGCGGTACCAGGGCAACCTGGAACGGCGCCAGGGCGTCACTCCAGATGATGCCTTTCTCGTCGTTGTTCTGCTCGATGGCTGCGGCCACCACGCGCGATACGCCAATGCCGTAGCAACCCATTTCCAGGGTGATCGGCTTGCCGTTCTCGCCCAGCACTTCGCACTTCATCGCCTTGCTGTACTTGTTGCCCAGCTGGAAGATGTGCCCGACTTCGATGCCGCGCTTGATTTCCAGGGTGCCCTTGCCATCCGGGCTTGGGTCGCCGGCCACCACGTTACGCAGGTCGGCCACGGTTGGCACCGGCAGGTCACGTTCCCAGTTCACGCCGAAGTAGTGCTTGTCGTCGATGTTGGCGCCGATCCCGAAGTCGCTCATCAGCTCGACCGAGCGGTCGATGATGATCGGCAGCGGCAGGTTCAACGGGCCGAGGGAGCCGGCACCGGCGCCAATGGCGTCGCGCAGTTCGGCGTCGGAGGCCATGACCAGCGGGCTGGCCACGCCAGGTTGCTGGGCGGCCTTGATTTCGTTGAGCTCGTGGTCGCCACGAATCACCAGGGCGATCAGCTTGCCTTCTTCTTCGGCGTGCACGATCAGGGTCTTGATGGTCTTTTCAATCGGCAGATTGAATTTCTCCACCAGGGCCGCGATGGTCTTGGTCTCTGGCGTATCCACCAGGCGCAGCTCTTCGGCCGGCGCTGGACGGGAGGTTTCCCGTGGCACGGCTTCGGCTTTCTCGATGTTCGCGGCGTAGTCGGAACCGTTACTGAATACGATATCGTCTTCGCCGGACTCGGCCAGCACGTGGAATTCGTGGGAGCCGGCACCGCCGATGGAGCCGTTGTCCGCTTCAACCGGGCGGAATTTCAGGCCCAGGCGCGTAAACACGTTGCAGTAGGCCTGGTGCATGCGGTCGTAGGTGACCTGCAGGGACGCCTGGTCAGCGTGGAACGAATAGGCGTCCTTCATGATGAATTCGCGGCCGCGCATCAAACCGAAGCGTGGGCGGATTTCGTCACGGAATTTGGTCTGGATCTGATACAGGTTCAGCGGCAGCTGCTTGTAGCTGCTCAGCTCGTTGCGCATCAGGTCGGTGATCACTTCTTCGTGGGTCGGGCCGGCGCAGAAGTCGCGGCCATGACGGTCCTTGAAGCGAAGCAGTTCAGGGCCGTACTCTTCCCAGCGCCCGGATTCCTGCCACAGCTCAGCCGGTTGGGTGCTCGGCATCAACACTTCCAGAGAGCCGGCGGCGTTCATCTCTTCACGCACGATGGCTTCGACCTTGCGCATCACCTTCAAGCCCATGGGCAGCCAGGTGTACAGGCCGGAGGCCAGTTTGCGGATCATACCGGCGCGCAGCATCAGCTGATGGCTGATCACGACCGCGTCGGAAGGCGTTTCTTTCTGTGTGGCGAGCAAATATTGACTGGTACGCATGGTAGGCCGTTGTCGGTTGCTTGGACTTGAAATGACTTGGGATTGTACGGGCGCAAGCTGCCGCCGTACAGGCATCAGAATACAGGGCTGTTTGTAGTGAGGGCGCTTGCTCCCGTTCGACAGCGCAGCTGGAGCCGGCTTTTATAGGGGCGCTTCGCACTCCAGCGGGAGCAAGCTCCCTCACTACACAAGCATGTGTGTCAGTCGTCTACCGGTGGATTCAACCGAATCCGCCGATTCTCCTGATACCAATGCAGCGCAATCAGCAACAACGTCGGCACACCCAACATGCAGGTGATCAGGAAGAAATTGTGATACCCGAACTTTTCGACCATCACCCCCGAATACCCACCGATCAGGCGCGGCAGCAGCAGCATGATCGAGCTGAGCAGGGCGTATTGGGTGGCGGAGAACTTCAGGTTGGTCAGGCTTGAAAGGTAGGCGACGAACGCCGAGGTCGCCAGCCCCGAGCTGAAGTTGTCCAGCGAGATGGTGAAGATCAGCATCTGCAGGTCCGGGCCCATGTCCGCCAGCATCACGAACAGCAGGTTGGTACCGGCCGACGCGATACCGCCGATAAACAGGATCGGCAGGATGCCGAAGCGCACGATCAGTAGGCCGCCCATGCCGGCACCCACCAACGTCATGATCAGGCCGAAAATCTTGCTGACCCCGGCGATCTGGTCCTTGGTGAAGCCCTGGTCGATGTAGAACACGTTGGCCATCACGCCCATCACCGTGTCGGACATGCGATAGGTGGCGATCAGCCCCAGCAGCAGTAATGCTTGCCAGCGGTAGCGCAGGATGAAGTCATTGACCGGCGTCAGCACAGGGGCCAGGCCGCGTCGACCCATGGCCGAGAGGCACAGGGCGGTCAGGGTGATATAGAGGATGGCGCGCAGGAAGGCACGGTCTTCCATCAGCAAGTCCCACAGGCTCATGCCGTGGAACAGCACGCTTGCGAAATCCGTGTTGAACAGTTGGGTGAACATCGCCGGCACCGACACCAGCAACACGATCAGCACAAACACCGAGACCAATTGATGCACGAAGCTGTAGCGCCCGGCCTGCAACTGGGTGCGCAGTGGCACATTGGGTTCGCGCATGAACAGGGTGGTCAGCAGCGCAGGAATCATCAACACGCCGAACAGCACATAGGTGCCGGTCCAGGCTGAGTGTTTATAGTTGAAGCCGGTGGAACCGAAGCCTTCGGCAAAGAACAGTGCACCCGCCGTGGCCAGCAGCGCGGCGATGCGATAACCGGACATGTAGCTGGCGGCCAGGGCAGCCTGGCGGCTGTCGTCGGCGATTTCCAGGCGGTAGGCGTCGACGGCGATGTCCTGGGTCGCCGACGCGAAGGCCACGACGACGGCGATAGCGATCAGCCAGGACAAGTGTTTCTGCGGGTCGCAAAAGCCCATGCCGATCAATCCGAGGATCACCAGCGATTGGGCCAACACCAGCCAGGAGCGGCGGCGTCCGAGTTTGCCGAGCAACGGCAGGCGCCATTGGTCGAGCAGCGGCGACCAGACCCATTTAAAGGCATACGCCAGACCGATCAGGCTCGCGTAACCGATGGTTTCGCGGGCCACACCGGCCTCACGCAACCACACTGAAAGCGTCGAGAACACCAACATGTAAGGCAAGCCGGCGGCAAAGCCGAGCAACAACAGGACTAACGTCGAGGGGCTGGCATAGGCGGCGAGCGCGGCGCGCCAGGTTTTACGGGGCATGGGCTGGAGTCTGCCTCAGGTTTGCGGAAACAAAGCGCGCACTCTAACCGCTGTGCTCTACCGGGCGCCAGCCATGGCGCTGAATATCCACGCGATTGTTGCGGACAGTGACACCTTCATCGCGTAAACGCGCGCGCTGTTCGTCACCTGACGCACTGCCCGCCGGCAGACTTATCCGACCACCGGCACCCAATACACGGTGCCAAGGCAGCTTGGTGTCTTCGGGAAGCTGGCTCAAGGTGCGGCCCACCCAGCGCGCCGCGCGTCCGAGCCCGGCCAGGTGTGCCAGCTCGCCGTAACTGACCACGCAACCTTCAGGCACTTGCGCCAGGGTCAGGTACAGCGCGGTGCGGCGCATCTCGGCGGGGCTTTGCGGGGGCTCGGCAGATTTATTCACTGTGAGTCTATCCGTTGAAATCGTCGTCATTTGTGTAAGAAACGTCTGTAAACATGGCGATGGGCATTGAACTCAACCCCGATCCTTGAGTCAGTCCTTGCTAAGACGTTATCTAACACGATAATGCCCTCTTTTCGCCAAGCCCGAGCCTCGAATCCGCTTATGTTGTCCAGAACCCTGCTGTGCCTCGCTGTTGTCAGCGCCTCAACGCCCTTGCTCGCAGATACCGTGTGGTTAAAGAACGGTGACCGCCTGACCGGCAAGATCAAGGTCTTCGACGGCGGTAAGTTGCTGATCCAGACCGACTACGCGGGCGCCATCCCGGTGGACTGGAAGCAGGTCAAGACCCTGCAAAGCGACCAGGAGTTGCTGGTCAAGCAGGATGCCTACACGGGCGAGAAGGCCAAATCATTGCAAGCGGCGGATGATGGCAAAGTGGTGCTGGCCAATGGCGAGGCGCCCAAGACCGTCGACCTTGCCAGTATCCAGCAGATCATCAAGCCCAAGCCGGTGATCGAAGACTTGGTATGGAAGGGCAATGTCGACATGGCGCTGGACTACAAGCGCGCCGAGAAGGACACCAACGACTACGATGTCGACTTCAAGACCACCGCGCGGCATGGCCAATGGCGCCATACCGGGCAGGGCGAGTACAACCGCGAATTCCAGGACGACGTGACCACCACCGACAACTGGGCGTTGGAATACGACCTCGACCGCTTCCTGACCGAACATTGGTTCTGGCAAGGTCGCTTGACCTACAAGCGTGACAAGGTTGAAGACCTCGCCCGCCAGCGTACGGTCGGTACCGGCCCGGGCTACCAGTTCTGGGACGATGAGCTGGGGGCATTCTCCCTGGGTTCGCTGGTTAACCGCACCGATTACGAATATTCCGACGGCGGCAAGGACAACTTCTATTCCCTGGCCATGAAGTGGAACTACAACCGCTATCTGGTAGGCAAGACCGTTGAGTTCTTCACCAGCGGCGAACTCGGCAAACCCATCGGTGGTCCGGCGGAGTATTCCCTGGATGCGGAAATGGGCCTGCGCTACAAAGTCACCGAATGGGCCTCGCTCAACCTCAAGGCTGAACGCGATGTCATCAGTGGCGACTCGGAAAGCAGCCTGAGCAAGACCCGTTACACCGCAGGCTTCGGTGTGGCCTGGTAACAGCCTTCGACACATCCCGGCAGGAGAGCCTCTGGCAACTGGTGCGTAGATTGATTACCTTGTGTTGAGATCCATTCCCATATGCCATGGGCGGCGGAATACCCGAGGAGTCAAACGTTGAGCGCACAGGTTGCCAAGAACGCCCGAGAGCTGTTGCTCAAGGAATACCGTGGGGCCCTCTCCACATTGTCCAAGGCCATGCCCGGTTTCCCTTTCGGGTCGGTCGTGCCGTATTGCCTGGACGAGCAGGGCCGCCCGCTGATCCTGATCAGCCGGATTGCCCAGCACACCCATAACCTGCAAAAAGACCCCAAGTGCTCATTGCTGGTGGGTGAACGTGAGGCGGATGACGTGCAGGCGGTCGGGCGCCTGACCTACCTGGCCGAAGCCGAAAAACTGGAAGAGGGCGCCGCGATTGAAGCTGCGGCCGAACGCTACTATCGGTACTTCCCCGATTCGGCCAACTACCACAAGGCCCACGACTTCGACTTCTGGGTACTCAAGCCGGTGCGCCACCGCTACATCGGCGGCTTTGGCGCGATTCACTGGGTTGACCAACTGACCCTGGTCAACCCGTTCGCCGGCCAGGCTGAGCGCGGCATGATCGAACACATGAACAGCGATCACACCAAGGCCATTGCCCACTACGTTGAACTGGCAGGCCTGCCTGCCACCGAACCTGCGCAGTTGGCGGGCATCGACAGCGAAGGCATGCATTTGCGTATTGGCCAGTCGTTGCATTGGTTGCCGTTTGCAGCGCCTTGCAACACGCCGACACAAGTCCGCGAAGCACTGGTTTCA
This sequence comes from Pseudomonas marginalis, assembly GCF_001645105.1. GTDB lineage: Bacteria > Pseudomonadota > Gammaproteobacteria > Pseudomonadales > Pseudomonadaceae > Aquipseudomonas > Aquipseudomonas petroselini. The sequence continues at coordinate 8,654 of NZ_LKEG01000049.1, forward strand.
TTGGCTCACGCCGAGGTCTGGCCGAAAAAAGAGGCCGCTGACGCTTGAATTCACGAAATGGCGACGTCATCTAAGGTGGACTGGCAAGGCATTCTTGCGTTGAGGAACCATTTGATGCGCCCTTTTTTATTGCTCTTTCTGCTGTTCCCGGTGTTGGAGCTGTTCGTATTTGTTCAAGTCAGCGGTGCGATCGGGTTTTTCCCGGCCCTGTTGCTGATCATTCTCGGCTCGATGCTCGGCGTCTTGGTGCTGCGCGTCGCCGGCCTGGCCACGGCGCTACGTGCCCGTGAAAGCCTCAACCGTGGCGAACTGCCCGCGCAGACCATGCTTGAAGGCCTGATGATGGCCCTGGCCGGTGGCCTGTTGATCCTGCCAGGCTTTATCAGCGATGTGGTAGGCCTGGTGATGTTGCTGCCGGTCACCCGTAAGCTGCTGGCCGGCAAGATGCGCCAGCGGGCTGAAGAGGCTGCGATTCGCCAGCGTGCCTTCGCCGAAGACCTGCAACCCCGTGGTGGCCCGGCTCCGCGCCAGCCCCTGGGGCGTGAAGGCGATGTGATCGAAGGTGAGTTCGAACACCGCGACAGCAAATAACCGCTTCATTGGCACGGCACCTTCGGGTGCCGTGTTGCTTTCAGCCGTCGGCACAGGTAAAAAATTTCCGCCGCGGCCCCTTGTAATAAGCTTATGCGCCCTTATGTAACGGTCACCGCAAGGTTTCTGGTGGCGACACCAGACAGACTTCCGCGTCTTGCTTGGCGAGGCGCGACCGGCACAGCCGGAAGACAACCCGCCGGTACACACACCGGCCGATGAAAAACACAATTAGGAGAGATCGACAATGAGCAAGCTTCGTCCTCTGCACGACCGCGTCGTAATCCGTCGCAGCGAAGAAGAAAAGAAAACCGCCGGCGGGATCGTTCTGCCAGGTTCGGCTGCTGAAAAAGCCAACCACGGTGTGATCGTCGCTGCTGGCCCAGGCAAGACCCTGGAAAACGGTGATGTACGTGCGCTGGCCGTTAAAGTCGGTGACAAGGTTGTATTCGGCCCTTACTCCGGCAGCAACACTGTGAAAGTCGACGGCGAAGACCTGCTGGTTATGGCTGAGAACGAGATTCTCGCCGTTCTGGAAGACTGATTTCCCCGCTCATTTTCCCGTTACTACAAAGTATTTAAGGAATATCGATCATGGCTGCTAAAGAAGTTAAATTCGGCGATTCCGCCCGCAAGAAAATGCTCACCGGTGTCAACGTCCTGGCTGACGCAGTAAAAGCGACCCTGGGCCCGAAAGGCCGTAACGTGATCATCGAGAAGAGCTTCGGCGCTCCGACCATCACCAAGGACGGCGTTTCCGTCGCCAAAGAAATCGAACTGGAAGACCGTTTCGAAAACATGGGCGCGCAGCTGGTCAAAGACGTTGCCTCCCGTGCCAACGATGACGCAGGCGACGGCACCACCACTGCTACCGTCCTGGCCCAGGCGATCGTCAACGAAGGCTACAAAGCCGTCGCTGCCGGCATGAACCCGATGGACCTCAAGCGCGGCATCGACAAGGCGACCATCGCCATCGTTGCTGAGCTGAAAAACCTGTCCAAGCCATGCGCTGACACCAAGGCTATCGCTCAGGTAGGCACCATCTCCGCCAACTCCGACAGCTCCATCGGCGACATCATTGCCGAAGCCATGGAAAAAGTCGGTAAAGAAGGCGTGATCACCGTTGAAGAAGGCACTGGCCTGGAAAACGAACTGTCGGTTGTAGAAGGCATGCAGTTCGACCGTGGCTACCTGTCCCCGTACTTCGTCAACAAGCCGGAAACCATGGTTGCCGAGCTGGACAGCCCGCTGATCCTGCTGGTCGACAAGAAAATCTCCAACATCCGCGAAATGCTGCCAGTGCTGGAAGCCGTTGCCAAAGCCGGCCGCCCACTGCTGATCGTTTCCGAAGACGTTGAAGGCGAAGCCCTGGCGACGCTGGTTGTGAACAACATGCGTGGCATCGTTAAAGTCGCAGCCGTCAAGGCTCCAGGCTTCGGCGACCGTCGCAAGGCCATGCTGCAGGACATCGCCGTTCTGACCGGCGGTACCGTTATCTCCGAAGAGATCGGCCTGAGCCTGGAAAGCGCCACCCTGGAAAACTTGGGTAGTGCCAAGCGCGTGACCATCTCCAAGGAAAACACCATCATCGTTGACGGTGCTGGCGTTGAAGGCGACATCCAATCGCGCATCACTCAGATCCGCGCCCAGGTTGCCGAGACTTCGTCCGACTACGACCGTGAAAAACTGCAAGAGCGTCTGGCCAAGCTGTCCGGCGGCGTTGCAGTGATCAAGGTTGGCGCCGGTTCCGAAGTTGAAATGAAAGAGAAGAAAGCCCGCGTTGAAGACGCCCTGCACGCAACCCGCGCAGCCGTTGAAGAAGGCGTGGTACCTGGCGGTGGCGTTGCGCTGATCCGTGCTCTGGAAGCCCTGACCAACCTGACCGGCGACAACGCTGACCAGAACGTTGGTATCGCTGTGCTGCGTCGTGCTGTTGAAGCGCCGCTGCGCCAGATCGCTGCCAACTCCGGCGACGAGCCAAGCGTTGTGGTCAACGAAGTCAAGAACGGCAAAGGTAACTACGGTTACAACGCTGCGACTGGCGTCTACGGCGACATGATCGAAATGGGCATCCTGGACCCTACCAAGGTGACTCGTTCCGCGCTGCAAGCTGCAGCCTCCATCGGCGGCCTGATCCTGACCACCGAAGCTGCAATCGCTGACAAGCCTAAGGCTGAAGGCGCTGGCGGTGGCGGTATGCCAGACATGGGCGGCATGGGTGGCATGGGCGGCATGATGTAAGCCAGCCTTACCCCCGCTCTGAATAAGCCCCGCCTGCAGTGATGCAGGCGGGGCTTTTTTGTACCTGTATGGGCATCGGCAGTGGTTGAACAGGTTGCCCGTCTACGTGTGGAGTTCCCGCACCTGCGGCACCTCAACCCTCGAGGGCCGGTAGAGCAACAGGCAGTACAGGCCCAGGCAGATTAACCAACAGAAAATCGCCGTCCATACATTGTGGGAGAAGAAGTGGGCGCCTTGCAGCATGCGGCTCACTGAAAAAGCGCTGCCCAGGCCGATGGCAAAGATGAATGCCTTGCGCGCCAGGCGTGGCCGGCGATCGCGTAGCGCAAAGAACCAGGCAAACAAGGCAAACCCGGTTGCCGCATGACCGCCGGGCCAGCAGCGCCCAGGTTTATCCGTGGGCGGGCGCGAGCTCAGCAGTGCGCTGTAGGTTTCCTGGCCGCCGAATTCCTTGAGGCTCCAGGGGCACTGCACGGCGGTGATGGTTTTCAACGGCGAGACGAAGGCCGTCGCCAGGCCGAGGGACAGGACCAGGCAGACGAGTTCGCGGCGATAAGGCTTGAGCCGTTGCAGGATGAAGGTGCCGACAAGCCCTAGAATCGCCAGGACCGAAAACAGGATGACCAATTGCTTGGCACGGTCATGCAGGATGTCTTCAAGGAAGAAACTGTAACGCCCGATGAAGCCGCCATCCGCCGCATTGTAGAAACGCTTGGCGAGGTCCATGTCCAGCGATGTCAGCTCCAGCAACAGCATCAGGAGCGCGCCACCGGCGGGTATGCCCAGGCACAGCCAAAGATTGAGTGGCTTGGAAGCCGGCGCCGCGAGTGTGGACTGCATGACGAACCCTGCTTGAAGAATCCCGTACCGAACGGCACGGGACGTGTTCGTTAACGCTTGCTAAGTACCGGAGCCTCGTCCTTGGGGGCTCGCCATCCAAGTAATTGCTGCTTGAACCCGTAACTGGCGGCTTGGTAGTAGGTGATCGCCCGTTGGATCAACGCGTCATCGCTGCCGACCCGCAGCTCCTGGCTCTCGCCCAGGGCTTGATCGTGGCGACGCAGACCCAGGCGTGGGCTGAGGATCGCCAGGTCAGTGCCGTCAAACAAACCCAGGTGTTGATAGTTACCGACCACTACGCGCGGTGGCAGCGGGTTGTCCTGCAACAGGTTGCGGCCGAAGAAGGTTGATTCGTAGCTCAGGTTGATCAGGCCCAGCAAGGTTGGCGCCAGGTCGATCTGGCTGGCCAGTTGCGCGGTTTCCCGAGCATCGATCAGCTTGGGCGCATAGATGAACAGTGGAATCTGGTAGTTGGTGATAGGCAAGTCTTCCTTGCCCGCGCTGCCGGCCGTGTGGTCGGCGACGAACACGAAAATCGTGTTATCGAACCACGGCTTCTGGCGTGCTGCCTCCAGGAACTCGCCGATGGCATGGTCGGTGTATTTCACCGCGCCATCACGGCCGTTGCCGGATTTGATATCGATGCGCCCGTCCGGGTAGGTGTAGGGGCGATGGTTGGACGTGGTCATCAGTTGCAACAAAAACGGCTGCTGTTTGGCGTAGTCGGCATCGGCCAGCTTGAGGGTCTGTTTATACAGATCCTCGTCGGCCATGCCCCAGGCGTTTTTAAACGAGATCTCCGATTCAGGCACGCTGCTCTGATCGACGACCCGATAACCGTTGCCGCTGAAGAACGCGTTCATATTGTCGAAGTAACCACGCCCGCCGTAGACGAACACACTGTCATAGCCAATGGCGCTGAGGTGTTGGCCGAGGCTGGCGAAGCCGCTTTCCCGGCCGATGCGCTTGACGATCGAGCGCCCAGGCGTGGGGGGAATTGCCAGGGTGATCGCTTCCAGACCGCGATCGGTGCGGGTGCCGGTGGCGTAGAAGTTATTGAAATACAGGCTCTGTTTGCGCAGCGCATCCAGGTTAGGCGTAAGGTTGCGGCCATCGCCATTACTGCCCAGGTACTTGGCGCTGAAGCTTTCGATGGTCACCAGCACGATGTTGGGTTTACGTAGCGTGCCTGGGTTGGTGATGGCGCGGCGGATATCCAGCGGATCCTGGCCGATGAAGCGCGCGTTGGGTTCGCTGAGTTCAGCGCGCAGTTGTCGTGCCACGATGTCCGTCGGCAGGGTTTTGTAGAACTGCGGGTAATCCAGCTCGTTATTACGGAAGGCGGCAAAGAACTGATACGGGCCATTGCTCGCCAACTCGTTCTTGTAGGCATTGCCGCCCTGCGTGCGCGGGCTGTCCTGGCTGATCAGTTGCAGGCTCAGGCCGGTGACGACCAGCAAGGCCAGGGCGTTCAGCAGACGACCACGCATCGCCGGCAGCGGGGCACTCATCGCTGCGTTGAATGGCTTGCGCAGGGCCAGGCTCAGCACAATGGCCAGCATCGCCAGCAGGCTGAGCAGTTTGCCGATCGGGTAGGACTCCAACAGGTTGTTCAACACCTCATCGGAATACACCAGGTAATCGACGGCGATAAAGTTGAAGCGCACGCCGAATTCATCCCAGAACAACCATTCGGCAACCGAAGTAAACAACATGGCGAACAGGCTGACAGTCAGCACTGCCTGCAGGAACCAACGGTGCCCACGGCGGCGCCACAGGGCGGGTGGGCATAGCAGCAGGTACAGCCCCAGTGGCAGGGCGGCGTAGGCTAGAAAACCCAAGTCGTAGAGCACACCCACACCAAACACCGGCAGTAAGTTGCCTCCGACCTCGTCCAGGTGAGTGATGAGCAGTACGCTGCGTGTGAGCAAGAAAATAACCAGCCAGGCACCGGTTACCAACAGCAAATAGCGCATTGGCGCAGTTTTGAACAAACCCATGTCTATGTTCCTTATATCAATGGGGGCGATCTTCGCCCTGACACTGTAGTCAGTTTGTGAAGCTATAGTGAAAAACTCGTTCGACAATACAATCAGTTGAAAAGCTTTATCGACAGGCCTTTCAGCTCTATCCCTGAGCCCCACTTGGCCTTAAGCTGCGCGAGCCAACACGGCCGTTACCGCGTACGGAGACACTGCCCATGCGAATTTTATTGGTTGAAGACAACCGCGATATCCTCGCCAACCTGGCGGATTACCTGGGGTTGAAGGGCTATACCGTGGACTGTGCGCAGGACGGTTTGTCAGGCCTGCACCTGGCCGCCACCGAGCATTACGACCTGATCGTGCTCGACATCATGCTGCCCGGCATCGACGGCTACACCCTGTGCAAGCGCCTGCGTGAAGACGCCCGCCGTGACACGCCGGTGATCATGCTCACCGCCCGCGACCAACTCGACGACCGGCTGCAGGGCTTCAAGTCCGGTGCCGATGACTACCTGCTCAAGCCGTTTGCCCTGTCGGAACTGGCCGCGCGTATCGAAGCCGTGCTGCGCCGTGCCCAGGGCGGCGGTCGCCGCGCCCTGCAGGTGGGTGACCTGAGCTACGACCTCGACACCCTGGAAGTCACCCGCGAGGGGCGCCTGCTCAAGCTCAACCCGGTCGGCCTGAAACTGCTGGCGGTACTGATGCAGAAAAGCCCGCACGTGCTGCGCCGCGAAATTCTCGAAGAAGCCCTGTGGGGCGATGACTGCCCGGACAGCGACAGCCTGCGCAGCCACGTTCATCAATTGCGCCAAGTGATCGATAAGCCGTTCGCCAAACCGTTGCTGCAAACAGTGCACGGCGTGGGTTATCGCCTGGCCGAGGGTCGTGATGGAGTTTAAGCAAAGCCTTTCCCAACGGATCATCATCGCCTTTGCCTTGATGAGTGCGTTGGTGGCGGGCGCCTTTGCCATGGGCATCGTGGCGACTGTGCACTTGGTCGAAGAAAAGTTGATCTCGGCGGGCCTGGGCGGTGACTTGCAGCGTCTGCTGCTGATGGACACGGTCGAGGACTGGCGGCACCGGCCCGAGCCGGACCAACTGTTTTACTTCAGCGGTGGGCCTGGCGACTTTGAGTTGCCCAAGGATTTGCGGCACCTTGAGCCCGGGTTCCATGAAGTATTCCGCGAGACGCTGTCGTACCACGCCATGGTCGAAGTCATTGACGGCAGGCGCTACGTGCTGCTGCAGGATCAAAGCGATTTCGAAGAACGCGAGCGGGTGCTGTTTGCGGTCGTGCTGGTGGGCTTCGTCCTCAGCCTGGCGCTGGCAGTGTTCCTGGGTTGGGTGCTGGCGCGCAAAGTGATGGCACCGGTCGTGCGTCTGGCCCGCCAGGTACGTCACCGTGACCAGTTGCTGGGCCTGGCACCGCCCCTGGCGCCGGACTACGCGGCGGATGAAGTGGGTGAGCTGGCCGTGGCCTTTGATGCCACGCTGGGAAGGCTGCGTCAGGCGCTGTCCCGCGAGCAGATGTTTACCAGCGATGTAAGCCACGAATTGCGCACGCCGTTGATGGTATTGGCCAGCTCCTGCGAACTGTTGCTGGAAAACCCGGCCATCGATCAGCGTGGGCGTAACCAGGTACAGCGTATCGCCCGGGCGTGTGAAGAGATGCGTGAGCTGGTGCAAACCTTCCTGATGCTTGCCCGCGCCGAACACGACAATGCGTCGATGTCGCCACAGGTGACGTTGCCGCAGGTCGCCGATGACTTACTCGGCATCTGGCGTGAACAAATCGAGCGTAAAGGCCTGGAACTGATCTACCAGCCGGGTAACCCCCTGGACACGCGCTACAACACCACCTTCCTGCATGCGGTAATGGGCAACCTGTTACGCAACGCCTTGCACTACACCGAACACGGCTTTATCCGCCTCACGTTGGAGCCGAGCGGTTTTGTGGTGGAAGACTCCGGAGTGGGCATTCCGGAAGACAAGCGCGAAGCGATGTTCGAGCCCTTCGTGCGCGGCAACGAGAAACGCGGTGAAGGCTTGGGCTTGGGCTTGTCGCTGGTCCAGCGGATCTGCGAAAACCAGGGCTGGAGCGTCAGCCTCAGCACCATGGAGCCCAACGGCTGCCGCTTTCATGTGCAATTGAGTCAGGTCAACGCCTGACTCCACCCCTCCTGCCGCAATCCTGCCAGAGATCCCCGCTATTCGGCGAAGATGGCCCCATGCCATTGCTTGTGTCTGTAAAGTCTTGAAATGTATGGGATTGGACAGGACAAGTTTTTCACAACTGGTTGACCTGTTGATCACAGTTCACTGCTTAAGGTTGTAGGCATCAGTAACTGGAGATCAGTGATGTCTACCCCGATCAAACTCGAATTTTCCGAAAAGTACGACGACGAGCACGCGCAGAATTATTTGCTCAAGCATCAGGACAATCTGGCTCGCCGGCTGTCCCACAAACGCGACGAGCAATTAGCGCGCGGTGCGCTGGCCATGGCCGGTGAGCCGGGGTTGGTGCTGGACCTGCCATGCGGGGCCGGGCGGTTCTGGCCGTTGCTGGCGGAGAAGCCCAACCGTGTGATTATCGGTGCCGACAATTCAGAGTCGATGTTGAAGGTCGCCACAATCGCCCAACCGGCGGACGTGGTGAAACGGGTACGCCCCTTGCAGACATCTGCCTTTGATATCGATTTGCCAGATAACTCGGTCGACAGCATCTTCTGCATGCGCCTGATGCACCATATTGGTGATCCGGCTCACAGGCTAGCGATACTGCGGGAATTTCAGCGTGTTACCCGCGACAGCGTCATCATTTCGCTTTGGGTGGATGGCAATTTCAAGGCCTGGAAACGCAAGCGCGCCGAAGTAAAACGTCGCAACAAGGGTGAGCAGGAAGGTTACCAAAACCGGTTTGTGTTACCGGCTGCTACTGTTGAAGCAGAATTTGAGGAAGCGGGTTTCCGTGTCCAGGAGTCCCTGGACTTCATACCGCTCTACGCCATGTGGCGAGTCTATGTATTGCGCAAGAGGTAACAGGATGGCAGTTGAGTGCGTAGCGGGCAGTCACGTAGCTCCCGAAGAGCGATTCGATTATTTCTGGCGCCAGCAGGGCGAGTGGGTCGAGGAGCCTAACCGTCGGCGTGGCGGTGAAAGTGGCGTGCAACGGGTCATGGGCCCCAATGGACGCTTGCTCTACAGCAAACGCCAGACTGGGCATATCTACCGCAGCTGGTTGCACCCGTTCGGCCGCCCCACGGTGTTGCGTGAGCGCGATGCCATCAAGGGCCTGCGCCTGTTGGATGTGCGAGTGCCGGAGATGGTGTTTTGCGAGGCGCGCCGCGACCCCGAGCACCAATGGAAGGCGTTATTGGTTACCGCCTCTCTCGACGGTTTCGACGAAATCGAAAACTGGTACGCCGCCGGTGGCCGCGAACAGTACGGCGAGTTGGTTCACGAGCGTCTGCTCAAGGAATTGGCCGGGACCCTGGCGCGTATGCACAAGGGCCGCTGGCAGCATGGCTGCCTGTACATCAAGCATATTTTCGTGCGGGTGACGGGCGAAGGTGACTCGGCCAACGTGGAAGTGGCGCTGCTGGATTTCGAGAAATGCCGCCAGCGTTTGACCGCTTATCGGGCGGCCTCCCATGACATGCTGCAATTGCGCCGCCATTCGTCGTGGAACGATACCGACTGGAAGAAACTCAGCTATTTTTATGAGACGGCGTTTGGCAGCGCTATCAAGGGTTTAACCAGATGAAGCTAGAAATAGCACGAGGTTTGTTCCTGGTCGGGGCGCTGGGCGTTGCAGCCTTGGCGCTGGCGGCGTGGGAACAGCCCCGCACACAGGTGCTCAGTGCAACGCAGGGTGGCGGGCAATGCCTGTTGCCGCGCGTCGCCAAGACCAGTGTGGCGGTCAAGCCTGATCATGAGTTGTTGCTGTTCATGTTTGGAATGTCTCAAGGGATGAGGCCGCAGAGTTGAAACGATTCAAACCCCCGAAAAAGGGCCTTGCGATGCGAGGCCCTTTTTTTTGCCTGCAGGTCAGGCCTTATCCGGTTTGGCCAGCAAGGTATACACGCAAGGCAGGACAAACAATGTAAACAGCGTGCCGATCGACATCCCTGTCGCAATCACCATACCGATATCAAACCGGCTGACCGCGCCCGCACCCGTGGCGAAAATCAGCGGCACCATGCCGAACACCATCGCCGCGGTGGTCATCAACACCGGTCGCAGGCGAATCGCTGCCGCTTCTTCCACCGCCTGGCGTGGCGTCAGGCCCTTGTCTTTGCGCAGTTGGTTGGCGAACTCCACGATCAGGATCCCGTGCTTACTGATCAAACCGATCAGCGTCACCAAACCGACCTGGGTGTAGATGTTCATGCTCGACCAACCCAGGAACAGCGGAATCAGCGCCCCGCAGATCGACAACGGCACCGTCACCAGAATCACCAACGGGTCACGGAAACTCTCGAACTGCGCCGCCAGCACCAGGAAGATAATCGCCAGGGCCAGGCCAAAGGTGACCCACAGCGCCGTGCCTTCCTGGATAAATTGCCGGGACGCGCCGCTGTAGTCGAACGCATATCCGGGCGGGGTTTCTTCAAGGGCTATCTGGCGCACGGTGTCGATGGCCTCGCCCATGCTGACGATGGGAAACCCCGAGATCAGCGCCGAGTTGAGTTGCTGGAACTGGTTCAGCTGCCGGGGGCGGGCGCGGTCCGTCAACGTGATCAGGGTCGAGAGTGGCAGCAACTCGCCCTGGGCGTTTTTCACGTAGTAGTTGTTCAGCCAGTCGGGGTTGTCGCGGTAGGCACGCTCGACCTGGGCAATCACTTTGTAGCTGCGTCCATCCAGGGTGAACCGGTTGATTTCCGCCTCCGCGAGCAACGTCGCCAGGGTGCCGCCGAGGTCCTGCATCGACACGCCCATCTGCGCCGCCTTGGCACGGTCGATATCCACCACCACTTCGGGTTTGTCGAATGCCAGGTCGATATCGACAAAGGCAAACTTGCCCGACGCCATCGCGCGCTTTTTCACCCGGTTGGCCACATCGAGCAACGACTCATAGTCGTTGGCCGTGTTGATCACAAAGCCGAACGGCAAGCCTTCGCCCGTGCCCGGCAAAGAGGGCAGGTTGAAGCCGAACACTTGCAGGCCGGGAATCTGCTCGAGGCGCTTTTGTACCTCGGGCAGGATTTGCATCTGGGTGCGGTCGCGCTCGTTCCACGGCTTGAGCAGAAAACCGCCGATGCCCGATTGCACACCGTTGAAGCCGTTGATCTGGAACGACGAGTAGTACTCCGGGAACTCCTTGAAGATTTTGATGAACTCGTCTGTGTAGGTGTTGAGGTAGTCCAGGTTAGTCGGCTGCGGCGCGCTGGCCATCATGAAGATAATGCCTTGGTCTTCGTCAGGCGCCAGTTGCGACTGGGTGAACTTGAGGAACACCGGGATCAGGCACAGCACGATCAACGCAAACACGATCACCACCGGCCGCGTGTTCAACGTGCCGTGCAGCATGCTCTGGTAGCGGCGCTTGAGGCTGTCGAAGATCCGGTCGAGGCGGTGAGCCAGGCCCGAAGGGTTTTCATCGTGACGCAACAACAGCGCGCACATCATCGGCGACAGCGTCAGGGCGACGATGCCGGAAATGATCACTGCACCGGCGAGGGTGAGGGCGAATTCCTTGAACAGCGCACCCGTGAGCCCTTCGAGAAAGCCAATCGGCGCATACACCGCCGCCAGGGTGACGGTCATCGACACCACCGGCAGCGCGATTTCCCGTGCACCTTCCAGCGCTGCATCCAGAGGCGTCTTGCCGTCTTCGATATGCCGGTGGATGTTTTCCACCACCACGATGGCATCGTCCACCACCAGGCCGATGGCCAGGACCATCGCCAGCAGGGTCAGCAGGTTGATCGAATAGCCCATCAACTGCATGAAAAACAGCACGCCGATCATCGACAGCGGGATCGTGATGACCGGGATCACCACCGACCGCAGGGCACCGAGGAACAGGAACACCACCACAATCACGATCAGTACCGCTTCAAACAGCGTCTTGACGACTTCGTTGATGGACGCCTGGATAAACAGCGTGGCGTCGTAGGCGATTTCGGCCTTGAGGGTGGGCGGCAGCTGGGATTCCAGCTCCGGCATGATCTTGCGCACTTCCTTGATCACATCCAACGGGTTGGCGCTGGGCGTGGCCTTGATACCGATGTACACCGACGGCGTGCCGCCAAATGAGCTGATGGCGTTGTAGTTTTCCGCGCCCATTTCAACCCGGGCCACGTCCCGCAGCAGCACACGGCTGTCGCCGTCGGTTTTCACCGTGATCGCGCCAAATGCGTCGGCGGACTTGAGGTCGGTGTTCGCGTTGATACTGGTGACCACGAACTCGCCCTTCACCTCGCCGGCGGCGGACAGGAAGTTGTAGCGGCGCACGGCGTCGGTGATGTCGCTGGCGCTGAGGCCGAAACCGGCGAGTTTCACCGGGTCGAGCCAGATGCGCATGGCGAATACCTGGTTGCCGAGGATCTCCGCTTCGGCCATGCCGGGCAGGGTGGCGAGCTTGGGCTGGATCACCCGAGACAGGTAGTCGGTGATCTGCGGATTGCTCAGTTGCCCGCTGGAGAAGCTGATGTACATCAGCGCCGAGGCGTCGGCGGCTTCTTTGCTCAGCACCGGGTCCTCGGCATCCTGGGGCAGCTTGTTCTTGACCTCGTTGGCCTTGGCCAGCAATTCGGTAAACAGGCGGTCGCTGTTGGCGCCGATGCGCGCGTAGATCGAGATCACCGAGAAGTTCTGGCGACTCACCGAGGTCATGTAGTCGATGCCTTCGGCGCTGGCCAGGCTTTGTTGCAGGGGTTGGGTGATATAGCCCTGGATGGTCTCGGCGTTCGCACCGGGGTAGGCGGTGGTCACCGTGATCAGGGCGTTCTCCATGCTTGGATACTGGCGCAGCGGCAGCTTGCTGTAAGCCTGGAAACCCAGCAGCACGATCAGCAGGCTGACCACCATGGCCAGCACGGGCCGGCGAATAAAGACGTCGGTGAACTTCATGGCTCAGTGCCCTGCCGGCAGGTTTTTGTCCGGGCTGATGGCAATAGGCGTGCCGTTGTCCAGCTTCAGCTGGCCGGCGCTGACCACCTGCTCGCCGGCTTTCAGGCCCTTGCTCACCAGCACCAGGCCGCCGCGCCGCTCACCGGTCTCGACGAACCGCCGTTCGGCGATCAGCAGCGGCTTGCCATCGGCATCCTTTTCCACCTCGCCGCCCTCGGTTTTTTTCTCGGCCACGGCGTACACCGAGTTGCCGTAGAGGGTGTAGGTAATCGCGCTTTCCGGCACCACGATCTGCGCGGCGGGATTGGGCAGCAGCACGTCCAGGCTGGTGAACATGCCGGGCAGCAGCTTGCCCTCCGGGTTGGCCAGGGTGGCGCGCACCAGCACATTGCGCGTGCTGTTCTCGACCTTGGGGTTGATCGCACTGACGCTGCCGGGGAATGGTTCGCCCGGGTAAGCCGAGACGCTGACCTGCACGGCCTGCCCAAGGGCGACTTTGGGCACGGCGTGCTCGGGGATATAGAAGTCGACGTAGAGGCTGCTGATGTCCTGCAAAGTGGCGATCACCGTGCCGCTGGCCAGGTAGTCGCCTACGTCCACTTGGCGAATGCCGATGGTGCCGCTGAATGGCGCGACGATGTGCTTTTTCGCCAACGACGCCTTGAGCTGATTGACCGTGGCCTTGTTCTTTTGCAGTTGCGCGGAGAGGCGGTCGAACTCGCCTTTGGAGATGGCTTGGCTGCCGACCAGTTGACTGCCGCGACCGTAGTCCAGCTGGGCCAGGCCGAGGTCGGCCTGGGCGGTTTCCAGCAGGGCGCTTTCCACTGCGCTGTCGAGTTGCACCAGCGGCTGTCCGGCCTTGACCTTCTGCCCGGACGCGAACTGCACATCCTTGACTGTGCCGGCAACCTCCAGGCTCAGGTTGACCCCTTGCAAGGCTTTGAGCGTGCCCACCGAGGGCAGGCGCAGTTGCCAGGGCTGCTCGGTCGCCGTGGCGACGGCCACACTCACCGGCGGCTTGGGTTTGGAGAAGACCTGGATTTGCTGATAGATGGAAAAGGCTTTATAGCCCGCCAGCAGCAGGACAATTAACAGGACAACACCCAACATGATCAGCAGGCGACGGCGCAGCATATTCCGGTTCCTTGGAAAAACTGGGGCAGACGAAGACAGGCACATCCGGAACATACTCCGAGTGTCGGAGGTATTCCAGCGGGTAAGTTTTACCGTCGGTGGCAGGCTGGAACTCACCGATTGTCAGTTATAAAAGGTGAGAAAGGGCTGTCAGCCCTTTCCAGTGAATCAGTGCGGGGATGTGCTGCCAACCGTTCGAGCCGCTGGGTCGGCTTTGGTCAATGCCGCGTACACCGATGGCAGGACGAACAAGGTAAATAATGTCCCGATCGACATGCCGGTGGCGATCACCAGGCCAATATCAAATCGGCTGACGGCGCCTGCGCCGCTGGACAAAATCAGCGGGATCACCCCCAGCACGGTCGCCAGGGTGGTCATCAGAATAGGTCGCAGACGGATTGCTGCTGCCTCCTCGACGGCGGCGCGCGGTGACAGGCCCCGTTCCTTGCGCAGTTGGTTAGCAAATTCGACGATGAGGATTCCGTGCTTACTGATCAGGCCTATTAACGTGACCAAACCGATTTGCGTATAGATGTTCAGGGTGGACCAACCCAGGAACAGCGCGATCAACGCCCCGGCTATCGACAGTGGCACCGTCACCAGTATCACCAAGGAATCGCGCAGGCTTTCGAACTGTGCGGCCAATACCAGGCCGATGATCGCCAGCGCCAGGCCGAAGGTGCCCCACAGCGCGTTCCCCTCCTGAACAAACTGGCGGGTAGCATTGCTGTAATCGAAGGTGTAACCCGGTGGCGCCTCTTCTTGGGCGATTGCTTGCAGGGTTTCGAGCGCATGACTCATGCCGACAATCGGAAATCCTGAAACGATGACTGAATTGAGCTGTTGGAACTGATTCAACTGCCGTGGTCGCACCTGTTGGCTGGATACTTTGATTAATGTCGAAAGGGGAAGCAATTGACCGTCGGCGTTTTTGACTGCGTAGTGGCTCAGCCATTGCGGATTGTCTCGGTAGGTGCGCTCGACCTGGGCAATCACCTTGTAGAGGTGGCCATCAATGCTGAATCGGTTGATTTCCGTTTCAGCCAGCAGGGTCGCCAGGGTCAGGCTCAGCTCTTCCATGGATACCCCCATTTGCGCGGCTTTGGTCCGGTCGATGTCGATCACCACTTCGGGGCGGTCGAACGCCAGGTCGATATCCACGTAGGCAAATTTTCCTGAGTCTATTGCACGTTGCTTGATGCGTTCGGCCACGCTCATCATCGACTCATAGTCTTGCTGGGAACTGAGCACGAAGCCGAAGGGCAGGCCCTCACCCCCTCCTGGCAGGGACGGCAGGTTAAACGCGAAGACCTGCAGGCCGGGGATACGGTCCAGTTTTTCGCGCAGGGGGGCAAGTACCTGCATCTGTGTGCGGTCACGCTCTTTCCAGGGTTTGAGTAGAAACCCACCGACACCTGAATGAACACCGTCCAGGCCGTTGATCTGGAACGAAGCCTGGTATTCGGGCAGCGTCTTGAACGGCTCGATAAATGCCTGGGTATACGTATTCAGGTAGGCCAGGTTGGTCGGTTGCGGCGCACTGGAAAGGATGAATATCAGGCCCTTGTCCTCATCGGGTGCCAGTTCCGAAAGGGTGAACATGAGCATTACGGGAATCAGGCCGAGTACGACCAGGGCAAACACCAAGACCACCGACTGCGCTTTCATGATCTGATGCAGGCGTTGCTGATAGCTTTTTCTCAACGCATTAAAGAAGCGGTCCAGGATCAGGAACAGGCCCTTGGGCTGTTCTTCGGGGCGTAGCAGCACCGCGCACATCATCGGCGACAGGGTCAGCGCGACGATACCGGAAATCACCACGGCACCGGCGAGCGTCAGGGCGAACTCCTTGAACAAGGCGCCCGTAAGGCCTTGCAGGAAACCGATAGGGGTATACACCGCAGCCAGTGTGATGGTCATGGACAGCACCGGCACACATATCTCTCTCGCACCCCGGATAGCCGCTTCAAGAGGGGATTTACCCCTTTCGATGTGCCGGTGAATGTTTTCCATCACCACGATGGCGTCATCGACGACCAGGCCGATCGCCAGAACCATGGCCAGCAGGGTCAGAACGTTGATGGAGTACCCCATCACTTGCATGAAAAACAGCGTGCCAATCAGTGACAGCGGAATAGTGACGACTGGAATTAGCGCTGAGCGCAGCGAACCCAGGAACAAAAAAACCACCAACACCACGATCACGATGGCCTCCACCAGGCTGGACAGCACCTGGTCGATAGAGGCGTTGATGTACAGCGTCGAGTCGTAGGCGATGTCCACGTCCAGGCCAGGTGGGATCTGCGATTGCAGCTGCGGCAGCAATTCGCGAACGTGCTTGGCCAACTCCAGGGGGTTGGCGTCGGGGGCCGGTTTGATGCTGATGTAGAGTGCAGGAATGCCATTGAACGTACTGAAACTGTCGTAGTTCTGTGAACCCAATTCCACGCGTGCCACGTCACCCAGGCGCACCTGGCTGTCGCCCTTGGTTTTCAGGGGGATCGCATTAAACCCCTCTACCGAATGGAGTTCGGTGTTGGTCTGGATGCTGGTGACGACATATTCACCCGTTACATCACCTGCGGTGGGCTGCACGTTGTAGCGCTTGATCGCCTGCGTCACCTCACTGGCGCTCAAACCAAAACCAGCGAGTTTTATAGGGTCCAGCCACAGGCGCATGGCAAAGCTCTGGTTGCCGATGATCTGCGCTTCGGCCATGCCCGGCAGGGTCACCAGCCGAGGTTGAATCACACGACTCAGGTAGTCAGTGATCTGGGCGTTGTTCATGGTTTCGCTGGAAAAGCTCAGGTACATCAACGCGGTATTGTCAGCTGCGACCTTGCTCAGTATCGGGTCGTCAATCTCGCGCGGTAACTGGTTCCTGACTTCATTGGTCTTGGCCAGCAGCTCCGTGAACAAGCGGTCGCTGTCGGCGCCGACTCGCCCGTAGATCGAGATGATCGAGATGTTCTGGCGACTGGAAGACTTCATGTAATCGATGCCTTGCGCGCTGGCCAGGCTCTTCTGCAACGGTTGGGTGATGTAGCTTTGAACACTCTCGGCACTTGAGCCTGGAGAGACCGTGGTCACCGTGATCAGCGCACTTTCCATCTGTGGGAACTGGCGCAACGGCAATTTTCCGTACGCCTGCCAGCCCAGCAACACAATTAACAGACTCACCACCAGCGCAAGTACGGGGCGGCGAATGAACAGGTCGGTGATCGTCATTCTTGGTTTTCCCGATAGGTCGCCTGGGGCAGGTCATCCGGTTGATTCCTGTCGATGCTGATATGCACCGGCGTACCGTGCACCAGCTTGTTCTGACCAGCAGTGACGACTTGTTCACCCTTGTGCAGGCCCTTGTCGACCACGACAAGGCCATCGCGTCGCTCGCTGCTTTGGATCAAGCGCCGCTCGGCGATCAGCACCGGCGTGCCGTCTTCCTGCAGCCCATGCTCCTGGGTGTCATCGGGGGGGGGCACAACGTACACGTATTGCCCGTAGGGGCTGAACGTGATCGCGCTTTCCGCAACCACCGTGTGCAATTGCGGGTCGGCCAGCTGTATCCGCAGGTCAGCGAACATGCCTGGCAGCACATTTTTGGGCGGGTCTGCCAGGGTCGCCCGCACCAATACATTTCGCGTGCTGTCATCAACAATCGGGTTGATGGCGCTGACGCTGGCGAGGCTGAAAACACCGGGGCGCGCAGAGACTTCAACCTGAACCGACTGGCCGATCGTGATCAATTGGGCGGCTTGCTCGGGGACATGGAAATCAACGTAAAGACTGCTGGTGTCCTGCAGGCTGGCGATCACCGTACCGCTTTGCAGGAAGTCACCCAGATCCACTTGGCGAATACCGATGATGCCGCTGAAAGGGGCGACGATAGATTTCTTTTTCAGTGCTTCGCTGCGTTGCGCAACGAGGGCATTGTGCCGCGTGAGCTCTGCACTCAGTCGATCGTACTCACCTCGGGAAATGGCGTTGATCGTCACCAGCTCCTTGCCGCGTTCGAAATTCTGCCGGGCCAAACGTTGGTCGGCCCGTGCCATGTCCAACTCGGCCTGTTCGGTCTGGTGCTCAAGTTGCAGCAACGGTTGGCCTGCATCGACCCTTTGCCCTGACTCGAAGTGCAGCTGGGTGACCACGCCGGGAACTTCGATACTTAAATTGATACCTTGCAATGCCTTGAACGTGCCAGCTGCCGGCAACTGGCGCTGCCAGCGCTTTTCGAATGCGTTGGAGACCGCGACGCTCACGGGCGGCTTTGGCGCATGCAGGATTTGCAGCTGTTGGTAAACCCAAAACGCCTTGTAGCTGGCAAGCATCAGTACGACTAACAGGACGATACTGAGCATGGTAAGCATCCGACGGCCCGGCATAGCTGATTCCTTGTAGTGAGGCGAGTGAGGTGTTGCATGAAGGACGCGCAGGCAGGACCATCCGACGACACGCTGAGCGCCGAAGTTTTCACGAGAAAGGCGGGGGCAATAAGCAGTAAATTCGCGAGTTTCTGTAGGAATACAGATCTCTAAATGAAAGGTGTTTTCATATTTGTTGTAGGAAAAATGCGGAGTGTTGCTGAGGGAGGGGCATGCGCCAGGGCGTCAGCCCAGGCGCTAAGGCGCTGAAGAGAGTCCCGGCGTTAGATCAGATGCAGATGGTTATCCCAGAGCCCCGCCGGCAGCTCCAACGGTTTTGCAAGCAGTGGGTTCTGGCGGCAGTCGTAGAACCGGCAACGCCCTTGTCCCGACGTCACGACAAACCCATCGTCTACGGCACCGACACCGGCACAGTCGGGCAGCGGCCCATCAAGCCGCAGTTCGCCGCTGTCCATGTCCCAGATGAAGAAGCGGTTGCCACGCGGTGCGGTCAACGCCACCAGGCGCAGCTCGCTGTGCACTGCAACGCTGGCGGTGTAGTGCCCCATGGCCTGCAGCTGTTCATCGGCCACCGGGAATGCCACGAAGGGCTGCCCTGGACGCTTGATCGCCAACAACTCGGAGCGTTCCTGGGACGGCCCCATGAACTGCTGCCCGGTGAGAATGGTGCCGTCGCGGGCGATCCCCATATGGCGCACGCTGTTCATCTGCTGGCCGAGGGTTTCCTTGCTGATCAGCGTACCGTCACGCTGCATCAGCACCAGGCTCGGTTCCATGGCGTTGAGGTTCATCTCCACGCGGCTTTCGGCTTCAGTGCGAATGCCGCCGTTGGCCACCACCAGGGTTTCGCCGTCGGGCATCCACGACACCTGGTGCGGACCGATACCGTGGGTGGAGATTTCGCCAGTGTGCACCAGCCGTTCGCCTTCGAACCTGTACACGCCGAGCAGGCCACGGCCAGGGTCGGACGTATCGTTTTCGGTGGCGTACAGCCAGTCGCCGCTCTTGTGAATGACCGCGTGGCCATAGAAGTGGCGGTTGGCCTTCGAGGTGATGGTTTGCAGCAACGCGCCATCCCGCAGGTCGATCAGGTAACTCTCGGTGCCCGGGCGACGGGCGACAAACAGCGCAATCGGCAACGTCGGGTGGTTGATGATGTCGTGGCAGCGCTGGCCGACCTGGGTGGCAAACACCGGCTTGCCGTCCAGGCGATAGCCCACGGCGTAGTGCTTGCCGTCCGCATCATCCCGCGCCGAGAGCAGCAGCGGGCCCTTGTCTTTACTTTTGAACAGCGTCCAGCCACCCAACGTGAGTGCGCTGAGCAGCACGCTGCCAACGGCCAAAGCCTGTCGCCTGAGCATCATCAGTCACCGTCGTTGGCATTGAAGCCCAGTTGGATGCCCAGCGCCTTGGCCAATTCGCCTTCGTGCAGGCGGTGGACGACGTTGAGGCTGTCATAGATATCGTTGAGCTGCTGGCGCCCGGCATCGTCGGCCAGCAGCTCGTTGAGGGTGCGCGGGTTGCTGTCGAACAGTTTCAGGGACGCGGCGTAGGCGGCGTCGATCTTGTCGGCCAACGGTTTCTGCTCGGACGGCAGCAGGCCGCGCAGGCCTTTGTTGTCGACGCCGACCCACACGGTCTGGGCCGCCGCGAGGCTGGCTTGCAGGCTTTGCAGGGACGACTGGCTACGCCACGCATCGGCCTGGAAAGGCTGCGGGATACCCTTGGTCTGGCGGCCCATCGGCGTGCCGAGCTTTTTCTTCAGGGTGTCCAGTGCGGTCACTTGGACGCGCAGCAGATCGGCAATGGCTTCGTGGGAATCGGCGTAGCGCTGGTTCGGGAACTTGGTCATCTGCGCGAGCATGCCGTCGGTGCTGTTCCAGCTGGCCAGGATCTCTTCGGCGAGCGCCTTCTGGCGATCACCGATGGCCACCAGCAATGGGCAGTAACGGGCCTTTTGGGCGTCGTCGGCGATATCGGTCTTGGCGTCGTAGAGGATGTATTCGTAGGCCGACAGACCTTGCACCACCACGCTGGACTTGGCCAGGGCGGCACCGTCGATCTGCGGCTGGCTGGCGACCAGTTGCTCGACCTGGCGGCCGACCAGGTTTTTCTTGTCCGGCCAGAATTGCACCTGCCACGCACGGTTGCCTTCAGCCAGCGGGCCGATCAACAGCGGTTGCAGCTCGGCCCAGGCCTTTTGTGCGTGGAGGAAGTCGGCACGCGCGGTGTCCAGGCTCTCTTTACCCTGGCAGTAGGCCAGGGCGCTGACGGCCAGTTGACGGTCGGCTTCAACCCAGCGGCTGTAGGTGGGCAGAATCACTTGCTTGGCGATGGCCGCCGAGGTCACGGCTTGCGGGTCTTGCGGCGAGCAGGCACCGAGGGCGAGGGCGGCAAGGCTGGTGAACAACAACTTGGGACGGAACATGTCGAGCTCCCTTCTGTAATTGGGGCGAAGCTTATAAAGAATTCAGGAACGCCAGCAACGCAGCGCGCTGCTCGGCATTAAAAGACAACACATGCTGCTGCGCCGCTTGTGCTTCGCCGCCGTGCCACAGCACGGCTTCCAGCAGGTTGCGAGCGCGGCCGTCATGCAGGAACTGGGTGTGGCCACTCACGGTTTGCGTCAAGCCGATACCCCACAACGGCGGCGTGCGCCAGTCGCGGCCGCCGGCCTTGAATTCGCTGCGGTTGTCGGCGAGGCCATCGCCCATGTCGTGCAACAACAGGTCGCTGTAGGGGCGGATCACTTGGTTGGCCAGCTCAGGTTCGGCGGCGTTGGCGGCCGTGGTGAACGCGGGCGTGTGGCAACCCTGGCAGCCAGCTTGATAGAACAGGTTTTTACCGGCCAGCACCTGTGGCGTGTTGACGCCTCGGCGCGCCGGTACGGCCAGGTTACGGGTATAGAACAGCACCAGGCGCAGGATATTGTCGCTGACCTCCGGCTCGCCGTCGGGGCCATTGCCGTTAGGGGCTTGTTTGCAGGCGACTTGGGCATCGGTGCAGTCATCGAACGGTCTCAGGGAAGTCGTGAGGCCCATATCACCAGAGAACGCGTGAACATTTTGTTGATTGAGGTTGGGTTGCCCGGCTTTCCAGCCAAAACGCCCGAGCACGGTTTTTTGCTGGGCGTCGTCCCAGACCCAATTGGCGCGGCCGACGATGGCTTCCTTGTCGGCGGTCTTCGGGTCGGTGTTGCGCAGGATATCGGCGTCGCTGATGGCTTCGAGCAGGCCCAGGCCGATCATCGGCGGGGCGATGCGCGCGGAGAAGCGTGTGTCCGGATGCATCGGGCCGTAGCCGAGTTGGGTGATTTGCAGGTCCGGCTTGCGTAACTCGACCACGGTGCCGTCCTTGAACGTCACGTTGACCGGTGTGTAGTCCATGCGCACCTTGCCTTCGGGCACTACGCCCGGCACCGCCATGTCCTGCAGTTGCCCGCCGTAGACCGGCTCGGGCACTACGCCGATCTGTTCGATGAGTTTGGCGTAGGGCGCAGCGTCCGGAATCGACAGGCGCACCAGCATTGACACCGCATTGGGTGCGTCGGGCAATGGCGGATGCCCACGGCCGTCCTTGATATGGCAGTTCTGGCAGGCGTTGGTGTTGAACAGCGGGCCCAGGCCATCACGCGCCGTGGTGGTGGACGGGGCGATCACCCACGGGCTGCGAAAGAAGCTGTTGCCGACGCTGAAGTCCAGGCGCCGCGTGGGCGACAGGTTCGCCGAGGGCAAGGAAAACGCGTTCTGGTCGCGCTTGTTCACCGTCGCAGCGCCGCCCGCCCGTGATTCACCCGGCTCGGCCTTGGTAAACCTGGGCGCGTCATCGCAGGCAGTCAGGCTCAAGGCCAGCAACCCCGCGGACAGGCGAAAAAGCGAACGGAACATCGGGTTTCCTGAGTGAAGGCGCAAAATAGGGGCGCAAAGTCTAACAGGGCGGGGCGCAATGAATAAGAGCAATTATCGTTTGGTGGTATCCGATTCATTCCCGCTAGAATGACCGCACATTTTTTTCTGGAGGTGGCCAATGCAGGCTCTCGACGCTTTGCTCAACCGTGTTTCCGTGCCGCGCCTGCTGGAACCGGCACCGACCCAGGAGCAGCGCGACGTGCTGTTTGCCGCCGCCATGCGTGCACCCGACCACGGCCAGCTGCGCCCTTGGCGTTTCCTGACGGTTGAAGGGGCTGCCCGTGAGCAAATGGGTACGCTGCTGGCCGAGGCTGCGCGCCTGCAAGACGCGGACGCACCGCAAGCCGCCATCGACAAGGCCCAGAACGGCCCGCTGCGTGCGCCGCTGGTGGTGGTGGTGATTGCCCGTTTGCAGGAACACTTCAAGGTGCCCAAGTCCGAACAACGGCTGGCCGCCGCCTGCGCGGCCCACGGCATCCTGCTGGCCGCGTATGCCCAGGGGATTGGTGCGGTGTGGCGCACCGGCGAACTGTCCTACTCGGCCCACGTCGCTAAAGGCCTGGGGCTGACGGAGGATGAGGAAGTGATTGGCTTCCTCTATTTGGGTACGCCGCAAAACCCGCCGCGCACGGCGGCTAAGGAAGACCTGACGCAGTTTGTCAGTGCCTGGACGGGTCTCTAAGCCTGCAGCGATCTAAATGTGGGAGGGGGCTTGCCCCCTATAGCGGTGTGTCAGCTACAGATAAGTAGACTGATACTCTGCCATCGGGAGCAAGCCCCCTCCCACATTGCTCCTTTGGTGTTATTTAAACCTTGAACTGATCCATGAGTTTCATCTGCTGGCTGGCCAAGGCATTGAGTTGGCTGCTGATGGCCGCCGACTCAGTCGCCTGCCCGGTCAGGGTTTCGGTCACGGTGCGGATCGCCGAGACATTGCGGTTGACCTCTTCGGCCACCGCGCTTTGTTGTTCGGCGGCGCTGGCGATCTGCAGGTTCATGTCGCTGATCACGGTGACAGCATCGCTGATCTTGCCCAGGGCCTGCACCGCTTGGTGGATCTGCCCCGCATTGCTCTGGGCCTGGCTTTGGCTCGAATGCATGGTGGCCACCACGCCACGGGTGCCGCTCTGGATGCGTTCGATCACCAGGCGGATTTCCTCCACCGAATCCTGGGTGCGCTTGGCCAGGTTGCGCACTTCGTCGGCCACCACCGCAAACCCACGGCCACTTTCCCCGGCGCGCGCCGCTTCGATGGCGGCGTTGAGGGCCAGCAGGTTGGTCTGCTCGGCAATGCTGCGGATCACTTCCAGCACTGAGCCGATCTGCTCGCTGTTGACCGCCAGGGCTTCGACTTCCGTCACCGCCTTGCTGACTTCCTCGGCCAGGGTCGTGATATCCCGTGTGCTCCGTTCAATGATTTGCATGCCTTCGCGTGCCGATTGATCGGCACCGCGTGCCGCGTTGGCAGCATTCGAGGCGCTGTTGGCGACGTCGTGGGCGGTGGCGCTCATTTCATTGGACGCGGTGGCCACCTGGTCGATTTCACGGAACTGCACCTGCATGCCTTCACTGGTCTGGCGCGCGATGGCGGAAGACTGGTCCGCCGTGCCCCGGGCTTCGGTGATGCTCTGCTTGATCTGGGCGATGGTCGGTTGCAGCTTGTCGAGGAAGCGGTTGAACCAGTTCACCAGTTCACCCAGTTCATCCTTTTTGGCATAGGCCAGGCGTTGGGTGAGGTCGCCTTCGCCGCTGGCGATGTCCTTGAGCATGGCCGCCACGCCGTTGATCGGGCGGGTCACGCCGGTGGCGGTCAGCCAGATCAGCAGCAGGCCCAGCAGGCCGGCGGCAGCGGCCACCAGCAGTGCCTTGAGGGTGCCGGCCGCCTGGGCTTTATCGAGTACCCCTTGCAACGCGACGTTATCGGCCAGCATCACGGCTTTTGGCAGCTTGATCACCACGCCCCAGGATTTGGCGTCGGCGATCGGCTTGACCGGGTACACGGCGCGAATGGTGCCGTCTTGTTCGCGGATCATGCGGTTGTCACTGGCCAGCAGTTGCACGATTTCCTTGCCTTCGGCGCCGAGGGTGTCGATCAGGTTCTTGCCGACCTTCGCCGGCTCGCCGCTGTAGGCGGCAATCAAACCGGTGCTGGAGAGAATCTCCAGGTGTGCTGCGCCGTTGAACAGGTCCTTCTGTGCAGCGTCGGCGGTTGCTTGCAGGGCGGTGAGGGCGATGTCGACACCGACGACGCCGATGAGTTTGCCCTCCACGATCAGCGGCGAGGCGATGGTGGTCATCAATACCTTTTTGCCGGCCACCGTGTCTTCATACGGGTCCAGCAGGCAGGTATTGCGGGTGTCCCGTGGGCAGGTGTACCAGATGTTGTAGGGCGTACCGTTGAGGGTGAGGGTGGTCTTGTTCAGGTCTTCTTCGACCATGATGGTGTTCACGCCTTCGCCGCCGGCACGGCTCCAGTAGCTGGAGAAGCGCCCTTTTTCGTTGGAGACGCGCGCCTTGTCATCGACGAATTCGCTGTCCTTGCCGTCGAGGCCGTTGGGTTCGAATGACAGCCAGAAACCCAGCACTTTGCTGTTGCGATCAAACGTGGTTTTCAAGCTCTGGTTGATTTCTTCGCGCAGCGCGCCGGCTTCCAGGCCACGCTTGCTGGCCATGATGCGCAAATCCTTGATTTGGTCGGCCAGTGCGGTCAGCGCCATCAGGCTGTCACCGAAGGTTTTCTGCAACTGCACCGCCTGTTCGGCCGCCCTGGCTTGCAGCAGTTGTTCGACGCTGGCAGTGAGCATGCGCGAGCTTGAGTCGCTGACCAACCGATCATTCTGGGTGGTGTTGTAGATATTGATGCTGACGACCAGCGCGATCACCCCCAACAGGCAAAGACCGGACAGCAGCACAATTTTCAAGCGGATGGAGAGGGTGTTGAACATAGGTTCACTCACGAATGGACTCATGGGTATGCAAGCACCAGAGCCACGTCCATTCAGCGCTATGTCTGAAACATCGGCGTCATAAATCAATACATGAGAGGCAGGCGATGAACGGCGCGCAAGCGCCTGTACGCGCCGTTATACGGGCTGTGCGAGCCGTTCGGGGCGTGACCAGATCCACAGGTTGCCCAGGCTCATCCCGGCAATCGCCAGGTAGATCGGCCAGCCGTGGTCGAGCATCACCAGCATCAGCGTGGCGCAGAGCAGCATGCTCACGGTGGCGCTGACCTTGGCCCGCCGGGCGATGATCTTGCCGTTGCGCCAGTTGGACAGGATCGGCCCGAACAGCCGATGGTTTTCCAGCCAGGCGCTGAGGCGCGGCGAGCTTTTGGTGGCGGCCCAGGCGGCCAGCAGGATGAATTCGGTGGTGGGCAAACCCGGTATGACAATCGCCACCAACCCGATGCCCAGGCTGACGTAGGCCAGCAGGCCGAAGAGGATCCGGGCGATTTTCGAGGTGGATGGGGTTTTGCGGGTCATGGTTTATTTGTAACGTCGCGAAGTGAGCGCCAACTGTGGGAGGGGGCTTGCCCCCGATGGCAGTAGTTCAGTCACTGTAGAGGGTGACTGGTACTCAGCTATCGGGGGCAAGCCCCCTCCCACAGTTGATGGCATTTCAATCTGGAGGTCAGGCCAATTCAGGGGCGCTAGCGTACGCCTGTTCCAGCAATACGGTGAAGCGTACAAACGCGTCGATCGCGCCTTTTTCCACAGCAGCTTCTTCTTCGGCGGTGAATGGCAGGGCGTCGAGGGTGCGCGTGAAGCTTTTCCAGCCTTCGGCACGACCACCGGCCGGCTCACCCAGGTGGCGGGCACCGAAGGTTTCACTCAGGCCCAGGCCCACGGCGCGCTTGATCAGGAACGCGGCGCCCAGCTTGGAACCTTCTGACACAAACAGCCAGCCCAGGGCTTCGGCCTTGCTCGGGTTTTTCACGGCGCCGGCGACCGGTGCAGGCACGTCGGTGTCCAGGTCGCCCAGGTCCAGCTTGGCGGCTTCGGCGCGGCAGCGCTCGGCCAGGTCCGGCACGATATTGATCAGTTCGGCATCGTTGTACAGGGCCACCAGTTCCGATTGGAACAGGTATTGCGCCACCACGAAACGGGCGAAGTTGGCTTGGGTTTCAAACGGGGCATGAGCCTTCACCAGTGCGTCGAGCTTGGTGTGTGGCGCGTGGGTGATCTGGTTCAGGCGCTGGGAGCGCAGGCTTGGGCGTTCAGCGGTAGGGGAAGCGGTCATGAAAAAAGTCCTTGAGAAGGGAAGCGCCTGGGTGCCCGAAAGAGAGCTGTTATCAACTAGACGAACAAGAAGACGCGGCACAGTAAAAAATCCTCACCCCGGCGCTGAATAATTACGCCGGGGCGAGGCGGGTTTCATCAGATGTCCCAGATCACGTTGATCGCAAAGTTGCGACCTGGCTGGGTCAGGCGGTCGAGGTTGGCCGGGGAGGTCACACCGGCTTCGCCGACGCCGTCGTAGCTGCGCACGTCGTCCCAGTTCCAGTACTTCTTGTCGGTCAGGTTGTAGAGGCCGCCGTTGACGGTCACGTCGTGGGTGACCTTGTAGAAACCGGTCAGGTCGACGATGCCGAAGCCTGGGGTCTTGAACGGGGCACTGGTGGTGTTGCCGTCGGGCGAGAAGAACGTATTTTTGTCGACGCGGTTCTGTTTCTTGACCAGGGTCCAACTGACCAGGGCGCCATATTGCTCCTGGTCATAACCCAGGCCGAACACGCCCTTGAGTGGGTTGACACTGTTGAGCGGCTGGCCGGTTTCGTCGTTACGGCCGTAGGCGTAGGCCACGGCGCCCTGTGTATACAGACCCTGTGGCGCGCCGAAGGCGTCCAGGTTCATGCGGCCCTTGGCTTCAATGCCCTTGATGGTGGCGCGTTTGATGTTGAAGGGTTGGAAGATCGTGCCGGTCGGACTTACCGAGGTGTTGTCCTCGTCGATGAAGTCCTTGTACTTGTTGTAGAACACCGCGACATCGAAGTTGCCCGCGTCGAAGTTGCCGCGAATCCCGGTCTCGATGCCTTTGCTGGTTTCCGGCTTAAGGTCCGGGTTGGGCTCGACCACGTAACCTTGCTGGAGGTTTTCAAAGCGACCGTACAACGCCTTGGCCGACGGCGTGCGGAAGCCTTCGGCGTATTGGCCGAACCAGGTGTAGTGATCGGTCAGCGCGTAGGTCAGGCCGAATTTCGGCGAGACCCGGTGCCAGGTCTTGGTGCTGTCGTCGTGGGGATAAATGCGGGTCGGGTCGGTGGCGTTGAGGAAGTCCTCGGTCAGCTTGGGCTTGAGCTGGGTGTAGTCGTAGCGAACGCTGGGCAGGAAGGTCCAGTTGTTCCAGGCGATCTGGTCCTGGGCAAACAGCGAGTAGGTGTTGATGGTCGGGTCCGGGAAGTCGCTGGCCTTGCGCACGCTGTCACCGGCCGAGGGGCTGGGTGCGCCGATGGCCGTGCAACCACTGCCGACGGCCAGGCAGGTGGCGGCGCCTTCGCGCGAACCGGTGACTTTCTGCTGCTTGAGGGTGGTGCCGTACGTGACGTGGTGATCGGTTTCGCCGAGGCTGAACGCCTTGTCCAGCTGTGCGTCGAACACCCATTGCCGTTCTTGGTACAAGGTCTCGCGGGTACGCAATACGCGGCGACTTGGCTGGTAGATTTCGGCCGTCGTCTGGTCGGTCTTGGCAATCTGGTAGTTGAGGCTGGTCTTGATGCGGTCGGCAATCGGCGACTCGAGGGCTATGCTGTTTTCCAGGCCGAAGCGTTCACGGGTAATGGTGTCGTTGCCGGTACGGGCACGGTACCAGTTCGAGACGAAGGGGCCGGCGTTGAACGGGCCGCCCACGGCGTTCTTGAGGTTGGTGTCGCGATCATCCTTGTACTTTTCATACGTCAGGCCCAGGCGGTTGTCATCGCCGTAGTTCCAACCGAGCTTGGCCAGGATATTGGTCGTACGTGCGTCTTCCGGGTTGGCGCCGGTGCGGGCCAGGCCGGTGGCGTTGTTGCCGTCGTAGGACTCCATCTCGTGGCCATTGCGCTGGCTCAGGTGCAGCAAGCCGTCGACGTCCTGCACACGGCCGGCGACGGTGCCGGAGGTCAGCCAGCTTTCGTCGGCGGAGCTGTAGCCGGTCTTCAGGCGCGCGCCGACGTCCTGGCCGGGCTTGATGATGTCGTCCGGATCGAGGGTGAAGTAACTCACCGCGCCACCAATCGCGCTGCTGCCGTACAGGGCCGACGCCGGGCCGCGCAGGATCTCCACGCGCTTGACGATTTCCGGGTCGACGTAGTTGCGACGGGTCTTGGCGTAGGGGCCGTTGAAGAAGTTGTCCGGCACTTCCACGCCGTCCACCTGGGTGAGGATGCGGTCGCCGTCGATGCCGCGAATGTTGAAGCCGGCGTTACCGGCACGGGTGCCGGCGCCGCCGACTGAAACGCCAGGCTCGTAGCGCACCAGCTCGCGAATGGTGTTGACGTTCTGGCGGTCCAGCGCTTCGCGTTCATGCACGCTGACGGTGCTCGGCACGCTGCTCACATCCTGCTCGTTACGGGTGGCGCTGATGGTCACCTGTTGCAGGTTGAGGGCGCCGCCCGCTGCGCGCTTTTCCAGGACGATGCTGTTGCTGCCCAGTTTGCGGTAGCTCAGGTTGGTCCCCACCAACAGCCGGTCCAGGGCTTTTTCCGGCGACAACGGGCCGCTTACGCCAGGTGACGATACACCCTGGCCCAGTTCCGCCGGCAGGCCGACTTGCCAGCCGGTCACGGCGGTAAAGGCGTTCAGTGCCGAAACCAGCGGCTGCTGCTCGATGCTGAAGGTGTAATTGCCGTGGCTGCGCGGTGCAGGTTCGGCGGCGGTGGCGGTCATCACTGGCGCGGCGGCCAGCAGGATGGCTGCCGTCAGCAAGGACAGGACGGGCGAAGAGGACCGGCGGTTGAAACAAGAGGACATCGAGAGCGCTCCGGGGTACGAGTCTTATAGTTGCGAACTGAGACAAATAGGAATCAGTTGCATTGGCTAAGACGAGACGTACCACCGACAGCTATCGAGTAAAAATAATTCTCATTTAGTTCAAGATCACCAGCGCCGGGTATTCCGACAGCTTGGCCGAGGTGATGTGCGCAAGCGAACGCACCACGTCCAGGGGCTGGTCGAGGCGGTAATTGCCGGTGACGGCGACGCTGGCGAGTTGGTCGTTGGTGTTGACGATCCAGCCGGGGTAATAGCGACGCAGCTCGGCGAGCACTTCGCTCATCGGGCAGTTTTCGAAGATCAGCCGGCCTTGCACCCAGGCCAAGTCCTTGTTGGCGTCCAGTTTGGCGGGTTGGCCAAAGCCCTTGGGCCCGATGCGGATACTTTCACCGGCGCTCAGGCGCACACGGGCATCGTCGAAGGTATTGCTCAGGTCCACATCGCCGCGCTGCACTTGCACCTGCGCTTCGCCATTGAGGTAGCGCACGGCGAAGGCGGTATCCCGCACGCTGGCGCGTACGGGGCCGGCGTCGATCTCCAGGGGCAGGCCATGGCTGGGCACGACGTCGAAAAACGCTTCGCCCTGGTACAGGCGGGCGATGCGCTGGTGGTCCTTGATGCGGCTGGAAAACGCCGAGTTGGTGTTGAGCAGCACTTTGGAGCCATCGTCCAATTGCAGGCGCTGGCGTTCGCCCACCACGGTGAGGTGGTCGGCTTGCAGGCGTATCGGCAGGTTGCTGAAGCTGAACAGGCCGATCAACAACACGGCGGCAGTGGCCAGCGGTTTCCAATGCGGCTTGACCCGGCGCCAGGCGCTGGGTTTGCGCGGCGCGGCCAGTGCGACAGCAGCGCTGTGGACCGGCGCGCCACCCCAGGCGGCTTGGGCCTTGCCGAACGCGTGGACATGCGCGGGGTCGCTGGCCAGCCAGGCTTCGAATTCAGCCTGCTGCCCGGGCAGCGGGCACTGCAGGGCGATCAGCCAGTCGAGGGCTTGGTCCATAGCCGTGTCTTGCAACACCTCATGAGCCAGCTCATGGGGGCGCAGTTTATTCGGGTCCGTCACGGTGTTCCTCGGGTCTTCGCCACGTTCTATTCAACTTTCCTACAGCTTGGGTCGACGTTTCTGTCGGGAGAAGCTTAAGGCCGATCCAGCCGTTCGGCCACACCTACACAGATGGCCATGATCAATTTCAGTTCCTTTTGCACGGTGCTCAAGGACACTTCCAACTGATCGGCGATCTCCTGGTAACTGCAACCGTGCAAGCGGCTGAGGATGAAAATCTGCTGTTGGCGAGCGCTCAACTGGCCGAGGCTGACGCTCAGGGCTTCAAGCATCTGCTCGGCCTGAGTGGCGTCTTCGGGGGTGCTGATGGGCGCGGCGACGCTTTGCAGGACGTCCAGCGGAACATCTTCCTGCAGCGTACGGGCCTGGATCCTACGCGCGCGCAGATGATCCAGCGCGAGGTTGCGCGCAGTTTGATAGACGAAGGGCTCAAGGTGATCGATCGGCCGCTCACTGAGGGCCCGGGTGACGCGCAGGTAGGTTTCCTGCAACAGGTCCTCGGCGGTGCTGTGGTTATTCACCATCCGCTGCAAGGTGCGAAGCAGAATCACCCGTTGGGTGATAAAGACGTGGTTGAAGCGAGATTGGCTCACAGTGATACCAGACCGGTTTGCAGTTAATGATAATGCTTATCATCAACTCAAATGGCAAGTGGCTATTGCTGTGAGCCTGTATCGATCAAATGTGGGAGGAGGCAAGCCCCCTCCCACACAAGCCCTGCACAACTCAAATTATTCCGCGTTGCACAGCGCCAGGCAGTTATCCAGCATACGGTTCGAGAAGCCCCACTCGTTGTCATACCAGGCCAGCACTTTCAGCAATTTGCCGCTGACTTTGGTGTGATTGGCATCGAAGATCGAGGACAGCGGGTTGTGGTTGAAGTCACTGGAAACCAGCGGCAGGGTGTTGTAGCCGAGGATCTTCGAGTGTTGGCTGGCTTCTTTCAGCAGCGCGTTGACTTCTTCGGCAGTGGCTTCTTTCTTCAACTGCACAGTGAGGTCCACCAGCGACACGTTGATCACCGGTACCCGCACGGCCATGCCGGTCAGCTTGCCCGCCAGTTCCGGCAGCACCAGGCCGACCGCTTCGGCGGCGCCGGTCTTGCTCGGGATCATGTTCTGGGTGGCCGAACGCGCACGGTACGGGTCGGTGTGGTAGACGTCGGTGAGGTTCTGGTCGTTGGTGTAGGCGTGAATCGTGGTCATCAAGCCGCTTTCGATGCCCAACTCGCGGTGCAGCACCTGGGCGACCGGCGCCAGGCAGTTGGTGGTGCACGAGGCGTTGGAGATGATCTGGTGCGATTGACGCAAAATGTCATGGTTGACGCCGTAGACCACCGTGGCGTCCGCGCCCTTGGCCGGTGCCGAGATGATCACCTTGCGTGCGCCGGCGGTAATATGGGCGGCAGCCTTGTCACGGTCGGTGAACAGGCCGGTGCATTCAAACACCACGTCGATCTTGTGCGCGGCCCACGGCAGGTCGGCCGGGTTGCGGATGGCACTCACGGCAATCCGGTCACCATTGACGGTCAGGCTTTCCTGATCGTGGGCGACCTCTGCTTCGAAAGTGCCATGTACGGTGTCGTATTTGAGGAGATGGGCATTGATCGAACTGTCGCCCAGATCATTGATGGCGACGATCTGCAAATCCTGGCGGTAGCCTTGGGTATACAGTGCGCGCAGGACATTACGGCCGATACGGCCAAAACCATTGATTGCGATACGAAGAGTCATTGGAAAGTGCCTGTCGTCGATTTGTTGTAAGAATTACAAGATTATTCGCATAAAAATAGAAAACAAGCCTTTTTAGTGGCAATATTTTGTTCAATCTACAACGAGTGACCTGAATCAACTGGTCCGATGATCCAAACGACTCCCTGCCATCCCATGCGCTGCGGGCGTTTGATCAGCATAGACACTCAGGTCGCCACATCCGTTAGCCTGGAGTTCTACACATGCATCCCCGCGTCCTTGAGGTCACCGAACGGCTTATCGCCCGCAGCCGCGCCACCCGCGAGGCTTACCTTGCGCTCATTCGCGGCGCAGCCAGCGACGGTCCGATGCGCGGCAAGCTGCAATGCGCCAACTTCGCCCATGGCGTGGCCGGTTGCGGCACCGAAGACAAAAACAGCCTGCGCATGATGAATGCCGCCAACGTGGCAATTGTTTCTTCATATAACGACATGCTCTCGGCGCACCAGCCGTACGAACATTTCCCGGAACAGATCAAGAGAGCCCTGCGCGAAGTCGGCTCGGTCGGCCAGTTCGCCGGCGGCACCCCGGCGATGTGCGACGGCGTGACCCAGGGCGAGCCTGGCATGGAGCTGAGCCTGCTCAGCCGCGAAGTGATTGCCATGTCCACGGCGGTAGCGCTGTCCCACAACATGTTCGACGCCGCGCTGATGCTGGGCATCTGCGACAAGATCGTCCCCGGCCTGATGATGGGGGCGCTGCGCTACGGCCACCTGCCGATGATCTTCGTACCGGGCGGGCCAATGCCGTCGGGTATTTCCAACAAACAGAAGGCCGACGTGCGCCAGCGCTACGCCGAAGGCAAGGCCACCCGTGAAGAGCTGCTGGAATCGGAGATGAAGTCCTACCACAGCCCCGGCACCTGCACCTTCTACGGCACTGCCAACACCAACCAGCTGTTGATGGAAGTGATGGGCCTGCACTTGCCGGGCGCCTCGTTCGTCAACCCGTACACACCGCTGCGTGATGCGCTGACCCGCGAAGCCGCACACCAGGTCACGCGCCTGACCAAGGCCAACGGCAACTTCACGCCGATCGGCGAGATCGTCGACGAGAAATCCATCGTCAACTCGATCATCGCGCTCAATGCCACCGGCGGGTCCACCAACCACACCCTGCACATGCCGGCCATCGCGATGTCGGCGGGCATCATCCTTACCTGGGACGACATGGCCGACCTCTCCGAGGTGGTGCCGACCCTGTCCCACGTGTATCCAAACGGCAAGGCCGACATCAACCACTTCCAGGCGGCGGGCGGCATGTCGTTCCTGATCCGCGAATTGCTCGAAGCCGGCCTGCTCCATGAAGACGTCAACACCGTGGCCGGCAAGGGCCTGAGCCGTTACACCCAGGAACCGTTCCTGGTCGACGGCGAGCTGATCTGGCGCGACGGCCCCATCGAAAGCCTCGACGAAACCATCCTGCGCCCCGTGGCCCGTGCGTTCTCGCCCGAAGGCGGCTTGCGCGTGATGGAGGGCAACCTTGGCCGTGGCGTGATGAAAGTCTCGGCCGTGGCACCGGAGCACCAGATCGTCGAAGCCCCGGCCGTGGTGTTCCAGGACCAGCAGGACCTGGCCGACGCCTTCAAGGCCGGGCAACTGGAAAAAGACTTTGTCGCGGTCATGCGCTTCCAGGGCCCACGGTCCAACGGCATGCCCGAATTGCACAAGATGACGCCGTTCCTCGGCGTGCTGCAGGACCGCGGCTTCAAGGTCGCGCTGGTAACAGACGGGCGGATGTCTGGCGCGTCGGGTAAGATCCCCGCCGCGATTCACGTCAACCCCGAAGCCCAGAGCGGCGGGCCACTGGCGCGGGTGCGCGATGGCGATATCATTCGCGTGGATGGCGTGAAGGGCACCTTGGAGCTTAAGGTGGACGCCGAAGAGTTTGCAGCGCGCGCGCCTGCCACGGGCCTGTTGGGCAATAACGTGGGGGCCGGTCGCGAGCTGTTTGCATTTATGCGCATGGCCGCAAGCTCCGCAGAGCAGGGCGCCAGCGCCTTTACCTCTGCCTTGGAGACGCTTAAGTGAAGTTAGCGCTGGTCGGTGACATCGGGGGCACCAATGCCCGTTTTGCGTTGTGGCGGGATCAGGAACTGCATTCGATCCGTGTGCATGCCACGGCGGATCACACGAGTCCTGAAGAGGCGATCAAGGTCTACCTCAACGAGGAAGGCCTGGAAATCGGGGACATCGGCGCGGTGTGCCTGTCAGTCGCCGGGCCAGTGAGCGGGGATGAATTTAAATTCACCAACAATCACTGGCGCCTGAGCAAGACTGCCTTCTGCAAAACCCTGCAAGTGGATGAACTGCTGCTGGTCAATGACTTCTCGGCCATGGCCCTGGGCATGACCCGTCTCAAGCCCGACGAATTCCGCGTGGTCTGCGCAGGCACGCCGGAGCCGTTGCGCCCGGCGGTGGTGATCGGCCCGGGCACCGGCCTGGGTGTCGGTACGTTGCTGGACCTCGGCGCTGGCCGCTTTGCGGCGTTGCCGGGGGAGGGCGGGCATGTCGATTTGCCGCTCAGCAGCCCACGGGAAACCCAGTTGTGGCAGCACATCTACAGCGAGATCGGCCACGTCAGTGCGGAAGCCGCGTTGAGCGGTGCCGGGTTGCCGCGTCTGTACCGG
This sequence comes from Pseudomonas marginalis, assembly GCF_001645105.1. Classification (GTDB taxonomy): domain Bacteria; phylum Pseudomonadota; class Gammaproteobacteria; order Pseudomonadales; family Pseudomonadaceae; genus Aquipseudomonas; species Aquipseudomonas petroselini. The sequence goes on from NZ_LKEG01000049.1 coordinate 43,223, forward strand.
GCGATTTGTGCGGTTGATGGCCACGCACCGGTCCTGGAAACGCCCGAGGCCATCACGGCCGCCGGCCTGGCCGGTGACCCGGTGGCGATGGAAGTATTGGACCAGTTCAGCATCTGGCTGGGCCGCGTCGCAGGCAACAATGTGCTGACCACCGGTGGACGCGCAGGTGTGTATATCGTGGGCGGGGTGATACCGAGGTTTGCCGACTTCTTTATCCACAGTGGCTTTGCCAAGAGCTTCAGTGACAAAGGCTGCATGAGCGACTACTTCAAGGGCATTCCGGTGTGGTTGGTGACGGCGCCGTATTCCGGGTTGACCGGGGCGGGTGTGGCGCTCGAACAGGCTTTTGCATAGGCAGTGATGGCCCTGTCGGGGGCAAGCCCCGTCCCACATTTTGATGTGTGAATACATTCAAAGTGTGGGAGGGGGCTTGCCCTCGATGAGGCCATCAAGTACACCTCATAACAACAAGGAGGACCCCGTGAGTGTAATCAGTAAATCGATTCTCCTCGTCGACGACGACCAGGAAATCCGCGAATTGCTGCAGACCTACCTCAGTCGCGCCGGCTTCCAGGTGCGTGGCGTGCCGGATGGCGCGGGGTTCCGCCAGGCGATGAACGAGGCGCCCTGCGACCTGGTCATCCTTGATGTGATGTTGCCAGACGAAGACGGTTTCAGCCTCTGCCGCTGGATCCGCCAGCACCCGCGCCAGGCGCAGGTGCCGATCATCATGCTCACCGCCAGTTCCGACGAGGCCGACCGCGTGATCGGCCTGGAGCTGGGCGCCGATGACTACATCGGCAAGCCTTTCAGCCCCCGCGAGCTGCAGGCGCGGATCAAGGCCTTGTTGCGCCGTTGCCAGTTCGGCCAGGAGCGCAGCAGTGGCGGCGATGTGCTGGTGTTTGATGAGTGGCGCCTGGATATGATCAGCCACCGCCTGTTCCACGTGGATGGCGAAGAGGTGATCCTCTCCGGCGCCGACTTTGCCCTGCTCAAATTATTTCTCGACCACCCGCAACAGATCCTCGACCGCGACACCATCGGCAACGCCACCCGTGGCCGCGACCTGATGCCGCTGGACCGTATCGTCGACATGGCCGTCAGCCGCCTGCGCCAACGCCTGCGCGATACCGAAAAACCGCCGAGGCTGATCCGTACGGTGCGCGGCAGTGGGTATCAACTGGCAGCCAGCGTGGTTGCCGGCAATGCCCACTGAACCATTGACCGAGCGCCGTCGGCGCTTCCCGGTGCCGCGCTCGCTGTTGGGGCGCATGCTGCTGCTGACGCTGCTGGCCGTGTTGTTTGCCCAGGCGCTGTCCAGTGTGATCTGGGTGTCGCAGTTGCGTGCCACCCAGCTCGAAGGGCTGGTCACCAGCGCCCGCAGCCTGGCGCATTCGATGACCGCCAGCGTGAGTTACTTCCGTTCGTTGCCGGTGGCGTATCGGCCGTTGGTGCTGGACCAATTGCGCAGCATGGGCGGCACGCGTTTTGTGGTGACCCTCAATGATCGTCCGCTGGACATGGCCATCCTGCCGCAGACCCCGCGTAAACAGGCGGTGCTCGAGGCGGTGGACGAGGTGTTGAAACAAACCCTCGGCGCCGATGTGCACATGTCGGTGGAGTTCGTCAGCGCCGAAGACCTGCGTATCTTCAACGCCGGCCTGAAACTCGATGAACTGCCGCGCTCCTGGGCGCACTACGCCCTGACCCTGGAACCGGTGAACCCGCCGGTGCTGGTCACCCAGATCCAACTCGCCCAGGGCGAATGGCTGTACATCGCCTCGCTGTTGCCCGAGCCCTACACCAGCCTTGAAGAACAAGGCCTGCCGTCCCAGCAAGTGTGGTTTATCGTGCTGACCAGCGGTTTCCTGCTGCTGTTTATCGGGTTGCTGGTGCACTGGCAGAGCCGGCCGCTCAAGCGCCTGGCGCGGGCGGCGCGGGACATGTCCCTGGGGGCCGATGTTGAGCCGGTGGCCGAAGGCGGCGGCAGCGAAGTGGTGGAAGTAGGGCGTGCGTTCAATGCGATGCGCGAGCGCATCAGCCGCTACCTGACCGAACGCAGCCAATTGTTCAGTGCGATCTCCCACGACTTGCGCACGCCGATCACCCGCCTGCGCCTGCGCGTGGAATTGCTTGAAGACGAAAACCTGCAAGCCAAGTTTGGCCGCGACCTGGATGAGTTGGAGTTGCTGGTGAAGGGCGCGCTGCAATGTGTGAAAGACACCGATATCCACGAAAACATCGAGCCGGTCGACCTCAACCACGTGCTCGACTGCCTGGTGGAGCCGTATCTGGCGCCTAACGGAAATGGCCGCGTGACTCAACATGGCCGCGCCCTGACCACTTATCCGGGCAAGCCGCTGGCGCTCAAGCGTTGCATCGGCAACTTGATCGACAACGCCTTGAAGTACGGGCAGAACGCGCATTTGCACATCGAGGACGATGGCGCGGAGTTCATCCTGCACGTGGATGACGAAGGCCCCGGCGTGCCGGAGCAGCGGTTGGAGCAGGTGTTCGAACCGCACTTCCGCCTGGCCGGGCAGCAGCAGGGTTACGGCTTGGGCTTGGGGATTGCGCGCAATATTGCGCATAGCCATGGCGGCGAAGTGAGTTTGCAGAATCTGCGCGAGGGTGGGTTGCGGGTCACCCTGCAACTACCGCGCGGCTTAGACTGAACACAAGCGGTCAACGTGTGGGAGGGGGCTTGCCCCCGATGACAGTGTGTCAGTCAGCTTAGTCTGTATCTGACCCACCGCAATCGGGGGCAAGCCCCCTCCCACATTTTGATCTTCATTGGTTCAGATGCTCTGGCGCAACCGCGCCAGGTCACGCAATGGCGGCGCACCAAAAAGCCGGCTGTACTCGCGGCTGAACTGCGACGGGCTTTCATACCCCACGCGATACCCCGCCGCCGACGCTTCCAACCCTTCGGCAATCATCAATCGCCGGGCCTCCTGCAAGCGCAGTTGCTTCTGATATTGCAGCGGACTCATGGCGGTGATTGCTTTGAAGCGGTGGTGCAAGGTCGAGACGCTCAGGTTCACTTCCTTGGCCAGGTCATCGATGCGCAGCGGTTGTTCGTAGTTGCCATTCAACCACTTGATCGCCTGGCTGACGCGATGGCTCTGACTGTTGGCCACGGCAATTTCATACAGCCGATAACCCTGCGGGCCCCGCAGCAGGCGATAGAGAATTTCCCGGTTGATCAATGGCGCGAGCATCGCGATATCTTTGGGCGTATCGAGCAGGCGCGCCAGGCGCAGCACGGCGTCGAGCAATTGGGTGTCGATACGGTCCACGTACATGCCACGGGAGGTTGGACGCGTCGGCACGCCCATCGGGCCGGCTTCGGCAATCAAGGCGGTGAGCTGGGCCGGGTCGATGTTGATGCGTACTGACAGGTTCGGGTCTTGCGGGGTGGCATCAATGATCCGCCCGGCCACCGGCATGGCCACCGAAAAGACTAAATAGTTGAGCGGGTCGTAGGCGAAGATTTCGTCAGCCAGGCGCACTTCCTTGCTGCCGCTGGCCAGAATGCACAGGGCCGGCTCGACCAGCACCGGCATGAAGTCGCGCGGCGTGTTGTGGCGGTTCAGGTACAGCGTCGTGATGGCCGTGCCGTAGGAGCCTTCTTCCCAGGTATGCCGGTGCACGATACTGGCCAGCTCGGCGCGCTGTTTTTCCATCTCGGCATCGAGGGGGATGGATTTGGATTCGGGCGACGGCATGGGGCGTCCTCTACAGGCTGCGGTGATGGGGGCAAGCTTAGCGGCGACGGTTCAAACAGTGTTACGTCGATTCTGCACAATCCTTGCCTGATCCTGCGCCATATCGTGAATCAGGCAAGCAGCTGGCCTGTCATCTCCCTGAAACACGGCGTTTGCCCGTGGAATAAAGCCCTGGGCCGAACGTCCTCTCTACGCTTCTCGCAGGATTGTGCAATAAGCCGGCAGGAATCGACTAACCGCGTGCTCACCCGCGCCGTTATCTTTGATCCTGTGGCAACACACCCTCACAGTGCTTGCCGAGCATCACTTCTCAACGGGAGAGTCGAACATGTCCACCCCCATTCCCGCGAGCCATATGGCCTTTATCCGCGCCCGCACCGGGTGCAGCACCGAACTCGGTGCACGCTTGAGCAGTTTGATCGAACCCGGCCGCCAGGCTCAGGGTTGCCTGCAATTCTCGTTGCAGCATTCCCAGGTCGACCCTGATGTCTGGCTGATCTCCGGTTTCTGGAGCAGCGAGCAGGCGATGAGCGCCTACTTCGACTCTCCGGCCCTGATGATCTTTACCGAGCTGTTGAACGACATGGTCGTGCGCAGCATGGACTTCCAGACCTTCACCGATGCATCCGCCGCGAATGCCTACGGCGAGTACCTGCAACTCGCCGGCTGATCAGGTTTAGAATGGCCGACTTTCCATTGGCCAGGACCTGCAACATGGCACGTAAACAATTTGCCCACCACGAAGCCGTATCCGCCGTAGTACCGGGTGAAGGTGGCTACAGCGCCGCCGTCGCCGTCAAGGCACTGGATGGCATGGGCGCACCGAAGTTTCACAAGATCCTTGATGGACAGACGTTCAAGACCGCTTCTGACGCCGACGATGCAGCGACGGTGCAATTGGAGCGATTGGTCGATGTGGACGAAGACGGTCAACTGACCTGGGCAGCCGCCGCAAACTAAACCACACGTGGGAGGGGGCTTGCTCCCGATAGCGGTGTATCAGCTAAAGGTTTGCTGATTGACCCCCTGCTATCGGGAGCAAGCCCCCTCCCACAGTGTTGACGGCATTTTCAGTCAGGGTTTGGTGGCACCTGGCCGGTACATCTTGAACAGCGCCTCCGGCCCCAACTGGAAGTAATCCGCCGGGCCACCACCGCGCAAAATCGGCTCGGCGGCGGCGGTGTCGTAGACCCCATCCTTGAGCAGCCACTTGGCGATGTGCACCGCGACCACCTCGCCCAGCACCAGCCAACTCGGCACCAACGCTTTGTCCGCACGTTGCAACTGGATGATCTGCGTCACCTTGCACTCGAAAGACACCGGGCTCTCGCCCACCCGTGGCACGCCAACGATCTTGGAAGCCACCGGCGTCAGGCCGGACAACTCGAACTCGTTGACCTCGGGGGAAACGGCGGCGCAACTCTGGTTCATCTGCTCGGCCAGCGGGCGGGTCGCCAGGTTCCACACAAACTCGCCGGTCTGTTCGATGTTGTTCAGGCTGTCTTTGCGCCCGACACTGGAAAACCCGATGATCGGCGGAATGTAGTTGAACGCATTGAAGAAGCTGTAGGGCGCCAGGTTCAGGCGGCCTTCACTGTCGTGTGACGAAATCCAGCCGATCGGCCGTGGCCCGACGATGGCATTGAACGGGTCATGGGGCAGGCCGTGGCCGTTGGCGGGTTCGTAGAAGTGGATATCGTCGGACATGGCCGGGTTCCTGCTGTTGGCTTCGTTGAGGTGGCCATACTGCAACCCAAGGCGGCTAATTTCCATCGGCGATATGGAATTTTCATTCCTCGCCCACCTATTTTTCACAGTTCCCCGTTCAGTCTGCGCCCAAGGTCGACACCCCCATAAGACTGAACCTTGGAGCCTTCTACCGCATGAACAAACTTCCTCAGATCACCCTCGCGTTCTGGGTCATGAAAATCTGCGCAACCACCCTAGGCGAAACCGCCGGGGATTTGCTGTCGATGACGCTGAATGTCGGTTATGCCATCAGCTCAATGATCCTGATCAGCGTGTTCCTGGTCACCTTGGTGACGCAACTCTGGTCCAAAACCTACAACCCCGTGCTCTACTGGATCGTGATCCTGTCCACCAGCACCGCCGGCACTACGATGTCGGACTTCATGGACCGCACCCTCGGCCTGGGCTACGCCACGGGGTCGATGATCCTGATTGTGATCCTGATGATCATCTTTGCCGTGTGGCACCTCAGTGGTGACTCGCTGAACGTGAACAAGGTGCAGACCTTCCGAGGTGAGTTGTTCTACTGGATGGCGATCCTGTTCTCCAACACCTTGGGCACGGCCTTGGGCGATTTCCTCGCGGACGATTCGGGGCTTGGTTTTGGCGGTGGCGCCTTGTTGATCGGCTCGACCATCGCCGCGGTGGTGGCGCTCAAGTACTTCACCCGGATCTCGTCGGTGCTGTTGTTCTGGGTGGCGTTTGTGTTGACGCGGCCATTCGGCGCAACACTGGGGGACTTTCTCACCAAGCCCCATGAAAAGGGCGGATTGGACTTTGGCACGGTGGGGTCGTCGGCGGTGTTGGCGGGTGTGTTGCTGGTGATGATTGTGGCTGCATCGTATGCGCAGCGGCGGTATGGGCAGCGTGAGGTTGCGGAACTGTCCTGATCTCACAAAAAAGGGCTGTGTCATCTGCTGACACAGCCCTTTTTGCAGGACTGGCGAAGCGTTAGTCAGTGGTGATACGTGAATGCTTGCGCGTGTCCTTCATGGTCACGTAGACCACCAGCGACACCGCGATGCATGCGGTCACATACCAGTAGTAGCCGGTCTCCATGCCGATGCTCTTGAACCACAGCGCGATGTATTCAGCGGTACCGCCGAAGATCGACACCGTCAGCGCATATGGCAGGCCCACGCCCAGGGCGCGGATTTCGGTCGGGAACAGTTCGGCTTTCACCACGGCGTTGATCGAGGTGTAGCCGCTGACGATGATCAGCGCAGCCATGATCAGGAAGAACGCGCCCCACCAGGACTGGATGGTGTGCAGGGTGGTGAGGATCGGCACGGTGAACAGCGTGCCGAGGATACCGAAGGCGATCAGGATCGGCCGACGGCCTACCTTGTCCGACAGCCCACCGACGATCGGTTGCAGGCACATGAACAGGAACAGCGTCGCCGCCGAGATGGTGGTGGAGTCGGAAATGCTCATGCCGACGGTGTTCACCAGGTATTTCTGCATGTAGGTGGTGTAGGTGTAGAACGCCAGCGTACCGCCCATGGTCAGGCCGACCACGGTCAGCAGTTCCTTGGGGTGGCGCATCAAGGTGCGCATGGCGCTTTCCTTGGCTTTTTCCTTTTTGGTGAACGACTCGGTTTCTTCCATGCCGCGACGCAGGTACAGCGCGACCACCGCACACAGGGCGCCAATGGCGAACGGGATACGCCAGCCCCAGGCATACAGTTGCTCGGTGGTCAGCACTTGTTGCAGCACGATCAGTACTGCCAGGGCGATGAGCTGGCCGGAGATCAGGGTCACGTACTGGAAGCTGGAGTAGAAACCGCGACGTTCCTTGGTCGCCATCTCGCTGAGGTAAGTGGCGGAGGTGCCGTATTCGCCGCCGACCGACAGGCCCTGCAGCAAACGGGCAAATACCAGCAGGATCGGCGCACCGATACCGATGATTTCATAGCCAGGGCTCAGGGCAATCAGCAGCGAGCCGAAGCACATCAGGTAGACCGAGGCCATCAAGGCCTTTTTACGTCCGACTTTGTCGGCATACAGGCCCATCAGCCAGCCACCGATCGGGCGCATCAGGAAGCCCACGGCGAAGATCGCGGCGGTGTTGAGCAGTTGGGCGGTGGTGTCGCCTTTCGGGAAGAAGGCTTTGGCGAAGTACAGCGAGAAAGCGGCGTAGACGTACCAGTCGTACCACTCGACCATGTTGCCGACCGATCCGCTGAAGATCGATTTGATCCGGCTGGACGTGGTGCGCTCTTTCGCCGGCGCAGCCGCCGACCCCAGAGGCAGGGAGTTGGAGTTATCCATTGAAGGATCCTTCATCTAGTTGTTTTTATGGAGCGTGCTTGAGCACTGCCTGGCTGGGGCTATAGCAGGAGCTGTGCCAGGTGGGTGAAGGCCCGGAATAGAAGGGTTACAAGATTTTATTGAGCGGAAAGTTGCTGATGATTTTAAGGGGGTGAGCGGAAATCCGCTTATGGCTGCTGTCCTCATCGGGGGCAAGCCCCCTCCCACATTTTGATTTGTGAACACGCTCAAGTGTGGGAGGGGGCTTGCCCCCGATAGCGGCCTGCCAGTCAACACAACGATTGGCCTAGAGAAACATCTCCCGCACCAACCCATGCCGCTGCATCTTTTCATTGAAGGTGCGCCGCGGCAGTTGCAACTCCGCCAGCACCGCCTTGATATCGCCTTTATGCCGGGTCAACGCGGCCTTCAAGCAATGAGCTTCGAACGCCTCCTGCTGCGCCGCCAGGGATTGCCCGGCCTCGACGCCTTCCGGTTCCGGGTCGCCAAGCCCCAGCACCTGGCGCTCGGCGACGTTAGCCAGCTCACGCACATTGCCCGGCCAGTCGTGACTGAGCAGGCGTCCCAGTTGCGCGCCACTCAGCGGTTCGACGGTGCGGCCCAGGCGATCGGCGGCACTGTGGGTGAAGTGGTCGAACAGCAACGGGATATCCTCGCGGCGCTCACGCAAAGGCGGCAGGCGCAATTGCGCGACGTTCAAGCGGTAGGCCAAGTCTTCGCGAAAGCGCCCGGCGCGGGCCTCTTCCAGCAGGTCCGGCTTGGTGGCGGCGATGATGCGCAGGTCCACGTGAATACTGTGGTTGGAGCCCAGCCGCTCCAGCTTCTGCTCCTGCAGCACGCGCAGCAGTTTCACCTGCTGGGCCAGCGGCATGCTTTCGATTTCATCGAGGAACAGCGTGCCACCGTGGGCGTACTCCAGCTTGCCGATGCGCTTGCTCTGTGCGCCGGTGAACGCGCCGCTTTCGTGACCGAACAGTTCGGCCTCGAACAATTGCTCGGGAATCGCGGCGCAATTGAGTGCCACAAACGGCTTTTTCGCGCGCGGGCCAAAATCATGCAGGCAGCGGGCGACCAGCTCCTTGCCGCTGCCGGTCTCTCCACGGATCAGCACGTTGACCGGCAGGCTCGCCAGGTCCAGCACTTGGCGGCGCAAGGTTTGCAAACCCCGGGACACGCCCAGCAGCGTCGATTCCAACTGCGCCCGATGATCGGCCTGTTGATGCAGGCGTCGGTTTTCGAGAATCAAGCCACGCTTGTCCAAGGCACGGCGCAGGCTGTTGAGCAAGGCATCGGGGCTGAAGGGTTTTTCCAGGAAGTCGTAGGCACCGTCGCGCATGGCCTCAACGGCCATCGGCACATCGCCGTGGCCGGTGAGCAGGATGACCGGCAAATCCGCGTCGCGGCGCTGCACCTCGGCCAACAGTTCCAGGCCGCTGAGGCCGGGCATGCGCACGTCGCTCAGGATCACCCCAGGGAAGTCCTTGGGCAGTCGCGCCAGGCATTCGTCGGCGCGGCTGAACAATTGCACCTCAAACCCCGACAGGCTCAACCATTGCTCGACGGCTGTGCGAATACTGGCTTCGTCATCGACCACAATCACCGCGTTCAGCATGGTTCGGGCGTCTCCAGCGCGATAGGCAAGGTCAGGGTGAATACCGCGCCGTCGCCCCGGTTGCCGGCGCTCAGGCGTCCGCCCAGTTCGTGCACGATAGCGTAGGACACCGCCAACCCCAAGCCGAGCCCGTCACCGACGGGCTTGGTGGTGAAGAACGGGTCGAACACACTGTTCAGGTGGTCGTCGGCAATCCCGCCGCCGGAGTCGCTGACGGTCAGCTGCCACAGCTGTTGATCGGCCTGCAGGCGGATTTCCAGGCGTTTGCGCGGCTTATCGGCCATGGCGTCCAAGGCGTTGCGCAGCAGGTTGATCAGCACCTGCTCCAGGCGAATCGCATCGCCGCGGACCCAGGCGGGGCGGGTCAGGTCCAGCACTACGCCGATGGCTTCATCGCGCAGGCGTGCATCCAGAAGATGCAGGGACTGGTCCACCACCGTGGCCAAGTCCAGGCGTTCACGCAGGCCACTCGGGCTTTTGCGCGCGAAGGTCTTGAGGTGACCGGTGAGCGCGGCCATGCGCGTGAGCATGTCGTCCAGCGGGGTGAGCGCCTTGTAGGCGTCGTCGACGCGGCCGTGATCGAGCAGTAGGCGCAACGTTGCCAACTGCATGCGCTGGGCCGTCAGTGGCTGATTGATTTCGTGGGCGAGGGCGGCGGACATCTGCCCCAGCGCTGCCAACTTGGCCGATTGCACCAGGCCATCTTGGGCGGTACGCAGCGCCTGGGTGCGTTCTTCCACCAGTTGTTCAAGCTCCTCGCGACTGCGCTGGCGCAAACGGGCCAGGCGCCAGCGTTGGGTCAGGAACAGCACCAGGAACACCAGCGCCAGCCAGGAACCGGCGGCGGCCAGCCCGGCGTTGCGTTGATCCTCGAAGGCGAACTGGGGCTTGCGCAGCAGGTGCAGGGTCCAGCCTTCGGCTTTCAGCGGCAAGGACTCCCAGATGTAGTTGGCGCTGCCCTCCGGGCCGTTAACGCGCATCAAATGGCTGTTTTCGCCAAAGCGCTGCAGTGACTGGGCATCCAGCGGCAGCAGTTGTTTTTTGTCGTATTGGCGGGTGGCCTTGAGTTCGGCAAGGTCGCTGGCCGACAGCGGCCGCAGGTTGCGATAACGCCAGCCGGGTTGATTGGCGATAAACACGATGCCACGCGCATCACTGACCAGCAGTAAGTCATTGCCTTGGGCCCACTCGCGCTCAAGCTCGGGGAACTCCAGCTTGACCACCATGGCGCCGAGGAACTGCTCGTGTTCATCCAGCACCGCGCTGGAGAGGAAGTAACCGGGGATCCCGGTGGTTACGCCCACCGCATAAAAGCGCCCGGTGCCCTGGCTCAATGTCTGGCTGAAGTATGGTCGGAACGCGTAGTTATGCCCCACGTAACTGCTGGGCAGGTTCCAGTTGCTGGCGGCCACGGCCAGGCCGGTGCGGTCCATCAACTCCAGCGTGGAAGACTGCGCAGCCCCGTTGATGCGTTCGAGCTTGCGGTTGAGCAGGTCCTGGGTGGAGGGATCCAGCGGGCTCTTCAAGGCGTTGATCATCTCCGAGTCCAGCGCCAGCACGGCGGGCAGGGCGCGGTAGCGTTCGATCAGGGTGTGCAGCGAGTTGGCATACAACGCAAGCTGCTGATTGGCGCGGGCGGCATCGTCCACCAGGGCCTGGCGTTCGGCATGGCGCGTGGCCAAGGCGGCAGCCAGCACGGCACCGGCGATGATCAGCAGCGAGTAGAACGTCAGGCGCAGGGGGCGAGGGATCACGATCATACGGTGATGGGCAGGCGCAGAAAGGGGAGTGCACCATAGCATGCACGACGTTATCGTTGTGGCGAGCGGGGTTGTGTAGTGAGCGGGCTTGCCCCGCGCTGGGTGGCGAAGCCGCCTTAAAACCTGACACCGCGTTCTGTTTGGCAAAATGATGGGGCGGCTTCGCCACCCAGCGCGGGGCAAGCCCGCTCACTACAGAGAAACCAGCAGGCAATAAAAAGGCGACTAGGGCCAAGGCCGCAGTCGCCTATCCTTGCAGGGGAAATGCTTACTGCACTTCTACCGCCAGGCTGTCACTGATCTTTTTCTGCCAGATGGCAGGACCGGTGATGTGGACGGATTCGCCCTTGCTGTCCACCGCCACGGTGACCGGCATGTCTTTCACATCGAACTCGTAGATCGCTTCCATGCCCAGTTCGGCGAAGGCGACAACGCGCGACTTCTTGATGGCTTGCGCCACCAGGTAAGCGGCACCACCGACGGCCATCAGGTACACGGCTTTGTGGTCCTTGATCGCTTCGATGGCGGTCGGACCGCGCTCGGATTTGCCGATCATGCCCAACAGGCCGGTCTGCTCGAGGATCTGACGGGTGAACTTGTCCATCCGCGTCGCGGTGGTCGGGCCCGCGGGGCCAACCACTTCTTCGCGCACCGGATCAACCGGGCCGACGTAGTAGATGAAGCGGCCCTTGAGGTCCACCGGCAGGCTTTCGCCCTTGTTCAGCATCTCGACCATGCGCTTGTGCGCGGCGTCGCGACCGGTGAGCATCTTGCCGTTGAGCAACACGGTTTCGCCCGGCTTCCAGCTCTGCACTTCTTCCGGGGTGAGGGTGTCGAGGTTGACGCGGCGGGCCGAAGGGCCGGCTTCCCAGACGATTTCCGGGTAGGCGTCCAGCGGTGGCGCTTCCAGCGACGCCGGGCCCGAGCCGTCGAGCACAAAGTGCGCGTGACGGGTGGCGGCGCAGTTGGGGATCATGCACACCGGCAGCGAGGCGGCGTGGGTCGGGTAGTCCATGATCTTCACGTCGAGCACGGTGGTCAGGCCACCCAGGCCCTGGGCGCCGATGCCCAGTTGGTTGACCTTCTCGAACAGCTCCAGGCGCATCTCTTCGATACGGTTCTGCGGGCCGCGCTTTTTCAGCTCGTGGATGTCGATGGACTCCATCAACACTTCCTTGGCCATCACCGCGGCTTTCTCGGCGGTGCCGCCGATGCCGATGCCGAGCATGCCCGGAGGGCACCAGCCGGCGCCCATGGTCGGAACGGTCTTGAGCACCCAGTCAACGATCGAGTCGGACGGGTTGAGCATGGCCATTTTCGACTTGTTTTCGGAACCGCCGCCCTTGGCCGCCACGTCCACTTCCACGGTATTACCCGGGACGATGGAGTAGTGGATGACCGCTGGGGTGTTGTCCTTGGTGTTTTTACGCGCGCCTGCCGGGTCGGCGAGGATGGAGGCACGCAGGACGTTTTCCGGCAGGTTGTAGGCGCGACGCACGCCTTCGTTGATCATGTCGTCCAGGCCCATGGTGGCGCCATCCCAACGCACGTCCATGCCCACGCGCACGAACACGGTAACGATACCGGTGTCCTGGCAGATCGGGCGATGGCCGGTGGCGCACATGCGCGAGTTGATCAGGATCTGGGCGATGGAATCACGCGCCGCTGGCGATTCTTCGCGCAGGTAGGCTTCGTGCATGGCCTGGATGAAATCAACGGGGTGGTAGTAGGAAATGAATTGCAGGGCGTCGGCAACGCTCTGAATCAGGTCGTCTTGCTTGATCACGGTCATGAGTCGCGCTCCTCTATAAGGGAACATTCAATAAAGGTGAGCCCAGTGTTGCATCGGTCGGCTGAGCTCACCTTTCCAAGGCACGCCAAAGTGGTGCAGGCGCGACGCTAAAAAGGCGCGGCAGTATAACCCGGCGCGGTGGCCGATACACCCGACTATGGTCAAACTGTCGCAGGCATGATTCCCTGTGCGCGCCCTTTGTGATTGAGTCCTTATATGCCTGAACTGTACGTCGGCGAACGCCATTGGTCGGTAACGGCCGGCAGTAATCTGCTGGATGCCTTGAACCAGGCGGGTGTGGCCGTGCCTTACAGTTGCCGCGCCGGCAGTTGCCATGCATGCCTGGTGCGGTGCCAGGGCGAGGTCGAAGATAAGCAGCCCGAGGCCTTGAGCGCGGCGCAACGCCAGGATGGTTGGCGCTTGGCGTGCCAGTGCCAGGTCCGTGGGGATCTGCGTGTCGAAACGTTTGACCCGCTGCGTGACGGTTTGCCGGCCGAGGTGGTGGGGATCGAGTGGTTGAACTCGACGGTATTGCGCCTGCGCCTGCAACCGGCGCGCAGTCTGCGCTACCGGGCCGGGCAGCACCTGGTGCTGTGGGCGGGGTCGGTGGCGCGCCCGTATTCCCTGGCGAGCTTGCCCCAGGAGGATGCCTTTCTGGAGTTTCATATCGATTGCCGTCAACCGGGCGAATTCAGCGATGCGGCGCGGGCGCTGTCGGTGGGTGACCGATTGCGTTTGGGCGAATTGCGCGGTGGCGCACTGCAATATGATCCTGACTGGCAATCCCGGCCGTTGTGGCTGCTGGCATCCGGTACCGGGTTGGGGCCGTTGTGGGGCGTGTTGCGTGAAGCGCTGCGCCAGGATCATCAGGGGGCCATCCGTGTGATTCACCTGGCCCATGATGCCGATGGCCATTATCTGGCCGAACCCTTGGCGGCGCTGGCCGCGCAGTACCCCAACCTGTCGGTGGAGCTATGGACGGCGGCCGAGTCGGCCCAGGCATTGGCGCAACTGCGGCTTGTTTCGCGGCAAACTCTGGCCTTACTCTGCGGGCACCCTGCCAGCGTGGAAGCGTTTTCCAAGCGTTTGTTCCTGGCGGGACTGCCGCGCAATCAACTGCTGGCCGATGTGTTCCTGCCCCGTGGTTGAGCGCTGAACTCTACAGTCGCGAGATTGACCATGACTGACGCCATCCAACAGCGGCGCGAACGTGGGCTGCTGACCCTGCAGCTCAATCGCCCCGACAAAAAGAACGCCCTGACCCGCGCCATGTACACACAACTGGCCGAGGCGTTGGAGCAGGCCGATGCGGACGGGGAGATTCGCTGCGTACTGATCCAGGGCAGCAGTGAGTGCTTCACTGCAGGCAACGACATTAGCGATTTTCTCGACCATCCGCCCAGCGATCTTGATGCCCCGCCGTTCCACTTCATGAAGAGCCTGCTCAACTGTCGAAAACCAGTGATTGCTGCGGTGGCGGGTGCGGCGGTGGGCATCGGCACGACCCTGTTGCTGCATTGCGACCTGGTGTATGTCAGCCACGATGCGCGGTTGCGCATGCCGTTCGTCAATTTGGGACTGTGTCCCGAATTTGGCTCGAGTTTGATCCTGCCGCGCTTGTTGGGGCATGCCAAGGCGGCTGAGTTGCTATTGCTGGGTGAGGGGTTCACCGGTGAACAGGCGGCTGCCTGGGGCATTGCCACCGAGGCGTTGGGCAGTGGTGAGGCGGCGCTGGCCAAGGCGCGGGAAGTGGCCGAGCGTTTTGAAACCCTGGCGCCGGGGGCGGTGCAGGTGACCAAGCAGTTGATGAAAAGCGTGGACCGCGAACAGTTGCGGCAGGTGATCGAGGAGGAGGGGGCATTGTTTACCCAGCGGTTGAGGTCGCCTGAGGCGATTGCGGCGTTGTCGGGGTTTATCAGCAGTCGCTGAAGGTAAGTCGATTGGTCTGGCCTCATCGCGGGCAAGCCCGGCTCCCACAGTTGACCGCGTTCCAATGTGGGAGCCGGGCTTGCCCGCGATGAGGCCCTGAGAGCCAGCAGGTCACTCTGATCTGAAATGCAAAAAGCCCCGCCATTCACAGGGCGGGGCTTTTGTTTTTCAGCGTGTCACTCAGACCATTGGGTCGCCAACGTGCAGAATCTTCATGCCGTTGGTACCGCCGATGGTGTGGTAGCTGTCGCCCTTGGTCAGGATGACCCAGTCGCCTTTCTCTACAACGCCACGCTTGATCAGCTCATCAATGGCAGCCTGGCTGACTTCGTGCGGCGGCAACGAGGCCGGGTCGAACGGGACGGTGTACACGCCACGGAACATGGCCGCGCGGGCCTGGGTTTCGCGGTGCGGGGAGAACGCGTAGATCGGCACCGACGAACGGATGCGCGACATGATCAATGGCGTGTAGCCACTTTCGGTCAACGCAATGATCGCCTTCACACCTGGGAAGTGGTTGGCGGTGTACATGGCCGCCAGGGCGATACTCTGGTCGCAGCTTTCGAACTCTTTGCCGATACGGTGGCTGGAGGTCTTGCTGGTCGGGTGCTTTTCAGCGCCGATGCAGATACGCGCCATGGCTTGCACGGCTTCCAGCGGATACGGGCCGGCGGCACTTTCAGCCGAGAGCATCACGGCGTCGGTGTAGTCGAGCACGGCGTTGGCCACGTCGGACACTTCGGCGCGGGTCGGCATCGGGTTCTGGATCATCGACTCCATCATCTGGGTCGCCACGATCACCGCTTTGTTGTGGCGGCGTGCGTGCAGGATGATCTTCTTCTGGATACCGATCAGCTCGGCATCACCGATTTCCACGCCGAGGTCGCCACGGGCAACCATCACCGCGTCGGAAGCCTTGATCAGGCCGTCGAGGGTTTCGTCGTCGGCCACGGCTTCGGCGCGTTCGATCTTCGCGACCAGCCAGGCGGTGCCGCCGGCTTCGTCGCGCAGTTTACGGGCGTATTCCATGTCGGCGGCGTCGCGCGGGAAGGACACGGCGAGGTAGTCCACTTCCATTTCGGCGGCGAGCTTGATGTCAGCCTTGTCTTTTTCCGTCAATGCCGGCGCCGTCAGGCCGCCGCCACGACGGTTGATGCCTTTGTGGTCGGACAGTGGGCCGCCGATGGTCACGGTGCAGATCAGCTCGGTGCCGGTGGCGGTGTCGACGCGCATGACCACGCGGCCATCGTCCAGCAGCAACTCGTCACCGACGCCGCAGTCCTTGACCAGGTCCGGGTAGTCGATACCCACGACGTGCTGGTTGCCCTCGGTCAGCGGGTGGCTGGTGGAAAAGGTGAAGGTGTCACCGATTTTCAGCTCGATCCGCTTGTTGGCGAATTTGGCGATACGGATCTTCGGGCCTTGCAGGTCACCCAGCAGGGCCACGAAGCGGCCGTGCTTGGCAGCCAGTTCACGCACCAGCTTGGCGCGAGCCTTGTGCTCGTCCGGGGTGCCGTGGGAGAAGTTCAGACGGGCAACGTCCAAACCAGCCAGAATCAGCTGTTCGAGGACTTCCGGCGAGTTGCTGGCCGGGCCAAGGGTGGCGACGATTTTGGTACGACGGACGGACATGCACAGACTCCTGAGTTCAAGCGCTGAGGAAGGCTACTATGCTCTTTCGTTGTAGTCATTGTTCGTTTGCACTACTTATCGATGATTGACTTGTTTTCGCTGCGGTGGAATACGAACATCCTTGAAGATTTTCGACGAGGGGTCGATACACTGCACAAGACAGGAGAACCCTCATGCGAATTTTGCTCATTGCTGCCCTGGCCGTCAGTGTTGTCGGCTGCACCCGTTGGTCGATGGACCACCATTTGAACAACGCCTACCGCGCCTACAAGGTCGGTGATTGTGAGCGTGTCACCCTGGAGTTGTCCCAGGTCGACCGCGAAAGTCGCACCCGACGTTATGTGCAGCCAGAGGTTTCGATGTTGCGCGGGCAATGCCTGGAGCGGCAAAAGCTGTTCGTCGATGCGGTGCAGACCTACCAATTCATCATCAATCAGTACCCCTCGAGTGAGTACGCCTATCGTGCGCGTGCGCGGCTCGACACCCTGCAACAACTGGGGCATTACCCTGGCGCAAGCGTCGCTCGGCCGCGTCCAGCTTCGTTATGATGATATTCGTCATTTCATAACTGGCCCGTTGCCAGTCTTGGGCTATCCTTTAGATGTTCGTTTGTACAAGTTTCAAGCGCAAACGGATGTGGGGCCCGGACTCGGCCGCTGTTTAGCGGCAAAATATTGCCTGTTATCACACCGAGATCCAGGGAGAGCGGGCGTTTTGGCCTGTTCCGAATCACTGGCACGGCCGCAGTAATGGCCATTGGATGGCGATCTCACCATGTTTACCGACCGACGGATCGAGCGGCATCAGCTACCTTATTTTCTGCAAGTGTTTAACCGCCTCACCGATAAGCCCATCGGTTTTCTAGGCAATGTCTCGGAAGACGGACTGATGTTAATCAGCCAATTGCCCATGATGGTCGACGTGGATTTCGAGCTGCGCCTGAAAATTCCCGGTGCTGACGGCACCTTCCATCCGATTGATCTCACGGCAACCTGTTTGTGGAGCCACGAAGATATCAACCCGCAGCATTATGATTCCGGATTCAGCGTGCTCAAGGCCTCCGAGGAATATGGGCAGTTGATCAGCGTCTTATTGCACTACTTCAGTTTTGATCCCTTACAGGCGTCGGCCTGAATCACAGCGCCTGGTCGACCCGTTCCGGGGTAGTGCAGCCCCTGTTGTGGCCGTGCGCTGTTTAAAGGGGGCTTTTGTCAGAAAGCCCCGGCTTTCTTCCAGCCCAGGTAACGTGTCACCAGGGCCGGTCCCAGTTCAGACGGCAAGGTGTCCAATACGGATAACCCTTGGGCGCCGAGGCGGTCGTGCAGCTCATCGCGGGTATTGAGGTAGTCGATGGTGCCGCTGTAGGCCAAGGCTTCGGACAAGGTTTGCACGGGAGCCTGGCGCAATTGATCGAGCACTTCCTCGCGTAAACTGGCCACCATCACCCTATGCTGTCGGCTGATGCGCTTGACGGCCGTCAGCAGCGCCTCATCGTCCTCATCCCGCAGGTTAGTCACCACGACCACCAATGCACGGCGCTTTTGCCGAGCCAGCAGTTGGCTGGCCGCAGCCTGATAATCGGCAGTCCGTCGAGTGGTGTCCAGGTCGTATACCGCGTTGAGCAACAGGTTCAACTGGCTACTGCCCTTCACTGGCGCGAGGTAGCGCGGCTGGTCACTGGCAAAGGTGCACAGTCCCACCGCATCACCCTCACGCAAGGCGACGTAGCTGAGCAACAGGCAGGCATTGAGGGCATGGTCAAAATGCGACAGCTCGTCATCCTGGCTGCGCATGCGTCGGCCACAATCAAGCATGAACACGATCTGTTGGTCGCGTTCATCCTGGTATTCACGGGCGATGGGGGTGCGCTGCCGCGCGGTGGCCTTCCAGTCGATTTGCCGCAGGCTGTCGCCGTCGCGAAACTCGCGCAACTGATGAAAGTCCAGCCCCAACCCTCGGCGTTGACGTTGACGCACACCCAGTTGGCTCAGCCAGTTGTCCACGCCCAGCAGCTGTGCGCCGTAGAGTCGGGCGAAATCCGGGTAGACGCGGGTGGCATCGCTCACCTCGATAAAGCGCCGCGCTGACCACAGCCCCATTGGGCTGGGCAGCAGAATTTCACAGCGGCTGAAACTGAAGTGTCCCCGCCGCAGTGGGCGCAGACGATAACCCAGCTCACTGCGTTCACCGGGGCGCAGGGTTATGGACTGGGGCATGTTTTCCACGGTCAACCCGTCGGGGACATGATCGAATACCTGCACTGTCAGCGGCTGTGGGAAGTCATGCTCCAAGGCCAGGCGTACCTCGCCCCACCGTCCAAGTGCCAGGCTTGTGGGCATCTGTCGGTGTACGCGGGGAGATGGGCGACGACGCAGGCGCATCGCATCCAGCATGGCCAGCAGCAACAGCGCCAGGAGCAATCCCCACGTCACGGAGTGCAAGGTGTCGGGCACTTTGAACTGCAATGCTGCTGCAGTGCCCAGCAGGATGCCCAGGCCCAGCAATACGCCGAGCCAGTTCAACAGCAGACGGGTCGGTTTCATGGGCGAGTCATTGCCGGGGAGCCGGGATCTGATCGAGCAGTTGCTTGAGCACCTGGTCGACCTCCAGCCCCTCTATATCCAGCTCGGGCGCGATACGCACCCGATGGCGCAGTACTGCCAGTGCACATCCCTTGATATCGTCCGGGGTGACGAATTCACCGCCGCGCAACAACGCACGGGCGCGGGCGCCGCGTACCAGGTCGATCGAGGCACGAGGCCCGGCGCCGATCGCCAGCCCCGGCCAGCTACGGGTGGCCCGTGCCAGGCGTACGGCATAATCGAGCACGTGTTCGTCCAGGGCCAGGTCACTGGCAATCTGCTGCAACTGCAGCACGTCCTCGGCCTGCAACACCGTGCGCAATGGGTGTACGTCCAGCATGTCGGCCCGCGACGAGCGCGTGACTTCGCGCACCATGTCCAATTCCTGCTGCGCGTCGGGGTAATCCATGCGCACCTTGAGCATGAAACGATCCAGTTCCGCTTCCGGCAGGGGGTAGGTGCCTTCCTGTTCGATGGGGTTCTGGGTCGCCAGCACCATGAACGGTTGGCCGATGGGCAGCGGCTCGCCTTCGAGGGTGACCTGCCGCTCCTGCATGGCCTCGAGCAAGGCTGCCTGGGTCTTCGCCGGCGCGCGGTTGATTTCGTCGGCCAGCAACAAGTGGGTGAACACCGGTCCCTTGCGTAGCTTGAACTGTTCGGTGTGAAGGTCGTACACGGCGTGGCCGGTGACATCGCTGGGCATCAGGTCCGGGGTGAACTGGATACGCGCGAAATCGCCATCAAAGCAACGCGCCAGGGCTCGTACCAACAAGGTTTTGCCCAGCCCTGGCACACCTTCCAGCAGCACATGGCCGCCGGCGATCAGTGCGGTCAAGACATCGTCGATCACCGCGTCCTGGCCAATCACCGCCTTGCGTAACTCAGTGCGTAGGGCCTGGGCTTGTCCGCTGGCGCGTTGCAAGGTTTCGCGGGGCAAGGCGGTGGCGCTTGGAAATTCGCTCATAGGGCATTCCTGAGGGTTTGCAGGCATGCCACCTGCCGGCTGAAATCGGCGCTGGAGAGCCGTTTTGCCGGGAGTGGGCCAAGGGCCTGGCCGATCACGTGAGAAGGTTGACGCGTCAGGTGTTCAAGCACCCGCCACTGTTCTGCGTTGTCGAGGTGTTCAAAACCTGGGTGACGGCGCCGTGCGGTGCGCAAGATATCGCGCTGTAGGGCATGCAGCAGCGTGCCATGGCCGCTACGGCGCAACAGGAAGTCGGCGCTGGCTTTCAGGTGTTCCTGCAATTGGCGACGGGCGTTGGAGGCGGGTGGTTGGACCGGGCCATGACGCATACCGGCCCGCCAAAGTGCCAGGGCAACCAGGGCAATGAGTGCCACCAGGGCTTGGGGGAAATACCGTAGCAATAAGGTGAACAGGTCGTCGAAGTCACTGTTGAACAGCAAGGTCACGGCGGTGCCCTGGTTCAGGTACCACAGCAGCCAGGCATTATCGTGCTTGCCTATGTTCGGGGTTTTCCACAGGTCGCTGTCGGTGATGACCGTGACGCTGCCTTCCCCGAGGTGGAGTTGCATCAGGTGAGTCGACTTTGCGCTATTGGCGGAAAATTGCGCCAGATGCTTGGGGTCGGTGAGGTTGAAGTCCGTGTCGAAACTGAAATACACCGGTGAGGTTTCATTGTCGACATAGAGCTTGGTCAGGTCCGGGGCTTTCTTTTTAGGCGGCTTTTCACGGGTGGGGGCGAGCTCGTCAGGCTCGTCACTCAAGGTCTGGTGGATAGGCAGACGATCGAGCAGCAGGTCGCCGCTTTTGCCGGTCTCTTCATCCCAGAGTGCCTCGGCCACCAATAGCAGGTGGCCGCCGGATTTTGCCCATCCCAGCAGTTGCTCCACCTGGCGGGGCGACATGTTACTGCGTTCGCTGAGCAGCAATAGGCTGTTGCCCTTGGCCGGCAGGGCCGTCAGCCGTTCCAGGCTATTGGCCTGTTCAACTGTCAGGCCTTGTTGGCGCAGAAAGTGTTCGGCCGCCAGGTAGGGGTTGGCCAAGGCTTCCGGGGAAGGGCCACGGTCCACGACTTCATCGTAGGGAATCGCCTTGCTCCAGGCGTAGTAACCACCCGCTCCAAGCAGGCACGCCAGCAATAACCCAACCCACAGTAATGGCCGGTTCATGGCTGGCTCCCTGAGTTGAACAGGGTGCGCCAGTCACTGCACAGTTTTTGCTGGGCGGTGAGGGGGGGAAGGCGATGGCCATAGGCGAGGTTTTGCCAGTGCCGAGTCAGCTCATCGCTGAAAGCCAGCAATTGCGGCTGCTGCAATTGGTTTACACGTGCCAGGACCTGACCTTCGGTGTCAGCGCTTTTCAGCGGCAGGCTGAAGTCATGCAGCAGTCGGCTGAGAAGGCCCCGATACAGCAGGCCGAGGGCTTCCCTGGGTTGGGTGGCCCACAGCTGTTCCGCAGCGCTGGCGACATCGTCGGGCAGGGTCTCGACGCCCAGTTCAAGGCCGAACAGTTGCGCAGGTAGGGGGGCGACGGTTTTCGGTTTGCGAGGCCCCCGCCGAGTGACGAAGGTGCGCAACCATTCGCGATACCGCCACGCGAGCATGATCAGGCTACCGATCAGAAGCCCCCACAACAGGACTTCCAAACCTTGGGCGATGTGTTTGAAGGTATTGCTGTTGAGGTTGTCCAGCAGCGCCTTCAGCCAGGCCGGAAGTCTGCCATCACTGTGAGCCTTGTTTTTAGTGGCGGGTTGTTCTTCGCCGAAGCGATAGCGGGTGACGGTTTCCGGGTTTTTGAAGGGCGGCTTGTCCAGTATCACCTTTACGGACTGGCTCGCACTCTGGGTGCTCAGCGGCTTGGGTGGACTGGAAGGATCGGCCATGACGGGCTGACTGAATGGCAGCAACGTTAACCCGATCATCAGTAATAGCAACGGCACCACACTGCTCAGGCGTTGGCGAAGACGTCGGAAGACCAACTCCAAGTCCCAGGCTTCCAGTGCGGTGCGGCGGTTAAGGTAGAGGCTGAAACCGCAGGCGACGTAGATCGGCTCCCAAAACACCAGGATCAAGGCATAGAAGGCGTTGCCCAGGTGTTCCAACCAAAGCCCTTCCGCGCTTGTCGCCAGTGCCAGGCGTTGCCAGTCCCAATCCGTCTCGATGTTTTGGGGAATAAAGAAATAGAACAGCGCCATGCAACCAAACCACAGGCCGATTTCCAGGTGCACCCCGACGGTGGTCAGCCAACGTGCGGCGCCGGCGTTGCGTTGCTGCAGTACGCCCAGGCGTTTTTGGCGTGCTGGGCCATCCAGGCCTTCGAGTTGGCTCACAGGCATTAAAAAGCTTCGGCTCAGGCTGAGCCGTCGCCAGGTCAGGCTGGCCAGCAGCTGGCCTTTGAGCAGGCTTGGCCACTGGCGCACCGCCTGCTTGACGCTGGGCGTTTCGCCAAACAAGGCCTTGGACAGGATGTACAGCGGCAAGCGGTCAAAGGCGGGCTTGAGCCACCAGAACAGGAATATCGCCGTAGACGGGTACTGCCACAGCAGGGCAGTGAGTAAGGCAAACACTGGCAGGGTGACCAACGCCCAACTGCTCATCAATAGCAGGCGGTGTTCCCGTGCCATTAGTACGCCAAGGTCCATGGCCTCCCAGGCAGTACGGGGGCGGATTACCACGCTGGCATCACTCAGGCGCATGGTGGGTCCTTCCGGCAACGCTCAGGTAAACGATCACCAGCAGCCACAGGACAGCGCCCACCAGGTATTTGACCCAAGGGGTTATCGCAGTGGTGGATGACCAGTAGGCCTCGATGAAGGCAGCGATCAGTAGGAAGATCATGACGCCGCACAACATTTGCACGCTCTTGCGCGCCGCCAGCCGTAAGGATTCACCACGGGTCAACTGTCGCGGAGCGATCAGCGCCCAGCCCAACTGCAAACCGGCGGCACCGGCGAGGGCGATCGCGGTCAGTTCGAATGCGCCATGGCCGATGACGAATGACCAGAAGGTCTGGCCATAGCCGATTTCGGTCAGGTGCCCGGAGACTGCACCGATGACCAGACCGTTGAAAATCAGAAAGAACACGCTGCCCAGGCCGAACAATAAGCCGGCGGCAAATGTCTGGAACGCGATACCGATGTTGTGCATCACGTAGTAGCCGAACATCATCCAGTCTTCGCTCGATGCTCGCTTGGCGGCGCGGCCCAGGCGGCTGGCGTCGGGGTCATACATGCCCTGCATCTCGGCCACTTGCTGGGGGCTGACGATGCTGTAGATCAGGTCCGGAAACAGGTACACCAGCAGCGCGATACCGATCAGGCTGCCAAAGAACAGCAGGCTTGCTATCAGCACGAAACGCCACTGTTCCCGCACTAACCGAGGAAAATCGGCGAGTACGAACCCCAGTACATTGGCCGCCAATTGGCTGCGATGGCGGTAAAGTTGTTGATGGCCGCGCAGGGCCAGTTGCTGCAGTGGGTCTACCAGATAGCTGCTGTAGCCACGCTCCTGGGCCAGGGCCAGGTGCTGGCACAGGCGTCGGTACTGATGGGGGAAGTCAGCCACGTCGTCGGGCTTGGCCTTACCTTGCTCCAACTGTTTCAGGTGTTCGGCAAAGGCTTGCCATTGGGGCTGGTGGCGGCTTTCGAAAAGGCTCTGCTTCATGTTGGCCCCAACAGGCCACGGGCCACGCCGTTGAGTTGCTCTACAGCGCGAGCCGGGGATACCTGCAAAGGGGTGGCGAGAATCGAAGCCAGCTCGTGAACGCGCTCGGTGGACAGTTCAGTCTGGCGTTCCGCGAAGGCAAGGATGGCCCGTTGTTCGCTCAAGTCCAGGGCAAAGGGCAGGCGCAAGGCTGCAGCTTGAGGTATCTGGGGGCGCTCCAACGGCTGCTCTCGGTAAATCACCAGTGTGCCGGCGGCCAGGTCGCCCAGGCGCTTGAAGTGGACATGCTGCAGGCAACTGATAGCGCCGAGGAAATAGCCGAATGGCAGCATGTCGACAAATCGCAGCAGGTTACGGATCAGTGACGCGGACCAGCTAATCGGGGTGCCGTCATCTTGTACGACACGTAACCCCATGACCTGTTTGCCGGGCGAGCATCCCTGGTTAAGCACCTCGAACAGCACCATGTACCACCAACTGATCAGGAACAGCAGCAGCGAGCCCAGGCCGATACCGACGTTGCCCAGCAAGGCCAGCGGTACCAACAGAATACCCATGATGACTCCGCGCAAACCCAAGTCAAAGGCGAAGGCCAGCACGCGTGGCACCAGGCCGGCCGGGCGCAGTGGCAGGTCGATGCCCTCCGGGGTCTCGATCTGGTAGCGGGTGTCCAATGGGGCTGACGGCATCGCGATCCTTGGCAGTGCAGAGTGGCTGGAAGACACGGATGCTAGCAGTGTCGGCGATGGAAGCAACCATTCAAGGTTTTGCTGGATGTTTGTACAGTGCATTTGGTGCTGGTCGCGGGGGTTGTTCAACGCCTAGACTTTGACGATCTTCAGTACAGGAAAAGCCCGTGACCTCCATTTTCTGGTACGACTATGAAACCACCGGTATCAACCCGCGCAGCGACCGCCCACTTCAGGTAGCCGGCATTCGTACGGACCTCGAACTCAACGAGATCGGCGCGCCGGTCAATCTTTATTGCCAGCCCAGCGACGATATCCTGCCCCATCCTGTCGCCTGTGCGATTACCGGTATCACCCCCGCGATACTCGCGGAAAAAGGCTTGGCCGAGGCCGACTTCATGACGCGGGTGCACACTGAACTGGCCGCCCCGGGGACCTGCGGCGCGGGTTACAACACCTTGCGGTTCGACGATGAAATGACGCGCTACAGCCTGTATCGCAATTTCTTTGATCCTTACGCACGGGAATGGCAGGGCGGTAACAGTCGCTGGGATTTGATCGATGTCGTCCGCACGGCCTACGCCCTGCGCCCCGAGGGGATTGAATGGCCACAGCAGGATGGGCGCGTCACGCTCAAGTTGGAACGCCTGACCGAAGCCAACGGTATCGACCATGGTCAGGCGCACGATGCGTTGTCCGACGTACGCGCCACGATTGCCCTGGCTCGACGGGTTCGTGAGAAACAACCCAAGCTGTATGAATGGTTGTTTCAGCTGCGCAGCAAGCAACGGGTGATGGACCAGGTGCGCTTGCTGCAACCGATGGTGCACATCTCCGGGCGCTTTTCCGCCGAGCGTCATTACCTGGGGGTTGTGCTGCCGCTGGCATGGCACCCGCGCAATCGCAATGCCTTGATCGTCTGCGACCTTGGGCTCGACCCGCAAGGGTTGCTGGACCTTGATGCCGACACGCTGCGCCAACGTCTTTATACCCGCCGTGAAGCGCTGTCGGAGGGCGAACTGCCGGTACCGCTCAAACTGGTGCATATCAATCGCTGCCCGGTGGTTGCTCCCCTGAATGTGCTACGGGCAGAAGATCGTGAACGCCTGCACTTGGACATGAATATTTATCAGGAGCGAGCGCTGCGGCTAACTGACGCACAGGAAGTTTGGCGCGATAAGTTAGCGGCCATTTACGCCGAAGAGGATTTCGCGGCGAGTGCTGACCCGGAACAACAGCTTTACGACGGTTTTATCGGGGACCGGGATCGGCGTTTATGTGAACAAGTCCGCACGGCCGAGCCTGCGCAATTAGCACGCCAGCAGTGGCCATTTGATGATCACCGTTTGCCTGAATTATTATTTCGCTACCGTGCACGTAACTTCCCCGATACCTTGAACAGCGAGGAGCAACAACGCTGGAAACTTTTTTGTCAGCAACGTTTGTCCAGCCCGGAATGGGGCGCACCGAATACCCTTGACGCATTTAATCAGGCTCGGCAGGAGTTTGCCGTTAGTGCGACGTCGTTTCAGCATGGGGTGCTGGAGCAATGGCAGGAATATGCGGACACTCTCGCCGCGAGGATGAATCTGTAATCGGGGTTCACAGAATAGACAGGCAATAAAAAACGCCAGCAGGCTGGCGTTTTTTAATGTGTCGCGTATCAGGCGCGAGCCTGGCGAGGCTTAGCCCAGCAGGGTAGCCCAACCTTCAACCACGTCACCGCCCCACTTGGCTTTCCACTCTTTCAGCGTTTTGTGGTTGCCACCTTTGGTTTCAATCACTTCGCCGTTGTGCGGGTTCTTGTATTGTTTGACCTTGCGAGCACGCTTGGTGCCGGTAGTTTTCACAGCGCCGCGCGGTGCTTTAACTTTCGACTCTGGATCCAGCAGCGCGATGATGTCACGCAGGGATTTGGAGTATTCACCCATCAGGGTGCGCAGTTTGCCTTCGAATTCCAGCTCGGTTTGCAGTTTGTCGTCTTGGGACAGGTTCTTCAAACGGGCTTGCAGCTCTTTGATAGCTTCTTCGGTGGCACGGTATTCGTTGATCAGAGACATGTGGACTACCTTATGTAGAGCGCTGATTGACAGGGATAGTGGCCCAATAATAGTCAGGCGGTATGCCCAAGTAAACATTTAAGGTCGCATTTATGTGAATTACTTTAAATGTTTGTAGCAATGCTATGCATTCGAGTTAATTACAAGGGCGTAGACCTAAAGACAATTCTCCTGAAATGCGCGGAACAACCGTAGGGTGGCGAAATAGATTCATATAAAGGTGGTAAAACCTTAGCTTCTTAAGGGGCAAGGCGTGGGCCGGCGATCAGAATAAGCGTTAACGGATACTGCAGTTTTCCTGCGCAATCGCTAGAATGGCGGCCTTTGCGAAGTTCTGGAGTTTCCCCCTAATGCGCACTTTTCGGCTGGTGATTGCTTGCCCGGACCGGGTCGGCATCGTTGCCAAAGTCAGTAACTTTCTGGCGTCCCACAACGGTTGGATCACCGAGGCGAGTCATCACTCGGACAATCTCAGTGGTTGGTTTTTCATGCGTCATGAGATCCGTGCCGATACGCTGCCCTTCGGCCTTGAGGCTTTCCGCGAGGCATTTGCGCCGATCGCCGAAGAGTTTTCGATGACCTGGCACATCACCGACACCGAGCAGAAAAAACGCGTGGTGTTGATGGCCAGTCGCGAATCCCACTGCCTGGCTGACCTGCTGCACCGCTGGCACAGTGATGAACTGGATTGCGAGATCGCTTGCGTGATTTCCAACCACGACGACCTGCGCAGCATGGTTGAGTGGCATGGCATCCCGTATTACCACGTGCCGGTCAACCCGCAGGACAAGGAGCCGGCCTTCGCCGAAGTCTCCCGCCTGGTCAAGCAGCACGAAGCCGATGTCGTGGTGCTTGCGCGCTACATGCAAATCCTGCCGCCGGAGCTGTGCCGCGAATACGCCGGCAAGGTGATCAACATTCACCACAGCTTCCTGCCGTCGTTCGTGGGCGCCAAGCCTTACCATCAGGCTTCCCTGCGTGGCGTGAAGCTGATCGGCGCGACGTGCCACTACGTCACCGAGGAGCTGGACGCCGGTCCGATCATCGAGCAGGACGTGGTGCGTGTCAGCCACAGCGACAGCATTGAAGACATGGTGCGTTTCGGCCGTGACGTCGAGAAGATGGTGCTGGCCCGTGGCCTGCGTTACCACTTGGAAGACCGCGTGCTGGTGCACGGCAACAAGACGGTGGTGTTCTGACCGACCTGTTGTGATTGAAGAATGAAGGGCCTGGGCGTTAAATCGTCCCAGGCCCTTTTTCTTTGCGTGCCGTTGAGGAGTGAGCAATGAGTGATCCGCTGGACAAAGCCACATCAAAAGCCCCGGCGACGGTGGGCGAGGGGTGTTTGAGTCGATTTGATCCGGATGACTTGGACAGTGAGGACGGCACCGATTTTCCCGGTGCCGCCCAATTGTGGGAGCGGGAGCAGCGTAAACCCGAGCCCGAGGGCGAGTAACTGCCCGCCAGGATCAGATTCGGAAGCTACCGACCAATTGCTTCAATCGCGCGGCCTGTTGCTCGAGGTCGGCACAGGCGCGCAGCGTGGACTGCAGGTTTTCCACGCCTTCCTGATTAAGGGTGTTGATCTCGGTGATGTCCATGTTGATCGACTCGACCACCGAGGTTTGCTCTTCAGTGGCGGTGGCGACTGACTGGTTCATGCCATCGATCTCGCCGATGCGCTGGGTCACACTGTTCAGGCGTTCACCGGCCAGGTTGGCGATGTCTACACTGTCGAGGCTGTGACGCTGGCTTTCACTCATGGTGCTGACCGATTCCCGGGCACCGACTTGCAGTTCCTCGATCATCTTTTGCACTTGTTGCGCTGATTCCTGAGTGCGATGCGCCAAGTTGCGCACTTCGTCCGCGACCACCGCAAACCCACGTCCGGCTTCGCCTGCGCGAGCCGCTTCAATGGCTGCGTTCAGCGCCAGCAGATTGGTTTGTTGGGAAATACTGGTGATCACCTCAAGAATCTGTCCGATGTTCACGGTTTTGCTATTGAGCGCTTCGATGTTGCTGCTGGAAGCACTGATCATCGCTGACAGCTGGTTCATCGCCTGGATATTGCGCTCGACCACGTGCTGGCCGTCTTCAGCCAGATGCCGTGCATCGCTGGCTTGATGGGAGGCTTGCGCGGCATTGCGCGCGATTTCCTGGGCCGCAGCCCCCAATTCGTTGATGGCAGCGGCGACGCTGCTGGTGCGGTTGGCCTGCTCGTCGGAGTTGACCATCGACGAGTTGGAGGCACTGACCACGCGCAGTGCCACCTCATTGACCTGTTCAGTGGCCGAGGATACTTCGCGGATCGACGTATGAATCCGCTCCACGAAGCGGTTGAAGGCGTTACCCAGCGTGCCGAATTCATCGTGATTCTGGATCGTCAGGCGTCGGGTCAGGTCGCCTTCGCCGTCGGCGATGTCCTGCATGGCGCGGGTCATCACATGCAGTGGTTGCAACAGGATGCGGATCAGCATGCCGAGCAGGGCGATGATGATCACCACGGCAATGAGCGTGGCGATGACCGCCGAAGTGCGGAATTCGCTGAGCATGGCGAAGGATTTGTCTTTATCCACTGCAATGCCGAGGTACCAGTTCACGGAAGGCAGGCCCTTGATCGGTATAAAGGTCACGATAGTGTCCTTGCCGTTGGCCTCGACTTCGCTGAAGTCCGGGCTGATCTTCGGGGTGTTTTTTGGATACACGTCGGCCAGGGTCTTCATCACCAGGTTTTTGTCCGGGTGTACCAATACTTTGCCATCGGCACTGACCAGGAACGCATAGCCCATGCCGCCGAAATTCAGCGCGCCGATGTTATCCACCAGGGTTTGCAGGCTCAGGTCGCCACCGACCACGCCGATGCTCTGGGTGCCTTGGGTGCTGGGAGTGGCAACGGAAATGATCAGCTTGCCGGTGGCGGCATCGATATAGGGTTCTGTCAGGGTTGAGCCGTTGCTGCTCTGGGCGCCCTTGTACCAGGGGCGGACGCGCGGGTCGAAGCCGTCTGGCATTTTGGTATCAGGGCGGATGGTGAAGGCGCCTTTGCTGTCGCCGACGTAGGTCGCCATGAAGGCAGAGGTCAGCGCTTTCTGTTCCAGCAGGCCGGCAACCACGGAAGGCTCGGGGTTGATGGCGATGTTTTGCGCGGCGTTTTCCACCAGGGCAATGCGCCCTGTCAGCCAGGTTTGAATGTTGCTGGCGGTGACATCACCCATTTCATGCAGGTAGTTGTTGAGGTCGTCGCGAATGGCGTTGCGTTGCAGGTAGTCGTTATAGAGGGTAAACAGCGCGAATGCGGCGATGACGATAAGGGAGGCTGCAAGCAGGATTTTATGGCTGAAGCGCAGATTTTTATTCATGGCTTGTAGGGTCCGCTAAGGTCTTAATATCCGAAGCGCGTCCTTATGGGATGCGCAAAATGGCAGCGTCAAAAAAGGTGTGATACTTCTTGTGATAGTTCTGTGGGTCCCTGTAGGAACTACCTGACCTATTTTTGGACTTTGTGGGTCTCACATAAGCCTGTATCGACTTGGCGATACTAAAAATTAACCATGGGTGACGAAATGCTTGACTCCACGCAACTCCTTATCGGTGCAGACCTTTCCGGCCAGCCCATCGCCCAGGCCATGCGCCTGGCCAACCGTCACGGGTTGATCGCCGGCGCCACCGGCACGGGCAAGACCGTCACGTTGCAACGCCTGGCAGAGGCCTTCAGTGATGCGGGCGTGGCGGTGTTTGCCGCGGACATCAAGGGTGACCTGTGCGGCCTGGGTGCTGCGGCGAACCCTCAAGGCAAGGTTGCCGAACGTATCGCCGGCATGCCGTTCCTCAATTACACCGCCAAGGCTTATCCGGTCACGCTGTGGGATATTCACGGGCTATCCGGTCATCCACTGCGCACCACCATCAGCGAAATGGGCCCGTTGTTGCTCGGCAGCCTGCTGGAACTCACCGACAGCCAGCAGTCGGCCCTTTATGCCGCGTTCAAGGTGGCGGATCGCGAAGGCCTGTTGCTGCTGGACCTCAAAGACCTCAAGGCACTGCTCAACCACCTGCGCTATCACCCGGAGTTGTTGGGGGAAGACGCGGCACTGATGACCACCGGTTCCAGCCAGGCACTGTTGCGCCGCCTGGCGGTGCTGGAACAGCAGGGTGCCGAAGCGTTGTTTGGCGAACCGGCCTTGCAGTTGGAAGATATCTTGCAGCCCACCAGTGACGGGCGCGGGCGCATTCATCTGTTGGACGCCAGCCGCCTGGTGCACGAGGCACCCAAGGTGTACGCGACGTTCCTGCTGTGGTTGTTGGCGGAATTGTTCGAGCAACTGCCCGAGCGCGGTGACGCCGACAAACCGCTGCTGGCGCTGTTTTTCGATGAGGCGCATTTGCTGTTCGCCGACACGCCCAAGGCGTTGCAGGATCGTCTTGAACAGGTAGTGCGGCTGATTCGTTCCAAAGGCGTGGGTGTGTATTTTGTCACCCAATCGCCCGGCGACCTGCCGGACAGCGTACTGGCCCAGCTCGGCCTGCGTATCCAGCATGGCCTGCGGGCGTTCACCACCAAAGAGCAAAAATCCCTGCGCGCCGTGGCTGAGGGTTTTCGACCAAACCCGGCATTTGATGCGTTGTCGGTATTGACCGAATTGGGCACGGGTGAGGCCTTGGTGGGCACTTTGCAGGAAAAGGGCACGCCGGAAGTCGTGCAGCGTGTATTGGTCGCACCGCCGCAATCGCGGATCGGGCCGCTCAGCGACGCCGAACGCGCCGCGTTGGTGGCCCGTTCACCGTTGCAAGGGCGTTATGACAAGCCGATCGATCGTGAATCTGCCTATGAAGTGCTGATGTCGCGCAAGGAACTGGGGCCGACCGAGGACGCCAAATCGGCCAGCGACGAGCCGAGTTTCACCGACAAGGCGGGAGCGTTTCTGGGCACCACGGCCGGCAAGGCCCTGAAGTCAGCGATGCAACAAGCCGCCAACCAGATGGGGCGGCAACTGGTGCGGGGTTTGTTGGGGTCGCTGTTGGGCGGTAGCAAGCGAAAATAGCGCGTCAGGGCTTGGGCTTGGCGTGGGCGGCGAGCCTTTCAAGCGCCGCGCGCAAGCCCGGGTTGCTGATGCCCTCGGCCGTTGCCTGAATGGTTTCGGCCGCATTCGTCGATAGATCGTGAGTATGCTCGGCCACCGCCGGCAGCGTAGTGGGCGGTTGTACTTTGAACTGGACCCGGGTCAGGCCGGCAAATTCATCAAACGCCATCAATTGACGTTGCAGGCGTTTTTGCTGATAGCGCAAACGCGTTGCCCAGTGGCCATCTGTGACAATTAGCAGCAGGTTGCCTTCGCGCCAGGACGCCACGCGGCAATGTTCGCGCGCAGCCGGTTGCAGCTGGCTTTCGAGCAGGCGTTGCAGATGGCCCAAGCGTTGCGCATGGCCAAAGATGGCTTTCAACGGCTTGGCATCGCGAAGCAACACGGCAGGAGCGCGGGCTGTCAGGGGGCGAAATGCCATTATTGGACACCTAAAGTAACAGAGCGGCCATCTTAGCAGAAAGCACCTCTACGCCCCCACGCCATGCCTTTCTGGGGTTTTGTTCGTGAAATCAATTGGTAACTTCTGCCCTCCATGGGTTGAAGTTCCAGCAAAAGCCCTTATTTTAAACAAGCCCTCTCACCGCCTCATGCCAGCATCAGGGAATAACGCCACTTTCCTCACCCACGATTCCGGGTAGAATGCGCGTTCGCATGCGGCCGTGAGGGCTGCTCGGGCCACTGACGGTGCGCCCTCCATCCCTATGTGTGGAAGAACCTGCCGATATGTTTGCGCCTTTGTTAAAGAAACTTTTTGGAAGCAAGAATGAGCGCGAAGTCAAACGCATGCTCAAGACGGTGCAGCTGGTCAATGCCTTCGAAGAGCAGATGGTTGCCCTTTCGGACGAGCAATTGCGCGCCAAGACCGAAGAGTTCAAGGCCCGCATAGCTAAAGGTGAGACCCTCGACAAGCTGCTTCCCGAAGCCTTTGCGGTCGCCCGTGAAGCCGGTAAGCGTGTCATGGGCATGCGCCACTTCGACGTCCAGTTGATCGGCGGCATGACCTTGCACGAAGGCATGATTGCCGAAATGCGTACCGGTGAAGGCAAGACCCTGGTAGCAACCTTGGGTGTTTACCTCAACGCACTGTCCGGCAAGGGCGTGCACGTTGTGACGGTGAACGACTACCTGGCTCGCCGGGATGCCAACTGGATGCGCCCGCTGTATGAATTCCTCGGCCTGACCGTCGGCGTGGTAACGCCGTTCCAGCCGCCGGAAGAGAAGCGCGCGGCCTACGCCGCCGACATCACCTACGGTACCAACAACGAATTCGGTTTCGACTACCTGCGCGACAACATGGCGTTCAGCATGGAAGAAAAATTCCAGCGCGAACTCAACTTTGCCGTGATCGACGAAGTCGACTCCATCCTCATCGACGAAGCCCGTACCCCGCTGATCATCTCCGGCCAGGCCGAAGACAGCTCGCGCCTGTACACCGAGATCAACAAGTTGATCCCGCGTCTTGAGCAGCACATCGAGGAAGTGGAAGGCGTGGTGACCAAAGAAGGTCACTTCACCATCGACGAGAAGACCCGCCAGGTCGAGCTCAACGAAGCCGGTCACCAGTTCGTCGAAGACATGCTGACCCAGATCGGCCTGCTGGCTGAAGGCGAAAGCCTGTACTCGGCCCACAACCTGGGTCTGCTGACCCACGTGTATGCCGGCCTGCGTGCGCACAAGCTGTTCCATCGCAACGTCGAGTACATCGTGCAGGATGGGCAGGTGGTGCTGGTTGACGAACACACCGGCCGTACCATGCCGGGTCGTCGCTTGTCCGAAGGCCTGCACCAGGCCATCGAAGCCAAGGAAGTGCTCAACATCCAGGCTGAAAGCCAGACGTTGGCCTCCACCACCTTCCAGAACTACTTCCGTCTGTACAACAAACTGTCCGGCATGACCGGTACGGCCGACACCGAAGCGTTCGAATTCCACCAGATCTACGGTCTGTCGGTCGTGGTTATCCCACCGAACAAACCGCTGGCGCGTAAAGACTTCAACGACCTGGTGTTCCTGACCGCCGAAGAGAAATACGCGGCGATCATAAACGACATCAAGGATGGCATGGCCCAGGGGCGCCCGATCCTGGTAGGTACCGCCACTATCGAAACGTCCGAGCACGTGTCCAACCTGCTCAATAAGGAAGGCATCGAGCACAAGGTCCTCAACGCCAAGTTCCACGAAAAAGAAGCCGAAATCATCGCCCAGGCCGGTCGCCCAGGCGCACTGACCATCGCGACCAACATGGCCGGTCGTGGTACCGACATCCTGCTGGGCGGTAACTGGGAAGTGGAAGTGGCCTCCCTGGACAACCCGACGCCTGAGCAGATCGCCCAGATCAAGGCTGATTGGCAGAAACGCCACCAGGCCGTGCTGGAATCAGGTGGCCTGCAGGTGATCGCTTCCGAGCGTCACGAATCGCGCCGTATCGACAACCAGCTGCGGGGTCGTGCCGGTCGTCAGGGTGACGCCGGTTCCAGCCGCTTCTACCTGTCGCTGGAAGACAGCCTGATGCGCATCTTCGCCTCGGACCGCGTGAAGAACTTCATGAAGGCCCTGGGCATGCAGTCCGGTGAAGCGATCGAGCACCGCATGGTGACCAACGCCATCGAGAAGGCGCAGCGCAAGGTTGAAGGCCGCAACTTCGACATCCGTAAGCAACTGCTCGAGTTCGATGACGTCAACAACGAACAGCGTAAAGTGATCTATCACATGCGTAACACGTTGCTGGCCGCCGACAACATTGGCGAAACCATCGCCGATTTCCGTCAGGACGTGCTCAACGCCACCGTCAGCGCGCACATTCCGCCACAGTCCCTGCCTGAGCAGTGGGATGTTGCCGGCCTGGAAGCCGCGTTGAAGAACGACTTCGGTGTCGAGTTGCCGGTTCAGCAGTGGCTGGACGAGGACGATCACCTCTACGAAGAGACCCTGCGCGAGAAGCTCATGACCGAGCTGCTGGCGGCGTACAACGAGAAAGAAGAGCAGGCGAGTGCCGAAGCACTGCGCACCTTCGAGAAGCAAATCGTACTGCGCGTGCTGGACGACCTGTGGAAAGACCACCTGTCGACCATGGATCACCTGCGTCACGGCATCCACCTGCGTGGCTACGCCCAGAAGAACCCGAAGCAGGAGTACAAGCGCGAGTCGTTCACGCTGTTCTCCGAACTGCTGGATTCGATCAAGCGCGATTCGATTCGCGTGCTGTCCCACGTTCAGGTGCGTCGCGAAGACCCGATCGAGGAAGAAGCCCGCCTGCGCCAGGAAGCCGAGGCACTGGCTGCTCGCATGCAGTTCCAGCACGATGAAGCACCGGGTCTGGACGCTCCTGAAGTATTGGGCGAAGAGATCGATGTGGCCCTGGCTCAAACCCCGGTTCGCAACGATCAGAAGCTGGGCCGTAACGAGCTGTGCTATTGCGGTTCGGGCAAGAAGTTCAAGCACTGCCACGGCCAGATCGAATAAGATTTCCGCCTGACGCTGTAACACCCCGCGCCGCGACCGGCCTCTGCCGTCGCGGCGTTTTGCCATTAATTTCACCGTCGCTCACGACGGCACAGACATCACCTATTTTTAAGGAGCGCATTCATGGCTGTTGGTCTTGGTCCTTTGCCCACGTTGCACCCGGTTGCCGGTTTTGAACTCGGTATCGCTTCGGCCGGCATCAAACGCCCGGGGCGCAAGGATGTGGTGGTGATGCGCTGTGCCGAAGGCTCGACCGTCGCCGGCGTGTTTACCCTCAATGCGTTCTGCGCCGCGCCGGTGATCCTGGCCAAGCAACGCGTGGCCGGCACGATCCGTTACCTGCTGACCAACACCGGCAATGCCAACGCCGGCACCGGAGAGCCGGGCCTGGTAGCTGCCGCGCGCACCTGCGCCAAGCTGGCCCAGTTGACCGGCGTGGACGCCAGCCAAGTGCTGCCGTACTCCACCGGTGTCATCGGTGAGCCGCTGCCGGTGGAAAAAATCGAAGGCGCACTGCAAGCCGCGCTGGACGACCTGTCTGTGGATAACTGGGCCGCCGCCGCCACCGGCATCATGACCACCGACACCCTGCCAAAAGGCGCGAGCCGCCAGTTCGTGCACGATGGCGTGACCGTCACGGTCACCGGCATCAGCAAGGGCGCGGGCATGATCCGCCCGAACATGGCCACCATGCTCGGTTACATCGCCACCGACGCCAAAGTCTCCCGCGATGTGCTGCACAGCCTGATCCTGGACGGTGCCAACAAGTCGTTCAACCGCATCACCATCGATGGCGACACCTCGACCAACGACTGCTGCATGCTGATCGCGACCGGCCAGGCCAACCTGCCGGAAATTACCTCCTCCAGCGGCCCGCTGTTCGCGGCGTTGAAGCAGGCCGTGTTCGAAGTGTGCATGGACGTGGCCCAGGCCATCGTGCGTGACGGCGAGGGCGCGACCAAATTTGTGACGGTTGAAGTCAACGGTGGCGGCAACCATCAGGAATGCCTGGACGTGGGTTACACCGTGGCTCACTCGCCGCTGATCAAGACTGCGCTGTTCGCCTCTGACCCGAACTGGGGCCGTATCCTGGCAGCCGTCGGCCGTGCCGGCGTGCCGGACCTGGACGTGAGCAAGATCGACGTGTTCCTCGGTGATGTGTGCATCGCCAGCCGTGGCGCCCGTGCTGAGACCTACACCGAAGTGCAGGGCTCGGCGGTGATGCAGCAGGAAGAAATCACCATCCGCATCGAGCTGGGTCGCGGCGAGTGCAGCGAAACCATCTGGACCACCGACCTGTCCCACGAGTACGTGAAGATCAACGCGGAATACCGTACCTGACAGACAAGAGGAAAATCGCGGTGAAACGAGTGCATGTAGCAGCAGCGGTGATCCGCGGTGTCGACGGCAGGATTCTGCTGGCGCGCCGCGCCGATACCCAGCACCAGGGCGGTCTCTGGGAGTTTCCCGGTGGCAAGGTGGAGGCCGATGAATCGGTCGCCAGCGCTCTGTCCCGCGAACTGCAGGAAGAGCTGGGTATCCAGGTCACCACGGCACGGCCGCTGATCAAGGTGCAGCATGACTACCCGGACAAGCAGGTGTTGCTGGATGTCTGGGAGGTTTCGGCGTTTACCGGCGAACCGCAGGGTGTCGAAGGACAACCGCTGGAGTGGGTTGCCCCTCGGGACCTCATCAACTATGAGTTTCCGGCGGCCAATGCACCGATCGTTGCGGCGGCGCGCTTGCCTGCCGAGTACCTGATCACGCCAGGCGAGCTGGAAACCCCGGCGTTGTTGCGTGGCATCCAGAAAGCCATCGCGGGTGGCATCAAGCTGGTGCAACTGCGGGCGCCCAACGGTTACGACCCCAAATACCGCGACCTCGCGGTCGACGCGGTGGGCCTGTGCGCGGGCAAGGCCCAACTGATGCTCAAGGGACCGTTTGAATGGTTGGGGGACTTTCCTGCAGCCGGCTGGCACATGACGGCGGCGCAACTGCGTAAATACGCGAGTAAGGGCCGCCCACTGCCGAAGGATCGCTGGCTGGCGGCTTCGTGCCACAACGCTGAAGAGCTGGCGTTGGCGCAAATGATGGACGTGGATTTTGTCACGCTGTCGCCGGTGCAGCCGACTCAGACCCATCCTGACGCGCAGCCGTTGGGTTGGGCGCAGGCGGCGGAGTTGATCCGTGGGTTCAGCAAGCCGGTGTTTCTGTTGGGCGGGGTAGGACCTGCCGAGCGGGAACAGGCTTGGGAAGCTGGCGCTCAAGGTGTGGCGGGAATTCGCGCGTTCTGGCCGCAAACTTAACGCGGACCTGTAGTGAGCGGGCTTGCCCCGCGCTGGGCTGCGAAGCAGCCCCAAAAAGGCTGCCGCGTAGGCTCAGACACAACACGCTGTGTGGTTTTGGGGCTGCTTTGCAGCCCAGCGCGGGGCAAGCCCGCTCACTACAGGTTTGGCGTTTTTATTGGGTTAGTGGGGCTTCGCTGCTGCCTGCCACAACACTTCGGCTACACCCTGGCGCTTGGCGATTACCCTGGCGGCCACAAAGAGTAAATCCGACAACCGATTGATATACGCCAACCCCACGCCTTCCAGCGGCTCCAGCGCATTCAACTGCTGACACCGACGCTCCGCACTGCGCGCCAGGCTACGGCACACATGGGCTTGGGCGATCAGCGCCGAGCCACCCGGCAGGATGAAGTTCTCCAGCGGCCCCACTTCTTCATTCCAGCGATCAATCGCCGCTTCCAGCCGATCCACTTCCGCCGCATTCAAGGCTTTGTACTCTGGCATCGCCAGCTCGCCGCCCAGATCGAACAATCGATGCTGGCAAGGCGTCAGTACCTCGATCACGTCCTGCAAGCCCGGATGCTGTCCGCCGAGTGCTTCGAGATAGGCCAGCAGCAAGCCGAGCTGACTGTTCAGCGTATCCACTTCGCCAATGGCTTCCACGCGTGGGTGGTCCTTGGGCACGCGGCGGCCGTCGCCCAGGCCGGTTTCGCCCTTGTCGCCGGTGCGCGTGTAGATTTTCGACAGGCGAAAGCCCATGGTCATTGCTCCAGTTGGGTAAGTTCGTAAGGCGGCAGTTGGCTGCCGGCCAGGGGCAAGCGCAAGGTAAAGCAAGTGCCTTGGCCGAGGGTGGAGTGCACTTCCATCTGGCCCTTGTGGTTATTGGTGATGATGAAATACGACACCGACAGCCCAAGCCCGGTGCCCTGGCCGATTTCCTTGGTGGTGAAGAAGGGCTCGAATGTACGTTTGCGCACGTTCTCGCTCATCCCGATGCCATTGTCTTCCACCTGGATCTCCGCCCACGGTGGGTTGAGGCGGGTGCGCAGGATAATGCGCCCCGGCTCGCTGTCGTCTTCGCGCAGGTGGATGGCCTGGGCGGCGTTTTTAAGCAGGTTGAGCAGCACCTGTTCCAGTTCGTTGGCGGTGCCGGGTACCGGGCCCAGCTGCGGGTCGAATTGACGGATGATCGCCTGGCCCTTGAAGTCAAAGCCGATGGCCAGGTCGAAGTCGTTACCGGCGATTTCCACCGCCTGGTCGATCAGCGCCGGCAAGTCGCACGGTGCCATCTGCCGGTTGCTGCGGCGGCTGAAGCTGAGCATATGGGTGACGATCTTCGCCGCCCGTGCCCCGGCCTGCTGGATACCATCGAGCAGTTGCGGCACTTCACGACTTTGCAGGTAGCGGTTGACGGTTTCCAGCTCGATGCCCGCCTGTTCGGCGTGTTCCAGGTTCTTGGGCAGGTCGGGAGACAACCGGCGGCGGATGTTCTGCACGTTATGCAGGATTGCCCCCAGCGGGTTGTTGATCTCATGGGCCATGCCGGCGGCCAAGCCACCCACGGAGAGCATCTTCTCCGATTGCACCATCATTTCTTCCAGGGACAGCCGTTGAGTGATGTCATCGATACGGATCACCACGCCCCGCCCGGCGCCGCCCATCAGTGGGTAGAACGTCAGGGCGTAATGCTTGGGTTCATCTTCCTTGAACCACGTGACACGTTCGATGCGCTCCACGGTGTGTTGCTCGACCGCCGCCCTGATCTGCGGCAGATACGGCTTGAGTGGCAGGAAGGCGAGGTAGATCGGCTGGTTCAGGGCTTCATCCAGTCGCGTGCCGGAAAGCGCGCTGGCCTCCTGGTTCCACTGCGTGACGTAGAGCTGTTCATCCAGGGCGATCAGTGCCGAGGGCATCGAGTCGATGATGCTGTTCAGGTAATTCTGGAAGCCGGTGAGTTTTTTCTCGATCTTGCTGCGCACCTGGACTTCCAGTTCCAGCTTGCGGTTGGTGTGGCGTGTCTCTTCGGCCAAGCCTTGGGCCTGATCGTAGGCGGCCTGGGAGTCGTCACGTGCACGCTTGAGCTGATGCTCGCGGGCTTCGATGCGCGACAGCATGGTGTTGAAGGCTTCTGCCAGGCTGCCGATTTCATCGTGGTTGCCACGACCGGCGCGCAGGGCGTAGTTCTCTTCACGGGTGACTTGGCGCGACAGCTCTTCCAGTTCATGGATCGGCCGGGTGATCAGGCGTTTGATCTGGCGGGCGATGATCAGCCACAGCAACACGCTGAAAATCAGGATGCCCAGGCTGGCGGTCAGCGTGCCGGTGTAGAACGCCACCGGCAGCTCGCTGCTGGCCACCAGCAGCAGATGACCGGACGGCTGGCCCGCACGGGGCAGGGTGATGACCTGGTTGCTGCGAAACTCGGTCACGCGCCACGCTTCGATATGCCGGTAGTTGTCGGGCAGGTGCAGGCGGTCACCGTGTTGCATCTGCGCCAGGCGGTTGCCTTCGCCGTCGTACAGGGCGGCGGCGCGCAAGGGTGAATAGCTGGTCAGCTCATTGAGCAGGGCGTCAGCTTTGGCGGGTGATTCGAGGGCCTCGGCGGCGAGCGCGGGGTTGGACACCAGGCGACCAATGGCCTGCAAGGC
The DNA here is from genome assembly GCF_001645105.1 of Pseudomonas marginalis. Lineage (GTDB taxonomy): Bacteria > Pseudomonadota > Gammaproteobacteria > Pseudomonadales > Pseudomonadaceae > Aquipseudomonas > Aquipseudomonas petroselini. The sequence goes on from NZ_LKEG01000049.1 coordinate 83,129, forward strand.
CTGGGGGGCCATGCTTTCCTGGGAGATCCAGTAGGCGGCGCTGATAAAGGTCAGGTTGGCCACCAGCAATACAGTGGTCAACAGCACCAGCAGGGCGGCCAGCAATTTCTGCCCGACGGGTAGGTTTTCAAGACGCTGGCGCAGCGGCATCAGGGTTTTCCCAGGTGATAGACAGGCGGGCAGGGTAGCGCGTGGCTCAGTCGCGGGGCAATCCGCGTGCGAGCAGCTGCTCGACCAAGCGTACTTGCAGCTGGTTTAAATGCGGCAGGTTCAGCTGATGACGGGCGGCCGCCTGGCAAGCATAGCCCAATAGGTAGCTGATTTCGGTGCGGCGGCCGGCGGCCACGTCCTGGTACATGGAAGAGTAATTGGCCGCCGTGGCCAGGATCACCCGTTCCACTTCGTGCTGCAGATCCAGCGCGGCGGCAGGCTGGCCGCAGCATTCCAGCAGTTCACCGAGTTCAGCGCACAGGGTGGCGACTTCGCAGTGATGGGCTTGCAGCTCGCCATTACGGCACTGATACAGCACGCTCAGTGGGTTGATGGCGCAGTTGAGCGCCAGCTTGCGCCACAACCGCGTGAGGATATCGGCGCTCCAATCGTGGGGAATGCCAGCCGCCTGCAAGTCATCCAGCCAGAGTGGCGGGGTAGGGTGGCTCGCGTCCCCCAGCCAGGTGTAGCCATGGCCGGCAAACACCACGCGCCAGTCGCCGTCGCGAAACGCGCCTTCGGTGCTGGAGGCAAAGATGCAACGGGCCTGGGGCATTTGCGCAGCGACCGCGTCCTGGCTGCCGAGGCCGTTCTGCAGCAGGATCAGTTCCGCGTCGGGCGCCAGTCGCCGTTGTAACTGTGCGACGGCGCTTTGGGCGTCGTAGGCCTTGCACGCCACCAGCAGGCGATGAATCGGCTCCGGGCTGTCAGGCGTTTCTGCGATCACCGGGTAGGTCTGTGCTACACCGTGCTCTACCAAGGTCAGACCCTGGGTGGTCTGGTAGTTGGCCAGACGCGCCTCATCACGCAGGATCAACCTGACAGGGAGGCCCGCGCGCGCCAGGCGCGTGGCCCAGAGTGTGCCCAGGCTGCCGGCGCCGAGAATATGCCAGGTGGTCGACATCAGTTTGTGCTCCGTGGGGTCGCTCACAGTGAATGGGGCGAAAGAACCGCTATAATGCCCCGGCATTTTAGCTCGGGCGCGCTCCATCTCTACTGAGCCCGCCCCTTATATTGGAGAAATGACATGCCTTCGTTCGACGTGGTATCCGAACTGGACAAACACGAAGTCACCAACGCCGTCGAGAACGCCGTCAAGGAACTGGACCGTCGCTATGACTTGAAAGGCAAGGGCAGCTTCGAATTCAAGGAAAAGGAACTGACCGTCAACCTGACCGCTGAAGCCGATTTCCAGCTGGAAGCGATGATCGAGATCCTCAAGCTGTCGCTGGTCAAGCGCAAGATCGACGCGCAGTGCCTTGAAATCAAGGACGCCTACGCCTCCGGCAAGCTGATGAAGCAGGAAGCCGTGCTCAAGGAAGGTATCGACAAGGAGCTGGCGAAGAAGATCGTTGCCCACGTCAAGGATGCCAAGCTCAAAGTCCAGGCCGCCATCCAGGGTGAGCAGGTGCGTATCACGGGCAAGAAACGTGACGACCTGCAAGAGGCGATTGCGGCATTGCGCGCCAAGACGTTCGACATGCCGCTGCAGTTCAATAACTTCCGCGACTGATGGCACTTTGGGGAACCTGGGGGTGTTTTCGACGTCCCACGCCCCAGCACCTGCTCCCACGATTGAGCCCTACGGGGCTCAATTGCATTTATGGCCACTCAATACACCGAACATCCGGTAAACAGGAGAATGTAGATGGATTTGAACGCTGAAATGGATCACCTGATCAAGACCTCAGAGTCGTGGCTCCCGATGATCATGGAATACGGCAGCCGGTTTTTGCTGGCCATGGTCACCCTGGTCATCGGTTGGTGGCTGATCAACGTGTTGACCCACCGGGTAGGGCGCTTGCTTGCACTGCGTAATGCCGACATGGCGCTGCAACATTTCATTACCAGACTTGCGAACATTGCGCTCAAAATCATGCTGGTGGTCAACGTGGCTTCGATGATCGGTGTGGCAACCACCTCGTTCATTGCGGCGATCGGTGCCGCCACCCTGGCCATCGGCATGGCATTGCAAGGCAGCCTGGCGAACTTCGCCGGTGGCGTGCTGATTCTGTTGTTCCGCCCGTTCCGCCTTGGTGACTGGATCGAAGCCCAGGGCACTTCGGGTACCGTCGATAGCATCCAGATCTTCCACACCGTGCTGCGTACCGGCGACAACAAGACCGTGATCGTGCCGAACGGCATCCTGTCCAACGGCATCATCACCAACACCAACCGCCAGCCGACTCGCAAGGTGGTGTTTGACGTGGGTGTGGACTACGAGGCCGACCTGCAGAAAGCCCGTGAGGTGTTGCTGGAACTGTCGAAAGACCCGCGTGTGTTGGCAGACCCGGCCGCTGTGGCAGTGGTGTCGACCTTGGGCGACAGTTCGATCACCGTATCCCTGCGTTGCTGGACCAAGACGTCGGATTATTGGGACGTGGTGTTTATGCTGAACGAACTTGCACGTGATCGTTTAAAAGCGGCGGGGATTGATATTCCATTTCCGCAGCGGGTTATTCGTGTGATGCAGGAAACAGTCGCCAAGTAATGGGAAGTCATAGTCTTGAACTTGGCCGTTAGGTCAGGTTCAAGGTGCACAGGTTAATCTCGTTAGTTAGCTTGCTAGTTATTTTGCCGCTGAAACAATACAGCCATAAAAAAGCCGCTCCCTTGTTAAACAAAGGAGCGGCTTTTTATTTAAGGCCGAGGCCTCAAGTCATCGTTGTAATCAAACCGTCAATTACAAGATGTTCAGCGGGTATTGCGCGATCAGACGCAGTTCGTCGAGAGAACCCGAGTAAACCTGATCAGACGAGCGATAGGTCGCTTGACGTACGCGCAAGCTCAGGTCTTTGGCTGGGCCGCTCTGGATCACGTATTTGGCTTCGATATCGCGTTCCCACTCTTTACCGTTGTTAGTGGTAGAGGTGTTGGCGCCGGTACCTTTCACATAACGAGTCATGAAGCTCAGGCCCGGAATGCCAAAGGTTGCCATGTTCAGGTCATAGCGAGCCTGGTAGGACTTCTCGTCTTCAGCGTTGAAGTCGGAACGAGCGATGGAGTTGGCCAGGAAAATCGTGCCGCCGCCGTCTACGCCATAACCGTATTGGCCGTCGCCGCTGACTTTCTGCGCCGCCAGGGTGAAGGTGTGAGCGCCAATGGTGTACGCGCCTTGCAAGCTGAACGCACGGTTGTCGAGTTTGGTCGTGCTGTCTTTGTCAGCACGTACCAGGCCGGCGCCGTCGCTCTTGGTGTCGTAGATGTTGAAGTCGACAGCCACGGATTGGTCATCGCTAAGTGCGTGGGTCCAGTTCACGTTGGCGTAGAGCTTCTTCCAGTAGTCTTCCACTTTGGAGTAGTAGAGGCTGGTGGTGATCTCTGGCGTCCAGCTGTAAACGCCGCCCACGAAGTTGGCGTCACGCAGGCCACGTTTCGAGCCTGGTTCGGAGCTGCCGATACTGTCGCGGTAGGTTTGATCCTGGGCAACGATCGAGGTGAAGTGACCGGCTTCCAGTTTCAGGTCTTTGATTTCGTTGCTGGTGATGGAAACGCCTTGCGGCAGTTCCGGCAGCAAGCGGCTGTCATCGGAGGCGAACACTGGAGCGGTAGTGTATTGATCACCGACCTTGAGGACCGTATTGGAAATACGGAACTTCACGGCAGCGCCTGCTTTGGAATAGTCGTCCTGCGAACGGCCGTCGGAACCCTCTGGGAACAGACCGGTACCGGCGCGGCCCTTGCCGCTGTCGAGTTTGACGCCCAGCAGGCCGATGACATCGACACCGACACCGATGGTGCCTTGGGTGTAGCCCGAGCTGAAGAGACCGTGGAAGCCCAGACCGGTTTCTTCGATACGGCTTTGCTCCGCACCTTGGTTACGGCGGTCACGGCTGAAGTACAAGGCACGCGTCAGAATGCTGGCGGTACTGTCTTCGATAAAGCCCTTGGAATCGTCCTGGGCGGACGCCATTGCGAACTGCGAGGTGCCTGCTGAAACAGCCAGGGCGATCATGCTCCACTTCATCACGCGCATCGTGATTTGCTCCTTTGGTTTTAGGAAGAGTACTGCCGTCCCACCTGTATTTTTGTCTGGGCGGCTCTTTCTTTTTGTGTCGGCGCAAAGTTATATCACGCTGACAATATTGGCGATACTTGCCCAACTTTCCTTTCAGCTTCTTTACGAGCTTGTCGTAGATTGCTATATCCATGTCGCAAATTCACAGCCTCACTGTAACGAGACTGACAACTTCAATACTGTTTCTAAACCGTTAAAAGAGCGTAAAAAACGTTACTTTAAAAGTTTGAAATCGTCCTTGGCGCGCATTGAACCGCTGTTGTTTTCATCGCGAAACACCTGATTCCCTTCTGGTGCCGTTGCCGACGATAAGAGGATGAATGCAGCAAGCGTGCCCAAACCGCAAACCGAATGTCATTTTTTCGTGAAAAACGTCGTCGCTCCGTGAAAACCGCATAAGCACGGGGTTTTTACGCCGATTGGTTTGGCCCGGACGCCCATGCTCCGCCTCTGTGTAGAGGTGCGCACATCCTGAATCTGGAGAAAACGTTACCCATTCACCCCAGTCGGTGGGTAGACGGCGGATCTCTTTGAGGCATAAATGGGTCATTTTGGTGCAGGCCCCCAGATATCGCTTGATTGCGGTGATGGCTCAATGCCTTGTTTCTTGAGGCCTCTGTGTCGCGGGTCTCGCCATAATCTTTTGATCAGTGTTTGGCCAATCGCAGCAGGATTGGTCATTCAGCGTAGTTGAAATATTCGTCTGTCTCTAAATGGTGCATTTTTTTTCATTGCGCCATGTTCATGCGCGCAGGCGCTGGTGTGAAGCGTGGGCGATTCGCAGGTATGCTGGGGGCCTTGAACCTGACCTGCCGAACGGAGTGCCTGCGGTGTTCGCTTTAGATCAACGCCTTCAACAAGACACGCTGGTCATGGGGGATTTCCCCCTGTGCCGCCTGCTGCTGTCCAATGACTCGAATTACCCTTGGTTCATTCTGGTGCCGCGTATCAACGCTATCAGCGAAGTGTTTCAGCTGGATGTCGCCGATCAGCAGCGGTTGTGGCAAGAGACGACGGCCCTGGCCCAGTCGCTGAATGGCGGTTTCTGCGCCGACAAAATGAACATCGGCGCCCTGGGCAATGTGGTCAGCCAGCTGCACGTGCATGTGATCGTGCGCAAGCGTGACGATGCCGCCTGGCCGGCGCCGGTATGGGGCAAACATCCGGCGCAGTCTTACACCGATGCGCAAGTGGCAGCCATCCGCGGCCGTCTGCGCGAGTTGTTGCCCGCCGACTTCATCTTTACCCAGGGTTGAATCATGGATCTGCAAGACCGCGTCACCGACCTGGAAAGCCGCCTGGCCTTCCAGGACGACACCATTGAGACCCTCAATGACATCCTCGTCACCCAGCAGCGTGCTGTCGAGCGCCTGCAATTGCAGATGACCGCGCTACTTAAACGCCAGGAAGAAATGGGCGGCCAATTCGAAACCTCCGAAGAAGAAGCGCCGCCGCCTCATTATTAACAGGCGTGCATAAAAAAACCGCGACCCAGCCAAGCTGGATCGCGGTTTTTTTTGCTGCGAGCGCGGGTATCAGCGACGCGGCAGTGCAGCGATCACGTCTTCGGCCTGCAGGCCTTTGTCGCGATTCATGACGGAGAATTCCACGCGCTGGCCTTCCACCAGGACGCGATGGCCTTCGCCGCGAATGGCCCGGAAGTGGACGAAAATGTCGTCGCCCGAATCACGGGAAATAAAGCCGAAGCCTTTGGAGGTGTTGAACCACTTGACGGTACCGGTATCCCGATTGGTCATGTCGTAGGTTTGCGACGAGGCCGCAGGGGAGGAACGGTAGAAGCTGATGGCCAGGTGAAGAACGATGGCGACCACAGCAATCACCAGGCTGAGCAGGATGGCCGGGTGGCCGCCGACTTCAGGCATAGGTGCCAGGAGGGTGAGGGTTTGTACGACCACGGTCAGTACCAGCAGCGCGCTGACCAGGTTTTGCAGTTGATGACGTGTGCCTTTGTTCCAGTAAGGGATCACCGGTGCCAGCGTCAGGTTAAGAAGGCCGAACAAGGCCAGGTACAGAGCGTCGTGTTGTTCCAGGTAGGGAGGGCTTCCCTGTTGCAAGCTCGGTATAAAGGACAGCAGCAACGCTGCAACGCCCGTTAGCAGGTGGACGATTTTCAACATTTTGATTAACTCACTTTAAGACGGATCACGAGGAAGAGCTGACTGGCACGGTTCGCTTCTGAACAATGGGAGGCGTTGGGCACGTGCGCGGGGTATCAGCCTATGCCGCTGCCGCAGAAAGTAACGGCGACGACACGCCGCCTATTTAACAGCAAAGGCTGTGCCTACTCAAATCAAGCATTTCGGGGTGTTGCAAGGATGACGGCATTTCTGTGTCAAACGCTTGTCCTAGACACGTGCAGGCTTTTCAAACGGATTGCAGGGATATTTCCTACTTGGGCCAGAGGCCCGGCCGCACCGTTTGACCGGCCACGCCGGGGCGAATTGCCGCGCCGGGCTGCGCATCACCGGCACTCTTGCTAGAGTGGTCCTGCACCTGATCAATGAATGCTTGTCAATTGAAGGGGATAAACATGGCAATCGATATCGGTATCAGTGAAGAAGATCGTAAATCCATCGTCGACGGGCTTTCACGGCTGCTTTCCGATACCTATGTACTGTATCTGAAGACCCACAACTTCCATTGGAACGTCACGGGCCCCATGTTCCGTACGCTGCACTTGATGTTCGAGGAGCAGTACAACGAACTGGCGCTGGCAGTGGACTCCATTGCCGAACGTATCCGTGCCCTAGGTTTCCCGGCACCGGGTGCCTATTCCATCTATGCCCGTCTGTCTTCCATCAAGGAAGAAGAAGGCGTGCCCAGCGCAGAAGAGATGATCAAGCAGTTGGTGGCAGGCCAGGAAGCGGTCACTCGCACCGCACGTGGCATCTTCCCGCTGCTCGACAAGGTCAGCGATGAGCCGACGGCCGACCTGCTGACCCAGCGTATGCAGGTTCACGAGAAAACCGCGTGGATGCTGCGCTCCCTGCTCGAAAATCAGTAGACACCTGCCCTGAGTGGCGCCTTCCTGGCGCCGCTCGCTTGTTTCCGCGCGTTTCCTGGCGTTGTCCTACGTCTATCAACTCCCCGTCTTCTGGCTGCCTGCCTCTGCCTGCGGTTTTATAAGGCCATCGCCCAATGGGACAACCCATGGGCTGCTGTTTGGCAATGGAGTGTCAGGTGTATGTCACGCGGAGTGGGTAATGGAGTGATGGAAACCGCTGGTTTTCATAGGATAAAGATCGACCCTTTTGCGAAAGGGTTCGATATGGGGCTGGCCAAGCCATTGTCCCGGTCGGTAAGGCTCAACGGGTTTTCCACCTGCCTGCGATTGGAGCAGATCTACTGGAATATCCTCACGGAGATAGCCAGGATCAACGCCTGTTCAGTCAGTGCGTTGCTGTCCTATGTCGACCGGGAAGTGCACTTGCGTTATGGCGGTGTGAAAAACTTCAGTGGGTTGGTCAGGGTGGTCTGTGTGGTTCACGCCTTGAAAGGGGGTGTTGAGCCATCCTGTTCACCGGAATAGTGCATTGAGCACCGGCACCTGCCCTTGTAGTGAGCGGGCTTGCCCCGCGCTGGGCTGCGTAGCGGCCCCCAACCAGGCGACCTTAGGCCTATCCTGGACCTCACAGTGTCCTTATTGGGGTGGCTTCATTGGGGCGGCTTCGCCACCCAGCGTGGGGCAAGCGCGCTCACTACATGGTCGTACGCTGAGGTGGGCAAGGCTCCGGCAGAAAGCCGGCTGCGCTGCCTCGATTTACCAGATATAATCCCGCGCTTTGCTACGCATGCTGCGGAACCCGTAGGGCAGGCGTGGCGCAGTAACGATCTGATCGCCGAGACATCTCCATGCCCATGTACGACTATCAATGTGCTTCCTGTGGTCATCAGTTGGAAGCCATTCAGAAGATCAGCGCCGCGCCGCTGGTCGATTGCCCTGCCTGCCAGGCACCGGAGCTCAAGAAGATGTTGTCCATGCCGGGCTTCCGCCTGAGCGGCAGCGGCTGGTATGAGACCGACTTCAAGACCGGCGCCAAGAAGAACCTCGCCGGCGGCGACAAAGCAGACTGAGTTGAACTCTACGCGCAGGCTCCTGCATTATCCGTCCCCTGCTTTAATGTACGGTGACGAGGCAGGCCTCCACCGAATTTCGAATTACGAGAAGTGAAACCACTACCATGATGCGCAGCCATTATTGCGGCCAACTGAACGAGACCCTGGAAGGTCAGGAAATCACCCTTTGCGGATGGGTTCACCGTCGCCGCGACCACGGCGGGGTGATCTTCCTCGATATCCGTGATCGTGATGGTCTGGCCCAAGTGGTGTTCGACCCTGACCGCGCCGAGAGCTTCGCCGCTGCTGACCGCGTGCGCAGCGAGTACGTCGTGAAGATCACCGGTAAGGTTCGCCTGCGTCCGGCGGGTGCCGTGAACAAGAACATGGCGTCCGGCGGCATCGAAGTGCTGGGTTACGAGCTGGAAGTGCTGAACGAATCGGAAACCCCGCCGTTCCCACTCAACGAATACTCCGACGTGGGCGAAGAAACCCGCCTGCGCTATCGCTTCCTGGACCTGCGTCGTCCGGAAATGGCCGAGAAGCTGCGCCTGCGTTCGCGCATGACCACCAGCATCCGTCGTTTCCTCGACGAGAACGGCTTCCTGGATGTCGAAACCCCGATCCTGACCCGGGCCACCCCGGAAGGCGCGCGTGACTACCTGGTGCCTAGCCGTACCCACCCCGGTTCTTTCTTTGCCCTGCCGCAATCGCCGCAACTGTTCAAGCAATTGCTGATGGTGGCCGGCTTCGACCGTTACTACCAGATCGCCAAGTGCTTCCGCGACGAAGACCTGCGCGCCGACCGCCAGCCGGAATTCACCCAGATCGACATCGAGACCAGTTTCCTCGATGAAAAAGAGATCATGGGCCTCACCGAACAAATGATCCGCAACCTGTTCAAGGAAGTGCTGGACCTGGAATTCGGCGACTTCCCGCACATGACCTTCGAAGAAGCCATGCGCCGCTACGGTTCCGACAAGCCAGACCTGCGTAACCCGCTGGAACTGGTAGACGTGGCCGACCAGCTCAAGGACGTCGACTTCAAGGTGTTCAGCGGCCCGGCCAACGACCCGAAATGCCGCATCGCCGCCCTGCGCGTGCCTGGCGGCGCGAGCATGCCGCGCAAGCAGATCGACGACTACACCAAGTTCGTCGGTATCTACGGTGCCAAGGGCCTGGCGTACATCAAGGTCAACGAGCGCGCCAACGGTGTTGATGGCCTGCAATCGCCGATCGTGAAAAACATTCCGTTGGACAACCTGAACGCGATCCTCGACCGCGTCGGTGCAGTCGACGGCGACATCGTGTTCTTCGGCGCCGACAAGGCCAAGATCGTCAGCGAAGCCTTGGGCGCGCTGCGGATCAAGCTGGGTCACGACCTGAACCTGCTGACCTGCGAATGGGCCCCGATGTGGGTCGTTGACTTCCCGATGTTCGAAGAGAACGACGACGGCAGCTTCAGCGCCTTGCACCACCCGTTCACCGCGCCGAAGTGCTCGCCGGCCGAGCTGGAAGCCAACCCGGCCGGCGCCCTGTCCCGCGCCTACGACATGGTGCTCAACGGCACCGAGCTGGGTGGCGGTTCGATCCGTATCCACCGCAAAGAGATGCAGCAAGCGGTCTTCCGCCTGTTGGGCATCAACGAAGCGGAACAGGAAGAGAAGTTCGGCTTCCTGCTCGACGCCCTGAAATACGGCGCGCCGCCGCACGGTGGCTTGGCGTTCGGCCTGGACCGCCTGGTGATGTTGATGACCGGCGCCCAGTCGATCCGTGAAGTGATTGCCTTCCCGAAAACCCAGAGCGCTGCGGACGTCATGACCCAGGCTCCGGGTGTGGTGGATGCCAAGGCGCTGCGCGAGCTGCACATCCGCCTGCGCGAGACGCCGAAGGCTGAGTAAGGCTGCTGCGTGAAAGCGCACTGAGGTTTACGCAGTCTAAAAAGGCGCATCTTCGGATGCGCCTTTGCGTTACAAGGGTTGTGTTTTAAAGAGAGAAGTCCTGCCTGGGGCGGGATTGATAAGGTTTCTACAGAATTTCGGAGTTGTGTTATGGCTGGCCATTCCAAGTGGGCGAACATCAAGCACCGCAAAGAGCGTCAGGATGCCAAGAAAGGCAAGATCTTCACCAAGTGGATCCGCGAACTGACCGTCGCCGCGCGCCAAGGTGGGGGTGACCCAGGCTCCAACCCGCGCCTGCGCCTGGCGCTGGACAAGGCCCTTGGCGCCAACATGAGCCGCGACATCATTGATCGCGCCGTGGCCCGTGGCGCCGGTGCCGCCGACACCGACGACATGGTCGAACTGACCTACGAAGGCTACGGCCCGGGCGGGGTGGCGGTGATGGTCGAGTGCATGACCGACAACCGTAACCGCACCGCGGCAGCCGTGCGCCATGCGTTCAGCAAGTGCGGCGGTAACCTCGGTACTGATGGTTCGGTGGCCTACTTGTTCGAGCGCAAGGGGCAGATCTCCTTCGCGCCGGGCACGGATGAGGATGCACTGATGGAAGCCGCAATGGAGGCCGATGCCGACGACGTGGTGACCAATGAAGATGGCTCCATTGATGTATTCACGTCGTTTGCCGGGTTCTATGCCGTGCGCAATGCGTTGGAAGCCGCCGGTTTCAAGGGTACCGACGCAGAAATCGTCATGCTGCCGACCACCAGTGCCGAGCTGGACCTGGACGGCGCGCAGAAAGTGCTGAAGATGCTGGACATGCTTGAAGACCTGGATGATGTTCAGAACGTGTATTCCAACGCCGACATCCCAGAGTCAGTAGCCGAACAGCTAGGCTGAAGGGCGATGTAGATCAAAAAGTGGGAGGGGGCTTGCCCCCGATGACAGTGTGTCAGTTACGTATAAATCGACTGATTCACCGCTATCGGGGGCAAGCCCCCTCCCACATGGGGTCTTCTCTGTATCAAAAATTGTTTTTACCCAACCCGCAGGCGTTATGACTTTAATCCTAGGTATCGACCCCGGTTCGCGCATCACCGGTTTTGGCGTGGTGCAACAGACCCCGCGCGGCTGTGTCTACGTCGCCTCGGGCTGCATCCGCACGGGTGCGGGCGAGTTGGCCGAGCGCCTGCAGATCGTCTATCGCGGCGTGCGTGAAGTGATCCAGACGTACGGGCCGGTCACTATGGGCATCGAAAAGGTGTTTATGGCGAAAAACGCGGACTCCGCCCTGAAGCTGGGCCAGGCCCGTGGTGCCGCCATCGTTGCCGGCGCCGAAGAGGGCATGGAAATCGCCGAATACACTGCGACCCAGGTCAAGCAGGCCGTGGTTGGCACCGGTGCCGCCAACAAAGAGCAAGTGCAGATGATGGTCATGCACATGCTCAAGCTCACCTCAAAACCGCAGATCGATGCGTCCGACGCCCTGGCCATTGCCATTTGCCATGCGCACACCCGCTCCAGCCTGCTGCCGCATGGCCTGGGGGCGGCACGCAGTCGTGGCGGGCGCCTGCGTCTCTGATAGCATCAGCGCAATCGTTATTTCCGGTCAGGCCTTGATCTGACCCCAAGCTTTAAGGATCTGAACCGTGATTGGACGTTTGCGCGGCACTCTGGCTGAGAAACAGCCGCCGCACCTGATTCTGGATGTGAACGGGCTGGGGTATGAGCTGGAAGTGCCCATGACCACCCTGTATCGCCTACCGTCGGTCGGTGAGCCGATAACGCTGCACACGCACTTGGTGGTGCGCGAAGATGCGCAACTCCTCTATGGTTTCATTGGCAAGCGCGACCGCGACTTCTTCCGCGAGCTGATCCGCCTCAATGGCGTGGGCCCGAAATTGGCCCTGGCGTTGATGTCGAGCCTGGAAGTTGATGAGCTGGTGCGTGCCGTCTCGGCCCAGGACACCTCGGCGCTGACCAAGGTGCCGGGCGTCGGCAAGAAGACCGCCGAGCGCCTGCTCGTGGAGCTCAAGGACCGTTTCAAGGCATGGGAAGTTGTACCAAGCATGTTTGCCCTGGTGCCGAATCAGCCAGATATGCCGGCGGGCCAAGTGGCCAGTGCCGAAAGCGATGCGGTCAGCGCGCTGATCTCCCTGGGCTACAAGCCGCAGGAAGCCAGCAAGGCCGTGTCGGCCATCAAGGACAAGAACCTGAGCAGTGAAGACATGATCCGCCGCGCCCTGAAGGGAATGATTTAAGTGATTGAAGCAGATCGTCTGATTGCGGCCACCGGCCCGCGAGATCGTGAAGAGGTCCAGGACCGGGCCATTCGCCCCCTGAGCCTGGCCGACTACATCGGCCAGCCCACCGTGCGCGAGCAGATGGAACTGTTTATCCAGGCTGCCCGGGGGCGCAGTGAGTCCCTGGACCACACGCTGATCTTCGGCCCGCCGGGTTTGGGTAAAACCACGCTGGCCAATATCATTGCCCAGGAAATGGGCGTGTCGATCAAGTCCACCTCGGGTCCGGTGTTGGAGCGTCCGGGTGACCTGGCAGCGCTGCTGACCAACCTTGAGCCGCATGACGTGCTGTTTATCGACGAGATCCACCGGCTTTCGCCGATCGTCGAAGAAGTGCTGTACCCGGCCATGGAAGACTTCCAGCTCGACATCATGATCGGCGAAGGCCCGGCGGCCCGTTCGATCAAGCTCGACCTGCCGCCATTCACCTTGGTAGGTGCGACCACCCGTGCCGGCATGCTGACCAACCCGCTGCGAGACCGTTTCGGCATTGTTCAACGTCTAGAGTTCTATAGCACTGCGGACCTGGCGACGATCGTCAGCCGTTCGGCGGGCATCCTGGGTTTACCGCTGGACCCGGAAGGCGCGTTTGAAATCGCCCGTCGGGCCCGTGGCACGCCGCGGATTGCCAACCGTTTGCTGCGTCGCGTGCGGGACTTTGCCGAAGTGCGTGCCAAGGGGCATATCACCAAGGCCGTGGCCGACCTGGCCTTGAACCTGCTGGACGTGGATGAGCATGGCTTCGATCACCAGGATCGACGTCTACTCTTGACCATGATCGAGAAGTTCGACGGTGGCCCGGTGGGTGTCGACAGCCTGGCGGCGGCCATCAGCGAAGAGCGCCACACCATTGAAGACGTGCTGGAGCCGTACCTGATCCAGCAGGGCTACATCATGCGCACGCCAAGGGGGCGGGTGGTGACGCGGCACGCCTATCTGCACTTTGGGTTAAACATTCCGTCACGATTGGGCGAGATGCCTGTAGTAGACGAATTCCTCGATGCAGTGGACGATTAAAAGCTTCACGCCAGACGATTTATCCGAGGTTTGTGCTGTCCTAGTGGCTGGTGTCGTCTTTCAGTCAGTAGAAATATTCTTCAGGATGAAGAGTGATAATGAAAAAACAGTTGCGGGCCGGATTGGCAACCTGAGGAGTAAGCACTAGAGTATGCGCGCGCAAAACGGGGATCAGTCGTTCGCACATCGCTGTCGCGTTTATTACGAGGACACCGATGCCGGCGGCATCGTGTATTACGTCAATTACCTCAAGTTCATGGAGCGGGCTCGAACCGAGCGGCTACGGGAGCTGGGCTTTGCCCAATCCCAGCTGGCAGGGGAGGACCTGTTGTTCGTCGTGCACTCCAGCGAGGCGCGGTATCACGCGCCGGCGCGGCTGGACGACGAGCTGTTGGTCAGCGCTGAAGTAATCGAATTGAACCGTGTCAGCCTGCGTTTCAAGCAGCAGGTCAGGCGGGCAACGGATGCAACGCTGCTCTGTGAGGGGCAGTTCCTGGTGGCCTGTGTGCGCACCAATAGTTTGAAACCCCGGGCCATTCCCGAAGCTCTACGTGCGGCCTTTGCCGACGTAAGCGGCGCGGGTAAACAATCAAAGCAGGAGATTTAGCGTGGAACCTACCGTCGTCGACCATTCCTCCATGTGGAGCCTGGTCAGCAATGCCAGTGTTGTGGTTCAACTGGTCATGCTGACCCTGGTAGCCGCATCGGTTACCTCTTGGGTCATGATTTTTCAGCGCAGCAATCTGCTGCGTGCCGGTCGACGTGCCCTGGAGAGCTTTGAAGAGCGCTTCTGGTCGGGTATCGACCTGTCCAAGCTGTACCGCCAGGCCGGCAGCAACCCGGACCCTGATTCGGGCGTAGAGCAGATCTTCCGTGCCGGCTTCAAGGAATTCTCCCGTCTGCGCCAGCAGCCAGGCGTTGACCCTGAAGCGGTCATGGAAGGCGTGGCCCGCGCCATGCGCGTCGCCATTTCCCGCGAAGAAGAAAAGCTTGAGCAAAGCCTGCCTTTCCTAGCCACCGTAGGTTCCGTCAGCCCGTACATTGGTCTGTTCGGTACCGTCTGGGGGATCATGAACTCCTTCCGCGGCCTGGCTCAGGCCCAGCAAGCGACCCTGGCCACCGTGGCCCCGGGTATCGCCGAAGCCCTGATCGCTACGGCGATCGGCTTGTTTGCCGCTATCCCCGCAGTAATCGCCTACAACCGCTTCGCTGCCACCAGCGAAACGTTGATCGGCCGTTACTACACCTTCGCCGATGAGTTCCAGGCGATCCTGCACCGTAAAGTGCACACCAGCGAAGAATAAGCAGGTAATTCCCAATGGCTTTAATCGCTCGAGCTCGCAAAAAGCGCAAGCCGGTCGCCGAGATGAACGTAGTGCCTTACATCGACGTGATGCTGGTGCTGCTGGTTATCTTCATGGTGACCGCGCCGATGCTCAACCAGGGCGTGAAGGTTGATCTGCCCAAGGTTTCAAGTGAAGCCTTGCCGCAAGACAACAACACTCAAGTCCTGACCATTTCGATCAAGTCTGACAAGACCTATTACTGGAACCTTGGCAGCGAAGTCGACACGCAGAAGCAGCAAGACAAGGCCCTGACCTTGCCCGCGATGACCGATGCCGTGACCAAGATCATTCGCTCCGGCAACGAAGGCGGCAAGCACACCCAGGTGTTCATCCGTGGCGACAAATCGGTCGACTACGGCTCTGTCATGGGCGCCATGGGCGGGCTGCAGAAGGCCGGCGTGGGTAACGTTGGCTTGATTACCGAGGCGCCCTGATGCAGCAACAGCGAGAGCCGTCCGCCTCGGAAAGCTTCTTCTGGCCTAGCGTCTGGGCGATTGCCCTGCACGTCCTGGTGTTTGGCATGCTGTTCGTCAGCTTTGCCATGACCCCGGACCTGCCGCCAGCCAAGCCGATCGTGCAGGCGACCCTGTATCAGCTGAAATCGAAAAGCCAGGCCACCACCCAGACCAATCAGAAGATTGCGGGTGAGGCCCAGAAGTCGGCTGCGCGCCAGACTGAAGTCGAACAGATGGAACAGAAGAAGGTCGAGCAGGAAGCGGTGAAAGCTGCTGCGGAACAAAAGAAAGAAGAGGCGGCTCAAAAGGCCGAGGAATCGAAAAAGGCAGACGAAGCCAAGAAGGCCGACGAGGCGAAAAAGGCTGATGAAGCCAAAAAGTCCGAGAAGGCTGCCGAAGCTAAAAAAGCCGAAGAGAAACAATTGGCTGATATAGCCAAGAAGAAATCTGAAGAAGAAGCCAAGAAAGCTGCTGAAGAAGAGGCCAAGAAAAAGGCCGCTGAAGACGCCAAGAAGAAAATAGTCGAAGACGCGAAGAAGAAAGCCGCCGAAGACGCCAAGAAAAAAGCTGAAGCAGACGAGGCGAAGAAGAAAATCGCCGACGACGCGAAGAAGAAAGCTGCCGCCGACGCCACCAAGAAAAAGGCCCAGGAAGCAGCGCGTAAATCCGCCGAAGAGAAAAAGGCCCAGGCCTTGGCAGATTTGCTTTCCGACACGCCTCAGCGTCAGCAAGCCTTGGCCGATGAGCAGGGCGATGATGTCGCGGGCAGTTTCGACGACCTGATTCGGGCGCGGGCAGCAGAGGGTTGGACACGTCCACCTTCGGCGCGTAAAGGCATGACAGTAGTGCTGCAGATCGGCATGTTGCCGGACGGTACGGTGACTTCGGTCAGCGTGGCCAAGTCCAGTGGTGACGGTTCGTTCGACAGTTCGGCGGTTGCCGCGGTCAAGAACATTGGCCGGTTGACCGAGATGCAGGGAATGAAACCAAGCGACTTCGCTCCCTATCGTTCATTCAAGATGACATTCACACCTGAGGATCTAGCCTTGTGAGAAACCTTCTTCGAGGAATGCTTGTCGTTATTTGCTGTATGGCAGGGATAGCGGCGGCGGATGAAAAGAACATCCTGGTCACCAGCGGTAGCGATCGGGCCACTCCGATCGCCGTTGTACCGTTTGGCTGGCAGGGCGGCAGCGTGCTGCCGGACGACATGGCCCAGATCGTCAGCGACGACCTGCGCAACTCCGGCTACTACGCGCCGATTCCGAAAGGCAACATGATCAGCCAGCCGAACCAAGCCAGCGAAGTCGTGTTCCGTGACTGGAAAGCGGTGGGTGCGCAGTACCTGATGGTCGGCAACATCACGCCGGCCGGCGGTCGCCTGCAAATCCAATACACCTTGTTCAACGTGGCCACCGAGCAGCAGGTCTTGACCGGCAGCGTGTCGGGCACCGCCGAACAACTGCGGGACATGGCTCACTACATCTCGGACCAGTCGTTTGAGAAGCTCACCGGTATCAAGGGTGCTTTCTCGACGCGTCTGCTGTACGTGACCGCTGAACGTTTTTCCGTAGACAACACTCGTTACACATTGCAGCGCTCGGATTACGACGGTGCACGGGCTGTGACCTTGCTGCAATCGCGTGAGCCAATCCTGTCGCCGCGCTTTGCGCCGGACGGCAAGCGTATTGCCTATGTGTCTTTCGAGCAGCGTCGTCCGCGTATCTTCGTCCAGCACATTGATACTGGCCGTCGTGAGCAGATCACCAACTTCGAAGGCCTCAACGGTGCGCCAGCCTGGTCGCCGGATGGTTCGCGCCTGGCATTCGTGCTGTCCAAGGACGGCAACCCGGACATCTACGTGATGAACATGGCTTCGCGCCAGATCTCCCGCGTAACCAGCGGCCCGGGTATCAATACCGAACCGTTCTGGGGCAAGGATGGTTCGACCATCTACTTCACCTCTGACCGAGGCGGCAAGCCGCAGGTTTATAAGGCGAACGTGAATGGCGGTGGTGCGGAGCGTGTTACTTTTATCGGTAACTACAACGCCAACCCTAAGCTTTCGGCTGATGAAAAGACGTTGGTGATGATTCACCGTCAGGATGGTTTCACTAATTTCCGGGTTGCGGCCCAGGATTTGCAGCGCGGAACCGTAAAAATCCTCACAGATACCAACCTTGATGAGTCAGCCACTGTTGCGCCCAACGGCACCATGGTAATCTACGCCACCCGCCAGCAGGGCCGGGGAGTCTTGATGCTCGTGTCCATTAATGGACGCGTAAGGCTCCCGCTTCCTACCGCACAAGGCGAAGTCAGAGAACCATCCTGGTCCCCTTACCTGAACTGACGCGGCGCTACAAAAAAAGATTTGCTTAACACACTGGGGTTCATTAGGAGTTTCACGATGGAAATGCTGAAGTTTGGTAAGTTTGCTGCTCTGGCTCTGGCTCTGTCCGTAGCCGTTGGTTGCTCGTCTAAAGGCGGCGACAATGCCGGTGAAGGCGCAGCTGTTGATCCAAACGCTGGTTACGGCGCTAACACTGGTGCAGTTGACGGCTCCCTGAGCGAAGAAGCTGCTCTGCGCGCTATCACCACTTTCTACTTCGAATACGACAGTTCGGACCTGAAACCAGAAGCCATGCGCGCTCTGGACGTTCACGCGAAGGACCTGAAAGCTAACGGCGCTCGCGTTGTTCTGGAAGGTAACACTGACGCCCGTGGTACTCGTGAGTACAACATGGCACTGGGCGAGCGTCGTGCGAAAGCCGTTCAGCGCTACCTGGTACTGCAAGGTGTTGCTCCAGGCCAACTGGAACTGGTTTCCTACGGTAAAGAGCGTCCAGTTGCAACTGGCAACGACGAACAGTCGTGGGCTCAAAACCGTCGCGTCGAACTGCGTAAGTAATTCGTCATGCGAACGTGCCGTCGTGCTCTAACTGTATTGGCTCTCAGTCTCGCACCGCTCGCGGTGTGGGCTGCGGTTCCTGTGGAAGATAGCAACTCTGGCTATAACAATAGCGGGAGCAGTTATCCGCCAGCGGGTTATGGCACGAACGGCGCCTATGCTGGGGGGGCGGCTACGTCCGCCCCCTCCGCACAGGGCGAACTGTTCAACCAGCTGCAACGCATGCAGGATCAACTGGCGCAGCAACAAGGCGCGATTGAAGTTCTGCAGAACCAAGTGAACCAGCTGAAGCAAGAAGGCCTGGAGCGATACCAGGATCTTGATCGACGCATTGGAGCCGGCGTTACACCTGCCGCAACTCCTGATAATTCTTCTGCCGGTGGCGCGCCCAGTGCCGCTGCCGGTGGTGCAGCAGCGGGGGCTGCGGCGGCAAGCCAAGCCCCTGCCGCGAGCAGCGAACCGGGTGATCCGGCGAAGGAAAAACTGTATTACGATGCAGCCTTCGACCTGATCAAAGCCAAGGATTTCGATAAGGCCAGCCAGGCATTTACCGCTTTCCTGCGTAAATACCCGAACAGCCAGTACGCGGGCAACGCCCAATACTGGTTGGGCGAGGTCAACCTGGCAAAGGGTGATCTGCAGGGGGCAGGCCAGGCATTTGCCAAGGTCAGCCAGCTGTACCCCAAGCACGCCAAGGTGCCGGACTCGCTGTATAAACTCGCTGACGTAGAACGCCGCCTGGGTCATACCGACAAGGTCAAAGGCATTCTGCAGCAGGTTGTGGCCCAATATCCGGGTACCTCGGCTGCCCAGTTGGCCCAACGGGACCTGCAGCGCTTGTAAGCGAAGCAGCCCGTTTAGAAGAAACCCGCGCCTGGCGCGGGTTTTTTCGTTAGAATCCACGCCCTTTTATGAAACACGCTTTTTGGGGCCTGCGCGTTGGCGGGGTCCCTTAAAGTGCCTGACGGAGGCGGACAGCCTGTTTAGCTGTTACGCCCGTGGCGACTATGCAAGACATATTACGTATTACCGAAGTTTTTTACTCGTTGCAGGGTGAAACGCGAACGGCCGGCCTGCCCACAGTCTTTGTGCGCCTCACCGGTTGCCCCTTGCGTTGCCAGTACTGCGACAGCGCCTACGCCTTCAGTGGCGGCACCGTGCGCACCCTCGATGACATCCTGGAGCAGGTGGCCGGCTACAAGCCGCGCTACGTCTGCGTAACCGGCGGTGAACCGCTGGCCCAGCCCAACGCCATCCCATTGCTCAAGCAGCTGTGTGACGCCGGCTACGAGGTTTCCCTGGAGACCAGTGGTGCGCTGGATATCTCGGCAGTCGATCCCCGTGTAAGCCGCGTGGTCGACCTCAAGACCCCAGGCTCCAAGGAAGCGCACCGTAACCGCTACGAGAACATCGAGCTGCTGACGGCCAACGATCAGGTCAAGTTTGTCATCTGTTCGCGCGATGACTACGACTGGGCGAACTCCAAGCTGATTCAATACGGGTTGGACCGACGCGCCGGCGAAGTGCTGTTCTCGCCAAGCCACCATGACTTGAACGCCCGTGACCTCGCCGATTGGGTGGTTGCGGACAATCTACCGGTGCGCCTGCAATTGCAGTTGCATAAATACCTTTGGAACGACGAGCCAGGACGCTGATATGACTGAACACACCATGGATCAAAAACGCGCGGTAATCCTGCTCTCCGGCGGCCTCGACTCCGCTACGGTGGTGGCTATGGCGCAAGCGCAGGGCTACAGCTGCTACACCATGAGTTTTGACTACGGCCAACGTCACCGTGCCGAGCTGAACGCCGCCGCCCGTGTCGCCCGTGACATGGGCGTGGTGGAGCACAAGGTGATCGGCCTGAACCTCAACGGCATCGGCGGCTCCGCCCTGACCGACAGCAGCATCGACGTGCCAGAAGCCCCCAGCGAAGGCATACCGGTGACTTATGTGCCGGCACGCAACACCGTGTTCCTGTCCCTGGCCCTTGGCTGGGCGGAAGTGCTCAACGCTCGAGACATCTTTATCGGCGTCAACGCGGTGGATTACTCCGGCTACCCGGACTGCCGCCCTGAATTCGTCGAGTCGTTCGAACGCATGGCCAACCTGGCCACAAAGGCCGGTGTAGAAGGGCAAGGCTTCCGCATCCTGGCGCCACTGCAAAACCTGAGCAAGGCCGATATCGTGAAGGCTGGCGTAGGACTTGGCGTCGATTACTCGCTGACTGTTTCCTGCTACCAGGCAGACGATGACGGCCGTGCTTGTGGGAAATGCGACAGCTGCCGACTGCGTGCAGAAGGCTTCCAAGCCGCCGGAATTGCTGACCCAACGCGTTATTTCTGATTTATTTCAAATAAGGTGTTGAATAATCCTTAGAAATCAGTATTATACGCGCCACCACACAGCGGGTCGTTAGCTCAGTTGGTAGAGCAGTTGGCTTTTAACCAATTGGTCGTAGGTTCGAATCCCACACGACCCACCATTTTTGGCGGTTTAGAAAATCCGGAAGGCCCACGCAAGTGAGGATTTCCGGGTTTTTTTTGCCTGTTTGAAAACACAGCGAGCCCCAGGCCAACCAAAGCCTGGGGTTTTTTTGTATCTGCGCGAAGCTGCCGTTGTCGCCAAAACCCATGGGTCACAATCGGGTCTTAAGGTCATTGCTGGAGACAAAAATACGGCCAAAGTCTTTGAAATCCATAGGATTGTCCGACAATTTCGCGAATGAAAAACTCTTCATAAAACACCCGCTCGAACGTTGGTAGCTTCCTCATCGCTGCCCCATCATTCGAGTCCTAATAATGAATAACAAAACTCTTAAAGGCGCCTTGGCGCTTGCCGTTTCCCTGGCCTCAACCCAGCTGTTCGCCGGTGGTTTCGCATTAAATGAACAAAGCATCAGTTCAATGGGTACGGGCTACGCTGGTCGCTCCTCTTCGGCCGAGGACGCGAGTACGGTGTTCGGCAACCCCGCCGGCATGTCCCGCTTGAAGAAGAACGAAGTCAGCCTCGGCGCGACCTACCTTGATGCCAAAACCGATATCAAAGACGCCAGTTCCTCGCAGTTCGGTGCCAACAACCCAGGCACCAACAAAGGCGACATGGTGCCGGGCATTGCCGTGCCGATGGGCTACTTGGTCACGCCCATCGATGAGCACTGGGCGTTCGGCCTGGGCATCTACGCGCCGTTCGGCCTGGTGACCGACTATGAGCACAGCTTCCAGGGCAATGCTTTTGGCAGTAAGAGCAAGGTGTCGGTCATCACCGTGCAGCCAACGGTCAGCTACGCCTTCAACGACAAAGTGTCGGTGGGCTTTGGCCCGACTTTCAACCGCATCGACGGCGAGCTGGATTCCAACGTGCCCCTGGGTGGTGGCGCCAGCGAAAGCGTGAAGGTCAAGGGTAACGACAACGCCGCGGGGTTCAACGCCGGTATCCTCGTGCAGCCTCTCGACAACACGCGCATCGGTGTGACCTACCACTCGCAGGTGGTGTATCACCTCAGCGGCAAGACCCATGCGTCCGGCCTGATTTCCGATACCTTTGACGGTGGGCCGCAGAAGTATGACGCCAGCCTGGACCTGACAACCCCTTCGTCGGTGGATTTCTCGGTCACCCAGCAACTGAATGACGACTGGACCCTCTACCTTGGCAGCACGTACACGCGTTGGAGTCAGTTGAAGAAGATCACCATCAACAACGACGGTGTGTCCGGCCTCACCGCTCAATTCGGGGGCCTAGGTTCGATCACCGAGCAACAGCACTGGCATGACACCTGGTCCCACGCCATCGGCGCGGCCTATCGGGTCAACAAAGAACTGGTGCTGCGGACCGGTTTTTCGGTGGACCAGACGCCGACCAACAACACTGACCGATCCGTGCGGATTCCGACGGGTGATCGCACGGTTTTCAGCCTGGGCGCGGGCTGGACGCCAGTCGACAACCTGACCTTCGATGTGGCGTATTCCTACCTCAAGGAAGAGCCGATCAAGGTGCGGCAGAACCTTTCCCAGGTAGGCCTCACCTACGATGCCAAGTATGAAAATAGCGCCGATGGCTTTGGTGGGTCGGTGACTTACCGCTTCTGATGTTCGC
The DNA here is from genome assembly GCF_001645105.1 of Pseudomonas marginalis. Taxonomy (GTDB): domain Bacteria; phylum Pseudomonadota; class Gammaproteobacteria; order Pseudomonadales; family Pseudomonadaceae; genus Aquipseudomonas; species Aquipseudomonas petroselini. The sequence goes on from NZ_LKEG01000049.1 coordinate 105,456, forward strand.
GCAACGCACAGCGTCGGTTGTAAAAACGGGAAACCCCAGCCTTGGGGTTTCCCGTTTTTTTACAACCGACGGATGCACCCGCGAATGCCAGATTAGGCTTTTGAAACCATTGGATATTCTGTAGCCTTGCGCAGCTTCATCGCTAACCGTGCTTGATGAACACAATCACTTCGTCCGGCGGCGCCCGAAGGGCTCCAGAGCCGGTGGTACACTCGACTTTCGCGCAACGGCGCCTGCAGGTCTTGCGAACATGACGCAAATTTCCGAACGCCTTCTGGTTCAAGCTCACCTCGACGCCAAGCAGCCCAAGGCGCTCAGCGCCGATGAAGAGGCTGGCCTGCGTAGCGCCATCGCCGCTGAGCTCAAAGCGCAAGACGCGGTGCTGGTTGCCCACTTCTACTGCGACCCGGTTATCCAGGCCCTGGCCGAAGAAACCGGCGGCTGTGTCTCCGACTCCTTGGAAATGGCCCGCTTCGGCGCCGCCCACCCGGCCAAGACCGTGTTGGTTGCCGGTGTGCGTTTCATGGGCGAGACCGCCAAGATCCTCACACCCGAAAAACGCATCCTCATGCCCACCCTGGAAGCCACCTGCTCCCTGGACCTGGGTTGCCCGGTGGAGGAGTTCTCGGCGTTCTGCGACCAGCACCCCGAACGCACCGTGGTGGTGTATGCCAACACTTCGGCGGCAGTCAAAGCCCGGGCGGATTGGGTGGTGACGTCGAGCTGCGCGCTGGAAATCGTCGAAAGCCTGATGGACAACGGTGAAACCATCATTTGGGGACCTGACAAGCACCTGGGTACCTACATCCAGCGCCAGACCGGTGCCGATATGCTGTTGTGGGACGGCGCCTGCATCGTCCACGAAGAGTTCAAGTCCAAGCAGTTGGAAGACATGAAGGCGCTGTACCCGGACGCAGCCATTCTGGTGCACCCTGAGTCGCCGACTGCGGTGATCGAACTCGCGGATGCCGTGGGCTCGACCAGCCAACTGATTGCGGCTGCCCAGCGCCTGCCAAACAAGACCTTTATCGTCGCCACCGACCGCGGCATCTTCTACAAGATGCAGCAGCTGTGCCCGGACAAGGTCTTCGTCGAAGCGCCTACCGCCGGCAACGGGGCTGCGTGCCGTAGTTGCGCGCATTGCCCGTGGATGGCGATGAACACGCTGGAGCGCACGCTGCAGTGCCTGCGTGAGGGCACTAACGAGATCTTCGTCGAGCCGTCCGTGATCCCGCAGGCGGTGCGCCCGCTCAAGCGCATGCTGGATTTCACCCAGGCCGCACGCCTTAAACTCGCCGGCAACGCCTGACTCAAGGCGGGCTCAGTAAAAAATGTGGGAGGGGGTTTGAACTGGTCAAGTAATCTTGGACACTGATTACGGTTCACGCCGCCAACCTTTCCTTCACGACCGGCGACCTGTAGTCGTTA
>NZ_LKEG01000050.1:0-1079 GCF_001645105.1 Pseudomonas marginalis
GCGACGGGTCCCCTCGGGATACATCGCACTGTTCTCGTAGATAGACGCCAAGGGAGCCAGCGCTTCACCCAAGTGTTTCAGAGTGAGGGGGTCAAACTGACTCTCACCAGCTTTTTCGATCGTAGCTTTCCACGTTTTATCGGTATAGGACGCCAGCGCTGCGGCCATGCGCCTTTCTGCTTCAGCAGGGGAAATTCCCGCTTCCGCCGCTAACTTATCGGCTTCTTTTTGTATTAAACGCGCTTCCGTAGGGTGCGCTTGACGGTTGTATTGCTCGACGGCTATTGCCGTACTCCCAGCAACTACCGCACCCGCAGCGGTGCCGCTACCGCCCACAGAGGCGCCCACACCGAGGGCGACCAACGCAGCCAACGTCTCCTGTTCCGATCCCCTGATACCATTTTTACCCAGTGCATCCGCAATGCTAGGCATCAAGGCCGCAGAAGCTCCCGCACCCAATGCACCACTCTGCACATTGCCACTGGACAACCCAATAGCCGCCCCCGCCAACGCGTGCAACATCACACGTGCCGCACCGCCTTCAGCCCAAGCCGCCCGAGTGGCCGCATCCGACTTCGGATCAGTCGCACGCGACTGGGCATAATCGCCAATCTTGTTGAAGATATCGCTGGAGGCCGTGTTGGCGACAATACCAACCGTCGTTCCTACAGGCGCGCCACCCAGCCCTGCGGCGATTAGTCCGGACGCGATATCGGCCATTAAGCGTTTGTCGCCACCGACCTGCCAGCGCTGGGCTTCCGTATAAGCGGCATTCGCTGCGAGCACCGTTCCAGCGGCATCCGGCGAACCGGTTTCGGTTTGGGTTTTGGCTTTATCGGCCAGTGCTTTCGCCTCATCCGCCTTGGCTTTGCCCACCGCACTGATCACCCCACTGGCCAACTGCGCCGAGCTTTGGATCAGGTCAATACGCTCTTGCATGGCCTTTTCATCAGGCCGGTCAAGTTTCTGATTGGCATTGGCGGTGTCACGGTTCAGCCCCACCAGGTCATTGGCGCCTTCGGCATTGCGAACCACAATCGTGCCTTCGCTGACCGCGCTACGGGTGTAGCTATGGTCTT
>NZ_LKEG01000050.1:1103-2145 GCF_001645105.1 Pseudomonas marginalis
TGCTATCGGGATGCTGCCGCCCATCGACGCACCGCTGGTGCTGCTGGAAGACACCGAAATACCGGCAGACTGACTTTTGATTTCGCTGACATTCTTGATGTCGCTGACGATCAGGCGGTCAGTGCTAAGCCGGTTCTAGAAAATAGGGGTCAGACCACCAAGATACGTTTTAGCAGTAATCGTGGTCTGACCCCTATTTTCTCCAATTAATTCACACTATAGTAACTGTAAAGATCCGCATCAGGCCAAAGTTCGTCATATACAGTTAATGTGCTTCGCAGGGCCTCGCTACGAGGGTCCTCAGAAGGATTCATCTTTGAAATTACAAATTTTTTAATTTCGGGCCACTGAAGCTCACGCATACAAAATGCCACCACTTCAAAGGGCGAGTCTACAGACATTAAAATCAATTTAAATCTATCTATAAAATTTTCTTTATAGCCAGGATGTTTTTTTACAAACTCCAAAATCTTTAATAAGGACATCTCGTAGGAAATGTCTAGCTCTTCACCAAAAGCGGCTATAGCCATATCGCAAAGTTTATCAAACTCTTTAATGACGTCATTCATTTCGGCACCCAGGCGCCTTTTCTGGAATTGCTAAAATCTGGCACCCAGACTTTTCTATATACTTCCCTCCCACATCAAGCCCTTTTCGAGAAAAAGCATCTTCTGCTGCGGTTTGAGCAGCCCGACCAGAGGGCTCATAGTGCCCCGATGTATTATCAATATATTTAACTTCGCCGTTCACAATTTTCACTTCTCCCGCAGGGAAATAGGGGTCAGACCACCAATATACATTGGCGCACTAATCGTGGTCTGACCCCTATTTCCCTTTTGCACCTGTTCAACCCTTCAATGCTGGCAAAGACAGCACTTCATCGTACTGTGGCCAATCTTCCCTTGCACGCTTGAGCACACCTTGCATCAACTCGTCCAGCTCAGGCACTGGCTGCTCGAGCGGCAATTGGTCAAAGGGCGCGGCCAGCAGCGGATGATCAATCTTCTGCGGATTGGCTAAACCTTCCCACTGGCGCAGGCGC
>NZ_LKEG01000050.1:2180-3576 GCF_001645105.1 Pseudomonas marginalis
ACGCAGCATAAAGGCTTGGGCGCGGCGGTGTTGCTCTTCGTACTCAATCACTAATTGATGCCCACGGTTGAGAGCCGCATGGGTGAGATAGCCCTGATGGATGACGGCATCCTTCCATCCTAGGATCGCCATCGCGGCCATCATATTGGTGGCGGTTTGGATGCTGTAGTTTTGGCGGCGTCGATCATTGCCTGCCGCTTTGGCAATAATGTCGAACTGACCCGCCCAGAAGAACAACTGCCAAATTCCTACTTGGTAATAGCGCAGCCAATGGGCCAATTCCAGAAGCCATTGCGGGTTATCTGGTGCGGTTGCCAATACCTTGTGGGCTCGTGTGACGGCCATCCATTCGGAGCTACTACGCGTAACGTTGTCACTATTCGGTACAGGCATTGATGGCTTCGCAAATGCATCGCCGCGCTCAACATATTCACGGATGCCATTCAACTCGTATTCATCTGAGACGTGTGGCCCCTTGGCTATGCGCCCCAGCACACTTTTGAAGGAGGGCCATTTCGGGTTTACGCCCGAGCGCTCGCACTGAATTACTTCTTGGTCCATGGTTCCACCTTAAATTCTGCTACACCTGTTTTACTGGGGGCGGGAACACCGACTTTGACTGTTACACCTTGGAAAAATAGGGGTCAGACCACCAATATACATTAGGGCACTAATCGTGGTCTGCCTCCTATATTCCCCTATTTCACAGGAGGACAATATCGGACTGACCCTATTGCCTACCTCCCTTCTAAAAGTGCTGAAACAACCCTTATACAGAACAGTTTCATTTCAAACTCATCTATAAGATGCTCTCCGCCACCAGGCCGATAAAGCGAAAGCTTTTCCTGCAGCTCATCAAACAGATTTTCAAATTTACCAAAGCCTTCATTTTCTTCAATTTCATCCAGAAGGGTTTCCGCGTCTTTTGCCCATTGAACCGAAATATTAGAACCGCTCACAAATCTATCAAGATGCTCAATCAAATTATTTATCGTCATTTTTTCTTTACCGGATTAACAACTGTAATAATACGATCCCCATCCACAGCAATTTGAGCTTTAGGATATTTAGAGTTCATGAGGGTAACTGAGGTACCACGATCATCTATTTTTATTTTTCTAATTTTATCTGCGGTATCAATAAAATCCTCCACTTCCAGAATGGTCATCGGTTCTCTGCCTTTAGGCGGATTTACCATACGATCCGCAGCATGATAGTTGATTTGCTTACCACCGGGTGTCTTAGCGGTACCAAGCTGGAAATAGTGAAATAGGGGTCAGACCACTATTCTTCTATTCTTTTAGCTCACACTCCTTGGGCGTCCTGACACCCCCTGCGAAACTCGTTTACCTAATGCCTGCTCAATCTCGGCCGCAAACTTCTGATCGCCCAAAAC
>NZ_LKEG01000051.1 GCF_001645105.1 Pseudomonas marginalis
TTTACGCATATCCAAACACCTCAGATTTGAGCGCTATCATAGCGCCCGATTGAAGTGTCCAAAATCATTAGGCCAGTTCAAGCTTGCTCCCGCTGGGGCGCGAAGCGGCCCCGTTCTAAAGGGACTGCTGCGCAGTCCAACGGGAGCAAGCTCCCTCGCCACAGAAGGCCACCTCATAGCAAGCCCCCTCTCCACAGCTGGGCCCTTATAGCAAGCTTCCTCGCTACATCAGCCCACCCAGCCGACTGCGGTTTTGGGAATCACGTCTGACTCGTCCAACTTCGATGCAAACATGCTGACCGCCTCCACCGCATCACGGGTGCTGGTGCGAATCTGCAGGATCACCGAGCCCGCCTGGTCGGCCAGGTTGACGCCACGTTGTGCGCCTTCCTGGGTCGAGCTCATGCTGCTCACCGCATCGCGGGTTTCCGAGAGAATCATCCCGATCATCTCGGCAATTTCCGCCGTTGAGCGGCTGGTCCGCCCGGCCAGTTGCCGCACTTCATCGGCCACCACCGCAAAGCCGCGCCCCTGGTCACCCGCCCGCGCGGCCTCGATGGCTGCGTTGAGTGCCAACAGGTTGGTCTGGTCGGCGATGCCGCGAATGGTGTTGACGATGGCGGTGATCTGCTCGGATCGGTCGCCCAATTGTCCCACCAGCCGTGCAGACGCGCCGATGTTGTCGGCGATGCGGCGCATTTCAGTGGCGGTCTCTTGGATCACCTGGGTGCCATGTTCGGCAAACCGCTCGGTCTCGGACGAGATATGGTAGGCCCGGGAAGCACCACGAGAGTCTTCCTCGAACTTTTCCACGCGTTCGGTGATATCGCTGGCGAACTTGACGATCTTGACCAGCTTGCCGTCGCCGTCGTAGACCGGGTTATAGCTCGCCTCCAGCCACACCACCCGGCCATGCTTGCCCAGGCGCTTGAATTGCCCGGTGGAGAACTCGCCGTTGTTCAAGCGGCGCCAGAAGTCTGTGTATTCGCTGCTGTTGATCAGCGCCGGTTCGCAAAACAGGCGATGGTGCTTGCCTTTTATTTCTGCCAACCCATAACCCATGACGTTCAAGAAGTTTGCATTGGCATCCAGCACCTGGCCGCTCAAATCAAATTCGATCACTGCCATTGCTCGGTCCAGCGCGGTCAGCTTGCTGCGGGTCGCTGCCTCTTGCTCGACTTTGGCGGTGACGTCCAAGGCGTACTTGACCACTTTCAGTACCTGGCCACGCTCATCCAGCACCGGGTTGTAACTGGCCTCCAGCCAGACGGTCTTGCCGTTGGCGTCCACCCGTTTGAAGGTGCCTGACACAAACCTGCCAGCCTTCAGGTCAGTCCAGAACTGGCTGTAGGCCGGGCTGCTGGTCAGCTCTGGCAGGCAGAAGTCACGGTGGGACTTGCCGGCCAATTGATCGGCGCGATAACCGAGGGTCTTGAGGAAGTTGTCGTTGGCCCGCAGCACCTTGCCGTTGAGGTCGAATTCGACCACGGCCATGGAGCGTTCCAGTGCAGCTATCAGTCCTTTGTATTCAGTGGCTTCGGCCGTCCTGGCCGCCAGTTCTGTCTTGAGTGTTGTGTTGAACATGACGTGCCCTCAGCCGTGCGGAAAAACGGGTCTCTTAATTGGCTATCGGCTGAGAAATACACGACTTTATGCGGCAAAAATGTTTATTTTCTGGCGCCAAGTTATTGCTGGAGGCCGCGGTACTTAAGACTTTGCGGCGAGCGCCGCCAAACGCTCGCGCATGCCGTCGCTGGCGGCCGGGCCGGCCTGCAAAACGCAGTCCTCCAACGACACGATCTGCCCCTGCTCGCTCGCCAATATCGGCTGCAGCGGACGCCCGGTGCCCCGCTCCACCAACTCGACACTGGTGCCCTCCTCGGCGTAGTGCCGATTACCCCAGGCCACCAGCGACATCAGCACCATACGGAAGTCCTCACCCTTGGCCGTCGGCACATACTCGTCGCGCGGCGGCCGCTCGCTGTAAGGCCGACGCTCCAGCATGCCGGCCTCCACCAGTGCATTAAGGCGGCGCGTCAACATATTGGGCGCGATGCCCAGGCTGCGTGAGAACTCATCGAAACGGCGTAAGCCCTGCAGCGCGTCGCGCATGATCAAGATGCTCCACCACTCCCCTACCCGCTCAAGGCTACGGGCGATGGGGCATTCGTCGCGAGTCAGGGATTTGCGTTGCATGGAAGTTCCTATCGGTCGGTGCAAAGGTGTGTGATGCCATGTTACTTTCATGATGATAGTGACGTCCATAGAGTCTGTACCCTCAACGCAACCGGAGTCGATTGATCATGAGTAAACGCATCGTTGTGACAGGCATGGGCGCGCTGACGCCATTGGGCGCTGACGTGGAGACAACCTGGCGACGCCTGTTGGCCGGGCAGTCGGGCATTCGACGCTTGCCGCAGGCGTTGATCGGAGACCTGGCCGTGAGCATCGGTGGCCAGGTCCAGAGCGTGCTGCAAGACCCCGAAGCCGGGTTTGACCCCGATCGGCTGCTGGCGGCCAAGGAACAGCGCAAAATGGACCGCTTTATCCTGTTCGCCCTGGCGGCGGCGGATGAAGCCTTGAAGCAAGCAGGCTGGGCGCCCGAGACGCCCGAACAGCAGGCGCGCACGGCCACCATCATTGCCTCAGGCGTGGGCGGTTTCCCAGCGATCGCCGATGCGGTGCGTACCACCGACAGCAAAGGCCCACGGCGTTTGTCGCCGTTCACCATCCCCTCCTTCCTGAGCAACATGGCCGCCGGGCATGTGTCGATCAACTACGGGTTGAAAGGCCCGTTGGGTGCACCGGTCACCGCCTGTGCTGCCGGTGTACAGGCCATCGGCGACGCCGCGCGGATGATTCGCGCCGGTGAAGTCGATGTGGCGGTGTGTGGCGGTGCCGAAGCGGCCATCCATCGGGTCAGCCTCGCCGGTTTTGCGGCGGCGCGGGCATTGTCCAGCGACTTCAATGACACGCCCGAACGCGCCTCCCGCCCTTTCGACCAGGCGCGCGACGGTTTCGTCATGGGTGAAGGCGCCGGTATTCTCGTCATCGAAGCGCTGGAGCACGCCCTGGCGCGGGGCGCGCAACCGATTGCAGAGTTGGTCGGATACGGCACCAGCGCCGATGCCTATCACATGACCGCGGGCCCGGAAGACGGCGACGGTGCGCAACGCGCGATGCTGCAGGCCTTGCGTCAGGCCGGTATCGATGCGGATCAGGTGCAGTACTTGAACGCCCACGCCACCTCGACACCGGTGGGTGACAAAGGTGAATTGGCCGCAATCAGAACGGTCTTCGGTGCTGGCGGCAGCCTGGCGATCAGTTCGACCAAATCCGCCACCGGCCACCTGCTCGGGGCGGCGGGCGGGATCGAAGCCATCTTCACCGTACTCGCCCTGCGCGACCAGGTGGCTCCGGTAACGCTCAACCTGGAAAACCCCGACGCCCTTGCTGACGGTCTGGACCTGCTGCGTGGTCAAGCCCGGCCAATGCCGATTGAGTACGCGCTGTCCAATGGCTTCGGCTTTGGCGGCGTGAATGCCAGCGTACTGTTCCGCCGCTGGGCGTAGTTTGCCCCCTCCGTCATTTTCGGGGACCATGGCGCCTTTCTGAACCAGCCAACGAGAGGCGCCCATGGCCAACCACGACCTGCACTACACCCCGGACCCAGATGCCGATTCGATTTCTTCCGATGTGATCGGCTTCAACGGCATCCTGGTGTCCACCCAGATCCCGACCCGCGCCGACGGCAGCCTGGAACTGGGCGACATCACCCAGCAGAGCGAATGCACCCTTCAAGCCCTGAAAGTTGCCCTGGAAAAGGCCGGCAGCGGCATGGACCGGGTGATGCACCTGACCATTTATCTGACGGACATGGCCGACCGCGCCGCTTTCAACGAGGTCTACAAACGCTTCTTCGCCAAGCCCTGGCCGGTGCGTGCGGCAGTTGGCGTGGCCGCGTTGGCGGTAGAGGGTATGCGCGTGGAAGTCACCGCGATGGCTGCCAAAGCCTGAGTCAGGCTCCACCAGCGCTCACAATCGGACAATGCGCGGATGCTTGTAGGGGTTTTCATCGCTACAATGCCCGCCTCGACCGTGACAAGCCTGACTAAAAAAACTATGTCCTTGCCCAAGCACCACCTGGAATTGCTCAGCCCTGCCCGCGATGTCGCCATCGCACGCGAGGCCATTTTGCACGGCGCCGACGCCATCTACATTGGCGGGCCTAGCTTCGGCGCCCGCCATAACGCCTGTAACGACGTGAGCGACATCGCTTCCCTGGTGGAATTCGCCCGCCGTTACCACGCCCGCGTCTTCACCACCATCAACACCATCCTGCACGACAACGAACTGGAACCCGCGCGCAAGCTGATCCATCAGCTCTACGACGCCGGTGTCGACGCGTTGATCGTGCAAGACCTGGGCGTGATGGAGCTGGATATTCCGCCCATCGAGCTGCACGCCAGCACCCAGACCGACATTCGCACCCTGGCCCGCGCCAAGTTTCTCGACCAGGCCGGTTTCTCGCAGTTGGTATTGGCCCGTGAGCTGAACCTGCAAGAGATCCGCGCCATTGCCGACGAAACCGAGGCCGCCGTTGAGTTCTTCATCCACGGCGCGCTGTGCGTGGCATTCTCCGGCCAGTGCAACATCTCGCACGCGCAGAACGGCCGCAGCGCCAACCGTGGCGATTGCTCCCAGGCCTGCCGCCTGCCGTACACCTTGAAAGATGACCAGGGCCGCGTCGTGGCCTTTGAAAAGCACCTGCTGTCGATGAAAGACAACAACCAGAGCGCCAACCTGCGCGCCCTGGTCGAAGCCGGCGTGCGTTCATTCAAGATCGAAGGCCGCTACAAGGACATGGGCTATGTGAAGAACATCACCGCCTATTACCGTCAGCGCCTCGACGAGATTCTCGAAGACCGCCCGGACCTGGCCCGTGCTTCCAGCGGCCGCACCGCGCACTTCTTCTTGCCCGACCCGGAAAAAACCTTCCACCGTGGCAGCACCGACTATTTCGTCAGTGACCGCAAGATCGACATCGGCGCCTTCGACACCCCGACCTTCACCGGCCTGCCGGTGGGCGTGGTGGAAAAAGCCGGCAAGCGCGACCTGCAAGTGGTCACCCATGAGCCGCTGTCCAATGGTGACGGCCTGAATGTGCTGGTCAAGCGCGAAGTGGTGGGTTTCCGCGCCAACATCGCCGAGCCTAAAGGTGAGTTCGAGGAAGACGGCGAGAAGCGCTACCGCTACCGCGTCGAGCCGAATGAAATGCCGGCCGGCCTGCATCAACTGCGTCCGAACCACCCGCTGAACCGCAACCTCGATCACAACTGGCAACAGGCGCTGTTGAAGACCTCGTCCGAGCGCCGTATCGGCCTGTCTTGGGTTGCTCGTTTGCGTGAAGAGCAGCTTGAAGTCATCGCCACCAGTGAAGAAGGCATCAGCGCCAGCGTCACCCTGCCCGGCCCGTTTGGTGTGGCCAACAAGCCGGAACAGGCGCTGGACACCCTGCGTGACCTGCTCGGCCAACTGGGCACTACCGAGTACCACGCGACGAACATTCAGCTGGATGCGCCGCAAGCGTTCTTCATCCCCAATTCGCAGCTCAAGGCCCTGCGCCGTGAAGTGATCGAGGCGCTGACCACCGCTCGCATTGCCGCTCACCCACGCGGTGGCCGCAAGGCCGAAACCTCGCCGCCGCCGGTCTACCCGGATGCGCACCTGTCGTTCCTGGCCAACGTCTACAACCAGAAAGCCCGTGATTTCTACCACCGGCACGGTGTGAAGCTGATCGACGCCGCCTTCGAGGCTCACGAAGAAACCGGCGAAGTCCCGGTGATGATCACCAAGCACTGCCTGCGCTTCTCGTTCAACCTGTGCCCTAAACAAGCTAAGGGTGTGACGGGCGTGAAGACCAAGGTCGCGCCGATGCAGTTGATCCACGGCGACGAAGTGCTGACCCTGAAGTTCGACTGCAAACCCTGCGAGATGCACGTGGTAGGCAAGATCAAGGGGCACATCCTCGGGCTACCGCAGCCGGGCAGCGTGGTGGAGCATTTCAATCCGGAAAATATCATCTTTCAGGGCACGCACTAACCCTGCGGGAGCGGGGCCACCACCAGCCCCGCTGCAACCCTGCAGCCGCCAATAGAATGGCCGCCACCCCCAGCCATTGCAGCCAGCCCAGGCGATGCCCGAAGGCGATCCAATCAACGAAGATCGCCGCAATCGGGTAGATAAACGACAGTGCGCCGGTAATGGCCGTGGGCAGCTTCTGGATCGCCCCGTACAGCAATACATACATCAAACCGGTGTGCACCACGCCGAGCGTCACCACTGCCGTCCAGGCGTTGGTCGAGTCCGGCAGGCTATGCCAGGGCACCCTCGGCGCGAGTAACAACGCGCCGGTGGTCACCTGGATCAACGCCATCAAATGCGGCGGCACTTCTTTTAGACGTTTGATGATCAGCGCCGCTATCGCGTACAGGAAGGCCGCGCCCAGCGCCAATGCGATGCCTGCCAGGTAATCGTCGCCGGTCTGTTGATCGCCATGCGCGGTGACAATCGCCAGCATCCCCAGGAACGCCACGCTCAGCCACGCCAATTTCTGCACGGTGATCTTTTCACCCAGGAACAGCGCTGCCAGCATCACCAACAAGAACGGCTGCACGTTGTACACCGCCGTGCTGATGGCAATCGACGCGCGGGAATAGGATTCGAACAACAGCAGCCAGTTGCCGACAATCGCCACGCCGCTGAGCATCGCCAGGCCCAACGTGGCCCAACTCAGCAGGTCCAGGCGCAAGTAGCCCAGCAGTGCGCACACCAGCAACAGTGTCAGGCCGCCGATGACACAGCGCCAGAACACCACCTCGATCACCGACACGCCGGAGACCAAGACAAACCAGCCAATGGTGCCCGAGATCAGCATGGCGGCGACCATTTCCCACGACCCGCGACGGATGGATGTATCCATGATTGAGGCTCCTCAAGTGAGGCTCAAGTATGGCAATCTGCGGGTCAGTGGCTCCAGCGACTAAAAAAGGCAAAACTGCCAGATCACCTTTTCTTATTAGGCAAATACCATGATCGACACCATCGACCAGCAACTGATCGCCGCCTTGATGGACGACTCGCGCCTGTCCCTCAAGGCCCTGGCGGGCATCACCGGGCTGTCGTCACCCAGCGTTGGCGAACGCCTGCGCCGCCTGGAAGAGCGCGGCGTGCTCACCCACTACACCGTCGACATCGACGCCAAGCACTTTGGCTACCTGCTGCAAGCCATCGTGCGCATCCGCCCGTTGCCAGGCAAATTGCAGGAGGTGGAGCGTCAGATCCAGGCCATCCCCGAATTCACCGAGTGCGACAAGGTCACGGGCGAAGACTGCTTCATCGCGCGGTTGCACGTACGCACCATGGACCATCTCGACAGTTTGCTCGACCGGATCAACGCGTATGCCGAAACCAACACGGCAATCGTCAAGAAAACCCCGGTGAAACGGCGCTTGCCGCCTTTGGCGGATTAGCGTCTCCACTATTCGTGCAGCGTCTTAGCCGCCGCCAGCAACCCCTGGAACTTGTGATAACGCGCCTCCAATACTGCTCGCTGCGTGGCATCGGGGAAGTACCGCGCTTTCACCGCCATCCCTGCCTGAAGCAAGGCCGCCCCTTGGCCGATCGCCAGAAACCCCAGCTTCGCCGCGCCCACGCAGGCACTCAACTCACTTCCGTGCAAGGTGAAGACCTCCCGCTGCAGGATATTGGCCAGCAACTGCGCCCAATATTCACTCCGCGCGCCGCCGCCGACCAGGGCGCAGGCGCCGAGGTTGGCCCCGGCGGACTCCACCGCGTGCAACGCATCCAGCAAACCAAACCCCACCCCCTCCATCACCGCATAACCCAACATGGCTGGCGTGCAGTCATGGCCAAGGCTCATAAAGCCACCGCGCAATAACGGATCGTTGTGCGGCGTGCGTTCACCGGCGAGGTAAGGCAGGAACAACGGCGTGTCCAGGGGCACCGGTTGCCCCATCGGCAATTGCGCCTGCACCTGATCCAACAGTGTTTGCTCATCCGGCATGCCCGTCAGGCGCGTCACCCAGCGCAAGCAACTGGCGCCGGCGAGCATCGCGCCCATGGTGTACCAACGGCCCGGCAGTGCATGGCAGAAGCTGTGTACCGCGCTGGCCGGGTTGCCGGCGGCGTGGTCGGTGATGGCGACGACGGCCGCGCTGGTGCCCAGGGTGATAAACCCGTCCCCTGCATTGATTGCACCGATACCCACCGCCGCCACCGGGTTATCGCCACCGCCGCCGGCGATAACGACCGAAGCAGGCAAGCCCAGTCCGTCCACTGTTAACCCAGCGCTGGCGGCACCGCCTTCCACCAACCTGGGCATCTGCTCAAGCGTGAGGCCTGTTGCCCGCAGCATCGGGACGAACCACTCACGCCGTGCCACATCCAGCCACAACGTACCCGCAGCGTCGGACATTTCGCTGATACGCTCGCCACTCAAGCGCAAACGCAGGTAATCCTTGGGTGACAGCACGCAGTCGATGGCCTTGAACACCGCTGGCTCATGCTGTTGCAGCCACAGCAGTTTCGGCGCGGTCAGCCCGGCCATCGGCAAGCTGCCGGTCACGTCCGCGAACGCCGCGCCCAGCTGCTCGGCCTCGGCGATGGCGCGGGAGTCATCCCACAGGATCGCCGGGTACAACACGCGGTTGTCAGCTCCCAGCAATACCGCGCCGTGCATCTGCCCGGAGAGGCCGATACAGGCCACGTGGGCGAACGCCGCATGCCCGCGCAACTCGGTCAGCGCCTGTAAACACGCCTGCCACCAGTCTTCCGGCGCCTGCTCGGACCAGCCGCTGTGGCGCCGCGACACACTCAGGCGCACGCCGGCGTGGGCCAGCACCTGCCCGTCGAGGTCCATCAGGATGGCCTTGAGTTCCGAGGTGCCGAGGTCAATGCCGAGGGAAACAGGACGGCTCATATGCAGGTCTTCCAATCAATCGCAGCCACATGAATTACGCCATTGCAAGGTCGGCGCCAGGCGCACGCTGTGGGGCGGTGCGGTGGGACACGCCATGCGTTGCAACAGCAGGTTTACCGCCTGGGCGCCGAGTGCCTGGACCGGCTGAGCGATCAAGGTCAGGCGCGGCACGAAAAAATCCGCCCAGTCGAAATCATCAAAACCCACCAGGGCCATCTGTGACGGCACGTCGATCTGCGCGTCACGCAGGGCCTGCATGGCGCCGAGCGTCATCAGGTTGTTACCGGCCATGATCGCCGTGGGCGGCGCGGCCAAGCCGAGCAGTTGCACCGTGGCTTGGCGGGCGGGCTCAGTATTGGAGCCACCGTTGACCAGCAGTTGCGGATCAAACGCCAGCCCTGCCGCCTGCAGCGCAGCCCGATACCCGGCAACGCGCTCGTCGGTGGTGCTGAACCCCTCGCGCCCGGCGATAAAGCCGATCCGACGGTGACCATGGGCAATCAGGTGCTCAACCAGGGCCTGGGTCGGCTGGGCATTCTCCACCCCGACCTGGTCGAAGTGCTCGCTCATCATGCGGTCCACCAGCACCGCGGGAATCTCGTTGGCTCGCAGGTACGCCAGGGCCTTGGAGCCGTTTGACGGCGCCAGCACAATCCCGTCGACCCGTCGATGATGCAGCGCCGTGACCACCCGCAATTCCTGCTCCGGGTCGTCGTGGGTGTCGACAAACAGCATCATGAAGCCGTGCTTGGCGCACTCGGTTTCAATCGCGTGCACGGTTTCGCTGAAGTAATGGTTGGACAGCGCAGAAATCGCCACGCCGATGGTGTTGGTACTGGAGCGGGCCAGCGAGCGCGCCAGGGTGTTGGGGATGTACCCCAACGCCTGGATCGCGTGCTGCACCGCCTGCACCGTGGCCGGGCTGACTTTGCGGGTGCCGTTCAACACGTGTGACACGGTCGACGTCGACACCCCTGCCCGGCTTGCCACGTCATCCATGGTCACCACAGTGCAGTTCCTCTCACTGGATCAATGTTTGCTCGACCAACCACTGTAGGTAGCGACGTTGTCGCGGGTAATCAGTTTTGGCGTGAGCAGGGTAATCGCTTCGGCAGGGGCTTTGTCGTTGAGAATGTCATTGCCCACGTTCACTGCCGTTTGCGCCATGGCCCAGGGGTCCTGGCTGGCCGATGCCTGGATCTGCGTGTCGGTCTTCAGCGCGTTCTCGATATCCGGCGCACCGTCCACCGAGGTGATGATGATGCCGCTGCGCTTGAGCTGCTTGGCCGCCAGGTCGCTGCCGATGGCTTGCGGGTCGTTGATCGCGAACAGTCCGTCGATTTTCGGGAAGCGCGTGAGATAACCCTGCATCACGTTCAGCCCGCCTTCGCGGGAACCCTTGCCGTCCTGGTCATCGGACAGCACTTTGATCTCCGGCGCGGCCGCCAGTGCGGACTTGCAGCCTTTGACCCGGTCAGTCACGGCGGTGACTTGCGGGCCGTTCTGGATAATCACATTGCCCTTGCCGGCCAGCTTGTCCACCAGGTACTGGCAGGCCAGCTTGCCGGCTTCGACGTTGTCGGTCTGCACGGTGGCGTTCACGCCCTTGGCGTCCACGTCCACGGCGACCACGACGATGCCTGCGTCGCGGGCTTTCTTGATCGCCGAGGCCATGGCGGACGGGTCGACGGCGTTGATCAGGATCAGGTCGACCTTGGAGGAGATGAAGTTATCGATCTGCGAAAACTGTTTGCTCAGGTCATAGTCGGCGGACACCGAGGTGACCTTGACGTTGGGGTTCAACTCTTTGGCCTTGGCGGTCGCGCCGTCGGCCAGGGTCACGAAATACGGGTTGCCCAGTGAGCCCATGCTGATGCCGAGCGCTTTCAACTCTCGGGCCTCGACGACGTGGGACATCAGGGCAGCCAAGGCAATGACGGGAAACATGCGTTTAAGGTTCATGCGGGTCTCTCTTGTGATTGTTGTATGAGTGAAATCAGGTCCGCGCACCGGACTGGCGATAACGATCCAGCGCCACGGCGCCAATGATCACGATGCCCTTGATGATGTACTGCCAGATGTCCGAGACGCCCAGCAGCACCAAACCGTTGGTGAGTACCGCGATAATCAGGGCACCGATCAGCGTGCCGCCGATGGTGCCGACGCCGCCGGTAAAGCTGGTGCCGCCGAGGATCACCGCGGCGATCGCATCCAGCTCATAGGATTGCCCCAGTTGCAGGCCGTTGGCGGCGAACAGGCGCGACGCGCTCATCACCGCGCCCAGCCCGGCCAACGCGCCGGACATGGCGTAGACAAACAGCAGCACCTTCCACACCTTGATCCCCGACAACCGCGCCGCTTCGGGGTTACCGCCCACCGAATAAATCTGCACGCCCATCACCGTGCGGCGCAGGATGAACCACGACAGCGCCACCACCGCCACGGCGATCACCACCAGCCAGGGCACACCGAGGATCGAATCATTGCCGATAAAGGCAAACGGCAGGTCCGGGTTGAAGACGGTCTTGTC
The DNA here is from genome assembly GCF_001645105.1 of Pseudomonas marginalis. Classification (GTDB taxonomy): domain Bacteria; phylum Pseudomonadota; class Gammaproteobacteria; order Pseudomonadales; family Pseudomonadaceae; genus Aquipseudomonas; species Aquipseudomonas petroselini. The sequence continues at coordinate 11,532 of NZ_LKEG01000051.1, forward strand.
GTCCGCCAGCAGGCGAGCCAGGCCGCGCATGGCGGTCAACGCACCGAGGGTGACGATAAACGGCGGCAGGCGCATGAAGGCGATCAACCCGCCGTTGACCAACCCGAGTAGCAGCCCGAAGCCGATACCGGCGGCGATCCCGAACATGCCGAACTGCGGCGACATTGACGCTTGCAACGCCACCACAGCCGACGCCGCCAGGATCGCGCCCACCGACAGATCGATCCCCGCCGTGAGGATCACAAAGGTCATGCCCGCCGCCAGCACCACGTTCACCGAGGCTTGCTGGGTAATGATCGACAGGTTCTGCACCGTCAGGAAGTTCTCACTGGCCAAGGCAAAGCCCACCAGCAACAGGATCAGCACCGGCAACATGCCCACCGTGCGCATCAGTTCGCGTGCGCGCTCAGCCTTACCGATTGTTGCAACATTCAATTCAGCCATTGGCTACCACCTGATCGCCACCGGTGGCGAGGTCAATAATACGTTCCTGGGAAATAACCTGGCCTGACGCGCCGCCGACTTCAGCCACCAACTGGCCTTCGCGCATGATCAGCACGCGGTCGCAGGTGCCGATGATTTCCGGCAGTTCGCTGGAGATCACCACGATGCCAACGCCGGCCTGGGCCAGTTGATTGATGATGCGGTAGATTTCGGACTTGGAGCCGATGTCCACGCCGCGCGTGGGCTCGTCGAGGATCAGCACATGCGGCTTGACCTCCAGCAGTCGCGCCAGCAGCACCTTCTGTTGATTGCCGCCGGACAAGGCGCCGACATTGACCTTGCCCGACGCCACGCGGATCGACAGAGACTTGATCGCGTCCGTGGCGCGCTGCGCGGCATGCCCGCGATCCAGTACGCCGGCATGGGCATCCGGCACGCAGGCGCAGACGTTGATGTTGTCGGCCACGCTCATGTCCAGGAACAGGCCCTGGGCCTTGCGGTCTTCGGTGAGGTAAACGACGCCTGCGCGAATGGCATCCGCCGGGGTGCGCAGTTGCGTGACGGTCTTGCCGACCACTTCCAGCGTGCCGGAGGTGCGCGGGTCGGCGGCGAAGATCAGGCGCGCCAGCTCGGTGCGCCCTGCCCCGACCAGGCCGGCAATGCCCAGCACTTCCCCGGCATGCAGGTCGAAACTGCAGTTGCGCACACGCTTACCGTCGGCCATGTCGCGCACACGCATCACCACGTTGCCGGGGTTGTACGCCGCGTGTTCCTTCTTGTAGAAGCCGGACAGGTCACGACCCACCATCATTTTCACCAGCACTTCGGCCGACAGCGCCTCGCGGGTCAGTTCGCCGATGTATTGGCCGTCGCGCAGCACCGACACACGGTCCGACAACTCATAGATCTCGGCCATGCGGTGGCTGATATAGATGATCGCCAACCCCTGGCTGCGCAGCTGTTTGATCAGCGCGAACAGGCGGTCGGTCTCACGGGAAGACAACGGCGTGGTGGGTTCGTCCATGACCAGGATCTTGGCGTGGGCGTGCAAGGCGCGGGCGATTTCCACCAGTTGGCGTTCGGCGATCGACAGGCTGCTGACCCGCGTTGCCGGGGTGAACTCCGCGCCCAGGCGTTGCAGCACTTCGATGCAACCGGCCTCCATGCCCTTGCGGTCGATGGTCCAACCGCGCCGGAGTTCGCGGCCCAGGTAGATGTTCTCGGCCACGCTCAGGTTGGGGCACAGGCTCAGTTCCTGGTAGATCACGGCGATGCCGAGGGCTTTGGCGGTGGCAGGGTCGAAGGTGGGAATGGCTTGACCGCCAATGCGGATTTCACCGCCAGGGTCGGCTTGGTAGGCACCGGAGAGGATTTTCATCAGGGTGGACTTGCCGGCGCCGTTCTCCCCCATCAAGGCGTGGATTTCGCCGGGGTAGACCTTCAGGCCGACATTCTTGAGCACGCGCAAACCGTTGAAGGTTTTGCTGATGCCCTGCATCTCAAGCAAGGGTTCAAGGCTCATCTATGAGCTCCTGGATTTTATTATTTTTGTATTCGCGCTCCTTGGATCAGAGCCGATTGCCACCGACTCTAATCAGATACATTTGCTTACGCAAGCGCTTGCTTGCGCCGTTTGTCGCAAGATGAATCGTTTCATCAAGCGCTTTTTTGGCTATTTCGGCATTTCTAACGTTTTGGCAACATGCGCAGCAAGGTGTTGTCCCGTACCCAATAATGGTGGAACAGCCCCGCTGCCGCGTGCAGGCCGATCAACCAGTAACCGGTACTGCCCAGCCACTCATGCCAGTGTTTGAACTGCTTGGCCAGATCCGGGTCAGGCGCCACCAGCGAGGGCAACGGAAACTCCAGATAAGGCAGCGGTTTGCCGGCGGCGTTGAGCATCAACCAGGCCAGTAGCGGCGTAACGATCATCAGGCCGTACAACGCCATGTGCATCAAGTGCGATACGCCCGTCTGCCAGGCAGGTGGGCGCGGCACAATCGGTGGCCGCGGCGCCAGGCGCGCCCATAGGCGCAGCCAGACCAGCAGGAAAATCCCGATGCCGAACAGTGCGTGGCCGCCCAGGAACACGCCCTTGAGCGCATGGCCGCGAGGCAGCAGGCCTTTGATTTCAATGCAGCCATAGACGCCGACGAACAGCGCCAGCATCAACCAGTGCAGGGTCATCGATAGCCTTGCGTAGCGTTGCGTGATCAGGGGGTAGCTCATGGGAAACACACCTTGTGCAGGAGGGCGGCCTTACGTGGCCGGGAAGAGTCGGCGCCACCCTGCCCTACAAGTCTTAAGGCAATCTGAAGATCGATAGAACGGTCATTTTCGCCACATTTTCGCCACCTTCAGACTTCGTTAAGAAATGCCTTTGATACTCCTCCCAACTTCACTGGGGAGGCGTAACGCCAATGCCCGATATCGATTGGAACACGCCATTACCGCTGCTGTTTGGTCAGGCCGACAGCACACCGTTGCGCCTGGCTCGCGCCCTGCCCCAAGACCCTCAGCGCCCTGACTTCGAAGCGTTTATCCAACAGCGTTTTCGCATCGCCCACGGGGCCGATATCCGCCATTTCATGCCGCAGCTATTCGGCGTCAGCCAGGCCAACGGTGACCTGTGCGCCGTCGCCGGCGTACGCCTGGCGAGCGCAGAGCCGTTGTTCCTGGAGCGTTATCTGGACCATGCGGTCGAGCCGCTGATCAGCGCCGCCGCCGAACACCCGGTAGAGCGCAGCGCCATTGCCGAAGTCGGCAACCTCGCGGCCAGCGATACCGGCAGTGCGCGCCTGAGCATCATCGCCATTACCTGGCTGCTCGCCATGGGGGGCCTGGAGTGGGTGGCGTTCACCGGCAATATCGGCCTGGTCAACAGCTTCCACCGCCTCGGCTTAAAGCCCGTCACCCTCTGCGCGGCCGACCCGCAGCGCCTGGGCGATGACCGCCACCACTGGGGCAGTTACTACGAAAGCCAACCTTGGGTGCATGTCGGCAATATCCGCGCCGGATTCGTCCATTTGCGCAACATGGGCCTGTTCGCGCGCCTGGGGTTGCCTACCACGATCGAGGACACCAGCCATGTCGCCTGAAACCTGTCGCTTCCACGCCGTACTGCGCGGCCATGCCGAACGCAACGATGGCGCCATCGCCCTGTGGGGTGACGCAATGAAAATGGACTACACCTCATTGTTCGCCGAAGTGGCGTATCGACAGGAGCGCCTGCGCGATGAGGGCGTCAAGGTCGTGGCCCTGGCCCTGGACAACGGCGTGGACGCGATGCTGTGGGACCTGGCGGTGTTGTTCGAAGGGTTGACTTGCCTGACTCTCCCGCCGTTCTTCAGTCCAGCCCAGCGCATCCACTGCCTTGAACAGAGTCACGCCGAACGGGTGATCGCCGAGCCTTACCTGGAGGCAGAATTGCTGGCCGGCGGTTACCGTCAATCCGGCGACTTCTGGTGCCGCGCCTTTGAAGGCCGACCTTCCATGCCTTCGGGCACCGCCAAGGTGACCTTCACGTCCGGCACCACCGGAACGCCCAAGGGGGTCTGCCTGAGCGCCGACAGCCTGCTTCGGGTCGCCCGCGAGTTGCATCAGGCGAGCCACATCACCGATCCGCGCCATCACCTGGCGCTGTTGCCCATTGCGATTTTGCTGGAAAACCTCGGCTGCTACGCGGCGCTATATGCCGGCGCCACGCTGAGTGTGCCCAGCCAGAAGAGCCTGGGCATCCAGGGCGCCAGCGCGGTGGACGCCGCACAGTTGCTCGGGTGCCTGGCGACGCGCCAGCCCCACAGCCTGATCCTGGTTCCGCAATTGCTGTTGATGCTGGTGATCGCCGCCGAGCAAAGGGCATTCAGCCCCCAGGGCCTGCGATTTGCCGCCGTCGGCGGTGCCCGTGTGTCCAAGGCCTTGCTGCAACGCGCACACCGGCTGGGCATGCCGGTCTACGAAGGTTACGGGCTCTCGGAATGTGCCTCTGTGGTATGCCTGAACGCCCCCGGGGCGCAGCGTCCAGGCAGTGTCGGGCGGCCGTTGCCCCATGTTGAAATCCGCTTGGCCGAAGACGATGAGGTGCTGATCAAGGGTTCGACACTGCTCGGCTACCTGGGCCAGCCCGGTCAGCCCGAACAATGGTGGCCCACCGGCGATCTCGGTGACTTTGACGCGGACGGGTTTCTTTACCTCAAGGGCCGCAAGAAGCATCAATTCGTCACCAGCTACGGACGCAACGTCAACCCCGATTGGGTCGAGGCCGAGTTGACCCAGGACGGCGTCATCGCCCAGGCGTTCGTCTATGGCGAAGCGCTGCCGGAGAACCACGCCTTGCTCTGGCCTCATCGCGCCGACTGCAGCGACAGCCAACTGGCCGCCGCCGTGGCGCAGGCCAACGTCGGCCTGCCCGACTACGCCCAGGTACATCGCTGGACCCGCCTGGCAGAACCCTTTACCGCAACCAATGGCCTGCTCACCGCCAATGGTCGACCACGGCGCGACGCTATTGTCGCCCGGTATCAAGCCCAACTTGCCCCGCGACTCAACGAGGAGACCTCATCGTGAATTTTTTCGACACGCTTCAAGAAGCCACCCAACAGGAACGCCAGGCACTGTTCAATTTGCCGATTATTCGGGAGGCCCTGGAGGGCAAGGTCAGCCTGGAAAGCTATCGCGCGTTCCTGACCCAGGCTTACTACCACGTCCGGCATACCGTGCCGTTGATGATGGCCTGCGGTGCGCGCCTGCCGTCGCGCCTGGAGTGGTTGCGCAAGGCCGTCTGTGAGTACATCGAGGATGAATATGGCCATGAACAATGGGTGCTCAATGACATCGCCGCCTGTGGCGGTGACCAGGACGCCGTGCGTGACGGGCGCCCTGGCTTGCCCATCGAGCTGATGGTCAGTTACCTCTATGACCTGATCGCCCGTGACAACCCGGTCGGCCTGTTCGGCATGGTCAATGTGCTGGAAGGCACCAGCATCGCCCTGGCCACCCATGCGGCCGGCAGTATCCGTGAGCGTTTGCATCTGCCTGACACGGCGTTCAGTTACTTGAGCTCCCACGGGGCCCTGGACATCGGCCACATGGAAACCTACCGACGCTTGATGAACAGCCTGGAAGACCCCGACGACCAGGCCGCGGTGATCCGCGCATCCAAGGTGGTATACGCCCTCTACACCGACATGTTCCGTAGCCTGCCGCGCCTCGGGGAGGCTTCCGATGCGCCTGTCTGATGCGCGCGTGGTGTTGACCGGCGCCAGCGGTGGCATCGGCCTGGCAATTGCCACCGCCCTGTGCGCCAGCGGCGCGCGGGTGCTGGCCGTGGCCCGTCATCGGGTACCGCTGGAGGGCTTGCTTGAGCGCTACCCCCAGCAGCTGTGCTGGGTCGGTGCCGACCTGACCTTCCTCGCTGACCGCCGTAAGGTGCTGGCCGCCGCCGAAGCCATCGGGGGGGTGAACCTGCTGATCAACGCCGCCGGTATCAACCACTTTGCCATGCTGGAACAGCTGGACGACAACGACATCAACGGCATGCTGGCACTCAACATTACCGCGCCCATCTGCCTGACCAAGCTGCTGCTGCCGCTGCTCAAGCAAGCGCCGAGCGCCATGGTCGTGAATGTCGGCTCAACCTATGGCTCCATCGGTTACCCCGGCTACGCCACCTACTGCGCCACCAAGTTCGCCTTGCGCGGGTTTTCCGAAGCCTTGCGCCGGGAACTGGCCGACACCCGTGTCGGCGTGCTGTACGTGGCGCCACGTGCGACCCGGACCCCGATGAACAGCCCGGCGGCGCAGGCCTTGAACGATGCGCTCAAGGCCAATGTCGACGACCCGAACACGGTGGCGCACGCGGTCATCCAGGCGATTGCCAACGAACGCCGCGACCTGTACCTGGGCTGGCCGGAGCGCTTCTTTGTGCGTCTCAACAGCCTGTGGCCGAACCTGGTCGACCGAGGGTTGCGTAAACAGCTGCCGCTGGTACGTCGCTTGATCGATAAACCCGTGAAAAAGGACCTGAAACCATGAAACGACTGCTTACCGCGCTGCTGCTCTGTGCCTTGAGCCCCTTCACCTGGGCGCTGGACACCGCCGACCAGCAGCGCCTGAACGATATCCAGGCACGCTGGGCACAGATCCAATACAACCTGCCGGAGGAACAACGTACCCAAGCGTTCGAACAACTGGCCGCCCAGACGACGGCTTTCACCCAGGCCCGCCCGCAGACCGCCGAGGCGTGGATCTGGTCGGGGATTGTCACCAGCAGTTGGGCCGGTGCCCAAGGCGGGCTCGGTGCGTTGAGCAAGGTCAAGCGGGCCAAGGTTGATCTGGAAACAGCCCTCGCCCTGGATCCGAAGGCACTGCAAGGCTCGGCCTACACCAGCCTGGCGGCGTTGTACGACCGCGTACCCGGCTGGCCGATCGGCTTCGGCGATGCGGACAAGGCGCAACAGTTACTGAAACAGGCCTTGCAACTCAACCCGGCGGGCATTGATAGTCTGTACTTTTGGGGAGACCACCTGTACCGGCAAAAACGTTATGACGAAGCGCGTGAGGCTTTGCAAAAAGCCCTGCTGGCCGCGCCACGACCCGGTCGGGAAACCGCCGATGCCGGGCGGCGCAAAGAGATCGAAAGCCTGCTGGCCGACATCCATAAAAAACTCAACTAACCAGGAGTCCGCGTGCGCCTATTACTGATCGAGGATGACGACGCATTGGGGGGAGGCATTCACCAGGCACTGGCGCGTGAGGGGTATACCGTCGACTGGCTGCAAGACGGCAGCAGTGCCTTGCATGCCCTGCTCAGCGAAACTTTTGACGCCGTGGTGCTTGACCTTGGCCTGCCACGCATGGACGGACTGGAAGTGCTGCGTCGCCTGCGCGACAGTGGCGCAACCGTGCCGGTGCTGATCCTCACGGCGCGCGACGCCACCGAAGACCGCATCGCCGGGCTCGATGCCGGCGCCGATGACTACCTGGTCAAACCGTTCGACCTGGCTGAACTCAAGGCGCGTCTGCGCGCCTTGTTGCGCCGCAGTGCCGGGCGTGCCCGGGTGGTAATCGAGCACGCGGGTATCTGCCTGGACCCGAGCACGCAGCAGGTCAGTTATCACGGTGTCCCCGTGCTTCTCACCCCCAAGGAATATCAGCTGCTGCACGAACTGCTATCGCCGCCCGGCCGCGTCATGACCCGTGACCAGTTGATGCAATTGCTCTACGGCTGGAACGAAGAAGCCGAAAGCAACACCCTGGAGGTGCACATCCATCACCTGCGTAAGAAGTTCTCCAGCGAACTGATTCGCACCGTCCGAGGTGTGGGCTATCTGGTCGAGGAGCGCCGATGACTTCGATTCGGCGACGAACCCTGACCCTTATTATTGGCCTGCTGCTCACCGGGCTGCTGGTGATCAGCGTGCTGAACCTGCATGACAGCAATCACGAAATCGCCGAAGTCTACGACGCACAACTGGCGCAAAACGCGCGGCTGCTCCAAGGCGTCATGAGCATGCCGCTGGCCAGCAAAGACCAGGCAGACCTGTATCGCGCCTTCAATAAAGCCTTGGGCGAAGCCATGCCCAAGGTGGATGGGCACCCTTATGAAAGTAAAATCGCCTTTCAGGTGTGGAACCCGCAGGACGAGCTGCTGGTGTTTACCGCCAGTGCCCCTTCCTTCTCGAAGCCCCCCGCACAGCCGGGGTACAGCAACATCAACGACCTCAATGGTCGGCAATGGCGCGGCTTCGTGCTCAAGGACAAGGACAATGGCCTGCGCATCTGGGTGGGCGAACGCGACGATGTACGGTCCGACCTGGTGCAACGCATCGTGCGGCATACCCTGTGGCCCAATGTGTTGGGTAGCCTGATCCTGGCCGCGATGGTCTGGCTGGCCATTGGTTGGGGGCTCAAGCCGCTGGCCGATATGGCTGCCACGTTGCGTGCGCGGCACTCTGGCTCACTGGAACCGATGCAACTGACCCCCTTGCCCACGGAGCTGGAGCCCATGCAGGCGGCATTGAACCGCATGCTGGCGCAGATCCAAGAGATGCTCGGCCGTGAACGCCGCTTTATCGCCGACGCCGCCCACGAAATGCGTACGCCCCTGGCGGTATTGCGGGTGCACGCGCAAAACCTGCTGGAAGCCGGCACAGACACCGAACGCCGCGAGTCCCTGGCTTTTCTGATCACCGGCGTCGACCGCACCACCCGCCTGGTCAACCAATTGCTGACCATGGCGCGCCTTGAACCCAGCGCCACACAGCCATCCGTACAAACCATCGACCTGGCAACGACAGTGCGTGAAACGCTGATCCAGCTGACACCCTGGCTGCTGAGCAAAGGCCTTGAGCTGGTGTTCGACGTGGACGATGCGCCGTACCGCGTGACGACCGATGCCGGCGTAATCAACATCGCCCTGACCAACCTGGTGACCAATGCCGCGAATTTCTCTCCTGAACACGGGGTCATTACGGTGAGGTTGTGCCAGGTCCCCCAGCGTTTCGTGCTGACCGTGGATGACCAAGGGCCCGGCATTGAAGAAAGTGAGCGTGACCGCCTCTTCGAGCTGTTTTACAGCCGGGGCAACGCCGAAGGCGCCGGCCTGGGCCTGACCATCGTACACACCATTGCCCAGCGCCTCGGCGGCCAGGTGCGCCTGGAAAACCTGGCGGCCGGAGGGCTGAGAGCAACGCTGGAAATCCCGCAGTCATGACCGACTGTGGGGGGCACGTTGATGTGTCACTTGAGGACGACAGCGCGCGCCAATGCATTCAAACGAATGCATGCCGTCGACGCGACAGCCAATGCCCCGCTCCGCGAGCTGAACCGTGCCTCAGGGTTCCATAGCGCCATTTATTTGGGTAAGAGTACCCAGGTCGCCAGTAGCGTGACGTGATGAACAGCACTGAACGGGCGCCCCGACCCCGTTGTCAGCATACATCCGTTTGAGTGTATTCGTACCGCGCGGGGTGCGGTATCTGCTATCGTCCAAGGACCTCATCTCCTCCTCATCGCGTTGCTGCGATTTTCTGTGAGTATGCTCTGCGGCCGTGTCAACGACGCGTCCGGGCCTTATCTGCACGGACAACAACGCAGTGGACAAACCAGCTCTTGGCACCTCGCCCGAACCCCAATCGCGGGCCGAAAAAATCGTCGAGTTCAAACGGCAGAAAACCCTGCTCAAGACCGGCGCCCTGCAGGACGCGATCTTCAACAGCGCGTACTTTTCCAGCATCGCCACCGACGAGAAAGGCGTCATCCAGATCTTCAACGTCGGCGCCGAACGCATGCTCGGCTATGCCGCCGCCGATGTGGTCAACCGCATCACCCCTGCCGACATCTCCGACCCCGTCGAACTGATCACCCGCGCCGCCGCCCTCAGCCTTGAGCTGGACACACCGATCACGCCGGGTTTCGAAGCGCTGGTGTTCAAGGCCTCGCGTGGCATCGAAGACATCTATGAGCTGACCTATATCCGCAAGGACGGCAGTCGCCTGTCGGCCATGGTCTCGGTGACCGCCCTGCGCAACCGCTACGACACCATCATCGGCTACCTCTTGATCGGCACCGACAACACCGCGCGCAAGCAGGAAGAAGCCGAGCGCAAAGGCTTCGAACGGGCGCTGGAAGAGAAGAACCTGGAGCTGGAACATGCCAGCCATATGAAGTCCGAGTTCCTCGCCACCATGTCCCATGAACTGCGCACGCCGTTGAATGCGGTGATCGGCTTTTCCGAAGCGCTCAAGGATGGCCTGGTCGGCGAAATGAGCGACACCCAACGCGAATACATCGGCGACATTTTCACCAGCGGCCAGCACCTGCTGTCGCTGATCAATGACATCCTCGACCTGTCCAAGGTCGAGGCCGGGATGATGGAACTGGAGCTGGAAGCCGTGGAGCTGGCGGGGTTATTGGCCAACAGCCTGTTGATCGTGCGGGAAAAAGCCGCGCTGCAACGCATCCAGTTGAAACTCGAAAGCCCCGAAGACCTCGGCTGCCTGGCGCTGGACCTGCGCAAGACCAAACAGATCGTCTACAACCTGCTGGCCAACGCCGTAAAGTTCAGCGAGCACGGCAGCTCAGTGACCCTGACGGTGCGCCAGGTGCCCCGCGAGCAAGTCGGGCAGATTCCAGGCGAATGGCCGGTGTACAACTTTGCCTTGCCCGATAGCCCCCACCAACAGTTCCTCGAGTTGAGCGTCAGCGACACAGGCATCGGGATTGCCGAGGACGACATGGGCAAGTTGTTCAAGGCATTCAGCCAGATCGACAGTAGCCTGGCGCGCAAATTCGAAGGCACCGGCCTGGGGCTGGCGATGGTCAAGCAATTGACGGACCTGCATGGCGGCAGCGTCGCCGTGGCCAGCCGCGCAGGCTGTGGCGCACGCTTTGTGGCCTGGCTGCCGCTGCACCGCGCTGCGGAGGCTGCATGGCCAATATCCTGATCGTTGAAGACAATGAGGCCAATATGCGCCTGGCGCGCTTATTGCTCGTGAATGCAGGTCACACCGTGCTGTGGGCGCCCGATGCCGAAACCGGCCTGACCCTGGCCCGCGAACAGCAACCGGCGCTGATCCTGATGGACATCCAGTTGCCGGGCATGGACGGCCTGGCCGCCACCGCGCTGCTCAAGCGTGACCCGCTTACCGCACACATCCCGGTGATCGCCCTGACGGCCATGGCGATGAAAGAAGACCGTGAAAAAACCCGGCTGGCCGGTTGTGACGCCTACATCATCAAGCCGCTGCGTTACAAAGAGCTGTACCAGGTGATCGACACCTTGCTGCAACAGCACACAAAACCCCTCATATGAGTCCTCTCCATGGCCAGCCAACCCGCGACGCTGTTGATCGTTGATGATGAACCTCAGGTTCGCAAGCTCCTGGAAACCTTGCTGCAACACGAGGGCTACCAGACCCTCACGGCGGGCAGCGGAGAAGAAGCCCTGCAATTGGTGGCGCAACAGCCACCGGACCTGATCCTGCTGGACATCATGATGCCAGGCATGGACGGCTACGAAGTCGCCAGCCAGTTGAAAGGTGATGAAACCACGGCAGGCATTCCGATCATCATGTTGTCGGCCCTCAGCGAACCGAGTGCCCGGGTCAACGGACTGGAGGCCGGCGCCGAGGAATTCATCACCAAGCCCGTGGAGCGTGTCGAACTCTGGTTGCGGGTACGTAACCTGTTGCGGCTCAAGACGCGCGGCGACTGGGTGAGCCATTCGCGCGAGCTGGCGCAACGCCCTACCGGCATGAACGTGCATGACCTGGCCCGGCAGGACTTGGAAAGTGCCTTGCGCCAGGCCGTCGAACACGATGAATTCACCCTGCATTACCAGCCCAAGGTCGAGGTCGCCAGCGGCCGCCTGTGCGCCCTCGAGGCGTTGCTGCGCTGGGAACGGCCGGACTATGGCGCCGTGTCGCCGGCCGTGTTCGTGCCCATCCTGGAAAGCCTGGGATTGATCGTGCCCGTGGGGCGCTGGGTGATCGAACAGGTGTGCCGACAGATCGCCGAGTGGCAACAAGGGCCGATTGGCCCGGTGGAGGTGTCGGTCAACGTTTCCGGTCATCAATTGATCGAAGGCGACCTGATTGCCGATATCGCGCGCCTGCTCAAGCAACACCAGGTCGAGCCGCACTGGCTGGAAGTCGAACTGACGGAAGGGTCGTTGATGGAAAACACCCAGCACACCATCGCCAGCCTGCAACGCTTGCACACCATGGGCGTGAAAATCTCCATCGACGACTTCGGCACCGGCTACTCGAGCCTGGCGTACCTGCGGCGGTTTCCCATCGACACGCTGAAGATCGACATCGCGTTTATCCGCGAAGTCACCAGCAACCCGCAGGATGCGGCGATCACCCGCACCATCATTGAACTGGCCCACAGTCTCAACCTGCGGGTGGTGGCCGAAGGCGTGGAAACCCAGGCGCAGTTGGCGTTTTTGAAAGAGGCCGGCTGCGATCAGATCCAGGGGTATCTGTTCAGCCGGCCGTTGCCGGTGGAAACCTTGGAGCGCCTGTTGCTGGAACGCGTAGAGGGTCTGTGAAATCTCGGCGTGTGCGCAATCACATTGAACCTGTACGCGACGCTTAGTCTCAAACCCGGACAGACCACGGCCCGGTAGATGTCCGATGACTTTTATTCTATGGATGGCCGTACTGGGCGCCGTATTGCTCACGCTTGCCCTCACCTCCTCTTACCTGCGCTGGATGCCGGTCACGACTTCGGCGGTGTGCCTGCTCTTGGGCGTAGGGATCGGCCCGCTGGGCGTCGACCTGTTGCACCTGGATATCAAGCATTCCGCGCGCTGGATGGAGCACCTGACCGAAGTCGCGGTGCTGTTTTCACTATTCGTCAGCGGTTTAAAGCTGCGTCTGCCGCTCAAACACCGGCTCTGGCGCATCGCATTTGGCATGGCCGGGCCGGTGATGCTGCTGACCATCCTCGGCCTCTGCCTGGCGCTGCACTACCTGTTTGCAATGTCGTGGGGCGTGTCGCTGCTGGTGGGGGCGATCCTGGCACCGACCGATCCGGTGCTGGCGGGACTGGTGCAGGTCAATAACGCCCAGGATTATGACGCGCTGCGCTACGGGCTGTCCGGTGAAGCAGGCTTGAACGACGGCACCGCCTTCCCGTTTGTGATCTTCGCCCTGCTGTTCATGCAGCACGGCGGGTTTGACGGTGACTGGCTGGGCGGTTGGGTGCTGAAGAACCTGGTTTGGGCGGTACCGGTCGGGTTGTTGATCGGCTATTGGATGGGCCGCGGCATTGGCCGGGTGACGCTGTGGTTGCGCATCACCCACAGTGACAGCACGCTCTCGCCCAATGACTACCTGACGCTCGCCTTGATCGCGCTGGCCTACGTAGTGGCCGAAGCGGTGGGCGGTTATGGCTTCCTGTCGGTGTTCGCGGCAGGGCTTGGTCTGCGCCAGGCGGAATTTCGCTCTACCGGCAGTTCGCAGACACCCTCGGAGCACCTTGCGCTGCCGGTGGTGGGTCACCTGGAAGTCGAGCCCGAGCACGCGCTGCAGGGCGACGTCAGCGAATTGAAAGATACCCAGATCGCCGCCGGCGTGATGATGGGCGACATGCTTTCATTCGGCAGCCTGGTGGAGCGTTCGATGGAGGTGTTCCTTGTGACGGTGTTGGGGATCGTGCTGGTGAGCCATTGGGATTGGCGCGCGTTGCCGGTGGCGGCGTTGTTATTCTGTGTGATTCGCCCGATAGGCGTGCTGGCGATGCCCTGGGGGCGTCTAGTCGACCTCAGGCAGCGCGGCCTGATGGGCTGGTTCGGGATTCGTGGGATCGGCAGCATTTACTACCTGTTCTACGCGCTCAATCATGGGTTGATCGGCACCAGCAGCGCGGTGGCCGTGAACCTGACCCTGTCCGTCATCGCCTTGAGCATCGTCGTTCATGGCCTGAGTACCCAGCCGATGCTGGCGTGGTATGAACGACGTGCCCAGGTGAAAGCTCAGTCTTGATCCTCGCTATTGCCCACATCTGCCGCTTCATCCAGATCGTTGAGCGGCACTTCTGCATCGTCCATCAACGAACCCGGGTCTTCATTGCCCGGATCGTTGAGTTCTTCGTCGAGTTCTTTTGACATGACCGTCTCCTCTAACCGCCTTGGGTGTCGATATCAGCATCGGTTTCAGGCTTGGGCTCGCGCTCGGGCTTGAAGTCTGGACTGTAGTCGTTTTCCTTGGCTTTGGGGTCTTTGGCCGGAACCGGGTCCTTGGGCGCGTCGGCAGCGGTCCCCGGCGCCGGTTCGCCGCCGTCGATGGCCGGGTCGTTACGGTTATCGGTTTGGGGGTCTTTATTCGTGCTCATGGGTCACCTCTTGGTAGGCCGGAGGGAAATCAGCAGGGCCTGAAGGTAAGGCGCTGCGCCGACCGGCGAAGTTCCGTCCGATTGCTCACCGGATCGGATTGTCGACCTGGATATAGAACGCATAAATCCCCAGCACCAGCCAGAACACCATGAACAGCCAGGGCGCACGCATGGAGAACAGCAACGACTTGCGATAGCCCTTGTGGGACGACTCCATTTCGGAAAACAGCGGCGACTCATCGTAGGCCAAGCCCATCACCGGCTCGCTGCGCAGCAGTTCGCTTTGCTTGTAGTGCCAGTGGTCGATGATCTCGTACGCGGCACGAATGCCTGGCCAGGCGTTAAGGGAGCTGAGAATGCCCAGCGCGACCAGGAACACCGGCACCACCAGGGTGAACAGCTTGCCCCACTCCGGGTTGAGGTTGCCCATGCCGGACACAAAGGCGATGACCAGGAACGACTGCGCGGTGAGGTAGGCGTCGGTGCGGTTGGCCAAAATGGTGGTTTCGTACTGGATTTCGCGCCGGTAGAAATCGAGGCGGTCCTTGGGTGAGCCGAAGATTTTCGCGTTGTGTTCGCTGTGGTCGGCCAGCGCCGCTTCCGGCGTATTGGGAGAAGGAATGATTCTGGGCACGACAGTGCTCCACACAGGTTCGAGTCCTATTAGAAGAATCGGGGGTGGGTGAAGTTCAAGTTTGTTCGCGCACCAATCCGGAGCACTGCGTGCCCCATGGAAGACAGGGCTCTTGTAGTGAGCGGGCTTGCCCCGCGCTGGGCAGCGTAGTGGCCCCCAACAAACAGGAGCGCTACGCACTCCAGCGCGGGGCAAGCCCGCTCACTACGCAGAATTTGGGCGTTTCGGCACAGGCATTGCTTAAACCATTCATCTGCCCGAATAAAGGAGCATTCGTTACCCCCCGACCCAGAGCCGACCCCACAAGAAAGTAAGGACCAGGCCCATTGGCACCATCGGCCACGGGCTCATAAAAATATGCGGTTTTTTAAGCGGCAGTGCCACCCAAGCTCTCCTCGGCACTGACAAGGTACTGGAATGGCTCTATCTTTCTTCGATGAAATGAATGACGCGAACGGCGCGTGCCGCGCGCACTATCAGGATTTCTCCCGCTGGCTGGCGAATACGCCGCCGGAACTGCTGGCCCAGCGTCGCCGTGAAGCCGATTTGCTGTTTCACCGCGCCGGGATCACCTTCACCCTGTATGGCGACGAACAAGACACCGAGCGCCTGATCCCCTTCGACATCATCCCGCGCAGCATCCCCGCCAGTGAATGGAGCGTGATCGAACGCGGCTGCATCCAGCGCGTCAATGCGCTGAACATGTTCCTCGCCGACATCTACCACGACCAGCGCATCATCAAGGCCGGGATCATTCCGGCGGAGCAGGTGCTGGGCAACGAGGGCTACCAGAAGGCGATGGTCGGCCTGGACCTGCACCGCGACATCTACTCGCATATCTCCGGGGTGGACCTGGTGCGCGACGGCGACGGCACCTACTACGTGCTTGAAGACAACCTGCGCACCCCCAGCGGCGTCAGCTACATGCTCGAAGACCGTAAGATGATGATGCGCCTGTTCCCCGAGGTGTTTGCCAAACAGCGCATTGCGCCGGTGGACCACTACCCCAACCTGCTGCTCAAGACCCTTAAAAGCTCAAGCCGCCTGGACAACCCCAATGTGGTGGTGCTGACGCCGGGGCGCTTTAACAGCGCGTTCTTCGAGCATGCGTTCCTGGCACGGGAGATGGGCGTGGAGCTGGTGGAAGGCGCCGACCTGTTCGTGCACGACCTCAAGGTGTTCATGCGCACCACCGACGGCCCCAAGCCGGTGGACGTGATTTACCGGCGTATCGACGACGCCTTCCTCGACCCTAAGGCCTTCAACCCCGAATCGATGCTCGGCGTGCCCGGCCTGGTCGCCGCCTATTGCGCGGGCAATGTGGTGCTGGCCAATGCCATCGGCACCGGCGTGGCCGACGACAAGTCGATCTACCCCTATGTGCCGGAAATGATCCGTTTCTACCTGGATGAAGAACCGGTGCTACAGAACGTCCCCACTTTCCAGTGCCGCAAACCCGATGAGCTGTCTCACGTCCTGGCCCACCTGCCGGAACTGGTGGTCAAGGAAACCCAGGGCTCCGGCGGCTACGGCATGCTGGTCGGCCCGGCCTCCACCGCCGCCGAGATCGAGGACTTCCGCCAGCGCATCAAGGCCCGTCCTCACGCCTACATCGCCCAACCGACCTTGAGCCTGTCCACCTGCCCGACCTTTGTCGAAAATGGCATCGCCCCACGGCATATCGACCTGCGGCCGTTTGTGCTCTCGGGCAAGGAAACCCGCCTGGTGCCCGGCGGTCTCACCCGCGTGGCGCTGAAGGAAGGCTCGTTGATCGTCAACTCGTCGCAAGGCGGCGGAACCAAGGACACCTGGGTGGTGGAGGGCTGAGTATGTTGAGTAGAACCGCCGCAGATCTGTACTGGATGTCCCGTTACCTGGAGCGTGCCGAGAACCTGGCGCGCATGCTGGAAGTCAGTTACTCGCTGTCGTTGATGCCCCAGGCCGGGCGCAGCGATGGCCTGGATGAACTGGCCATGTCGTTGCTCAGCAGCGGCACCCTGGACAGCTACCTTGAGCGTCATAAACAGCTGGACGCCGAACGCATGCTGCATTTTTTCGCCCTCGACGAAGAAAACCCCGCCAGCATCTACAACTGCCTGCGCGCTGCACGTGGCAATGCCCACGCGGTACGCGGGCGCATCACCGCCGACATGTGGGAAAACCTCAACGCCACCTGGCTGGAAATGCGCAGCATCGCCGCCGGCGGCCTGGCGCGGCATGGCATCAGCCACTTTTGTGACTGGGTCAAGCAGCGTTCACACCTGTTCCGTGGGGCGACCTCCGGGACAATCATGCGCAACGACGCCTATCGGTTCATCCGCTTGGGCACTTTTGTCGAGCGCGCGGACAACACCCTGCGTCTGCTGGATGCGCGTTACGAGATGTTTGGCGAAGAGTCGGAAGAAGTCAGCGACTTGTCGGCACGCGGTTATTACCAGTGGAGCGCCCTGCTCCGCGCATTGTCGTCGTTTGAGGCGTATACCGAGCTGTACCCGAATGCATTGAATGCGCGGTCGGTGTCGGAGCTGCTGTTGCTGCGCAGTGATGTGCCGCGTTCGTTGCATGCGTGTATCGAGGAATTGAGCCATATCCTGGCGGATCTGCCCGGCAGTTATGGGCGCACGGCGCAGCGGTTGGCGGCGGAGTTCGAGGCGCGGCTCAGGTATACCGGGATTGATGAGATTCTGGAGGATGGTTTGCATAGCCGTCTCACGGAATTCATCGACACCGTGCGCGAGCTGGCACGGGCGATACACAGCTCATACCTGGAAGTGGTCTAAGCAGCCCCCGCTTTCCCTAGAAACCCGAGCATCAGTGCGTTGACCTGCTGCCCTTGCTCGTTCTGGATCCAGTGGCCACAATTGAGCAGCACATGCTGCTCAAGGTGAGGCACTGACTCAGGCATGCGCTTGAGCGTGTGGGCCTCGAAGACCCCGACCGGGTCGCGGTCGCCGATCAGGAACAGCGTGGGTTGCAGCACCTGCTTGCCGGCCAAGCTTTCGGTGCGTTGCCAGTTGCGTTCGAAGTTGCGGTACCAGTTCAACGGGCCGCGAAACCCATGCTCGGCGAAGGTGTGCACGTAGACGTCCAGATCCGCCTGGGAACACCAGTGCGGCAAGGCGCCGGGTGCCGGAACACCCTCAAGCAACCTGGCATTCGCAGGTTTGCTTTGCAGAAACACATCCTGATCCTGCATGAACAGGCGCAAGGTACGCTCGATATCGGCGTTCAACTCCTGCTCGGCGACGCCCGGTTCCTGGAAATACAGGATGTAGTTGAAGCGGTCGGCGTACAGCTCGCGCATGATTTCAATCACCGGCCGCCGTGCGCGCCCGGCAAACGGCACCGACAGCGTGATCAAGCGCGTGATCCGTTCAGGTTCGAGCAACGCCAGGTGCCAGGCCACGACCGCGCCCCAGTCATGGCCGACCATGACCACCTGCGCATGGCCAAAATGGTCCATGGCCTGCTGGATATCGCTACACAGCGTCAGCAGATCATAATCGGCGACCTCGGCCGGCGAACCTGATTGGCCGTAGCCGCGCATTTCAGGGGCAAACACCCGATAGCCCGCAGCCGCCAGCGCGGGAATCTGCTCGCGCCAGGAGTGCCAGCACTCCGGGAAGCCGTGAAGCAGCCAGATCGGCCTGCCGTCTTCGGGACCGGCGATGTGGACGCTTAACTCAATACCGTTGACGCAGATGAGTTGCTCGCTCATTGGCATGGCCTTTTCGAGATTTTTCCCAGCGTGCGGCATTGTTTTCAACGCCACCAGCATCATTGATCACGGGAATGCCTCATGCAACCGCCCACCAACGCGGCAACAACTGCCGTACCCGCGCTTCGCCGAAGCGGTCATCGATCAACATCACCACGCCACGGTCCTGCTGGCTGCGGATGACCCTCCCCGCTGCCTGCACCACTTTCTGAAGGCCGGGGTACAGGTAGGTGTAGTCGTAGCCTGAACCGAAGATCGCGCCCATGCGCAGTTTCATCTGTTCATTGACCGGGTTGAGTTGGGGCAACCCGAGGGTGGCGATGAAGGCGCCGATCAAACGGGCGCCGGGCAGGTCGATGCCTTCACCAAAGGCGCCGCCGAGCACGGCAAAGCCGACACCCTGGCTGTGTTCGGTGAATTGGTCGAGGAACGCCTGGCGCTCGGCCTCGGCCATGCCGCGTGACTGTTGCCAGAGTGTGATCTGCGGGTGTCGCTCCGCCAGCAACTGCGCCACCTGCTGCAGGTAATCGAAGCTTGAGAAGAACGCCAGGTAGTTGCCAGGCTGCCCGGTGTATTGGCGGGCGATCAGCTCAACGATAGGCTCCAGCGAGGCGTGGCGATGCACGAAACGCGTGGAGACCGCATCGACGATGCGCACCTGCAATTGCTCGGCCTTGAACGGCGACTCTACATCGACCCAGGCCGTGTCCGCCGGCAAACCGAGTAAATCCGCGTAGTAATGACGGGGGCTCAGGGTCGCGGAAAACAGCACGCTGCTGCGGGCAGCGGTCAAGCGTGGGCGGATGAATTCGGCGGGCACCACGTTGCGCAGGCACAGGGTTGAGCTGCTGCGTTTGCCGCTGAGCTGGCGTTTACTGATGTCGAAAATGAAGTGTTCGTTGAACAGCTCGGCGACTTTGGCAAATTGCAGCACCTCGAAATAGAAGGCTTGCAGGTCGCCGCTGAGCGATTCGGGATGCTCATTGAAATACTCGCCCATGCTGCTGGCGCACAGGCTCAGGGCCTGCAACAGTTTTTCCGGGCGGGCGGCATAAGCCTGGTACGGCGCGATCTGGTCCTTGTGCAGTGCGTTCCACTCACGGTTGAGGCGCTGCAAAGGTTTTTTCAAGGGCTCGGGCGCGACGTCGCGCAGGGTCTTGAGGTGGTATTGGTCGAGGCTCGCGCTGTACATCGAGCGGGCCCGTTCCACCAGGTTGTGCGCCTCGTCCACCAGCACTGCCGCGCGCCAATGGTTGAGCTGGGCCAGGCCGAACAGCATGGCGCCAAAATCGAAGTAGTAGTTGTAGTCAGCGACCACCAGGTCGGCCCAGCGCGCCATTTCCTGGCTCAGGTAATAGGGACAGACGTCATGGGCCAGGGCCACGTCGCGCAGGTTGCGCTGGTCCAGCAGGCGCACCTTGGACGCGGCGATGCGCGCGGCGGGCAAGCGATCGTAGAAACCCTTGGCCAAGGGACAGGAGTCGCCGTGACAGGCTTTGTCCAGGTGCTCGCAGGCTTTGTCCCGCGCCACCAGCTCCAGGACGCGCAATTGCAGCTCGGGGCTGCTGGTGTGCAGCACGTGGGCGGCGTCCAGGGCGAGCTTGCGGCCGGGGGTTTTGGCTGTGAGGAAGAACAGCGTGTCCAGTTGCTGCGGCGCCAGGGCCTTGAGCAACGGGAAAATCGTGCCGATGGTCTTGCCGATGCCGGTAGGCGCCTGGGCCATCAGGCAGCGGCCGGTACTGACGGCCTTGTACACCGATTCAGCAAGCGAACGCTGGCCAGGACGAAAACCGGCATGGGGAAACGCCAGGGCCTGCGCGGCCCTGTTGCGCGCTTCGCGGTGCGCCATTTCCTGCTGGGCCCAACCGAGGAACAGCGCGCATTGCTGGTTGAAGAACGGCTCCAGTTCGCTGGCGTGGAAGTGTTGGTTGAGCACCGTCTCGCCCTCGCCGACGATGTCGAAGTACACCAGCGCCAGGTCGATCTGCGAGAGGCCGAGTTTCTGGCACATCAACCAGCCGTACACTTTGACCTGGGCCCAATGCAGTTGCCGGTGGTTGGCGGGTTGGGCGTCGAGGTCGCCGCGATAGGTTTTCACTTCTTCCAGGCGGTTGGCGTCCGGGTCGTAGCCGTCCGCCCTGCCCCGCACCTTGAGTTGCTGGTACTCACCTTCGAGCGCCACTTCATTCTGGTAGTGCGGGCTGCGCCGCGAGGCGACGGTGCGGTGGCCGACAATGCCTTCCTGGGCGCTGGGCGACGGCGTGAAGCGCAGGTCCAGGTCACCGACCTTGGCCGTGAACTCACACAGTGCACGCACGGCAACGTTGTAACTCAAGCGGACGCTGCCCAACGCACATAGCAGACCGTGACCGGCATCTGGTATTCACCGCAGAACTCCAGCCAGCGCAGCTGGTTGTCTTGCAGGCGATCGCCGGGGCCCTTGACCTCGATCATGCGGTAGGTCTTCTGCGCGGGCCAGAACTGGATCAGGTCCGGCATGCCGGCACGGTTGGCGCGGATGTCCAGCAGCAGCCGTTCAAACCAGTAGCGCAGGTGTTCGGCGGGCAGGCAGGCCAGGGCCTGCTCCAGCAGTTCTGCGCTGAGCAGGTTCCAGAATACGAAGGGCGACTGGATCCCCCATTTTTCGCTGTAGCATTGGCGGATGGTGGTTTTGTAGCGCTCGTCCTGCAATTGTTCGAAACACGCGGCGAACAGCGGCGCGCGCCGCAGGTGGAAGTCTTCACTGTGCAGATCCGCCGGCCCGCGCTGGAACGGGTGGAAAAACGAACCCGGCAGCGGCGCAAAGATCACGTCCCAGCACAACAGGCCGAACAGCGAGTTGATCAGGCCGTTTTCCACATAGTGCACCGGCCCATCGGGCTCGCTGAGGTGAGCCTGCACGCAATACTCCACCGACATCAGCGGGTCCGGTAGCGCGAGCGCCAAGTCCAGGCGCGTGACCGGCCGTGGCTTGACCTTGGGCAAGGCCGGCTCGCCCAGTTTGCGCCGCAGGCGTGGCACCACACGCAGCAAGTGCTGCTGCTCGGCGGCGCTTTCCGGGGCCTGTTGTGCGGCGTTCGCCAGGGCCATGGCTTGCACGTAGTGCTCCTGGCGCTCCAGCACACGGATCAAGCGTGAGCGGGCGCCGGGGTAGGCGCAGGCGCGATAAATCTGTTCCGCCAGCGCCAATTCGGCAGTGCGCTCGCAATATTGACCCACTTGGAACAACAGCTTGGCCCGCCGTTTTTCCAGCCAGGGATTGTCGGTGTTCAATGTGGCGACCTGGGCCAGTACCTCCTCCAGCGCCGCACCGGTTTCAAAAGCCTGCTGGCACTGGTGCAGAAACAGAAAACCCTGCACGTCATCACGGCTGCGTAAGCCACGGGATTCGGCGCAGAACTCGACTTTTTCGTAGGTGTAGATGCCCAGGTCAGCCAGCACGAACTCGGACCAGTCCTGATGCAAGTTGCCGAAGAACATCAGGCGCAGACGATCGCACAGGTCCATCACGGTGAGGCTGTACAACGTGTCGGCAAGGTCGGGGCACCAGTGGGCAAAGCAGCGATTGTCGGTGAAATGCGCCGACAACCCTTCCAGCCAATCGGTTTTCTTGGCTTTGGGTTGTTCGATCCAAGGCTTGAATGCAGCGAGAATCTCGCCTTTTTGCAGCAAGGCGAACAACGCGTCAAAGGCCAGCAGGCATTTGTCGTTAACCCACCCCAGCTCCAGCAATGGCCCGGCAGCAGCCTGGGTGCAACCGATCTCCACATAGTTGAGCTTGCCCGCACGAAAATGCACGCCCTTGCGCATCACCATGCGCACCAACAAGGCCTGGGACGCTTGCGGCAACCTGTCAAATTGCTGAATGAAATGCTCTTCGTCCGGGTCGAGCAGATCCGCATAGCGTTGCCCCAGCCAATGCAGGACTTGGCGGAAGTTATGCAAATAATAGAGCGGTTCTTCGAGGGAATTGGCCATGGCGCGCAGCGATCAAATACTGGTTATGCATACAGAGTGCCGTCGCAAAGGCCTGGTTGCAATCGGTAATAGATAAATGGCGCCTGCAACTTTTTACATAAAAGTGATCAGATGCTGAAGTCGATGGCGTAACATTTGTCGCCCACGGCCTCTGGCGTGGGACTTTCACGGTTAAGGTAAGGGTTATGAACATGAAGAATTTGGGTCTGCCGCTGGTTGCACTCACTTTTCTGGTATTGGCCGGTTGCGCGACGCAAACCGTAGTGACGATGCAAAATGGCACGCAGTATTTGACCAAGGACACCCCAAAAACCAAGACCGCCGACGGTTTTTACGAATTCACCGATATCGCCGGCAAGCGTGTACGGGTCAAGGCCGACGACGTGGCCACCGTGCGTAAGGAAGACTGATTCCCAAAGCCGAAACCTATCAAATGTGGGAGGGGGCTTGCCCCCGATGGCGGTGTACCGGTCGATAAATGCGTTGGCTGCTCCACCGCAATCGGGAGCAAGCCCCCTCCCACCTTTTTCAACTGCACTCCACTCCTAGCCGATCACCACCTCGCCCAACCCTCCACTCACCCCGACCAACGTCACCGAATCGCCCCCCACACTGATCACCGTATCGCCTCCGTGCTCCCGGTAATCCACACTCCCCTGTAGATCCTTGAACACCAGCTTGTCCGTCGATTGATAGCCAATCACCCGGTCTTGCCCGAAATGTCCGCTGAACAGAAAAGTGTTATGCCCGCTGTTATCACGGAGGGTGTCGTTGCCTTTCCCGCCCTCGATAAAATCCACGCCCTTCCCTCCTTGGATCAGGTCATCGCCGTCACTGCCGATGATGAAGGTATTGCCTTTGTGCGGCTCGGCATTGCGGTTGAGGTCCTGCACCCAGGTGTTGGCCCGCGCCGGGTCGGACAGGTTGGCGACAATCACGGTGGCGTCGCGGCTCATCTGCTCGTAGAACCCTGACTCGAGAATCCTTGTCATGCCATCGCCATACCCGGTGGGCAGGTGCGAGAGCCAGGTCGGCAGGTTGGCAATGGAAAACGGCAGCACGTTCCACAGCGTCGAGGCGTAGTGGTCGTTGAAGCTGACGATGTTATCGGTGGTCGACTCATGGGGTTTGTCGTGCACGCCCAGGGACGACAGGTTGAAGGATGAGCCATCCAGCGCACGGAATACCGGGTCGTTCTCGTAGCCGATATTGAGCACCTTGTCGCCGGCACTCTGGGTCGGCGACGCGTAGGCCACGTAGTGGGCGTCCTTGTAGAAGCCGCCCCACTTGTTACCGCTCAAGTCCGCCAGGCTGTTGACCGCGAGGCCCCCCAGGCTATGCCCGCTGACCAGCACGTCCTTGCCACTCAGGCCATGGGCGCTGGCGTAGTCGGCGACGTTCTTGAGCAAGCCGCCAAAGGCTTCGCCGGCGTAATTCTTCGCGTAATCCTTGGGCCCCAGCGCCGCCAGCAGATCGCTGACCAAGTCGCCGATGGAGTCGCTGATCAGGGTTTCCCGGGGCCCCGAGGTGCCGCGAAAGCCGATGCCGATTTCCAGCAGCTTGCCGGCGTCATCGTACTTGCCCAGCACCTCGACCTGGGCCGTGGTGTAGCCTGCCTTCTCGCCGAAGAACGTGCCTCGTGCATCGACCTTGCCGCCGTAGCCCAGGGCGCTGGCGCTGATCGGCGTCCAGCCGGCCTTTTGCACCGCGTCCAGGGCGGCTTTCTCTGAATCCGGGTTCCACGGTAAGCCGGGGATAACGCCCTGGGAATCAGTGCTGCCGAGCAATGCACCGACCAGCGTGGCCGGTAGGCCCAACCCCAGGCCATTGTGCTGGTAACCCACGGCAAAGCCGTTATCCAGATTGTGATAGGTGTACAACGTGATCGCCATCGCATCCGCGAACAGCGCCTTGGAGCCCTCGGTGCCGAGGTTTTTATAGTCAAATATACCCATGCCAGTCCTCTCTTATTGTTGTTTAACACCCAAAAATCAACGTCCAAACGCCTCATCCACCTTGGCCAGGTCGGTGTCACGCAAGTTGCCGGCGTAGTAATGCAATTTGGTCCAGGCCATCAGGTAGTCATACCGGGCCTGGGCCAGGTCGCGCCGGGTGCTGTAGAGCTGCTGCTCGGCGTTCAGTGCATCAAGGTTGACCCGCTCACCGCCTAGGATGCTCTGCTTGGTCGACACCACCAGCGCTTCGGCCGACGCCAGGGCCTTTTGATAAGCGCGCAATTTGCTCACCCCCGACAGGCAGGCGCTGAACTGCCGGCGCAGCTCGATCAGGGTTTCGCGGGTCTTGCCCTCCAGCTCGTACTCGGCCTGTTCCATGGCCCGGCTGGCCTGGCGGGTGGACGCCGAGATGCCGCCACCGGCATACAGCGGCACGCTCACTTCGACGCCGATGGTGTTGGTGTCGTAGCGCTGGTTGTAAGTGTTGCCGCTGTCGGACTCCTGCTGGCGCGAGCTGGCATACGCTGTGACCTTGGGCAAATGCCCGGCGCGGTTGCGCTCCACTTCATAGCGCGCGACTTCCAGGGCCTGGCGCTGGGAGGCCAGCGTGGGGTTGTTGCTGATCGCCAGTTCATGCCAGGTGTCGTAGTTGGCCGGGGTCAGGGCGAACGCGGTAAAGCCCTGGTTCAGCGGCGCCAGGTCGTCGATGTTGACGCTCTGTACGCCAATCAAGGCGCCCAGTTCACGCAGCGAAGCATCCTGCTCATCAAGCGCCTGGATTTCTTCGGCGGTGGCCAGTTCGTAGCGCGATTCGGCTTCCAGAATGTCCGTGCGGGTGCCCTCGCCTTGCTGGAACAAATGCCGGTTCTGCTGGAACTGTTGCTCGAACGCCTTCTTCTTCGCACGGGCGATGTCGATCTGGTCCTGGGCAAACAACGCTTGGGTGTAATAGGTCAGCACGCGCACCAGCAGCGCCTGGCTCTTGTCACGAAAGCTTTCATCGGCGAACAGCGCCTGGGCCACCCCCTTGCGGTAGTTGGCGTAAGCCTCGTAGTCAAACAACGGCTGTTGCAGGCTGAAGGTCGAGCCGTAGCTGTTGTAGTTGCGGTCGTCGTGATAATTGCCGCCGCGCCCGTCGGGCAAGGTGGCCTGGGAGTTGTTGCGGCCCTTGTTGTAGTTGTACGACAGCTTGGGCAGCAGGCCGGCGCGGCCGATGGCGCGGTTTTCCAGGCCGGCGTCGCGCTCCTTGATGGCGCCGAGGAATACCGGGTCGTTACGCAAGGCCTGTTCGTACACATCGAACGGGCCCATGGCGGCCTGGGCAGTGGCGCTGGTCAACAGCAAGGCGATAAACACGTGCTTCATGTTCATTCCTCGGTCAACGCCGAGCCGGCGCGGTCGAGCAGCGGCTTGAACAGGTAATTGAGCAAGGAGCGCTCGCCGGTGCGCACGAACATCTCGGCGGGCATGCCCGGCTTGATCACCAGGCCGTGGAGTTTTTCCAGCGCGGCGTCGCTGACCGTCGTGCGCAGCACGTAATAGGGCGCGCCGGTTTTTTCATCGAGCATCTGGTCGGCGGAAATCAGGCTGACCTCCCCCGGCACGCGGGGTGTGCGGCTCTGGTTGAAGGCGGTGAAGAGGATATCGACTGGCAAGTGCGTGCCAACCTTGTCCACCAGGTGCACCGGCAAGTGCCCTTCCACTTCCAGGCGTGTGCCCTGGGGCACGATCTCCAGCAGGGTTTCACCGGCGCGCACCACGGCGCCCTCGGTGTGCACGCTGAGGTTCACTGCAATACCATCGGCCGGGGCGTTGATCTCGCTGTGTTGCAGGTCAAACCCGGCCGAGGTGAGCTGCTGCTCCAGGGTCAGGCTGCGCAGTTGCGCATCGGCCAGCTGGCTGCGCACTTCTTTCTGGTATTCCTCGCTGTGCTGCTGCAATTTCAGCCGCGATTCGAGGATGCCCTGCTCGACGCGGCCACTTTCACCGCTGTTCTGCGCCAGGTCCTGTTGCACCTGGGACAACTGCCGCTGGTACTCCATCAACCGGTTGCGCGGGATGTAGCCGTTGTCGGCCAAGGGTTGCAGGTTGCTCAGTTGGTCGCGCAGGGATTGAGCCTGGGCGATCAGGTCGCTGCGGGCACGGCGCATGCCGCCCAATTGCGCGGAGGCACCGTCGATGTTGGCACGGATGCCGGCCTGCTCACGGGCAAAGGCTTCGCGACGGCTGCTGAACAGTTGGCGCTGGCCTTCCAGCACCAACGCCAGGGCTGGATCGGGGTTGGCGCTCAGTTCGGCGGGAAAGGTGATGCTGGCGTGGTTATCCCGTTCGCTCTGCCAGCGGGCCACGCTGGCCCAGGCCATGCGGTACTGGGCCTGCAACGATTGCACGTCGGCCTGGTGCTGGGTCTGGTCGAGACGAAACAGCGGCTGGCCCTGTTTCACATGCTCGCCCTCCTTCACCAGAATCCGGCTGACCACGCCAGGGCTGAGGGTCTGCACCGCCTTGCGCTTGCCCGACACCACCACCGTGCCCTGCACCGGAATGCCCTGGTCCAGCGGCGCCAGGCTGGCCCACAGGAAAAACCCGCCGGCACCGACCAGCGTCAGCAGCCAGCCCATGCGCGTAAAAAACGTGGCGTCGCGCTCTTTGAAGCGTGGTTCAACAGTGATGCTGCTCATGCGCCTGGATTCCTTCCGGCTTGGTACTGACGACTGAAACTCACGCCGGGTTTCTCCTTCGGCGCTTCCTGCTGGCCGGACAACGCGCGCAGCACGTCTTGGCTGGGCCCGAAGGCTTGCAGATGCCCGTCGTTGAGTACCAACAGCTTGTCGGCCTGGGCCAACGCCGAAGAACGGTGGGTCACCAGCACCACGCTGCTGCCCTGGGCTTTCATCTGCACGATGGCGCTGGCCAAGGCGGCTTCGCCGACCGTATCGAGGTTGGAATTGGGCTCATCCAGCACGATCAGGCGTGGTCCGCCATACAGAGCGCGTGCCAGAGCTACCCGTTGTTTCTGGCCGCCGGACAGGCCGCCGCCGTTGTCGCCCAGTACCGTGTCATAGCCCTGCGGCAAGCGCAGGATCAGTTCATGCACGCCGGCCTGCTGCGCGGCACGCACCACCTGATCGGGGTCGGCTTCGCGAAAGCGCGCGATGTTATCGGCGATGCTGCCGCTGAACAGCTCGATGTCCTGGGGCAGGTAACCGATGTGCGGGCCGAGTTCGTCGCGGTCCCAGCGGTGAATGTCCGCGCCATCCAGGCGCACGGTGCCCGCCAGCGTCGGCCACACCCCCACCAGCACACGCGCCAGGGTGGATTTGCCGGAGCCCGACGCACCCAGCACACCGAGCACTTCACCAGCCCCCAGATTGAAGCTGACTTGATGCAGGGTCGCCACGCGCCGCCCCGGCGGGCCGGCACTGACCTGTTCGAAACTCACCTGCCCTTTGGGCGCCGGCAACTTCATCTGCTCCACGTCCGGTGGAAACTCGCGCAGTAAGTCATCCAGCCGCTGGTAGGCCAATTTGGCCGAACTCCACTGCTTCCACACCGCAATCAACTGGTCGATGGGGCTCAGCACCCGGCCCATCAGGATGGAGCCGGCGATCATCATCCCGGCGGTCATATCGCCCTTGATCACCAACAGCGCCCCCAGCCCCAGCACCAGCGATTGCAGGCACAGGCGCAGGGATTTGCTCAGGGAGGTGATCACCGAGCCGGTATCGCTGGCGGTGTTCTGCAAGCCGAGAAACTGCGAATGCACGGCAAACCAGCGCGAGCGCAGCGCGCCGAGCATGCCCATGGCCTGGATGGTCTCGGCGTTGTGCAAGTGGCTGGTGGCCAGTTGCGTGGATTGCTGGGAGTAACCGCTGGCCTCGCCCAACGGCTTTTTGGTCAGGTATTCATTCAGGCACGCCAGGCCGATCAGCAGCACGGCACCGGCCGTGGCCAACACGCCCAGCCACACGTTGAACAGGAAAATCACAAACAGGTAGAGGGGGAACCACGGCGCATCAAAAAACGCGAACAGCGCAGGCCCCGTGATGAATTGGCGGATATGGGTCAAATCGCCCAGGGACTGCCCGGCATGCCCCTGACCGCGTTGCAGGTTGCGTTCAAACGCGGCCTTGTAAACACGCAAGTTGAAACGCCTCTCCAACTGGCTGCCAATACGGATCACGATAAAACTGCGGATCACCTCCAGCAGGCCAATAAACGCAAAGAAGCCCACGACCATCAGCGTCAACATCACCAGGGTGGTTTCATTCTGGGAGGACAGCACGCGGTCATACACTTGCAGCATGTAAATCGACGGCACCAGCATCAGCAGGTTAATCAAGGCGGTAAAACAACCGACGCTGATCAAAATGCTCTTGTATTCACCCAGCGCCTTGAATAACGGCGCGACGGCATGGGACTTCGCCATGGTTTCTAATCTTCCTTGAAGCAAATTGCGCGCAATAGTTGCCCCGACCCCGAATGACGGAGCGGTCAACTAATAAAATCAAGTGATCGGTTTAAAACGGCAACTAAGGTGTACGTTGCAATACCACTTCAAGACCGGTGGGCGTGCGGCCTTTATATTCGCCTTCTTTTTGCCGGTTAAGGTGGGTAATGCCACTGCCTTCGGCGTTCATCAGCCAGATGCCGTCCGGCGTTGGCGTCCAGGTCAGGGGCTTGGCGCCCAACCATTGTTCGACACACGCCACGTCGCCACCCAACGCGTTGGCCTGCTCCAGCAGGTCCAGCGCGCACACCTGGTCCTGCTGGTGCAACTGCCAATGCCCGGCCAACTGGGCGGTGGTGGGTAATACAAGACTGCTCGCCATTGCGTGGGCTCCTGCCGACACGAACATCACCTGCAATACGCAGGCGATCCTATTGAAAAAACGCTGCATCTTCATGCTCCATCCGTAAAGCGCGGCGCCGAAGCGCCGCGCCCGTGCATCACGCCACGATGTCGCTGACCGCAGCCTGGCCGACGGTGGTGACGAGGAAGTCCGCCACGCCGTGACCGGAGAAGTCCACTGCCAAGGTGCCCAGGTTGGTGCCTGCGGCGTAGGTCAGTACCGCATCGCCGGCATGCCCGGTGAAGGCGTTGACGAAGGTCAGGCCTGCACCCTTGGTGATGCCGGACAGGTCGATCTTGTCCGAACCCGAGGTAAAGTCAAAGATCTTGTCAGAAGCCCCAGGCTTGGAGTCGGAACTGGCACCGAACACAAAGGTGTCGTTGCCCGCGCCGCCCCACAGTTGGTCCGCACCGCCACCGCCGTAGATGAGGTCGTTGCCGGCGCCACCTTTGATGATGTTGGCCGCGTTGTTCCCGATGATCAGGTCATTGCCCGCACCACCGAAGGCGTTCTCGATGGTCACGCCCTTGGCGATGGACACG
Source organism: Pseudomonas marginalis (assembly GCF_001645105.1). Taxonomy (GTDB): domain Bacteria; phylum Pseudomonadota; class Gammaproteobacteria; order Pseudomonadales; family Pseudomonadaceae; genus Aquipseudomonas; species Aquipseudomonas petroselini. The sequence goes on from NZ_LKEG01000051.1 coordinate 41,495, forward strand.
TTGCCCACCAGGCCGCCAACGTCGGAGAACGAGGCTTCATTGAGGTTGATCTTCTGGTTCTGGGTGAAGCCGGAGAAGTCCAGGGTGTCGTTGCCACCACCGTCCCACACCGAGAACACCAGCTTGTCGGCATTCGACGTGGCGCTGAGGAAATCACGCCCGGTGTTGGAGTTGAAGCCGTAGGTGGTGTCACCGGCGCGGGTGTTGTAGTTGGCGCCGTAGAGCTTCTGGATCGCCGCGATGTCGTCGATCAGCGGGCCGGACGCGTAGGCCTCGACCCCGCCTTTGCTGAAGTTCTGGTTGGTGTTGCTTTCGCTCCAGTAACTCATGAGGCTGTAGCCGCGCGTGTCCTGTCCATAGGTCGCGTCGTTGTAGGTTGGGGCGCCTTCTCCGGCGTTGTAGTCGCCAGGGTGGGCCAGGCCCAAGGTATGACCGATTTCGTGGGTCAGGGTCTGCCGGCCGTAGTTGTTCAGGTCCGGGGTTTTGTTCGGCGTGTAGCTGTTGTTGGTCAGGTACCACGACGTGCCGTCGTAGCCTGCACCGGTGCCGGGCAGGTAGGCGAAGGCCGCCGCGCCGTCCTGGCCGCCGCTGTAGTTGCCGAACGTCATGTGGGCGTCACCGCCACTGGCTTTCTCGGTGAAGGTGATGTTGGCCACGTCCGCCCAGGACTGCATGGCCAGTACGGCCTGTGCTTTCTGCTGTGCGTTGAACTGGCTGAAACCCGAGATGCCATGTTTGTTCATGGTGCTCGAAGAGGCCGAGGTCAGGAACGTGTAGGTCAGGTCGATCTTGCCGTTGCCGTCAAAGTCTCGGTACGCGGCGCCGTCGCGCAGCAACTGGGTGGCTGCCTGGTCAACGGTGTAGGAGGGTTTGCCATTGATCGTGAGGTTGCCGCCACGGTCATACAGATGGCTGAAGCTATCGATTTGCGAGTAAGCGGTGCTGGCTTGCGCCGCCGACACGATAGCCTTGTCTTTTACTTTTGACATAAACGTACTTCCTTGTTTGCAAGTGCTTCAGTCTTTGATCGATAGGCACCCCGCGGGCGAGATCGTCCTATCACTCGCCTCTTTTGAAGGCGTAAGAAAACTGACACAACTTGAAATCTTTCGTCTACATCTTTTCCAGCATTAGAATCAGGCGCGCAAACAACTTAAGTAATTTGCGCGCCGTGTTTGTTGGGCGGAATTGACTTTGTCCGACAAAAAACAACCTTGGGTTATTTAAATATTAAATAGCGCTAACGCAACCTAAGTTGTCCGGCGCTGTTAATAATTGGATCCATTATATTGCCAGGGTGTCATTAGCAACATTAAACGGCCATTACTTGTTTTAATAACTTCGCGTGCCCCCTATTACCGGGACACCCTCCAGCCTGTTGTGTGTAATACCGACAACAGCGTGTCACCGCTCAGGCCGGGTACCAGCACACCTTGATCGGTGAGCATGTCCTCCCCGGCCAGGATCGCGTTGATGATTGCCTCTTCCACAGCCTCGGCCGCGGCGCTGAACAGCGGCGAAATATGGTCGTTGTTGACCATCTGCAACGCGCTACTGAAAGGCAGGCCCTTACGTCCGTAATCCGCCGGCGGCAAATCCTGGTTGCCGGTGGCAAAGGCCAGGAACAGGTCACCGCTGGAATCCTCGGTACCGCCGCCGGTACGCGCGATACCGATCGACGCGCGTTGCGCCAGGCGCTGGCATTGGTGCGGCAACAGCGGCGCGTCGGTGGCGAGGATCACCACGATCGAGCCCATGCCCGGCGTGCCTCGTTCGGCGAAGGGCGACGGAATGTCCATCAACCGACGCCCCACCGGGTAGCCATCCACCCGCAGTTCCTGGCGCTTGCCATGGTTGGCCTGCACCAGCACGCCGACAGTCCAACCGCCCTGCTCCGCCGATAAGCGCCGCGATGCGGTGCCGATGCCGCCCTTGAACTCATGGCAGATCATGCCGGTGCCGCCACCGACCGCGCCTTCCTGCACCGGACCGGTGGCGGCGTTGTCCACGGCTTCGCGCACATGCTCGGGGCCCACGTGCTGGCCCCAGATATCGTTGAGCAGGCCGTCATAGGTCTCCATCACCACCGGCATGCACCAGTACACCGCCGGGTCCGCCAGGCGCTCGCGCTCCAGGGCGATCAGGCTGTCGCGCACCATGCCGATGCTGTGGGTATTGGTGATGGCCAGCGGCGTGGTCAGCAACCCCGCCTCGCTGACCCATTCAAGGCCGGTGGCATCACCGTTGCCATTGAGCACGTGGTACCCGGCAAAGCACGGTTGCTGGCGTGCCTCCCCTGCACGCGGTTGGATCACGCTGACGCCGGTACGCACGTGCTTGCCGTCGATACGTGTGTTCAGCGTGCTGTGGCCAACCCGCACACCGGGCACATCGGTGATGGCGTTCCATTCTCCAGGCGTGCCCAGCCCTAACGTGACCCCCAATTGACGTGCGCGCATAACCACTCCTTACAATTTCTGGAAGACCGGACTCGACCGGCCACTGATGCAATACAGGATCACCGACAGCGCCAGCAGGCCGATGATGATCATGATGTCCCGCACCGAGGCGGCTGCCACCAGGGTGACCAACAGGTAACCGGCGCCGAGTACCGCGAGCACCGCCGGCAAAGGCCACAGCGGCATGCGATAGGGATGCTCGCGATCACGCAGCAATACCCGGCTCATCAAGGCGCTCAACGCCACCATCAGGTACACCAGCATGATCAGCAGCACGCTGAACGAGGTCAGGTCGGCCAGGTTGGAGCTGAAACTCAGCAGCGCCGAAGGAATCGCCAGGAACAGCGTAGCCAACCAGGGCGAATCCCAGCGCGGGTGAATGCGTGTGAACAGCGTGTTGATGCTCGGCGTCCACAGCGCATCGCGCCCGCTGCTGAACACCACGCGGCCGATCTGGATCACGATCGCCACAATCGCGTTGAACACCGACATGAAGATCCCGGCGCTGACCAGCCGTGATAAGGTTTCATTGCCATGGCTGCTCAACAGGTAGCCGATGGGGTCCGGGCTGCTGATCATCGCGCTCAGGGAAGGTGCACCGATCAACAGTGCGGTGATGGGCACCAGCTCGATGATCACCACCAACCCCAGTGACCACAGCACCGCCTTGTGCACGCCTTTGCCGCCGCATTTCATGTCTTCGGCCAGCAACACCGCCGGGCCATAGCCGTTATAGGAAAACAGGCCGATACCCACCGCGCCGATCATCAGGGCCCATGGCGCCAGGTGCAGCACGCCGTTTTCGACGATCTGCGGTTGGAACAGCACGCTGGCCGGTTGCACCGGATTGCCGAAGCCGATCACCACGATCACCAGCAACGCGGCGATTTCCAGCAACAGGCAGGTACCGGTGATCCAGGCATTGAGTTTGATATTGAGGATGCCCAGGGCGTAACTGCACACGACGATCGCCAAGGCGACGGTCTGCGAGTCGAACTGGGTGCCGAGGGCGTTATTCAGGTAGGTCGCCGCGCCGGTGGCCAGTACCGGTGGGATAAACAGCAACATCACCAGCACCGTCAGAAACGTCGCATAGCCCGCCATGCCTCCGAACACGCGCTTGGCGTACACATACTCACCCCCTGCGCTGTTGTGGGCGCGGCCGAGTTCGGCGTAACAAAAGGCAAACATCAGTGCGAGCAACCCGGCCATCACAAACGCCAGGAACACGCCGCTGCCGGCCTGCTGGATGGCAAAGGGCGCGATTACGAAGACGGAACTGGCCGGCGTCACCGCCGACACGGTGATGGCCACTACATCGAAGACACTCAAGGTGGGTTTCAGCACGCTGTTGGGCGTGGGGGAAGTGCTCATATCGTTATCCTCTTTCGTTGTTCTTGGTGTGAGGCAGATACGAAAAGTCTGAAAGTCACGGGATATGTTTCCCGCTCAATGATGGCGAAGATAAACATTGGGCCTATGCCCGCCAATTCCCCTATTGGCGTACTCCCCTTGACGCCACCCGGCAAAAGTCGAACCCTTGCCCGATCTTTTGCTGGCGGGAGCCTGTCACATGAGCCTGTTTCGGGAGGTTGGGATGCATGCCGGCCTGGGCCGCACCGTCGCGCACATCGGCACCGAGCGTTTCTGGAAACAGCTGGTGCTGCTGTTGCACCAGTGCCTGCCTTTCGATAACGCCCTGGCGATCTTCTACCCCCTGGAAGGACCGCCCCAGGCCCTGGAAGAATACGATGCCCAACCCAGCAGCAAACCGGCGTCGATGCTGGTGTACCTCAATGGCTTGTATTTGCTCGACCCGTTTTTCCAGGCGTGTCGCGAGGGCTACGCCAGCGGCGTGTACCGCCTGGAGGAAGTGGCGCCGGATCATTTCCGCCAGAGTGAGTACTTCCTCAATTACTTCCACGACAACGTGCTGGAGGACGAGGTGCAATTGATTCTGCAATTGCCCGGCGCGGGGACGTTGTCGCTGTCATTGGGCAGGCAGCGGCGCTTCAGTGTTGAAGAGACCGGGCTGATGACAACCATGGCCGCCTGGGTATTGCCGCTGATGCAGCAGCACTGGCAGCAAAGCACCCAGCGAGCGCCGGCGATGGACAGCCAGATCAGGGATGCATTGAGCCAGTTCGGCTGTGGCGTGCTCTCGGACCGCGAACTGGAAATCGCCCGCCTGGTGCTGCGCGGGTTCTCGTCCAAGGCCATGGCCGAACGCCTGAATATCTCGCCGGACACCGTGAAAGTGCACCGTCGCCACTTGTACGCGAAGCTGGATATCTCGTCACAGCCGGAGCTGTTTTCGTTGTTTATCCAGTCGTTGGGGCATGATCTGGAGAATCCCTAACCTGTTTGTGGGGCGGTAGGTCGAACGGGCTTAGTGTGGTGAGTGGGTTTGGTGTGGTGATCCGGCTTGGTGTGGTGAGTGGGCTTCGTGTGGTGAGCGGGCTTGTTGTGGTGAGCGGGCTTGCCCCGCGCTGGGGCGCGAAGCGGCCCCAAGGCCAGGCGCCGCGATCCATTAGGATAACCGCGGTGATCTTATTGGGGCTGCTTCGCAGCCCAGCGCGGGGCAAGCCCGCTCACCACACGAAGCCCGCTCACCACAACAAGCCGGTTCACCACACCAAACGGGCTCACCACAACAAGCCCGTTCACCATAACAAGCGGGCTCATCCCAACAGCGGTCCGTTTACATCAGGCCTCAGCGGCCGGTGCGAATGGTGTTCCACACCCGCGTGCGCACGCGGTCGATATTCAGTGGCATGGCTTCCAGTGCGAACAGCTTGCCCATCATCTCGGGGCTTGGGTAGATCTTGGTGTCGGCCTTGATCGCCGGGTCTACCAGGCTGTCGGCGGCCTGGTTGCCGTTGGCGTAGTGCACGTAGTTGGTGATGTCGGCCATCACTTCCGGGCGCAGCAGGTAGTTCATGAACGCATAGCCGGCTTTCTCATTAGGCGCGTCGGCAGGCATGGCCACCATGTCGAACCAGATCGCGGCGCCTTCCTTGGGAATGTTGTAGCCGATGTTCACGCCATTCTTGGCTTCCTTGGCACGGCTTTCAGCCTGCAGGATGTCGCCGGAGAAGCCGACCGCCACGCAGATGTCGCCGTTGGCCAGGTCTGCGGTGTATTTCGAGGAGTGGAAGTACGCCACGTAGGGTCGCACGTTCATCAGCAGGTCTTGCGCCTTCTTATAATCCTCAGCCTTTTTGCTGTGGTGCGGCAAACCCAGGTAGTTGAGTGCGGCCGGTAACAGTTCGGGGCCGTTATCCAGAATCGCCACCCCGCACTTCTGCAGCTTGGCCATGTTCTCGGGCTTGAAGATCAAGTCCCAGGAATCGACAGGCGCGTTGTCGCCCAGTACCGCCTTGACCTTGTCGATGTTGTAGCCAATGCCGGTGCTGCCCCACAGGTACGGGAAGCCATGGGCATTGCCAGGATCATTGTTCTCCAGGGCTTTGAGCAGCACCGGGTTGAGGTTCTTCCAGTTGGGCAACTGGCGCTTGTCGAGCTTCTTCAATGCGCCGCCCTGGATCTGCCGGGCCATGAAATGGTTCGACGGGAAAACCACGTCGTAGCCGGATTTACCGGTCATCAACTTGCCGTCGAGGGTTTCATTGCTGTCGTACACGTCGTAGGTGAAACCGATGCCGGTTTCTTTCTGGAAGTTCTGGGTGGTGTCCGGTGCAATGTAGTCCGACCAGTTGTAGATTTTCACCGTCTCGGCGGCCTGGCTGACAGAGGCCACCAACATCAAGGGCAACAGGGCAATGGCTTTCATGGTTCGATTTCCTGGCGGTTTTAGGGCTGTTTTTATGGCAGGCGATCAAGGATCAAAGCGTTACAGAATCAATACGTAGGTCTTGCGCACGGTCTCCTGGATGTCCCAGATGCCGGTCTCAGTGCATGAAACCTTCCATGAACCCGGCCACGCCGGTCGCCAGCTTGCGGCGCCAAGGGGCGGTAGTGGGGTCGGCCAACACCTGGTCTTCGTGGACAAAACTGCGAATGATCGCGTTGTAGCCCAGCCAACGGCAGGGCTCGGGCTCCCAGGGTTTGAGCGCATCCAGGCCGCGTTCGCGAATCACCCAGGGCTGGTGAACCCGCGGGGTGTCGTGGCCCAGGATCAGGTCGGCCAGGGTGCGGCCGCCCAGGTGGGTGGCGCCGACGCCCTCCCCGCCATACCCCCCGGACAGCGCAATGCCGGTCTTGTGATCGCAGAGCATGTGCGGACGGAACTGGCGCGACATGCCGAGGTTGCCGCCCCAGGAATGGGTAATCCGCACGTTCTTGAGCTGGGGGAAAAGCTCACCAAACAGGTAGCGACGCAGTTCCACCTCGCTGTCGGTCAAGTCGAAGTTGTGGCGCAGTTTCCCGGCGAACTGGTAGCCGCCGCGCGCACCGAACACCAGGCGGTTGTCCGCCGTGCGCTGGCCGTAGGTGACCTGGCGACTGCTTTCGCCAAAGGCCTGGCCGTGGCTCAGGCCGATCTCATCCCAGGTACTGGCCGGTAAGGGCTCCGTGGCGACGATCAGGCTTTGCACCGGCAGTTGGTAGCGACCCAGCAGTGGCAAGGTGTTGGCGTAGCCCTCCACCGCCGGCACCACCCAGGCGGCCCGGACACTGGCCTTGGCGGTGCGCAGGCTGCCGGACTGCCAGTGGGTGACCGGGCTGTTTTCATAAAGGGTCACGCCCATGCGCTCAACCACCCGCGCCAGGCCGCGCACCAGCTTGGCCGGGTTGATGGTCGCGACGTGGGGCGCATAAATGCCGCCGTAGGGCTTGGCGATGCGGACCTGTTCGGCCAGTTGCTGCGGGCCGAGCCAGCGGTAGTCGGCTTCGGTCAGGCCCTGTGCGTAGAGTGTGTCCAGATAGCGGCGCAGGCTGCCTTCCTGCTCGGGGTAACGCGCCGCACAGTACAGGACACCGCCCTTGCGGTAATCGCAGTCGATGCCTTCACGCGCCAGCACTTGGGCGACTTCGTCAGGGATGGCGTGCAACAAGTCAAACGAGGCGCGCCGTTGTTCAGGGTTCAAGCCGGCGAGCAAGCGGTCCTCACCCAGCAGGTTGCCCATCAGCCAGCCACCGTTGCGGCCGGAGGCGCCGAAACCGGCAGTCTGCGCTTCGACGATGGAGATTTTCAGCTCAGGGGCCTGGCGTTTCAGGTAGTAAGCGGTCCACAGCCCGGTGTAACCGGCGCCGATAATGGCCACGTCGACGTCCAGGTCATGCTCCAGGGCGGGCCGCGCGTGCAGCGGGTCGTCCAGTTGGTCCATCCATAAACTGATAGTGCGCCATGCCGGCATGCCAGGTTCCCCTACCTCGTTTCGATAGGGGCGATCCTAGAGCGCGGCGTTAAGGCCTGTCTTGCGCGCGTGCACGCAGGGAAATTTGTTTGACGTAGGCCTTGGGCGATTGGCCTGTGTGCTGGCGGAAGGCGCTGTAGAACGCCGACAGCGAGTTGAAGCCGGCGGCAAACGCCAGGTCGTCAACCTTGATCGGCGCAGTGGCCCTATCCAATGCAGCCAGCAAATGCTGGAGCCTTGCCTGGTTCACATAGCGGTAGAAGCTTTGTCCCAGTACCTGATTCAGCAGGTAGGAAATCTGATTGCGGCTGTAGCCACACTCCTTGGCAACCCGCTGCAGATCCAATTCGGGGTCCAGGTAGGGTTGCTTGTGTTCGAAATACTGCTGCAGGTCATTGGCCATATGCCCCAATTGCTGGGGCGACAGGCCCAGGCGGCTGACTGAAGGCCGCGCAGCCTGAGCCGGCTGCTCATGCACCAGGGAGGCGTATTCGTTGACCCGCCAGATCAACCCGTCGCGCACGGTGATGGCCTCGCTGGTACGGAACGACACCAGGCCCTGGCCGCCGCGCAAGGTAATGCGGTACTGGATGAACGCGGTATCGCCGTCGGCGCGGATGCGGTCGGTGTGCTCGATCGCCTCATCGGCCTCGCGGGGCATGCTGGCTTGCAGGTAGTCGCGCAGTTCGGCGGAACCGACGACACGGTTCTGGAAAAAGTCGTGGTACTGAATGTCCGGGTGGTAGTAGGACATCACGCCCTCCAAGTCCCGATGGCGCCAACACAGGTGGTGGCGCAGCACCAACTCACGTGTGGCTTGGGATTGCTGGGAGTCATCGTCTGGGGCGATGTGTGGCATGGAAGGCTCGAAGGCGGTTAAACAACCTTGGAGATTGCCGAATTTTGCCGAAGCCTTCAATGGCCTATTGACCCCTCAAGGATGATGGCCTTTTGCCAAAATTTGCGCAGGTCATGACCCACATCAATCCAAGTGGAAACAACCGCTGAACGGGGTCAAAAAATTCACGTTCCGGTCTCGAACGAGTGCTATTTTTAAGTTCTTCGATGCCACGACCAGTGAAGGTCATGGCCCCCTGCCGCGAGCTAAAGGAAGCGCTCAATGAACAAGGTGGGCAACATGAACAAAGTGACGTTCCCCAACGCCTGTCAGCTGATGCGCTGGCATTTTCATCCGATGGGTTTTGAAGCCAGCATGGACGCGCCTGGCAGTATGATCGCCCGCCTGTTCGACCGCGCCAGTGGCGAGACACTGATTGCCATCGCGGGCATCCCCTGCGCCACGGTGATGAACGCGGCTGACGTAGAGCGGATTATCGAAGCGGTGGAGGATGAGTTGGAGTCGTTTGTACCGCCGCTGTCATTGCGGGCCTGAATTCAATCGTTCAAACAACACATATCCCCTCTGGGAGGGGGCAAGCCCTCTCCCACAGTTACATGCCATTCACTCGCTAGCCGCGTTGATCATCAAAGAACGCTTTCCTGCCATCCACCCGCTCCGACGCCTTGGGCACGTTCACCGCCTGGCCTTCGGGCTTTTCCACATACCAATAGCAATGGCTCACCGCGCGGGTAATGCCCACGTAGGCCAGGCGCAGCACTTCGTCCTTTTGCGCCGTGTCATACGGCTCGCTGTCGCCGTCCTTGCCCAGGCCAGCCATGCGGTACACCTGGTTCTTGTAGGGCGAGCTGGTCACGTGCTGGCAATCCCCAAGCAAAAACACCGCGTCAGCCTGCAGGCCCTTGGCACTGTGATAGGTCAGTTGCTTGAGCCTGCGCGCCGGTGGCGGCAAGCTAGAATCCAGATTAACTAAAGGCTGAATATGCTCTTGAATCAGTAGCTTATCGCCGCTTTTTCGATAAAGCATTAATACCGATTCGCCGCGTTGGTAATGCTCCGCCAACTGCCGTCCCAATCCCGCATCGTCCCGCTCCAGTACCTTGACCGGCACCAGTGCCTTGGGCGCCCCGCTGGCCTTGGCCTTCTTGCCAGGAATAGCCGGTGCGGCCCGCACGATATGCTCGGCGGCATCGATGATGTGCTGATGGCTGCGGTAGTTCTCACCCAGCATCACGCGGGTGGTGGCGGGTGACGGAAATTCCTGATTGAACGCCATGAAGTATTTGGGCGAACTCCCGCGCCAACCGTAGATCGACTGCCAGTCATCCCCCACGCACAGCAGCGACGAGCGCTGGGCGCCGCGACCGACGTGCATGGCCGGGCCACGGCTGCGGATCTCACGCAGGCTGGCGCGTAGCCATGAGACGATCTGCGGCGAAACGTCCTGGAATTCATCGATCATCAGGTGCGACAGCGGCCGCAACAGTGGATCGCTGAGCAGCTTGAGATTTTCCGGGGTATTTTCGCCGAACAGCGAAAACATGCGGTTATACGTCATGATCGGCGGCGATTGGTCGAGCAGGTGATCTTCCAAGGCTTTCCAGAAGATGCTCAGGGCTTCGAAGAAATAGCGGTCCGGGTCATCCTTGGCGAAGCTCATCTGCCCAACTGCCGTGGGCACATCCAGCCCCAGGTTTTCGATAAACCCGGCCGCCGTTACAAAACTGTCCAGCAACGGCGCCGAGGCCAACTCGCCTTTGACCTTGTAATCAAAGCCTGGCCCGGCAGTGGCATCCCCAGCCAGGCTGCTCAAAAGTCGCTTGGAAGACTCGTAACTATCTAACCATATCAATGGCTTACGACAGAAAGCTTGAAACAATGTGCGCTTAACCGCCCATTCTGCCCGTACAGACAGTTTTGAGTTGGGCCGGTTGATCTGGGCGTTTTCCCGTGAATCGAAGCCCAGCACCACCCAGGCGTCCAGTTCGGGAATATAGCCATGACAGTGAAACTGCGCGCCATTGATCTCCAGGGTCCGGCGGTTGGGCTCAATGCCCTTGATCGGCCAGGCGCCCGCACGAAACCACAAGTCTTCGATCACATCGCAGAGCTCTTCGTCGCGCTTGGCCGCCAGCTCGGTCACCGCCACCCGTTTTTGCACATCGGGGTGATCGCGCTCCAGCTCTTTGAGCTGCAGCCCATGGCGCGCCAGTGGCGCAATCAGCTCACGAAAGCGCGTGTGCTGCCCGTGCAGCCGGTGATAGCAGGCGTTCATTTGTTGGCGCTGGGCTTCGTTGATGCGCAGGTCGAACGGGTTGCTGTCAGCGTCTTCAAAACCGGTGTTCAGGTTCTCGAACGCTTGCAGACGCTCAAAGCCCGGCAGGCTACGCACCATGGGCAGGATGCGCGAGTGAAAGGTACGCACCACGCCCTGCGCTTCTTTCATATCAATGGGTTGGCCCCACACACTGAAAATCTGCATGAGCTTGCTGATGAAGTCTTTGCGTGACTCACGGGTAAAGGTCACCACCGTCATCGAGCTCAGCTCAAAGCCCAGGTAATGGGTCAGCAGCAAAATACGCAGCACCAACGACGTCGACTTACCCGCACCGGCTCCGGCAATCACGGATGTAGAGGGCGTATCGCTGAAAATCATCTTCCATTGCGCCGTGCTTGGCTGGGCGTGGGCCGGTAGCAATCGCGAGACGTCAGCCTTGATGCGCTTTTTCAGCTCGGCGGTGAGGGGCAGGCGCCAATCATCGAACAGGTTGTCATCCACCCCCGGCGCACGGTGCTCCTCCGGTCGGAAGTCACGGATCAGCAGAACCTGCCGGCCCTCCTCGAGGCCGTCGGCCTTACCTTCGCGATAGCCGTACTCTACGCCCGCCTCGTGCCCGCTGCGAAAACCGTCAGCCTGCCCGTGCAACCAGGAAAACCGGTGCTGGGCGCGCAAACGGGTCAGGCCATGGCCGATCAGGCGCGCGGCCAGGCGTTTGAACAGAGGCATCTCGGCCAGGGGGCGCAGTTCGGGAGGAAGATCAGGCTTTTGTTGCGACACACGGACTCCTGCGATGAGTTGGGTTTTTGCAAGTGCGCCATGGTCGCCGGAATCGACGCTCAGTTCCAGCCAATTGCTTTGCTGTCATGCAGTTAGGCGATGAACTGAAAGTCAAAACGCCATCAACCAATCTAATCCACTGATAAGAATTAGGCATTTTTTACGCTTTTTATCGATCATGACCTGCTGGATCATAGGCGCCATCAACAGGAGACGATCATGCTTGAACTTCGACCTTTCACATCCTTGGGCGGCGCCCATCATGGCTGGCTTGACGCCCATCACCATTTCTCATTCGCCGAATACCACGACCCCAAGCGCATGCACTGGGGCAACCTGCGGGTCTGGAACGACGACATCATCGCCCCCGGCACCGGTTTCCCGCAGCACGCTCACCGCGATATGGAGATCATCACCTACGTACGTGAAGGTGCGATCAGCCACGCCGACAACCTCGGCAATAAAGGCCGCACCGAGGCCGGTGATGTGCAGGTGATGAGCGCAGGCACGGGCATCGCCCACAGCGAGTACAACCTGGAAGCGGCGCCGACCAAGATCTTCCAGATCTGGATCATTCCGAACGAAGCCGGCCTCCCACCTGCCTGGGGCGCCAAGCCGTTTCCGAAAGGCGATCGCGAAGGTTTTGTGACCCTGGCCAGCGGCAAGGCCGGTGACAGCGAGAGCTTGCGCATTCGTGCGGATGCACGCTTGGTGGCAGCGAACCTGAAAGCGGGGGAAAGTGCCGAATACCGGCTGGACAGCGGGCGCCGTGCGTACCTGGTGCCGGCGACCGGTGTGATTGAAGTCAATGGCTTGCGTGCACAAGCTCGAGACGGTGTTGCGGTGGAGGATGAGCAGGTGTTGCGGGTGACGGCGATTGAAGACAGCGAGATTGTCCTAGTCGACTTGGCCTGACCTTGTAGGGGCCGGCTTTTGTGGCGAGGGAGCTTGCTCCCGCTGGGGTGCGAAGCGCCCCCAAAAGCCGACTCCAGCTGCGCTGTCGAGCGGGAGCAAGCTCCCTCGCCACAAAAAACCGCCCCCCCCATTGTATACAGCGGGTTTTCAGTGAGCGCTGATAGCACCGTCTACCAGCACCTGCGCCTCTTCCACCAACTGCTTGAGGTGATCTTCGCCAATGAAGCTCTCGGCGTAGATCTTGTAGATATCCTCGGTCCCCGACGGCCGTGCGGCAAACCAGCCGTTTTCGGTCATCACCTTCAACCCGCCGATTGCCTGGTTGTTTCCCGGCGCGTGGCTGAGGATCTGCTGGATGCTTTCCCCGGCCAACTGGGTGGAGGTCACTTGGTCCGGTGACAGCTTGCCCAGCAACGCTTTCTGCGCCGGGGTGGCCTTGGCGTCGACACGGATGGCGAACGGTTCGCCCAGGGCATCGGTCAGGCCACGGTAGATCTGGCTGGGGTCCTGGCCTTTGCGCGAGGTCATTTCCGCGGCCAGCAGCGCCGGGATCAGGCCGTCCTTGTCAGTGCTCCAGACCGTGCCGTCCTTGCGCAGGAACGATGCGCCGGCGCTTTCTTCGCCGCCAAAGCCCAGCGAACCTTCAAACAGGCCATCGGCAAACCACTTGAAGCCGACCGGCACTTCGTACAGGCGACGGCCAATACGCGCCGCCACCCGATCGATCAGGCCGCTGCTGACCACGGTCTTGCCCACGGCTGCATCAGCGCGCCAGTCAGGACGGTTCTGGAACAGGTAGTCGATGGACACGGCCAGGTAGTTGTTCGGTGCCAACAGGCCGCCGGACGGGGTAACGATGCCGTGACGATCGTGGTCCGGGTCGCAGGCGAATGCCACGTCGAAACGTTCCTTGAGGCCGATCAGACCTTGCATGGCGTAGCTGGAAGACGGGTCCATGCGGATCTGGCCGTCCCAGTCGACGCTCATGAAGCGGAACGTGGCGTCGACTTCGGTGTTCACGACCTCCAGGTTCAGGCGGTAGTGCTCGGCGATCGCCGACCAGTAGCGCACCCCTGCTCCGCCCAGCGGATCCACGCCCAGGCGCAGGTCTGCGCTGCGGATGGCGTCCATGTCGATCACATTGACCAAGTCAGCCACGTAGCTGTTGAGGTAGTCATGGCGATGGGTGGTGTCGGCCTTGAGTGCCTGGGCGTGGGTCATGCGCTTGACCCCGGCCAGTTTGTTGGCCAGCAGTTCATTGGCCTTGGCTTCAATCCACTTAGTGACGTGGGTGTCGGCCGGGCCGCCATTGGGCGGGTTGTACTTGTAGCCGCCACTCTGCGGCGGGTTGTGCGACGGCGTGATGACGATGCCGTCGGCCAGGCCGCTGGTGCGGCCACGGTTGTAACAGATGATGGCGTGGGAAATCGCCGGGGTCGGCGTGTACTCATCGCCCTCCGCCAGCATCACGTGCACGCCATTGGCGGCCAACACTTCCAGGGCGCTGGCGCCGGCAGGCGTCGACAGTGCGTGGGTGTCCAGGCCAACAAACAGCGGGCCGTTGATGCCCTGGGCTTCGCGATACAGGCAGATGGCTTGGCTGATAGCCAGCACGTGCCACTCGTTGAAGCTCAGCTCGAACGAGCTGCCACGGTGGCCGGACGTACCGAACGCCACGCGCTGGGTGGAGATTGCTGCATCAGGCTGGCCGGTGTAGTAGGCCGTAACCAGTCGCGGGATATCCACCAGCAACTGGGCTGGCGCCGGTTTGCCCGCAAAAGGACTGATTGTCATGCATAAACCTCGGAAAGAAGGATTCGGAAAAAAATGGCAGTTTACTGAGAGTTGGACTGCTGCGCGACGGTATCGATCCTATAGCAGGCAGAGAAACTTCGCACAATCATCCAATCTGAGCCTGACGCAGCGCCTCACTGATGGCGGTCAGCGCGATATCCAAGTTGGGTTGCCCATGAAAGGTGTTGCTCAAGCGCAAATTCTGCTGGTGCAGGCCGCTGACGCTGAACAGCTCGCCAGGGGCAATCACCACCTGCTGGGTGAGCAATTGCTGGAACACATGGCGCATGTCTACCGTCCGTGTGGAAGCCAGCCAGAACACCGCCCCGGCGGCCGGCACGCGGTACGCCACTTGATCCCCCAGGTGCCGGTCGAGGCGCTGGCTCATTTCCTCCGCCTGCTCGCGTAATTGCAAGCGCAGTTCGCGCAGGTGCTGGTCGACTCGTCCGCTTTGATAAAGGCGGGCAATCGCGCGCTGGCGGATCGACGATAAGCGAAAGGAACGCAACAGGAACTGGCGCTGCAGTTCGCTGCTCATGCGCCGGGACAGCAGGTAGCCATAGGGGGCTTCCGAGCCGAGTATTTTCTCGAAAGAGGAAAACACCACCAGTCGCTCAGGGTTCACCAGTTCGCGTAACGCCGCCTGCGGCTCCTTGAAACCCAGCTCGCCAAAGGTATCGTTTTCCAGTAGCCAGCAACCGTACTGATCGAGCATTTGCGCGACCGCCACGCGGTCGCGGTCAGAGAGGGCGACCCCAGAGGGCAGGCTGACCACGGACGATAGCAATACCAGATGCACCGACTCATCGCACAGCAGTTGCTCAAGGGTCGCCAGATCCAGGCACCCTTCCGGCGTCCAGGGCAATTCGATAATGCGCACCCCGGCATCCTGGAGCAGGCGCAGGATCAGCCAGTCGCAGGGGGATTCCACAATCACCGTAGTCCCCCTCAGGCCCAGTACGTCGATAAGGATGTCCAGGACACCGCGCAGATCGGCCCCCAGGTATACATCATCGGCATGCCAGCAGCGCGTGGGTGACGAGGTGTAGCGTGCCGCCAGTGCCGCACGCAGCTCCCATACGCCACACGGCTGGGACCAGGGTTGCGCCTGGGCCGGGTAGTGGCGCACCAACTCCCGCTCCAGGCGCAACAGGGTTCCATCCAAAGAGGCCAGCAGCGCGGGCTCATCCCCGCTGAGCACCACCATGCCCGGACGCCGTGCCGCGGCATAGAGCCGGTCAAGCAGATCGCCACCGGCCCACGTCAGCGAGTTTGCCGAGAGAGGCCAGGCGTAGTAACCCGACTTGGCTACCGAATACACCCTACCCTCCTTCTCCAGCAATGCGTACGCGTACTGGATCGTCGATATCGATACGTTCAGGCGCCCGGCCAATTGCCGCAGGGATGGCAGTTTTACCCGAGTATCGGTGCTGACTTGGTTGATCAAGTTGATCAGGTAGCGGTAAACCGCCTGATACGCGAAATCCGCCTGTCGTTCGCCGTGCAGTGTCATCGCCCGGACAATTGACAGGCCTGCGCGCTGTCGCCGGACACTGCGCCAGCATCGTGCAATTTGCCACTCGCGGTAACCGATGGACGCTTGCGGTAAAGGTGCTGCAGCATTGGCATTGGTAAGCCGCTGGTGTCGGTGACCCACTGTTGCAGCATATCGGCGGACGGCTTGCCCTGCAGGACCTTGTGCAGTTCAGGCAGGGCCACCAGCATGCCCGGATGGCATTGGCGCAAGTAGCCTTCCAGCCGCTCTCCATGATGAATAAACGGCGAGAACAGCAGGCAAATCAATTGAGTTTCGTCCAGGCCAAAGAACTGCTGGGCGTACGTGCTCGCTAGGGTGCGCCCTTCACAGCTGCCCGCTTCGATGAGCAACGTTTCGGGCACGTGCATGCGGCGCAGGTAGTGGGTCGCCTGCTGGATAAAGCCCTGAACGCCGGCCTCATAATCCAGGTCTCGCAGGGATTGGGCCTGCAACCCACGCAAATGGGCCATCAACAGGGGGTTGGAATAGTTCGGATGGCTGAAATGAAACCCCAGCGGATCAGGGGTAAAGGCCATGAACTCGGAGAGCATGGACGAGGATGAGAGGTCTGCGTCGCTGAGCAAATCGGCAATGCCAATATAGGCCAAGTGACGGTGACCGGACTTGCTGGGGTTGTCACTTGGCGCATAGTGCTCGCCATACACATCGCGGTAGTAACCGACACTCAACTCGTCCATGCGTGCAAATAAACCTGTGAGCGACGATGGCCAGGTCTCCGGCATGGCGACACCCGCGCCGGCGGCCATGCCCTTGAGCCAGGCAAGATACTGACCTTGCTTGCGCGGGGAGTCACCGCTGACCACCGCGTGCACGCCGCCGCTCCACGTGGTGACGCGCTGGTAGAAATCCCCCAGGGCAAGGTAAGTATCACTGCACAGGGTCGTGCGGCAGTCACCTGAGCTCATGTGGCCGACCATCAACCTATTGCGTTGGCTGGTTTCGCGCCCAACCGTAGAGGCGGGTCGCAGAGGGTTGAAGGGCAATACCTCCTGGTTTTCCACCATGAGTAGCTCAACCCTTGGATCATCGTGGAGAAACAGGCGGCCGTAGCCCTGATTGAGGCCGTTGAGCGTCCCTTCGGTCATGCCTGCGTGTCGCAATGTTGCAACGCGCAACTGAAAGGTCCGGGGTGTTCGGCCAGCAATGGTCAACTGTGCAGCACGTAACAGCGCTAACGTATAGCTGCTGACGGCGCCGCCACCATGGGCAATCAACACCTTGTAGTCCCCCACTTGCTCCATGCCTCCCGCTGCCACAACGATACGTTGGACCAACAACTGGAGTGCCGTTCGTTCTACGCGAGCGAAGTGCCCGATCAAACGCTGCAGCACTTGTTGGTAAACATAATTCATGGCCTGCTCGTGAATAGTGCTCATTGCTGACTACCTGAGTTGAAATATTGGTTTCAAGCAACCGCTGAGCGTGTTTGCTCGACCTATTGCGTGTGTAAGAAATTTGCGCACAACCTTGTACGCCGATGACTAGACACTAGCACTGCGCAACAAAGCGACACAGGTATCCTCGGGCAGCACCCAAGGCCTGCAAGCGCGTAAGCCACCGGATTTACTGGGGTCAAATGGATTCGCTTGCACTCCTAGGAGCTTTCCGACAAGCGCTTACACACCGTTAACCAATTATTAAAAGAAACGTCCGACCTG
Organism: Pseudomonas marginalis; assembly: GCF_001645105.1. Lineage (GTDB taxonomy): Bacteria > Pseudomonadota > Gammaproteobacteria > Pseudomonadales > Pseudomonadaceae > Aquipseudomonas > Aquipseudomonas petroselini. Next base: position 59,114 of record NZ_LKEG01000051.1, read on the forward strand.
TAACTCAACCAACTTTCCCACTTATTGGATTGATACTTTTCAGGCACCCACCTGTTTCCTTGTGGTCGCGCGCCTGACGCGCAATTAGTTACAGGTACTCGCGACAGTAGTGTCAGATAATCAATCATTGCTCAGTCCTTGAGATGAAAGTGAAGGCGCAATTATCAGTGTTGGAATAATGATTAATAGATACAGAAGTTGGACGAAAAGCAGTGCAGATGAATAACGGGCCACACATTAACTACGCGCACACGAAGACGCCGCGCTGGAATTCAGGGCGGCGTCAGCTAAAAAGTCACGATTCAGGGGTTAGCGTGCCGGGCAGGCACCTGATGGGCTATGCAGGTTCAGCCCTGCCAAATGGCGCATTTGCCCCATGTGCCAGGGGCAAGCAGTGTTTGTTAGAGAACATTCCTACACACTAAACAGCTTCGACCTGCAACGCGACACGTTCGCGGCACGGGCATTCATCCATGTAACGGTGCGCTTCGACGAACTGATTGAAAGGAAATACGGTGGTTTTCAGTGGCACCAGCACGCGGTCGGCGGTCAGTTGATTGATATCCCGCAGGGCTCGCTGCAAGGCCACCTGGTCCTGGATAATGCCCAGTTCAGGTTTGCCGGTGAAGTTACCGATGCAGTGCACAAAGAACTGAATGTTCTTCTGGAACGCCGCACACGCCGGGAACGGTGTCTGGTTACCGCCCTGCAGGCCATAAAGTACCAGGCTGCCACGGGGTGCCAATACGTCGCCGAGCAACGACATTTGCGGGCCGCCCAAACCATCGAACACCACGTCTACGCCACGGTTATCGGTGAACTTGTTGATTTGCATCAGCAGGTCCTGCTCTTCGGTAACAATGACCTTTTCGGCACCGAGGGACAGCAGGTACTCACGCTCCGCGCTGTCCTTAGTGGCGGCAATCACCCGTACCCCCAAGGCCTTGCCCAGTTGCACAAAGGACGGGCCGGCGCAGTGGCTGGCGTCAGTCACCAGCGCAAATTGCCCCGGTTTGACGCGTGCCAGGTCCACATAGGCAAAGTAGGCGATCAACAGCGGCGTGTAATGCACGCTGGCTTCGATAGGGCTCAGGACATCCGGATAACGGGTCAGGGCCGAACGGGGCAGGACGATTTGTTCGCCATACACCGGATAATCATTAGGGCTCTCGGCCGGAAAACTGGCCACCTTATCGCCCACCGCCAAGTCATCCACGCCATCGCCTAAGGCGACCACAACCCCGGCCATCTCATGGCCAAGGCCGGACGGCAAGCGTGCATGGGAAGACGCCAGGTTCTGGCGCCACAGAATGTCATACCAGCTGATGCCAATCGCTTCGACACGCACCTGCACTTCGCCCGGTGCGGGCTGCGCGGCTGCATGCTCTTCGCATTTGAGCACCTCGGCCGGACCAAACTTGTGAAAACGGATCGTGCGGGACATCGCAAACCTCGTCAAAGTAACCTCTAATGCCATGAACTCTATCTGGGCTTTCCGGGTAAGACCACCGGTCGCCATTAATAGTCGACATGCTTGTCATTGATTCCGCAACTGAGGAATAGACCTCAGCTCTTGTAAGAAAACTCAATTTTCTTGTGCAGAGTAACAGTCTTTGCCCGTAAGATTCATGCCGGTCATTCTTCCTATACGGCCGCTCTCGTCAAGTTTGCTGACTCTTCCAGGACACAAGATGAACCGTAACGACCTGCGTCGTGTCGACCTTAACCTCTTGATCGTATTCGAAACCTTGATGCACGAGCGCAGTGTGACCCGTGCTGCCGAGAAGTTGTTCCTCGGCCAGCCGGCGATCAGCGCAGCCTTGTCACGCCTGCGCGGGCTGTTTGATGACCCCCTGTTCGTGCGCACGGGGCGCAGCATGGAGCCATCAGCCCGAGCGGTAGAAATCTTCGCCCTGCTCTCCCCGGCCCTGGACTCAATTTCCACCGCAGTGAGTCGCGCCGCCGAATTCGACCCCGCCACCAGCACCGCGGTATTCCGCATCGGCCTGTCCGACGACGTCGAATTCGCCCTGCTGCCGCAACTGCTCAAGCGCCTGCGCGCCGAGGCACCCGGCATCGTGTTGGTGGTACGTCGCGTGAACTACATCCTGATGCCCGGCCTGCTGGCCTCCGGCGAAATCTCCATCGGCGTCAGCTACACCGCCGACCTGCCGGCCAACGCCAAACGCAAAGTCCTGCGCCGCAGCCTGCCGAAACTGCTGCGCGCCGACAGCGTGCCGGGCCCTCTGAGCCTGGACGACTTCTGCGCCCGCCCTCACGCGCTGGTGTCCTTTGCCGGCGACCTGAGCGGCTTCATTGATGAGGAGCTGGAAAAACTCGACCGTAAACGCCATGTGGTCTTGGCCGTGCCACAGTTCAACGGCCTCGGCACGTTGCTGGCGGGCACGGACATCCTGGCGACAGTGCCGGACTACGCGGCCGAAGCATTGACCTCGGCGGGCGGGTTGCGGGCGGAAGATCCGCCGTTACCGGTGCGCAGCTTTGAGCTGCACATGGCGTGGCGTGGCTCGCAGGATAATGATCCGGGAGAGCGGTGGTTGCGGTCGCGGATTCAGATGTTTTTTGGCGACCCTGAGAGTCTTTAGGTTTCGTCTGGCAGGCTGTTCGGCTGATCATTTCTGCCTTTCCACAAACCATAGAGCTCCATTCACTTCCAGTGGATTGCTACAGTGGGAGCACATCTGAGGGCATGCTTTGGACGGATTGAAAAGGATGCCCCCAGTCTAAGGCTAAGCTCCGTTCCCTCTTGGTCAGGTGGATCAAGGGTTCGACAACCATCGACCCCAGCTTTCGTATTGTCGACTACTCAGGTTAAACAAAAACAAATCGGCAGACGTTCAATCACTATGGCAACGAATCAGGCGTCCTGCAAAATCAGGTCGGCGCCCTTCTCCGCCACCATCAGCACTGCGGCGTGGGTATTGCCGCTCGTCACATTGGGAAAAATCGATGCATCGACAATGCGCAGACCATCGAGACCATGGACTTTAAGCCGTTTATCGACCACTGACGTCTGTACATCCGCCCCCATCGCGCACGAACCGCACAGGTGATAGATCGAACCGCTGTTTTCGCGAAAGTACTGCAGCATCTGTTCATCGCTTTCGACCGCTGGCCCCGGCAGTACTTCTGCAACCGTGATGCTTTTCAAGGCCGGCGCCTGCATGATTTTGCGCATCAGCCGACTGCCCTGGATCACTTCGTCGATGTCCTTTTGTGTGCTGAGGTAATTGGGGTCGATCAGCGCCGCATCCCGGGGGTTATTCGACTGGATCTCGATATGCCCACGACTCGTCGGACGGCAGGGGTTGAAACACAACAGGAAGCCGGAATACGGCTCGGGCTTGAGGCTGGCCTTGTTGTTTTTCGGGATCTGGTACGACAGCGGATTGAAGTACAGTTGCAGGTTCGGGTTGGCCTGCGACTCGTTGCCACGGAAGAAACCACCGGCCTGGTTGACGCTCATCGCCAAGGCACCCTTGCGGGTCAGCAGGTATTTAAGGCCGAGCTTGAACTGCCCGAACAGCGAGCTGAGCTGGTCATTAAGCGTCGGAATGTTGGCCTTGTAGTAGTAGCTGGCGCACAAGTGATCCTGAAGGTTCTGCCCCACCGCTGGCAGGTGTTTGACCAGCGGGATCTGGTGCCTGGCCAGCAACGCCTGATCGGCGACACCGGATAGCTGCAGAATCTTCGGTGTGTCGACGGCACCGGCGCAGAGGATCACCTCCTTGCGCGCCTGGAAGGCGCGGACCACGCCGTGTTGGGTCACGGAAATACCGCTGGCCCGCTCGTTCTCGAACAACACCCGATCCACCAGTGCGTAATGTTCGACCGTCAGATTCGGGCGGCTGAGTGCGGGATGCAGATGCGCAAAACTACTGGAGCTGCGTTGGCCGTCCTTGGTGTTGACATCGTAGATACCCGAGCCTTCGAATTTCGGCCCGTTGAAGTCGTCACTCTGCGGGTAACCGAGTTCATCGCAACCCTTGAGGAACACATCGCAGATCGGATGGGTCTCTCCTTTCATCGGAGTGATGCTGATCGGGCCATTGCCGCCGTGATATTCACTTTCGCCCAACGGGTGGTTTTCCAGTTTGCGAAAATACGGCAACACGTCCTTGAAACCCCAGCCGTCGTTGCCGTTGGCGGCCCAGTCGTCGAAGTCGTGGGCCTGGCCACGGACGTAGATCATCGCATTGATCGAGCCGGAACCGCCCTGGACCTTACCGCGCGGAGCATAAATTTCACGATTGTTGAGCTGCTTCTGCGGCTGGCTGTAGTACATCCAGTTGAAGGTCGGGTTGTAATACATCTTGGCAAAGCCGACCGGGATCTTGAACCACAGTGAACTGTCCTTGCCGCCCGCTTCCAGCAGCAGCACCGTGTGTTTGCCGGAGGCCGATAGCCGGTTGGCGAGGACACAGCCGGCCGCGCCGGCGCCAGCGATGATGTAGTCGTATGTCATGCACGGTTACCGCGTAAGTCGTTATTTAAAAAACACCCATTCCCGCAACTGAACGACGGGAAATCCCTTCAGCCTCTGGCCGGCGATGTGTCTTTGACGTCTGCCGGGGCCGGTGCCATTTGCAGGTGTAAACGCTCACCGGTATAGGGCGAATGCCTGCGCACCACGTCCATGTTCAGCTCCACCCCAAGGCCCGGCTCGGTGGACGGGATGATGTAGCCGTCCTCCCACTGCAGCGGCTTGGTCAGGACTTCGGCGTGGAAACCGCCCCAGGTCATGATGCTTTCCTGGATGAGGAAATTCGGGGTACAGGTTGCCAACTGGAAACTCGCCGCCGCACCAATCGGCCCGTTATAAAGATGCGGTGCGATCTGCGCGTAATAGGCCTCGGCCATGCTCGCGATCTTCTTGGCTTCCAGCAGCCCGCCGCAACGGGCTACGTTCATTTGCAGAATCGAAGCACCACCAGCCTGCAACAGCTTGAAGAATTCGTACTTGGTGGTCAGCCGCTCGCCCGTAGCAATCGGAATGGTGGTCTTGGCCGCGACTTGCGCCATCGCCTCCTCCTGACCCGGTGGCACTGGCTCTTCAAACCATAACGGGTCGTACTTCTCCAGACGCTTGGCCAGGCGAATCGCCGAGGACGGGACCATTTGCCCGTGGGTGCCGAACAGCAGGTCGCACTTGTCGCCCACCGCTTCGCGGATCTTTCGGCAGAAGGTTTCGCAGCGCTCCAGCACTTCCAGCGAAATCTGGTGACCGGAGTACGCGGTGTACGGCCCGGCCGGGTCGAACTTCACGGCGGTGAAGCCGTTATTCATGTTCTCGATAGCGCATTCGGCAGCCAGGTCCGGGTCGTCGTAGTCGTACTCACCCTGGCTGTTGACCGGGTACAGGTAGGTGTAGGAACGCAGACGCTCATTGACCTTGCCGCCAAGCAATTCATAGACCGGCTTGTTCGCCGCTTTGCCGATGATGTCCCAGCAGGCCATCTCCAGGCCGCTGACCACGCCCATCATGGTCAGGTCGGGACGCTGAGTGAAGCCGCTCGAATAAGCCTGACGGAAAAAGCGTTCGATGTGATGCGGGTCGTGGTTGAGCAAGTAGCGTTCAAACACGTCTTCAATGATCGGCAGCATGGCTTTGGGGCCGAAGGTTGCAGCGTAGATTTCGCCGACACCTTCAATGCCGCAATCGGTCTTGAGCTTGACGAACAGCCAATACATGCCGCCGATATGCGGTGGCGGGACGGCAACAATATGGGTTTCAAGGGCGACGATTTTCATCTCAGGCACCTGTTTTATTAGAAGATTGACGATTGATACGCGCGCGCAAGGTCAGGGCCGCGACGGTCCCGATCAGGCCGACGGAGGCGATGTAGCCGAAATACAGCTTGTAACCAAGGGCGCCGGGGAAGTGTTCGGTGAGGTAACCGTTGATCAATGGAATGAAGGCGTCCGGCAGGTAACCGACCACCGAGACAATGCCGATGGCCAGGCCGGTAATGCGCAGCGGAATGTTGCAGGTGTCGAGGATCGCCCAGTACAAACCGCGAATCGCATACGTCATCAGGCCGATGAAGATCACCGTACCGACCAGCAGGCCCATGCTGTTGAGCGCCGGGAACACGATCAGGCCGACCATCGCCAACGTCGCCAGAAACAGCGCCACGATCAGCACCGAAATATTCGAGAACTTGTCACCGAGCCAGCCGCCACCGATACCGCCAATCGGGCGCATCCACAGCTTAATGGTGGTGATAGTGCCGGCCATGACGGCGGTCATGCCGCCGCCCTGCAAATAATCGGAGAAGCTGTAGGTCGCCCAGAAGATGTGGTAGCCGCAGAACACGATGGCCGTCACCAACCACAGCTCGGGGATTTTCACCAGTGTGGTCAGGTCGCTGAGCAGGTTGTATTTACCCTTTTCCACTGGCGCGGTGTCCTCCATCGACTTCGGGTCCTTGATCAGCACCAGCACACAGCCGATGGCGATACAGGTGAAGGCGTAGAGGTAGACCACGTGCTTGAAACCTTCAGCGGCGGACTCGCCACGGGTTTCAGTGGAGAACGCGAACAGCCCCAGGGCGACCGTTGCGAGCAACGCTTCGACCAGGCCGCGACCGCCGTCGAGGATGCCGAAGAACCGGCCCTGTTCAGTGTGATGAGCAATCATCTTCACCCGCTTGAGCACCGAGGCCCAGAACGTCAGGCCGGTGGTCAGGCCCCAGCAACCGAAGATGATCATCAAACCGGTCATCGACGGTGCCGTGGAGTACCAAAGCCCCAAGGCTCCGGTGGCCACCAGCGAAAAGAAAATCAAAAACCGCGGCGCGATCCGGTCGGCCAACCAACCGCTCGGCAAATAGCTCAGCAGGAAAATTGTCCCGAGCATCGAGTACAGATAACCCAGCTCGCTGTGGTTGATCTGGAACACCTCGAGCATGGTGGTCTGGTAAACCTGCCGCAGGTACAGGATCGGGTAGATCGCTCCGGCGGCCAGCACCAACAGCATTAACTGGATGTAGCGACTTCCCTTGTCACTGCGGCTTTTTGCAGCCGCGTTCGAACCCTGAACAGCGGCAACAGTGGTTGCAGGCTTGGACATCTATGAGACCTCGGGCAGCCCGGTGGTCCGGGGGCCCCAATAATTGTTTTTATAGGTGTGGCGTGAGGCGTATTTCGGGTGGATCAGTACTTCATCACCACAAGCCGGGTCTGGGTGAATTCGAGCATGCCGTGCTTGCCGTCATCACCGCCGAGGCCCGAACGTTTCCACCCGGCGTGGAAGCCCTGGTAAGGGTCGGCCGGTGTCCGGTTGACGTACAACTCGCCGGCCTCGATGGTGTTGGCGACTTTCAGGGTGGTGCGATAGTTCTCGGTGTACAGCACCGATGACAGGCCGAACTGGTGGTCGTTGGCCATGGCCAGCGCTTCGTCGATGTCGCGGTACTTGAGCACTGGCAGCACCGGGCCGAAGATTTCTTCCTGGATGATTTCCATGTCCTGGCGACAATGGCTCAACAGCGTCGGGGGGTAAAAATGGCCGTTGCCCTCAGGAATGAAACCGCCTGTTTCCAGTACAGCACCGTCGACGACGGCGCGCTCGACCATGGCGTGGATGTTTTTCCGCGAGCTTGCGTTGACCAACGGGCCCATCAGGCTGGCGTCGGTGGCGCGGTCGCCAAACTTCACGGCGCTGATTTTGGCTCTGAGCAACGCGAGGAATTGTTCGTAGACACTTTCCTGCACGTAAACCCGCTCCACCGCCGTGCACAACTGGCCGCAGTGAGTGGTCTTGGACGCGACGATAGCGCTGGCGGCGGCTTCAAGGTCAGCGTCGGCTTCAATGATTGCCGGGGTTTTGCCGCCCAGTTCCAAGGACGGCTTGGCGATGTTGGTCTTGCAATAATCGAGCACGATGCGCCCGGCGTTGACGCTGCCGGTCAGGGTGATCAAGCCGACGGCTTTATGGGTGCAGACCGTTGCGGCGGTGGCATGGTCCATGGTCAATATGTTGACCACGCCAGCCGGTAAACCGGATTGCTGCACAGCCTTGGCGATTTCAAACGCCGAGGTCGGGGTGTTGTTACTCGGGCGCACCACCACGGTATTACCGGCAATAAGCGCCGGGGCGATTTTGCGCAGCAAGGTGTAGACCGGGTAGTTGAACGGGATCAGGCAGGCGACCACTCCAATCGGTTCGCGGTGCAGGAAGAGGTTTTCGTTCGGGGTGTCACTGGGAATGATCTCGCCTTCGATCCGCCGCGCCCACTCGGCGTGGTAACGGGTGATTTGCGCGGCGTAACGAGCTTCGTTGCTGGCGTCGCTGACACTTTTGCCGGACTCAGCGGCCAGGGCGGCACCGATGCTCTCGGCGCAGGCCTCCAAGGCGTCGGCGAATGAGCGCAAGTGCTCGGCGCGTTCGATGCTGGTGAGCTTGCCCCAGCGCTTCTGGGCGGCGGCGGCAGCCTCGACGGCGGCGGTTGCTTCAGCGCTGGTGGCGGCCGAGACCTGACCGACCAAGGCTTCGGTGGCCGGGTTGTAGACCGCAATCAGCGCATCGCTGGCAGGCTCAATGAAGTGACCGTTTACAAAATTTCGCTCAAGTCGCATGTGAATCGCCCATCGTTGTTTTTATCCAGTCCCCGCAGTCTTGGCATCCTGAGGGGGTTGAACAAACGATTTATTGAGCGGCGTAACATTCAAAAAATGCAGGTTACCCAGGAAGGAATCAAATTTCCCGTGAGGGTTGGGGGTCAGCTGGCAGCGGTGGAGGGTTCGAGCTGCCTTTGCGCCAACCAGATTTCCTCCTGCAACCACTGGCTGAACACCTGCAATTGCGGCATCAACGTCTGCTCAGGCCGAGTCACCAACCAGTAGGATTGATGCCCTTCCACATGCACGTTCAGTACCTGGGTCAACTGCCCGCTGGCCAGCTCCGGGGCAACCATGTGCCAGTCGGCAATGGTGATGCCCAAGCCGTCAGTGGCCGCACGAATCGCCAGGTCCAGCAGGTCGAATTCATAGCCGCCCTGGGTATCCACGCCGCTGATTTTCGCCGCGTCGAGCCAGTGTTTCCAGGTCAGGTAACGCTGATCTTCCCTGGCCAACACATGTAGCAAGGTCAGGCGATTAAGGTCGATTCCGCCCTCGCTCGCCTCCCGCGTATACAAGGACGACGCGCACACCGCAATGTGCCGTTCCTGGAGCAGCAGCGAGCTGTCCAGCCCATCCCATTCGCCATCACCAAAGCGGATCGCGCAGTCCAGGGTGCTGGTTTCCGCCAGGCTGTCCTGCAAACGCGTGGTGATGCTCAGCTCCAATTCGGGGTGCTTCTCACGCAGCCGTCCCAGGCGCGGCATCAACCAGCGGCTGGTGAAGGTTGGCGGTGCGTTGATGTGCAGGCGATTGGCGTGGGACTTCTGCTGGATGCTACGCACCGTCAGCTCGATTTTGTCGAAGGATTGATGCAGCGCCCGCAGCAAAACCCGGCCGGCGCTGGTCAGTTCAAGGTGGTGATGCCGGCGTTCCAGCAGATTCTCACCGAGCTGTTCTTCGAGCTGGCGCACCTGGCGGCTGACGGCACTTTGCGTGACGTTGAGCAGCTCCGCCGCCCGGGTAAAACTGCCGGTACTACCGGCCACTTCGAAGGCTTTGAGCGCATTGAGCGCGGGCATTTTGCGTTTCATAAACAGGACTCGCGCTGGGGCTAACGAGCCATAAGCATCCCACGGCTTGCGGAAAATTTCCTGAGTAACATGCATTTTTGTGTTGTGCAGGACAATCGCTCTGGCCGG
>NZ_LKEG01000052.1:0-126058 GCF_001645105.1 Pseudomonas marginalis
TGTGAGAGTAGGTCATCGTCAAGATTAAATTCCGAAACCCCATTTGCGAAAGCAGATGGGGTTTTGTTTTGGGCGGTCGAAAACCCAAAACCGGCACTTGATCCCCTGACAAATTTGCACAGTTATTTCTGAACTAGACCACTAGAATAGGCACCTAACCTTTTTTAGAGTCCGAGCCCTATCTATGCCCGATCCGGTTGATGCCCTTGAGGTGTCGGATTTACCACTGGACGACCTGGTGGCATGCCACGAGTGCGACTTGCTGATGCGCAAGCCAGTGCTCGCCCTCGGCGAAAAAGCCCAATGCCCCCGTTGCGGTTACGAGCTGTATGCTCACCGCCACAATGTCGTTGAACGTAGCCTTGCCCTGGTACTTGCGGCACTGTTGCTGTACATCCCCGCGAACTTTTTACCCATCATGCAGCTCAATCTACTCGGGCAGTCCTCTGAAGACACCGTCTGGAGCGGCGTTGTTGGCCTTTTCGATACAGGCATGCAAGGCGTGGCTGTGGTGGTGTTCCTATGCAGCATGGGCATTCCTTTGCTCAAGCTGCTCTGCCAGTTGGCAGTGTTGCTCAGCATCCGTTGGAATATCGGCCGCAGCTATGGACTGCTGCTGTACCGCATCTACCATCACATGAAGGATTGGGGGATGTTGGAGGTTTATTTGATGGGCGTGCTGGTGGCGATCGTAAAACTTGCCGACATGGCCTCCATCACAGTCGGACTGGGCCTGGTCTGTTTTGTCAGCCTACTAATGGTTCAGGTGTTGCTTGAGGTGGTGATGTCGCCCCACCAGATCTGGCAAGCGCTCTCAGGAGAGGACGATCATGCGGGCGATTGATGCAGGCATTCTGATTTGTACCGAATGTCATGAATTGAACAAACAAGACGCTGATTCGGATGAGCAGATCTGTACGCGTTGCGGTGCGCTGATCCATGCCCGCCGTCCCAACAGCCTCACACGCACCTGGGCGTTGCTGGTCACGGCAGCGATTTTGTATATCCCGGCTAACCTGCTGCCCATCATGACCATCAATTCCTTGGGCCAAGGTGATCCCAGTACCATCATGGCCGGTGTGATCCAACTGGTGCAGCACGGTATGTTCCCGATTGCGGCAGTCGTATTCATCGCCAGCATCCTGGTACCGACGTTCAAGCTGGTAGGCATAGGTTTGCTACTGTTCTCGGTGCAGCGTCGCCAACCGCTGTCCGCGCAACAACGCATTGTGATGTACCGCTTTATCGAATTCATCGGTCGCTGGTCCATGCTGGATATCTTCGTGATTGCCATCTTGGTGGCCGTTGTAAATTTTGGACGACTTGCCAGTGTCGAGGCCAATCTCGGTGCTGCAGCGTTCGCCAGTGTGGTGATCTTGACGATGCTTGCCGCAGTAACTTTTGATCCCCGACTGATTTGGGATAACACGGAGTCGGACGACGACCATGAGTGATTTGCCTAAAGCTAAAACCCGCCCGGCCTCCAATTGGTCGGCCATTTGGGTGCTGCCCCTGATTGCCCTGATCATTGGTGGCTGGTTGGGATGGCGTGCCTATTCCCAGCAGGGCATCGATATCCAAGTGCGCTTTGAAAGCGGCGAAGGTATCCAAGTCAACAAAACCGAAGTGGTCTACAAAGGTATGCCGGTGGGCAAGGTCAAGGCCCTGGCCCTGGACGACGAAGGTAATAATCGAGGGGTGATTGCCACCATCGAGATGAACAAGGACGTCGAGCAATACCTCAAGACCAATACCCGCTTCTGGTTGGTCAAACCCAGCGTCAGCCTTGCCGGCATCACCGGCCTGGAAACCCTGGTATCGGGTAACTACATCGCCGCCAGTCCAGGCGACGGTGAGCCCTCGCGCAAATTCAAGGCGCTCTCTGAAGAGCCACCCTTGTCCGACGCCAAGCCCGGTCTTCACCTGACCGTCAAGGCCGACCGTCTTGGCTCCCTCAACCGTGGCAGCCCGGTGTTCTATAAGCAGATACAGGTTGGGCAAGTCAAAAGCTACCTGCTTTCCGAGGACCAGAGCACCGTCGAAATCAAGGTCTATATCGAACCGACCTACGCCAGCCTCGTGCGCAAACACACCCGTTTCTGGAACGCCAGTGGCATCAGCATCGACGCCAACTTGTCCGGGTTGAAGGTGCGCAGCGAATCGCTCTCCAGCATCGTTGCCGGTGGCATCGCTTTCGCCACGCCAGAGAATCGCAAGGACAGCCCGCCGACCGACCCAAGCCTGCCTTTCCGGCTCTACGAAGATTTCGACGCCGCCGCCGCCGGGATCAAGGTGAAGGTCCAGCTGGCAGATTTCGAAGGTTTGCAGGCCGGGCGTACTCCGGTCATGTACAAGGGCATCCAAGTTGGCAGCCTGAAGACCCTGAAAATCAACCCGGATCTTTCCAGTGCCAATGCCGAACTGACACTCGACCCCTTGGCCGAGGATTACCTGGTTCAGGACACCCAGTTCTGGGTAGTCAAACCCTCTATCTCCCTGGCCGGCATCACTGGCCTTGAAGCCTTGGTCAAAGGTAACTACATCGCCATTCGCCCAGGTGACAAAGGCACGCCACCACAACGCGAGTACATCGCCCGCGCCAAAGCGCCACCGTTGGACCTGCGTTCACCGGGCCTGCACATGGTGCTGTTTACCGATAACCTCGGCTCCCTGGATGTCGGCAGCCCGGTTCTCTACAAACAGGTCAAGGTCGGCTCGGTGCAGAGCTACCAATTCTCGCGCAAGAACAAACAGTTGGTGATCGGCGTTCACATCGAGAAGGAATACGAAAATCTGGTCAACGGCTCGACGCGCTTCTGGAATGCCAGCGGTGTCACCCTGACCGGTGGGCTCACCGGTGGCATTCAGGTGAAAAGTGAATCCCTGGCCAGCTTGATGGCTGGCGGTATCGCGTTTGAAACCCCGCAACCGAACGTACCGCTGAAAAAACGCATTCCGCGTTTCCGTCTGTTTGCCGACCGAGAGGCCGCCAACCAACATGGCACTCTGGTCACTATCAAAGTCGACCGCGCCGATGGCATGCGCCCTGGCACCCCGGTGCGCTTCAAGGGGCTGGACGTGGGCAAGATCGAAAGTGTCGACCTCAGTGCGGATATGCAGTCGGTAGTGCTCAGTGCACGTATCACCCAAGTAGCGGACCGCATTGCGCGCGTCGGCAGCCAGTTCTGGGTAGTCAAGCCTGAGCTGGGCCTGATGAAAACCTCCAACCTCGAAACCCTGGTCACCGGGCAATACATCGAAGTGCAGCCGGCTGCGAAAAACGCCGGCCCGCAAAAGAGCTTTGTCGCGCTGGACCAGCCTCCTGAAGCCGCCCATCAAGAGGCTGGCCTGAGCCTGACACTCAGCGCCGCACGCCTTGGTTCGCTCAAGGAAGGCGTACCGGTCACCTATCGCGAAGTTACCGTCGGCAAAGTAACAGGTTACGAGTTGGGCCAAACGGCGGACCGTGTACTCATCCATGTCCTGATCGAGCCCAAGTACGCACCCTTGGTACGCAGTGGCAGCCGCTTCTGGAACACCAGCGGCTTCGGCCTCGACTTCGGCTTGTTCAAAGGCGCCACCGTACGCACCGAATCGCTGGAAACCCTGGTTGCCGGCGGCATCGCCTTCGCCACCCCAGACGGCGAGCGCATGGGCAACGCCGCTCGGCCGCAGCAAACCTTCCCGTTGTTCGACAAGTTCGAAGATGAATGGCTCACTTGGGCGCCTAAGATTCCACTCGGTAAATAGACCGAGTCGCGGCCATCGCGGGCAAGCCCGGCTCCCACATTCGACTGCGTTCCTACAGGATAAACGCAGTTAACTGTGGGAGCGGGCTTGCCCGCGAAGACGCTGGCACAAACAACACAAAAAAAGGCCCTTGGATTCTCATCCAGGGGCCTTTTGCATTTCAGCTCAGAAAGTCAGACTTCATCCAACTCCGGCTCATCCGCCTGCACATTCACCGTCGCCTTCACCGCATCATGACGACGGATATACTTCCAATCCGCCTCATCGATATAGATCCCGTTTGGCCCGCTACCGCCCTCCAGGTCGATCGCCACCTGGGCGGACACCTGCGGCTTCACACTGGCCAGGATCGGCACAAAGCCCAGCTGCAAGCTGGTTTCCAGCAACGCCGCCTGGTTCTTCTCATCGATATCCGCCGCCTCGTCGAGGTAGTACGGCAAGCGCACACGCCCGGCCTGGTCGCGGTCCATCAAGTGCAGCAACAAGTACATGTTGGTCAGCGCCTTGATGGTCATGGTGGTGCCGTTGGACGCCGCGCCATCAATGTCGGTATGGATCACGGGTTGGCCATGCACCTTGGTGATCTCGAAGGCCAGCTCGAACAGGTCCTTGAGGCCCAGCTGGTTATGGTTGGCAGCCACCAGGCGCGCGAGGTATTCCTTGGCTTCTTCGTTCTTGTTGTCCTGCTCGGCGCTCTGGCTGAGGTCGAACACCGACAGGGTCTCGCCCTCTTCGTATTGACCGGCACTGTGGATAATCTGGTCGATATGCTTGAGCGCTTCCTTGTTCGGTGCCAACACGATGCGGAAGCTCTGCAGGTTGGAGACCTGACGCTTGTTGATCTCGCGGTTGAACAACGCCAACTGGTGCTCAAGGCTGTCGTAGTCGCTGCGGATATTGCGCAGGGTACGCGCAATGTCAGTGACCGCCGCGCGACGTGCCTTGCCCAACGTCAACGCTTCATCGGTGCGGTGCGCATACGCATTGATCAGCAGTTGCAGGCGACGCTCGACATCATCTTCACTGTCGAACTTGGCCACGCCCTTGAGGCGCACCTGCGCATACAACGCCTCGATCTGGCCATCGGCGCGCAGCAACCCTTGCCAGCTGTCCTGATAGTCGTTGAGCAGCGGCAGCAGGTTGTCCATGGAGTCGTCGACCGGGTCCATGAACGGTGTGCCGAACGGCAAATCCGCCGGCAACAGCTGGCGACGGCGCAATGCGTCATCCAGCGTACGTTGTTTGGCTTCCATATCGCCGATCTGGCGGCCTACCAGTTGCAGCTTGGCCGACAGTTGCTGGACGCGCTCGGTGAACGCATCGCTGGAGCGTTTCAACTCATCCTGCGCCGCTTCCATCTGCGCCAGGTTTTCCAGCTTCTCGCTTTCTTCCGCGCTTAGGGTTTGTGCGCGGCGGAAGTCTTCGAGGGCCTTCTGTGCGTCAAGTACCTGCTGGTACAGCGCTTCGGTCTGGGTCTTGCTCGCGGCGCGGTCAGACGCGACAGCCTGCTGGGTTTTCAGCTGCTTGAGTTCTTTCTCCAGTCGCTCCTTCTGGTCGCGCAACGCAGCGCGATCCGCCAAAGCCTGTAAGGCCGGTGGTTCGATGTGCGAGATGTCGATGGACAGCCCCGGCACTTCAAAACGCTCGCCCTTGAAGCCATCCAGGATCTGCTCCAGGGATTTGACCCACTGGCCGTCCTCATCCAGCGTGATGCCATGCTCGCCCAACGGCAGGCTGAACAACGAGCTGTTGAACAGGCGCATCAGACGCTCGACATCCTGCTGTGAGAATTCTTCCCGCAGTTTGGCGTAGCTGTTGTTGTCGGCGTGGTCGAGCTGCTGCTTGACCGACTTCAAGCGCTTTTCCAGGTCGCGCAGACGCTCGTCCAAATCCTCGGCGCTGAACTGCCGCGACTGCGCGAGGGCGCCCGCCAATTCATCGTGAGCATCCTTGGCCGCGAGCAGCTGTTGCTCCAGTACTTTCACGTCATCCACGAGGGCAAAGCGATGCTTGAGCACCGACAGCTCGCCCAACCAACGCTGGATCCCGCTGATTTCCCGCTCCAGGCGCATCAGCTCCTGCGTGCCGCCACGTTGGTCGTTCTGCAGCGCGTCCTGCTCATTGCGGTAGTGCTCGGCCTGGATCGTCAGCTCTTCTTTGCGTGCACTGGCGTAGTCCGACCAGGTGCCCAGCAACGAATCCAGCAGTGGCGACAGGCGATGCAATTTGCCGCGCAACACGTCGCGCTGGCGAACGCCATTGGACAGCGCCTCGACCAGCGGGCCGGCCGCTACCAGCGAGTTGTAGTCCTGCTCCATACGCCGCACATCGCGGAAGGCTTCTTCGCACGCCGCGATGTAATCCACGCTGCCAGAACGCAGGCTGTGTTCAAACGCATCCAGAAACAGTTGCTTGAGCTTGGCCGCCGTGATTTCGCGCATGTGCAGCAGGTTGATAAACAGCGCGCGGAAGGTCTTCAGGCTCTGCTCGCTGGTGGATCGCAGCGGGATCAGCGTCAGGTCCAGCGGGATCGACGTATGACCACCCACCAACAACCGGCGCAGTTCATCCGGCTTGAGTTCGTAGGCTTTCAGGCCTTCGCGTTCCAGGTTGGTGAACAGCTCTTTCTGACGCAGGCAGGTGTCGTTCTTCTGGTAGTGAGCCAGGTCCAGCTTACCGGCGTAGGCAAAGAACTGGTGCCCGAAACCACCGCCAGGGCCGCGCCCGACCACGCCGATCACGTGCGGGCCGTGGGGCAGGGAGACTTCCACGAGGATGTAGCTGGTGTCTGTCGCGAAGTAGAAGCGCCGCGATTGCTCCAGGGTGTACTTGCCGAAACTCATGTCCGACATGCGCGCCAGGATCGGGAACTGCAAGGCGTTGATCGACGCGGATTTACCCAGGTTGTTCGCGCCATACACCGACAGCGGTTCTTCCAGCGGGAACAAGCCCAAGCTGTAGCCGGCAGTGTTCAATAGGGCGAAGCGGCGGATGCCGTAGCGTTCCTTGCTCATGCGTCGGTCTCCTGTTCTTCGGCAATGGCACGTGCCAGGGCGTCTTCTTCGCTTTCATCCGCGAAGTCGCTCAAGTCGAGTGGGTCATCGGTTTTCAGCAATTTCTCATCGCTGTCTTCGTCGATGATCACCGGTGCCGGCAGCGGCAACACGCTGTGCACGCTGGCTGCGAGGTCGCGGTCTTGTTGCACCGACAGGCACACATCGAGGAAGCGGTGCATGGGCGGCAGGAAGCGATAAATGCCGTTGTCTTCGCTGGCAAAACCCAGCTGGGTCATACGGCGCATGATTTTCTCTTCGAGTTCTTCCTGGGTTTGCACCTCGGCCTGGATAAACAGGTCGCGGTACTTCTCCAGCAGCGACGGCAACTCATCACGGCCCAGGCTGCCACCATCCAGCACGGCAATCGGGTCGCGGCCCTGGTCGGCCAGATGCTCGACGATGATGAAGGTGAACAACGCCAGGCGCTGGGCGGTCTTGTTCACCTGCGCACTGGCGATGGCCGAGTCCGGCACGAAGTAGTAGAAACCACGGGTATCGCACACCAGCTCAAAGCCCAGGGCCTTGAACAGCGTGCGGTACTGGTCCTGGAAGTTCGACAGTTGTGCGTACAGCTCCGGGTCGCGGCGGCTGACGTGGTAACCCTTGAACAGCTCGCGAAAGATCGGTGCCAGCTGGGACAGTTCGGATAGATCAAGATGCATAAGGCGTGCTCGCAGAATTCTCGGCGGAGTCGGTGCTGGCCGGGAGCAGGGCGAATGAGCGCAGGCTGACCTGGTGCTCGTGTGTGTGGTAATCGCGGCGTTCCAGGCGTTCGCGCTTGAAGCGTTTTTCGCGCGAGAGGCGCGAGAACCAGTACAGCAATTCGTCTGTGGCGCCGTCCGGTTCCTGCTCCAGCAGCCAGGTCATCAGGTCCGGCATCGGCAGTGCGTCTTCGCAGCGCTCGAGCATTTCCTTGACCGTGCGCGGTGCCCGCTGGGCGTCGCCCTTGTGGGATTTGTGCGCCTTGGGGAAACGCGCCGGCTTCGGCTCGAAGTTCGCCAGGGCATACACATAGGCCTCGACCTGGCTGGCACTGCCGAGGAAGGTGCTTTGCGGCCGGGTAAACATCGGCATCGCCGCCTGCGGCACCGCGTCCAGGCCTTTACGTCGGATGGCCGACAAGGCCAACGCCGCGCCACGGGTCACAGCATTATGCCGGCGCGCTTCTTCGCGCAGCGGCAGCAGCAGCTCGCGGGCATGACGCAGGGTCAGCTGGGCGCTGGTCTGCATCTCGAGGATGCGCGCGTGGGTGCGCAGCAGCATGTCGTCGTCCACCAGGTGGCCGAGGCGCTGCTGCTCGGTGAGCATGCGCAGCAGCACGTTCTCCACCTTGCGCACGCCTTGCTCGAAGGCGCCGTCGGCGTTCACCAGTTGGATCATCGGTTCGACGTATTCGTCCCAGGTCGCCAGGACTTCGGCGTAACGCTGGCGCAACGGAATCTGCCGGTCGCTGGTCTTGGCGCGGTCGGCCACGGCGGCGAGGGCCTGTTCGTCGTTGGCGAGTTTTTTCAACACGTCGCGCACGCGCATGTCGAGCAGGCGCAGCTGGCGGGCCAGGTCGTGGCCATCACGGATGTCGAAGGCGTCCTGGATATAACCGGCCAGGCGCTCGAGGTGGCGCAGGTAGGCTTCGATTTCCAGGCACAGGCCAAGCCGGTGCTCCTTGCGAAGATACGCCAGGAAGTCGTGGATCTGCGCGTTGAGCTCGAAACGGTTCGGGCTCTTGGCGACAGGCACCAGGATATCCAGGCGAATCCACACGTCCAGCAGGCTGGTGATGTCCTGGGGCGTGCTGTCCAGTTGTTGGGCCGCCAATTGCGCGCGCAGTTCGCTCAGGCTCAGGGTGCCTTGGTCGAAGTGTTCGCACAGTGGCTCAAGCAGGGCCCAGTGTTCGGCGAGGGCGCGCAAGACGCGCTTGGGTTCGATCATCGGAATGGCCGGCTGGTTGGCGATTAAAAGTCGCGATTGTACTGCATCGGGCGCGGGATTTATCCACAGCCGGTCAGTGTGCAGTGGGCGATTGTTGCCGAACAGCGGTAGAATCCCCGCTCTTTAGTTATCCACAAGTGGCCGAGCTGTGCTTATCGAGTCCCGACGTCGCGCTTACTTGACCGCCATGCAGGTGGTCAACTGGCTGCCCCGCACCGAACTGCCGTTTGCCGCGCCGTCGCGGCCCGAGCTGTTGCAGGCGCCTGAGCCCTATGAGGCGTTCGAGTCATCGGGGGAGGAGGCGGCCGCACCGGTGGCGGTGGTCAAACCCACTCCGGAATCGCGCCCGGCGGTCGAACGGGCGAAGATCGACGTGCCGCGCCCTTCGCCGGTGGTCAAGGCGGCCAAGGTGGTCGAGGAGGCCGCCCCGGTGGTCAAGGCCCCTGTGGTGCCGCCGCCGCGTTTCGCCCTGCAATTGCTGCGGGCCGGGCGCTGCCTGCTGCTGGTGGAGTTGCCGACCGGTGAACGCTTCCAGACCCGCGACCCCGCCTACATGCTGCTTAAGGACATGCTGCGCGCTGCCGGCCTGCCCGACAGCCCGCAAATCGTCGGCGACCCGGTACGTTGGCCGCTGCTGGTGCGTGGCACCATGGACCAGGGCCCGGAAGCCGCGCGGGACTTTGTGCAAGGCTTTGTCTCGGCACGCCTGGAAGACGAACCCTGCGTGTGCCTGTGGCTGATCGGCCTGCCCGCCGTGCGCTTTGCCGGTGAAGCCAATGCCGAAGCCTGGTACCGCGAGCTGCAGGTCGACAGCCTGGGCACGGTGTGGGCCCTGCCGGGCCTGGAATTATTAATGGAAGAGCCACAGCGTAAGGCTGATGTCTGGCAAGCCATGCGCCGGCTGATGGCGCGCTGGAAAACAACCGATGAGTGAGGCTTTATCCTTCCGCCCGATGACCGAGGCTGACCTCGACGCCGTGCTGAAAATCGAATACGCGGCGTTCAGCCACCCCTGGACCCGTGGGATCTTTCTCGACGGGCTGGGCAAGTACCAGATCTGGCTGATGTTCGAAGGTGAGCAGCAGGTGGGCCACGGCGTGGTGCAGATCATCCTGGATGAAGCGCATTTGCTGAACATTACCGTGAAGCCAGAAAACCAGGGCCGTGGCCTCGGCCTGGCACTGCTGGAGCACCTGATGTCCCGCGCGTATGCCGCCAATGCGCGGGAATGCTTCCTGGAAGTGCGCGACAGCAATACCGGCGCGTTTCGCCTGTATGAGCGCTATGGCTTCAATGAAATCGGCCGTCGGCGTGACTACTACCCCGCCGTGGGTGGCCGCGAAGATGCGGTCGTGATGGCCTGCACCTTGGTCGACTAAGTCACAAAAACTACTGTGGGAGGGGGCTTGCTCCCGATGGCAGGCTGTCAGTCAATGCAGGTGTCGACTGATCCACCGCTATCGGGAGCAAGTCCCCTCCCACATTTGGATCGACGGTATGTCAGCGGTTGCCGTCGACGGGGTCAATATCCGCCAGCTCCGCCTCATCCAACCCATTACCGCCGCCAATCTCATCCTCATCCACGATGCTCAAATCCCAGTCGGCCGGTTGACTTTCGCCGGCTTCCTGGGCATCCCGCGCACCATCTTCATGGATCAGCGTTTCGGGGCTCATGTCATCGTCGGTCGATTCATGATCATCCGTCGAAGCGCCGGTCATCCCGGCCTCTCGCACCCGTTCGTCGGGCATCAAGTGCTCGCGCTCGCGGCGCGGGATCTCATCGCCAATCTCCGCGGTCGGTTGCTTATCGTCAAAATCCA
This sequence comes from Pseudomonas marginalis, assembly GCF_001645105.1. Classification (GTDB taxonomy): domain Bacteria; phylum Pseudomonadota; class Gammaproteobacteria; order Pseudomonadales; family Pseudomonadaceae; genus Aquipseudomonas; species Aquipseudomonas petroselini. The sequence goes on from NZ_LKEG01000052.1 coordinate 10,556, forward strand.
GCTCGCGCATCGAACCCATGCGATCTTCGTTGTCATCAATGGGTTCGGGCTGGGTAGCGCCGTAGGGACGTCGTGATTCAGTCATGGCCAATCCTCATACTGTGGGGCTTATAGTGTGTGGACAGGCTCGGCTCCCCAAAGATTCAAGCTAATTTGCGTGCGGCGTGACCTGGACGAGGGGTTGTCAGTCACAAAACTGCGCATCATTCCTGAGGCTTTCCCTGATGAACGAACTACAAGACCTGCTTGATAACAACGAACGCTGGGCGGATGCGATCAAACAGGAAGATCCCGAATTCTTCGCCAAGCTCGCCCGCCAGCAAACCCCGGAATACCTGTGGATTGGCTGTTCCGATGCCCGCGTGCCGGCCAACGAAATCGTCGGCATGCTGCCGGGTGATCTGTTCGTGCACCGTAACGTTGCGAACGTGGTGCTGCACACCGACCTCAACTGCCTGTCGGTGATCCAGTACGCGGTGGACGTGCTCAAGGTCAAACACATCCTCGTCACCGGCCACTACGGCTGCGGCGGCGTACGCGCCTCGATGCAAGACCGCCAGTTCGGCCTGATCGACGGCTGGCTGCGCACCATTCGTGACCTTTACTACGAAAACCGCGACGTGTTGGCCCAATTGCCTACCGAAGAAGAGCGCGTAGACCGCATGTGCGAGCTGAATGTGATCCAGCAAGTGGCTAACGTCGGCCACACCAGCATTGTGCAAAACGCCTGGCATCGCGGGCAGAGCCTGTCGATTCATGGCTGCATCTACGGCATCAAGGATGGCCGTTGGAAGAGCTTGAACACCACCATCAGTGGTTTCGAGCAGTTGCCGCCGCAGTATCGCCTGCGTCCGCTGGGCGAAGCCTAAGGGCGTTTGCGCTCGCGCCACCGGGTCATGAACGCTTGTCCCTCGGCGTTCAATGGCTCATCGCGACCGGTGACCCAGCCTCGGCAGTTCAGCTCGCGGCATTGGCAAGCGAACTGCCGGAACAGCACGTCTTCGGTGCTGGCGTAATCCATGGTCAGGAGGTCGCCGGCGAGGATCTCATGCAGGGTCCAGACCTCCAGGTAATGCAGGTCGAGAAACACGTTCGGTTCGCAGGAATGAGAGAGCAGGCCAGTGAACCAACAGTCATAGAGGTGCAGGCGGGATGACAACTGCAAAGTATGCAGGCGTCGCTCACTGAGGGCATAGCCGGAGATCTTGGCGATGCAGACGCGACTATCAAAGGCGACTTGCGCTTTGATACCGGCGCCCATGCCATCGACTGCGTGCACCACTTCGAAGTGTTTCGTCGAAGGGTAGCCCTTTCCCAGTGTGGAGTTGAAGGGGTAAAGGCACTCACTTGCAGTGGTTTTAGCCTTTTCCATGGCTTGAGTTTTCATAACTCTCCTGGTTCAGGCTGCATCGACCTGCGGGTGGTGGCTGACTACCAGTCTTGCAGCGGATGGGTGCGGCTCAAGACTCGCTCAACATGGATCCGATTTCTACTGTCAATGTTGACAGTAGAAATCGGTTATTTGTGTACCGGCTACAGTGCCGGGGCTGCGATGGCCGGAGCAGGGGCGGCGCTTTTCAGCTGCTTCAACTGGGCTTTTATGGCCGGGGTGGCACATTTCGCGTTGGCTTCTTCCGGGGACAGGTTGCGCACCGAGGTATAAAACAACTCACAGGTTTGCTCCTTGCGCGTGACTTGCCAGGTATTTATGCACGCCTTGAGCAGCACGTTCGCATCACTCGCCGGTTTTTGGCCCATCCCGGCCTGCCAGCATGCGGCGCTCAGATCCTGGCCCATCACCTTCAAACCGGCTTCGTCGGCCTTCTGCTCGTTGCCGTCGTAGGTGTCGGGGCTGGCTGCATACCAGATGTAACTCGGGTGGTTGGCACCCAACACCGAGACGGTTTTGCCGGCGGCCGGGCTGATCTGCGCCAGGCCCAGCACTGCCACGCTCTGCCCGTATTGTTGTTTGATCCAGCTGCGCACCGGCGCGCCGAACGCCACCATCGGCAAAGCGCCTTTGGCGGGCAGGCTCAGTTCTTGAACCATGCGCGTCTGGTAATCGGTGAAGTAGCTGTAGACGTTTTCCAAGTCCTTGCCCGCATTGGAAGGCGCGGCGATGGGCGCGATATCGATGATGGTCTGGTACGCCGGGGTTTCGGTCGCCGGGATGCCATTATCCGTGAGCAGGGTGGCCCAGCGGTCGGTGGTGGCCGATTCGAGGTAATCCTGGGCTTGAGTCAGCGAGTAGTCCGGCGGGAAATGCAGCAGCTCGATGCTTTTACGGTTTTCCAAGGCCATGCCCAGCGGCAGGAACAAATACCAGTTGTAGGCCCACTTGCCGTCGCTGTTGAGGTTGCTGGCACCTTGATAGGCCAGGTCTGCGGTATTGAGCAACGTGGTCAGGGGCTGGCCATAACTGTCCGGCACACCGCTGAAGGTCGCCGATACCTGCCCGTCATGGGTCTTGACGCTGACTTTCGCCCGGCTGTAGCCATCCCGTTGCAGGCTCTGGTTCAGATAGTGCTCGGCAGTCTGTTCCAGCGTCCATGGCCGAAAGCAGATCACATTGCAGTTGTTGGGGAAGGCAAACAGTTGGGTTACGCGCTGAGTGCTGCCCAGCGGTACCTCGATATCGGCCTGTACGACCGCACTCGCCATCAGTGCGGCCAGGGTGAAGGACAACCTGGTCGGTTTAAACATTGTTGTTTCCTTGTCAGCGAAAGCCCGTCTGCGCGGGGTGAAAGCCCACCTCCACACAGTAGCGGCTGACCAGGGAAACCGCGTGCTAAATCAGCCGCTGTGTCGCTATTGGATAAGAAAACCTACAGGTTGAACTGTAAGGCGTTGCTTAAGTCCCCCATCGGTTTCTGGCCGCGGGCGATCATTGCGTCATCACGTTGCTTAAGGCCGTCCAGGGTCTCCAGCTGAAACACCCGGGTGATCAGTCGCAGAATCGACGCCGTGTCGTACACCGTATGGTCCACCGTGCCTTTGCGCGCGAACGGTGACACCACGATCGCTGGCACCCGCGTACCCGGCCCCCAGCGGTCGCCCTTGGGCGGCGCGACGTGGTCCCACCAGCCGCCGTTTTCATCGACGGTCACCACCACCACCATGTTTTTCCACTGCGGGCTCTCTTGCAGCACTTTCAAGGCGCGCGCGATATGACGGTCGCCCGAGGCTACGTCGGCATAGCCCGCGTGCATGTTCAAGTTGCCTTGGGGTTTGTAGAAGGTCACGGCGGGCAGTTTGCCGGCCTCGGCATCGGCAAAGAACCGGTTGGTGTTCGATTCATCCCCCAAACCGCCATCGCGCAGGCGTTTGTCACGCTCGGCGCGGTTTTCCGGGCCCTGCTGCTTGAAGTAGTTGAACGGCTGATGGTGGTACTGGAAGTTCGGAATCTTCGGGATGCCGCCCGAATCCTTGAACTGGTCCAGGGTCGCTTGCCACGCACCGGCGTACCAGGCCCAATCGACATTCTTTTTCGACAGTTTGTCACCGATGTGTTCGTGGGTTTGCGGCACCAGCACGTTAGGCAGGTCGGCCTTTGCGTAATCCGGGTTTTCCGGGTCGCGGATCCAGGTCGGCCAATAGGGCGGGGCCAGGGTATTCACACCGTACCCATCCGGGGTCAGGGCGCTGGGGCCGAACTGCGGCGGACCGGTCATAGCGCTGGCCGGGGACTTGTCCAGCGGCTTGAGACGCGGGTCGGTGGGGTCATCGCTCTGCAGCGTGGCGATCTGCGCCTTGGCTACCGATTGCGCGGCATTCGGGTAAAACGGCGCGGTGGCGCTGATCAGGTATTGATGGTTGAGGAACGAGCCACCAAACGCGCCCTGGAAGAAGTTATCGCAGAGTACAAACTCCTTGGCCACGTCCCACAGGCGCAGGGAATAACGGCTCTGGGCGTAATGGCCCATCACCAGGCCGCCTGAGTCTGCCCAGGCGACAAAACCGTCGTTCTTGCCGCCGTTGATCTGCATCTGGTTCTGATAGAACACGTGCCACAGGTCACGCGTGACCAGGCTCAAAGGCAGGTCTTCGGCATTCGGGCCCTTGAGGGCAAATGGCGCGTTGGGCAGGTGTTCCTGGAACTGCACTTCGCTGGGGTAGGTCACCCCGTCCACCGTTTGCGGGCCGACCTGCAACACGCCGCCCCAGGCCGGAGGCAGGGTGGTCAGCATGCTGCCGTCGCGGTCGCGTTGCTGTGTGTCGGCAGCGGAAAGCGCCGACAGTGGTTTCTCCACACCGGGGAAATCTGCAAACAGGTTGTTGAAACTGCGGTTCTCGGCATAGATCACCACCACGGTTTTCACCTGATCGTGCAACGCCTTGTCCAGCTCTTTTGGCGTGAGCGGTCGCGCCACCGGTTTACCCGGTGCCTCGCTGGTATTGCCGCAGGCACTCAAGGTCGCGCCGACCCCCAACACCGCCGCGCCCCCGAGGAAACGCCGACGGCTGGTGTCCACCGACGGTTGCGTTACGGAATCGGGGGAAAGGCGGTCTTCGTGATCGTCACTCATTGCGCGGGAGTCCTGGCGAGATGTTGCAAGATATTTCGCTGGACGGTAGCAACGCAATGTGACGGAACGAAGACAGTGATTTGAACCAGAGGGTCACAGCAGGCGCAGTGCCAGCTGGCTGCCCGCCCGCAAGTACTCCACCTGGGCCGTCACCGCATCTTTGACAATGGCCTCACCCGTATCGGTCAGCCTGGCCTTTTTTGCATCGATCACACTGGTCTGCAACAGCTGCATGGCCACGTCGATGGATTTCTGGAAGGCGGTCACGTTGTTATGCAGGCCGAACTCTTCGATAACCGAGGCCATGCGGCGATCGGCGTCGTCTCGCAGGGTCCTGTATTCAGTGAATGAAACGTTGTCGTCCTGATAAATATCAGTGATCAACGTTTCCAGTGATTTGGATAGGGGCGTCATCGGATCTCCTGGGTGTTAAGTGAGTAGGTGTCCGAGTCAGGTTAATCAAAGGTCTGGGTGGAGGGAGTCAGGGGTTGCCATCTGCCTGAATGAGATAAGTCCACGCGCTTTATCAGAAAGCTGGCTTTCAGCTTGTCGATTCATATCGGCGCTGATATCTCGTCTGGCTGTATGCAGGTGTCTACCGATGGCCAGCGCTGCTAGACTGGTTCGATAATGGATACCATTGAGGTGAACCGTGAAACCTTCTACCGCCCTTGACCAACAGCGAGCTGCCGTCAGAGAAGTGGTGGGCCGTTTTCGCATTTCAAACCCAAGAGTATTTGGGTCTGTTTTACTGGGTACCGACCAAGAGGGCAGCGATCTGGATTTATTGGTCGATGCCCCACCGGGAACCACCCTTTTTGATCTTGGTGGGCTTCAGGTAGAGCTTGAGGACCTGCTTGGCGTCAATGTGGACTTACTGACACCCGCCGACTTGCCTTTGAAGTTTCGCGCGAAAGTCTTGGCTGAGGCGCGTCCGATATGACAGCAAACCGACTTGAAGATTATTTGAATCACATCCGGCAAGCGGCTACTGACGCGATCACTTTTGTTGACGGCTTGAGCAAAGAAGATTTTCTAGAAGACAGGCGTACTCAACAAGCGGTGATCATGAGTTTGATCATCATAGGGGAGGCGTCGACGAAAATAATGGACCAGCATCCAGATTTTGCGGCCGGTCATTCACAAGTCCCATGGCGTAGCATGCGCGGAATGCGCAACCGGATCGCACACGGTTATTTCGATATCAACCTTGATGTGGTTTGGGACACTATCCAGAGCGCCTTGCCTGATTTATTGGCGCGTCTCCCCGTCGCTACTGCATGAATGCACCTGTTGCAACAACAGGTGCATCATCCGTTTATTAAGGCATCACAGGCGGCAAATACTTCAACGTCGTCCCCAACGCCCACAGCAGGAACAACACCAGCGGCGTGTGCACCAGCAACTGCACGAAGGAAAACCCGATCAAATCCCGCGCCTTCAACCCCAGCACTCCCAGCAACGGCAGCATATAGAACGGGTTGATCAGGTTCGGCAGCGCCTCGGCGGCGTTGTAGATCTGCACTGCCCAGCCCAGGTGGTATTGCAGGTCATTGGCCACTTGCATCACGTAAGGCGCTTCGATAATCCACTTGCCGCCGCCCGACGGGATAAAGAAGCCCAGTACCGCCGAGTACACGCCCATCAGCAGTGCATAAGTGTCGTGGGAGGCGATGGAGGTGAAGAAGGTCGAGATATGGTGCGCCAGGGTCTGGCCGTCGCCACCCTTGACCACGGTCATCAGCGCCGCGATGGAGCCGTACAGCGGAAACTGGATCAGCACGCCGGTGGTGGTCGGCACCGCGCGTGCCACCGCGTCGAGGAAACTGCGCGGACGCCAGTGCAGCAGGGCGCCGGTCATGATGAACAGGAAGTTATAGGTGTTCAGCCCCGAGATCGCACTGATCGCTGGCTTGGTCGAGAACTCATGGAACAGCCAACCCGCCGCCAGCACCGCCAGCAGGATGGTCAGCAGCGGGCTGTGTTCCAGCCATTCACCTGGACGGGTGGGGGCTTGCAGCTTGGGCAGGTTGAACGCGGGGTCGACGCCGCAGGCCTTGGCATCGCGGGCGCTGTTCGGGCCGGGTGCGGTGGCGTAGGCGATGATCAGCGACACCACGATCAACGCCAGCAACAGCACGCCGGATTGCCACAGGAAGATGGTGTCGGTGAATGGGATCACACCCGTGATCGACAGAATCGATGGCGGCAGGCTGGCCGGGTTGGCCTGCAACTGTGCGGCCGACGACGACAGCCCCAACGCCCACACCGCGCCAAGCCCCAGGTAAGCCGCAGCCCCGGCCGCGCGATAATCCATGCGCAAATCCGTACGACGCGCCAGCGCCCGCACCAACAAACCGCCAAACACCAGGGACAGGCCCCAGTTGAGCAAGGACGCGACCATCGAGATCAACGCCACCCAGGCCACGGCGGAGCGGCCGTTCTTCGGGATACGCGCCAGGCGGTCGATCAGTTTTACCGCCGGCGGCGAACTGGCCACGACATAACCACCAATCACCACAAAGGCCATCTGCATGGTGAACGGGATAAGGCTCCAGAACCCATCGCCAAAAGCCTTGGCGGCTTCGGTCGGTGCGGCGCCCATGCCCAGGGTCGCCACGGCGACGATGATCACGGCGAGCGCGGCAAATACCCAGGAGTCGGGAAACCAGCGTTCGGCGAAGTTGGAACAGCGCAGGGCAAATCGGGCATAGCGGCTTTCTTCGATAGCATCGGCCACGAGTCTTTCCTCTTGTCTTTATTATGGTGTTGGCAGTTTCACGGCATGTTCCGCTACGGCCATTGATATGGGAATGCAGTTATCTTCATCGATCCATGAGGAAAACAAATATATCTGCCGTGATTGCCATCATCCGGTTCACCTCATAACCTGCACGCCATTTTGTTTGTCTGCCGAGCCTTCATATGACTGCCACCTTTCCCCTACAGGCGCAGCGTTTTTCCCGCTCCGACTACAAAACACTGGGCCTGGCCGCCCTGGGCGGTGCCCTGGAAATCTACGATTTCATCATCTTCGTGTTTTTCGCGCTGACCTTGAGCCAACTGTTCTTCCCGCCGGAAATGCCCGAGTGGCTGCGCCTGCTGCAAAGTTTTGGCATCTTCGTCACCGGCTACCTGGCCCGCCCGCTGGGCGGCATCCTGATGGCGCACTTTGCCGATCACCTGGGGCGCAAGCGCGTGTTCAGCCTGAGCATCCTGATGATGGCCTTGCCCTGCCTGCTGATCGGGATCATGCCCACCTATGCACACATCGGTTATTTCGCACCGCTGATCCTGCTGGCGCTGCGCGTGCTGCAAGGCGCAGCAGTGGGGGGTGAAGTGCCCAGCGCCTGGACCTTCGTCGCCGAACATGCTCCTGCCCCTCATCGCGGCTACGCCCTGGGCTTCCTGCAAGCCGGCCTGACCTTCGGCTACCTGCTCGGCGCGCTCACCGCGACCTTGCTGGCGCAAGTCTTCACCCCGGCCGAAATCCTCGACTACGCCTGGCGCTTCCCCTTCCTGCTCGGCGGGGTGTTCGGCGTGATCGGCGTGTGGCTGCGCCGCTGGCTCAATGAGACCCCGGTGTTTCTCGAAATGCAGGCCCGTCGCCAGTCGGCCGCAGAACTGCCTTTGCGCACCGTGCTTCGCGACCACCGCGCCGTCCTGCTACCCGCGATGATCCTCACCTGCGTGCTCACCTCGGCGGTGGTCGTCCTCGTGGTCATCACACCCACCATGATGCAAAAAACCTTCGGCATGAGCCCCAGCCACACCTTCGCCTTGAGCGCCTTGGGCATCGTGTTCCTGAATATCGGCTGCGTACTGGCCGGCCTGCTGGTAGACCGCATCGGCGCCTGGCGCGCGGTGCTGGTCTACAGCCTGCTATTGCCGGTAGGGATTGGCATTCTGTACGCCAGCTTGATCAACGGCGGCGTCTGGCTGGCCGCGGCGTATGCCGTCGCAGGCTTGAGTTGCGGCGTGGTGGGCGCGGTGCCGTCGGTGATGGTCGGCCTGTTTCCGGCGCAGGTTCGGGTGTCGGGAATTTCCTTTACCTACAACATCGCCTACGCGCTGTGGGCGAGTACGACGCCGTTGATGTTGATTGCACTGATGCCGACCAGCCCCTGGATTTGCGTGATTTACTGCGTGGTGATGGGGGCGGTGGGCGTGGTGAGTGTGGCGCTGTTTGGTAAGCGTCACCCAGTAGATGCTGTTACAAAAGGCCGCTAGGGCCATCAATTGACGAGTATTTGCTGCCGCTCCTATAGTCCTGTCCACTCCTGACGGACACGCATGAGCCCATGACTCAGACCGCCTTTATCAACCCCGAAATCCTCTCCTGGTCTCGCCAGCGGGCAGGGCTGTCTGAGGCACAGATTGCCAAAGGGCTTACGGTCAAATTGGAAAGGGTGAAAGAGTGGGAGGCGGGTCAGAGTCTTCCCAGCTTTAGCCAGGCACAAAAATGGGCTGCCATTGCGCACGTCGCGTTTGGCGTCCTTTTTCTCAAGGCTCCTCCGCGGGAGTCTCTTCCTCTGCCAGACCTGCGTACGGTGGGTGGCGTGTTTCCTGACAAGCCCAGCTTGAACTTGATGGACACTGTAAGAGACGTGCTCCGTAAGCAAGACTGGTACTTGGAATATTTGCAGGACCACGAACCCTCCCCGCTGTCCTTCGTGGGAAGTTTCAGTAGCCGTTCGCCCATCAAGGACGTGGTTGCAGATATTCGTCGCGTACTCGGCATGACGGATGCTTTTGCTCGTATGAGTTACGACGATTGTTTCAGGGCGTTAGTGAATGGCGCGGAGGAGGCCGGCATTCTCGTCATGCGCAGCGGGGTTGCCTTGGGAAACACCCACCGAAAACTTAATGTCAGTGAGTTTCGAGGATTTGCGATCAGCAATGCTTTAGCCCCTGTGGTCTTCATCAACAGTGCGGACGCACCCACGGCACGGCTTTTTACATTGATGCATGAGCTGGTGCATGTCTGGATCGGTAGCACGGGCGTCTCTGATGGCAACAGTCATAGTGCCCGCCAGGAGGAAGCTTTTTGTAATGCGGTGGCGGGAGAGTTCCTGGCGCCGGAGCTCGTTTTTCGCACGCACTGGGATTCGAATACGCACTGGGAAGAAAACCTGGCGCCACTGGCTGGGCGCTTTCGCGTCAGCACCTTGGTGATTGCCCGTAGGGCCTGTGATCTTGGCTGCATCAACAGTGATCATTATGGCGCCTACTACCGTCGGATCTTGCAGGCGTATCGAGATAAGGACGGCAGTGGAGGGGACTACTACCGCACAGCGGCTATCAGAAACAGCACCCGTTTGAGCAAGGCCGTTCTGGCCGAAGCGCAGAGTGGGCGGATTCTGCTACGCGATGCGGGAAAACTGCTGGGTGTGCAGCCTGCCAGGTTGAAGGCTTATGGGATGAAACTATCGGCATGAAGCATCTATTGGATTCGAATACGTTGATCGAGGCCAAGAACCGCTATTACGCAATGACGGTTTGTCCAGGTTACTGGGCATGGATTCTTCAACAACACCAGGCTCTGGAGGTTGCCAGTATCGTCCCGGTAAGAGACGAACTAGCCAAAGGCAATGACGATTTGACCCAGTGGGTCAAAGGTAATACGCACTTGTTTGAAGACGCCAGCGATGAGCCTACTCAGGCTGCATTTGGGCAGATCGTCGCAAAGATTGCGGAGCAGGTGCCTGCGATGAAGGCCGGAGCGTTTTAGGAATTTCTTGAGGGCGCAGATCCCTGGTTGATTGCCAAGGCAATGGTCACGGGTGCAGTGGTTGTCACGCATGAGGTCTACAACCCTGACATCAAGCGCAAGCTCACGATTCCCAATGTGTGCTCACTGTTCGGTGTGCCTTACATGAATACATTTGAGTTGCTCGGCAAGCTCGATGCTCGCTTTGTGTTGCATCAGTGAAGCCATTGAGGGGAAGAGCGTTTCCCCTCAATACAGTATTTTCAGGTCAAGAAGTGCCACATCAGCAACGTACCGACCAAGCCCACGACGGACACAATCGTCTGCAACACCGACCATACCCAGATCGTCTGCTTCAACTGCAAGCCAAAGTACTCTCGCACCATCCAGAACCCGGCATCGTTGACGTGGCAGAAGAACACCGAGCCGGCGCCAATCGCCAGGGCCACCAACGAGCTTTGCGTCGCCGCTAACCCCGCCATCATCGGCGCGAGGATGCCTGCGGTCGTGGTGGTGGCGACGGTGGCCGAGCCGGTGGCCTGGCGCAGCGCTACGGCGATCAACCAGGCCAGCAGCAGATACGGCATGTGTGCGCCTTCGGCGACCTTGCTGATGGTCTGGCTGACGCCGGCGTCCAGCAGGGTTTGCTTGAGGCCGCCGCCGGCGCCGATGGTCAACAGCAACACGGCGATGGGGGCGAGGGCTTTGCGCAGGGTGTTGCCGACCTCGGCACGCGGCATGCCGGCGGCCCAGCCCAGGCAGATCACGGCGGCGATCACGGCCAGGCCGAGGGCGATCAGCGGTTCGCCGAGGAACTTCAAGGTCAGGCCGACCGTGCTTTCGGCCGGCAGCGCGACCTTGGCCAAGGTGCTGCCCAGCATCAGAATCACCGGCAACAGAATGATCAGCAACGACACACCAAAGCTCGGCTGGCGCGGCGCTTTGGGCGGTGCGCTGAACAGCGCGCCGATGTCGGCCGGCTCATCCACATGCAGGCGCTTGGACAGCCAGTTGCCGTAGAGCGGTCCAGCCAGGATCACCGCCGGCACCGCCAGGCAGAAGCCCAGCAACATGGTCAGGCCCAGGTCGGCGTGCAACGCGCCTACCGCAATCAGCGGCCCCGGATGCGGTGGCATCAAGGCGTGCAGGGTGGTCATGCCGGCCAGCGCCGGAATGGCGATTTTCAGCAGCGGCTGGTTCGAACGTTTGGCCATCACAAAGATGATTGGCACCATCATCACCAGGCCCACTTCAAAAAACAGCGGCAAGCCGATCACCATGGCCACCAGCGCCATCACCCACGGCAGTGACTTACCCTTGCCCAGTCCTAGCAGGGTGGTGGCTATGCGGTCGGCCGCGCCGGATTCCGCCATCAACGCGCCGAGCATGGAACCCAGGGCAATGATGATCCCCGCTTCACCGAGGATCGCCCCGGCACCTTTGCTGAACGCCTTGGCCACTTCTTCCGGCGGCAAGCCGGCGCCGACACCGGCGATGAAGGTGCCGATCAGGATCGACAGGAACGGCGGCAGTTTGGTCGCGCTGATCAGCACAATGATGCTGGCGATGGCCAGCAGTACGCAGAGCATAAGGCGGGTGTCGTGAACCATCCACGCGGCAGTCGATAACTCCAAAACGGGACTCCTTATCGAACAGGTTGGGAAAATTGTTTCTTTTTGTTTCCTGTTCGAAAAGCATACCTGATACAACTGTGCCAGAGCGTTCAAGCGCACTTTTGGTGCATTTAAAGCTAACAATGGCTTGGCGTGCAGATGACAATTTTGCAACCCATGCCGATGGATCCGGCCTATAGCTCTATGATCCCCGTGCCCTGCGTAAGAGCCCGCTCGCCGGCAAGGCCCACGAGAACATTTACCACCACGAGGATTTTCCATGAGCGCAGGACACAACCACGCCAAAGTACGCGCCGGTCACGAGCGTCTGTTATGGCTCGCCCTGGGCCTGACCGGCAGTTTCATGGTTGCCGAGGTCATCGGTGCATTTATCACCGGCAGTCTGGCGCTGTTGTCCGATGCCGCGCACATGATGACCGACGCCCTGGCCCTGGGCATTTCCCTGGTGGCAATTCAGGTGGCCAAGCGTGCCGCAGACCGCAAGCGCACCTTCGGCTATGCGCGTTTCGAAATCCTTGCCGCGGCGTTCAATGCGCTGCTGTTGTTCGTCGTTGCGTTCTACATCCTCTACGAGGCGTATCAGCGGCTGCAGGCGCCCGCCGAGATACAGTCCACCGGCATGCTGGTGATTGCCGTACTGGGGCTGATCGTCAACCTGATTTCCATGCGCCTGCTGAGCGCCGCCAGTGGTGAAAGCCTGAATGTGAAGGGCGCGTACCTGGAGGTCTGGAGCGATATGCTCGGTTCCATCGGCGTGATCATCGCGGCGCTGGTGATCCTGTACACAGGCTGGGGCTGGGTCGACTCGCTGGTCGCCGCGGCCATTGGTTTCTGGGTGTTGCCACGCACGTGGACGTTGCTCAAGGAAAGCATGAACGTGCTGCTGCAAGGCGTGCCGGACGGCATTGACATCGAACAGGTGGAGCAGGCTATTCGCGCTGTGCGTGGGGTCAAGGATGTACACGACCTGCATATCTGGGCGCTCACCAGTGGCAAGAACGTGCTGAGCACCCATCTGGTGGCGGATTCGGCGCTCGGCACGGAACAACAAATCCTCGTCCAAGTGACGGAGCTGCTGCATGAGAAATTCGATATTTCCCATGCGACCATCCAGGTCGAAGGTGCCGGCTTTGCGCATGATGAACATGACGAGGTGCATGCCTGATCCTGGCTAACGGATTTGTAATGTTCTGCACACCGCTCTGATAAGTACCGAAAGCTACAGTGCCCCGGCTTGGATTTATCCGCCATTTCATGGGCCTGGAACTCTCGTTATGCCAATTCGCGCAAGAACATTTCTGTGGTCGATCGTCGTGTTTCTGGCGACGGCACAAGGGGTCGGTGCACAAACCCTGACCCTCGATGCGGCCCTGCAAACCGCCTTTGCCAACAACCCTGACCTGGCGGCCGCGCAATGGGAAATCGACATTGCACAGGGCGGTCGCCAGCAGGCGGGGTTGATCCCGAATCCGGTGGCCTCCTGGGATGCCGAAGACACCCGTCGCAACTCCCGCACCACCACCGTTAAACTCAGCCAGACCCTGGAACTGGGCGGCAAGCGCGGTGCGCGCATCGACGTTGCCACCCGAGCCCAGGACGCCGCCGCGCTGACGTTGGAACAGCGCCGCAACACCCTGCGCGCCGAAGTCATCGACAACTACTACGGCGCGCTTCGCGCCCAGGAACGCCTCGACCTGGCGCAGCGGTCCATGGCCGTGGCCGAACGCGGGCTGGCCGTCGCCAACGGTCGTGTCACCGCTGGCAAAACCTCGCCGGTGGAGGCGACCCGCGCGCAGGTGCAGTTGTCGGAAATGCGCCTGGAATTGAACCGCGCTCAGATAGGCCTCACCGATGCTTATCGCCGCCTGGCCGCGAGTACCGGCAGCGGCGTGCCGGACTTCCAAGTCGTTGCCACACACACCCAATCCACGCCTGCCTTGCCGCCCGCTACCCAATTGTTGGCGCGCCTAGAACAAACCGCCGAACTGCGCCTGGCCGAACTGAACATCCTGCAAAACGAAGCCAGCGTCGGCCTGGAAAAAGCCCAGCGTATTCCCGACCTCGACGTGTCCATCGGCAGCCAATACGACGCCAGCGTGCGTGAGCGCGTGAACCTGGTGGGGGTGTCGATGCCGATCCCGCTGTTCAACCGCAATCAGGGCAATGTGCTGGCGGCCACGCGCCGCGCCGATCAGGCCCGAGACCTGCGCAACGCCGCCGAACTGCGCCTGCGCACCGAAACCCGTCAGGCCCTCGACCTGTGGCAAACCGCGAATACCGAAGTGCGCGCCTTCAACCAGCAGATCCTGCCCGCCGCGCAAGAGGCGGTGGACAGCGCCACCCGTGGCTTTGAGATGGGCAAGTTCAGTTTCCTCGACGTGCTCGACGCCCAGCGCACCCTGATCGCGGCTCGCACCCAGTACCTCACGGCCACCGCCCAGGCCACCGACGCCTGGGTGCGTATCGAACGAATTTACGGCGACCTCGCCCGGTTTTGATTTTTCCTGGAGTCCCCTATGAACAACACCCACGGCGTGGCGCTTGCCGTCGCCTTGAGCCTGATGCTGTGCAGCGTTGCTAAGGCCGAGGAAGAAGAAGGCGAACTGGAACTCACCGAGCAGCAGATTCAAGCCGCCGGCATTCAGGTCGCCCAGGCTCAACCGCGGTCTATCAGCACGTTGCTGGTGCTGCCGGGAGAAGTGCGTTTCGACGAAGACCGTACCTCCCACATCGTGCCGCGTGCGGCGGGAGTGGTGGAGTCGGTCAAGGTCAACCTCGGCCAGTCGGTGAAGAAAGGGGAGCTGTTGGCGGTGATCGCCAGCCAGCAGATTTCCGATCAGCGCAGTGAGTTGGCCGCCAGTGAGCGGCGCGTCGAACTGGCCCGCACCACCTTCCAGCGAGAGCGGCAGTTGTGGCAGGACAAGATCTCCGCCGAGCAGGATTACCTGCTGGCGCGCCAAGCGCTGCAAGAAGCCGAAATCGCCCTGAACAACGCCCGCCAAAAGATGACCGCGCTAAGTGGAAGCGCTGTGTTGGTCGGCGGCAATCGCTACGAACTGCGTGCGCCCTTCGCCGGCGTCGTGGTGGAAAAACACCTGGGCGTCGGCGAAGTGGTGAGCGAGACCAGTAATGCCTTCACCCTCTCGGATCTGTCCCAGGTGTGGGTGACCTTTGGTGTATTTCCCAAGGACTTGAACAAGGTACGCGTCGGCAAGCCGGTCAACGTCAGCTCCACCGAAATGGGCACCGAGGTGCTCGGCACCGTGGCCTATGTCGGCAACCTGCTCGGCGAGCAGACACGCACCGCCACTGTGCGCGTGAGTGTGCCCAACCCCGATGACGCCTGGCGGCCTGGCCTATTTGTCAGCGTGCAACTGGCCACCGACACGTTCCAGGCCAAGGTTACCGTGCCCCAGGAGGCCATCCAGACCGTCGAGGACAAACCCTCGGTATTCGTGCGCACCGAGCACGGTTTTGTCACCCGTCACCTGGAACTCGGCGCGAGCGAAAACGGCTACGTCGAAGTGCGCCAGGGCCTCGATGCCGGGGCGCAGGTGGCCACGGTCGGCAGCTTCATCCTCAAGTCCGAACTGGGCAAAGGCTCGGCCGAGCACGCCCATTGATCCTGCGAGTGATTCCCCATGTTTGAGCGCCTTATCCAATTTGCCATCGAGCAGCGCATCATCGTGCTGCTGGCGGTGCTGTTGATGGCCGGTGTCGGCATCGCCAGCTATCAGAAGTTGCCCATCGACGCGGTGCCCGACATCACCAACGTGCAGGTGCAGATCAACTCGGCGGCGGCCGGGTTTTCACCGTTGGAAACCGAGCAGCGCATCACCTTTCCCATCGAAACCGCCATGGCCGGTTTGCCCGGCATGCAGCAGACCCGCTCGCTGTCGCGCTCCGGCTTGTCTCAGGTGACGGTAATTTTCAAGGACGGCACCGACCTTTTTTTCGCCCGGCAATTGGTCAACGAGCGTCTTCAGGTGGCGCGCGAGCAATTGCCCGCCGGTATTGAAACCGCCATGGGGCCGATTTCCACCGGCCTCGGGGAAATTTTCCTATGGACCGTGGAAGCCAAGGACGGCGCGCTCAAGGACGATGGCACCCCCTACACCCCGACCGATCTGCGGGTCATCCAGGACTGGATCATCAAGCCGCAACTGCGCAACGTGCCGGGTGTGGCCGAGATCAACACCATCGGCGGCTTTGCCAAGGAATACCAGATTGCGCCCGACCCCAAGCGCCTGGCCGCCTACAACCTGACCTTGAATGACCTGGTCACGGCGCTGGAGCGTAACAACGCCAACGTGGGCGCGGGCTACATCGAGCGCAGTGGCGAGCAATTACTGATCCGTGCGCCCGGGCAATTGGCGTCCATCGATGACATCGCCAACATCGTCATCACCAGCTCGGACGGCACACCGATCCGCGTGCGCAATGTGGCGCAGGTCGACATCGGCCGTGAGATGCGTACCGGCGCTGCCACGGAAAATGGCCGCGAAGTGGTGCTGGGCACGGTGTTCATGTTGATTGGCGAAAACAGCCGCAGCGTGTCCCAGGCCGTGGCGAAAAAACTTGAAGAGATCAACCGCTCGCTGCCCGAAGGCGTCGTCGCGGTCACCGTCTACGACCGCACCAACTTGGTCGAAAAAGCCATCGCCACCGTGAAGAAAAACCTCTTCGAAGGTGCGCTGCTGGTGGTGGCGGTGCTGTTCCTGTTCCTCGGTAATATCCGCGCTGCGCTGATCACCGCGATGGTGATTCCGCTGGCGATGTTGTTCACCTTTACCGGCATGTTCACCAACAAGGTCAGCGCCAACCTGATGAGCCTCGGCGCGCTGGACTTCGGCATTATCGTCGACGGCGCGGTGGTGATCGTCGAGAACGCGATTCGTCGCCTGGCGCATGCGCAACAGCGTCATGGCCGCCTGCTGACCCGCAGCGAGCGCCTGCATGAAGTCTTCGCCGCCGCCAAGGAAGCGCGGCGGGCGCTGATCTTCGGGCAACTGATCATCATGGTGGTGTACCTGCCGATCTTCGCCCTCACCGGGGTGGCCGGGAAGATGTTCCACCCGATGGCGTTTACCGTGGTGATTGCCTTGTTGGGCGCAATGATTCTGTCGGTGACCTTCGTGCCGGCGGCGATTGCGCTGTTTGTGACTGGCAAGGTCAAGGAAGACGAAAACTTCGTCATGCGCAGCGCACGCCGGGTCTATGCGCCGGTGCTCGATTGGGTGATGGCGCGCCGGCCGCTGGTGTTCGGCTTGGCCGTGTTGACCATTGTCGCCTCGGGCGTTGTCGCCAGCCGCATGGGCAGTGAATTTATTCCCAGCCTCAGCGAAGGTGATTTTGCCCAGCAAGCCTTGCGTGTGCCAGGCACCAGCCTGACGCAGTCGGTGCAGATGCAGCAGCAACTGGAAAAAACCTTGATGGCCCAGGTGCCGGAAATCGAGCGGGTATTCGCGCGTACCGGCACCGCGGAAATTGCCTCCGACCCGATGCCGCCGAATATTTCCGACAGCTACGTGATGCTCAAGCCCAAGGACCAATGGCCCGATCCGGACAAGTCCCGCGAGACCCTCATCGCCGACATCCAGCGCGCCAGTGCGATTGTGCCGGGCAGTGCGTACGAGTTGTCGCAACCGATCCAATTGCGTTTCAACGAGCTGATCTCCGGGGTGCGCAGCGATGTGGCGGTGAAGGTGTTCGGCGACGACATGGACGTGCTCAACAAGACCGCCGGGGAAATCGCCGAGACCCTGCAAAAGCTCAGCGGCGCCTCGGAAGTCAAGGTTGAACAAACCTCCGGCCTGCCGGTGCTGACCATCAATATCGACCGCGACAAGGCCGCGCGTTTTGGCCTGAATGTGGGCGATGTGCAGGACACCATTGCCGTCGCCGTCGGCGGGCGCCAGGCCGGTACGTTGTACGAAGGTGATCGCCGTTTTGACATGGTTGTGCGTTTGTCCGACGCGCTGCGCACCGATATCGATGGGCTGTCACGGCTGTTGGTTCCGGTGCCGGGTAACGCGTCTGGCCAGCTGGGTTTTATCGCCTTGTCCCAGGTCGCCAGCCTGGACCTGGTGCTCGGCCCGAACCAGATCAGCCGCGAGAACGGCAAGCGCCTGGTGATCGTCAGTGCCAACGTGCGTGGGCGGGATATTGGCTCATTTGTGGAGGAAGCCGAGGCGGCGTTGATTGCCCAGGTGAAGGTGCCGGCGGGTTACTGGACCACCTGGGGCGGCCAATTCGAACAATTGAAAGAAGCGTCCGAACGCTTGCGCATCGTGGTGCCGGTGGCGTTGCTGCTGGTGTTCGGGCTGCTGTTCATGATGTTCAACAACCTCAAGGACGGCTTGTTGGTGTTTACCGGGATTCCGTTCGCCTTGACCGGTGGGATCATGGCGCTGTGGCTGCGGGATATTCCGCTGTCGATCTCGGCGGGGGTCGGCTTTATTGCCTTGTCCGGCGTGGCGGTGCTGAACGGCCTGGTGATGATCGCCTTCATCCGCAACCTGCGCGAGGAGGGGCGTTCGTTGTCGATGGCGATCAACGAAGGCGCGTTGACCCGGCTGCGTCCGGTGCTGATGACGGCGTTGGTGGCGTCCCTCGGGTTTATCCCCATGGCACTCGCCACCGGCACCGGCGCCGAAGTGCAGCGGCCGCTGGCGACGGTGGTGATCGGCGGGATTATCTCGTCTACGTTGCTGACCTTGCTGGTGTTGCCGGCGTTGTATCAGTGGGCCCATCGCAAGGAAGAGGAAACACCAGGCGGAACCGCGTAAAACGGCCGGGCTGGCTGCTGACGTCGGCGTGCCCCTGATGCAGGTGCATGATCGACTGCACAATCGCCAGCCCCAGGCCGGTGCCGCCTTCGGCCCGGGTGCGGCTGCTATCGGCGCGATAAAAGCGCTCGAACAGGTGCGGCAGATGATGGGCTTCGATACCGCGCCCCGGATTGCCCACCGACAGCGACACACTCTGGTCGTAGCGTTCCACCAGCAGCAATACGCTGGAGGCACTCGGGGTATGGCGAATGGCATTGGACAGCAGGTTGGAAATAGCGCGCTGGATCATCAGGCGGTCCCCCGTTACCCAGGCGTCGCCGCGCAGGCTCAGGGTGACGTGCTTGTCCTCGGCGCTGAGGGCGAACAGCGCCATCACCCGCTGCGCTTCCTGTGCCAACGACACCGGGGCAAACTCGGCCCGCGCCGCCGGGTGGCTGACCTGAGCCAGGAACAACATGTCGGAGACCATCCGCGACAGGCGCTCCATTTCCTCGGTACAGGATTCCAGGCTGGCCTTGTATTCCTCCGAGGGCCGTTCACGGGACAGGGTCACCTGCGCCTTGCCCATCAGGTTGGTCAACGGTGCGCGCAGCTCGTGGGCGAGGTCGTCGGAGAACTGCGACAGTTGCTGCACGCCGGCATCGAGGCGGTGCAGCATGAAGTTGATGCCCTGGGCCAATTCGCCCAGCTCCTTGGGCAGGTTGTCCAGCTCCAGGCGATGGGTCAGGTCCTGGGTGCTGACCTTGGCCGCCACGCGGCTGAACTGCTGCAGCGGCGCGAGCCCGCGTTGCACCAGCCACCACGCGCCCATGCCGATCAGGATCAGCAGCATCGGCAGGGCGATCACCGTGGAACGCAGGTAGGCACTGAGCAACGCTTCGTCGTCGGAGCGATCCAGCGACAGCAACACACGCACGTTTTCGCCACTGCTCAGCGGCATCAGGCGGGTGGCGCTGAGGATGCGATTGCCCTGGCCGTCGACCCAGTTCAAGTACGCCAGGGTGTTGCTGGCGGGCACGTCCAACAACAGCGGCTGCTGCGGTTTGGCACCGACGCTCAGCAGCACCGGCGCATCCGGTCGTGCGCCGATGATGGTCAGGTAGATGTTGTCGTGGCCCATCACCAGGTCCAGCAGCGAATGGGGGCGGTCGCTGATGTCGTGGGCGTCGAGGCCCTGGCCGAGGCTGTGCTCCAGCTGCTCCATTTTGTTTTCCAGGCCTTTGCGCGCGAGCTTGTCCAGCTCGTGGGTCAGGGCCAGGTACGCCAGGGTCGCCAATAGCACGACGAGGCCGGCGCCCATCAGGCTGACCGTCAACCCCAGGCGCATCGACAGGCTGCTGGTCCTCATGGGCGCGCCTCCAGCACGTAACCCACGCCGCGAATGGTGTGGATCAACTTCACCTCGCTCTGGTCATCGACCTTGCCCCGCAGGCGGCTGATCGAGACTTCCACGACGTTGGTGTCGCAGTCGAAGTTCATGTCCCACACCAGCGAAATAATCTGCGTGCGGGTCATCACTTCACCGGCCTGGCGCATCAGCACGTGCAGCAGCGCGAACTCCTTGGTGGTCAGGTCGATCCGGCGGTCGCCGCGATAGGCGCGATGCCGGCGCGGGTCCAGTTCCAGGTCCGAGACGCGCAGTACGTCCGGCACTGGGATGTGTTCGCTGCGTCGCAACAGGGTGCGCACTCGGGCCAGCAGCTCGGGAAACTCGAAGGGCTTGACCAGGTAATCATCGGCGCCCATGTCCAGGCCCTTGATCTTGTCGGCCAGCCGGCCGCGCGCGGTCAGCATCATCACGCGCTGGTTGCCGTCGCGGCGCAGTTGTTCCAGCACTTCCCAGCCGTCGGTGTTGGGCAAGTTGACATCCAGGATCACCAATTCGTAGCGGTGTTGCCGGGCCAGGTGCAGGCCATCAATGCCGCTGGCCGCGCAATCGACGACATAACCGCTTTCGGTCAAGCCTTGCTGCAGGTAGTCGGCGGTTTTCTGCTCGTCCTCAACCACAAGGATACGCATGGGGGGTTACCTTCAAAGAAAACGGAAAGGGGGCATGGCCTCATAGCGAGGCTGGGTAGGCTGTAGGAAAATTCTGAACCGTGAAGTAGCTTTAGGGTCAAGCCGCGTCAGGCGGGTGCGACGATTCGTCACTGAGTCGGCGCACAAAAAAAACGCCCCGTCCGGGGCGCAAAAATTCATCTCTGTTCCAAAGGAGCTACACAAAAGCCGCAGAGATGAGATGTGTTCGGTGTGCAGTGTAAAAAGTGCAACTTAACGAGAAGGTGAGGCCGATATTACAGTTCTGACAGACTTCAACCTGTGAACAGATGTAGGCCATCGGCAAGTGAATGTAAGCGCTGTGCCTTAGAGCACCGCCATTGGATACTCGACAATCAGCCGAACTTCTTCCAGGTCCGACTCAAATGCACTGGAGCGCACTGTTGCCTGGCGAAGTCGCAGCGATAAGTCCTTTAAGTTGCCAGCCTGTACGACATATTTGGCCTCGATATCCCGCTCCCAGCGGCGCTGATCGGTGAGTGGATCACCTACCGCATCGCGACGCATGTACACCGCGTTGGCGTTGCTGTAGTCGGCGCCAGTGCCTTTGCCATAGCGGGTCATGAACGACAGGCCGGGGATGCCGAACGCCTGCATGTCCAGGTCGTAGCGCACCATCCACGAACGTTCCTTGGGCGAGTTGAAGTCGCTGTACTGGATCGAGTTGTTCAGGAAGATCGAGTCCGACTGGCGCAGGTAATCGAAATCGTCATCGCCGTTGTTGCGCTGGTGTGATACGGCCAGGCTGTGGGCGCCGACCTTCACCCCAAGCCTTGCGCTCCAGATGTTGTTGTCGAATTCACCCAGGCGTTTCTTACCTTCGTCCACGGCTTTGTAGTAGTTGAAGTCGCCGAACAGCGAGACGTCTTCATTCAGCGGATAACTGGCGGCGCTGCCGAAGTAGTACTGGTCCCAGGCGTCCTTCAGGCGGCTGCTGTAGAGGCTGACACTGAGGTGTTTGTTGACGCTGTAATCACCGCCGAAATAGCCGACCCAGGGCGAGTCGACCTGCCCCGCGTAGAAGGTCGCAAAGCCTTTGTTCATGCCGCTTTCGGTCGGTTGGCTCATGCCGCTCAAGCGTCCGCCCTGCAGGGTCAGGCCCTCCAGGCTGGTGTTTTGTGCGGTCACGCCACGAAAGCTTTCCGGCAAGACGCGCGAATCGCCGTAAGCCACCACCGGGGTCAGCGGGAATACGTCGCCGGCCTTGATCACGGTATCCAGCACACGCAATTTCGCGGCGCCGCCGAATTTGCTGTAGTTGTCCTCGGGGTGGTTTTCGCTGTCCACCGGTAGAACGCCGAACGAACCCTTGCCGCCGCTGCGACCGGTGCCCGAGTCGAGTTTTACCCCGACCATGGCGAACGCATCCAGGCCGAATCCTACGGTGCCTTGGGTAAAGCCGGATTCGAACTTGCCGATCAATCCCTGGGCCCAGGCTTCGGAATAGCCATTGCCGGTGGGGCTGGACTGGCCCTTGCGGTCATCGCGGTTGAAGTAAAAATTACGCGCCAGCACGTTGAAGCTGCTGCCTTCGATAAAGCCTTCGGGTTTGTCTTCCACGGCCACGGCGGCCAGGGGCAAGGCGGCGCACAGTGAAAGGGGAAGGCTGAAGTGACAGATACGCATGGTTTGCTCCTCGGTAATGGCAGTTATCAGCTTCTTATGAGCGGGCGTTCTTATTGATCTGGCCCGGGCTGATAGTTGCAAACCGTGGATAACGATGAAGTGGCAAGAACATTACAATTCTGGAAGCTCACGCGTATCTAACAAATAAGTAATGTTCTGGTGAAGGTGGCGTCAGGGTCCGCTAGTTAGTCTCGGCACTTAACGATCAGTCGAGGAACTAACCATGAACTTTTATACCGTTGGCCTGGGTGTGTTAACTGCAATCTTGTCGTTCGGCGCATTGGCCGAAGGAGGGGGCGACCGTACGTTTGCGCTGATGATGGAGCGCAATCAAAAAGCCATGGCCGACTACGCGGCCAAGAAAGGCAAGCCGGCACCTGAGGTACAGGCCTATCGCTATGGCATGGCGCTGGACATCGCCAAGGTGGTCAATGTCACGCCGCCGATCCGCTCGTGCAACCCGGTGCCGTCGCGCATGACCTATGAAGACTCCAGCGGCAAGCTCAATACCCTTGAGTATCAAGTGATGGGTGTGTGCCGAAATAACGGCAGTTGATGGATCCAAAAATATAGTTGGGGGCGGGGCTCAAGCCCTCTTAAGAAAATCCTGGAAGCGCCGATGCAGGTCAGATTCATCTCCCCCCATTTGGTCATCGGTGCCCCATGTTTAACACCCGTTTGAAGCAGGAGCTGTCGGCTCTTCGCGAAGAATTGTCCAGCTTGGATCAGGTCAAGGAGAGCCTGGAAAGTGAAATGCTGTGCCTGACGCTGGACGCCAATGACCGGCTGTACAAAGTGGTCAAGTTCGCCACGGTGATCACCGACCAGGTCAACCAGGAACAGGCGGTCGCCGAAGCGGCGAGCATTGCCTACAGCACCTCGCAGCAAACCGACAATAGCGCCCAGCGTGGTACCACTGTGGTGACCCAGGCCGTGGATGTGATGCGCGACCTGGCCAGGCACATGCAACAGGCCGGCGACGGCATCGAGGCGCTGAACGCTCAGTCTCAAGTGATCGGCAGCATCGTCAAGACCATCAGCGGTATTGCCGAGCAGACCAACCTGCTGGCGCTCAACGCTGCCATCGAAGCGGCGCGCGCCGGTGAGCAGGGCCGTGGTTTTGCGGTGGTGGCCGATGAAGTGCGGCAGCTGGCATCGCGGACCAGCAAGGCGACCGAAGAGATCGTCGGCGTGGTACGTCAGAACCAGGACATGGCCCGTGAGGCGGTGGCCCTGATGACCGACGGCCGCCTGCAAGCCGAGCAAGGCCTGGCCCTGGCCGCCGAAGCGGGCACGGTGATCGTGGAAATCCAGGACGGCGCCCAAAAGGTGGTCAGCGCAGTCGGGCAGTTTGCCAACCAACTGTCCACCTGACCCGTGGGGCGCTTGCTTGAGGTTGCGTAGGTTTTTTCCGCGCCGAAAGCCGCCTGCGCTGTTGTGCTCCTGATGCCCTGCGCAGCCCACACTGAGCGCATTTCCCGTCGGGATTTCAGCGCCCGAGCATCTTCACCCAACGCGACGGCGGCATGCCGTAGGTGCTGCGAAATTGCCGGGTCATGTGGCTTTGGTCGGTGAAGCCGGCGGTCAACGCCGCGTCCACCAGCGATTGGCCCTGGGCGAGCAGGCTGCGCACCAGGTCCAAGCGGCGCATGGTCAGGTAGCGGTAGGGGCTGGTGCCGAACAGCAAGCGAAAATCCCGTGACAAGGCCCAGCGGTCGCGGCCGGCGTGGTCGGCCATTTCATCCAGGGTGATGCTGCGGCCCAAGGCGCTGTGGATAAATTCCCTGGCGCGTTCGGCGGCGACGTAATCGAAGGCCTTGCGGCTGACGATCCCACCCGAGACGTTGCTGAGCGCGTGGGCCAGGTCGAACAGGGCGTCCTGCTCCTGCAACGGGTCGAGAGGGTTATCCAGGTTCTGCAGCAGCACTTCGCTGGCACGAAACAGCCTGGGGTCCGTGGAGAGGCCACTGGGGATAAACGGCAACGGCTTGCCGCCGAGGATCTGCTGGATCAGCGACGGCTCTACGTAAATCATCCGGTACTTGAAGCCCTCGTCACTGCCGGCGTGACCATCGTGGGTTTCATCGGGGTGCAGCACCATGGTCATGCCGGGCAGGCTGTGGATCATGTCGCCGCGATAGTGAAAGCTTTGCACGCCAGTCAAGGTCCGCCCGATGGCGTAGGTGTCATGGCGATGCGGGTCGAAGGCGAAACCGGCAAAGTACGCCTCGATACGGTCCAGGCCACTGGCATGCGGGGCGCGGTGCAGCCAGTCGAGGGTGGCGGTGGGTTTGCCCATGGTGACTTGTCACAAAAAAGAGGTGGGAACACGTTAACTGAGTCTGCACCCCTTGTCTGCCGGGGTCTTGTACGATTGTGCAGGGCGGGGGCGGGGCCCATGATCGCCGTTCCTGCCTTGTGCTGATGGAGCTGCCGCCCATGGAATTCCTCAACACCGCGCAATTGGCTCGACCGCTTTGCCGGCGGTTGCTACGTGCTGTTCGGTGCACATTTGGTAGCGAATCGCTGACGGCCCGTGGTAAGAAGCCTTACTTTCAACAGTGAGGCCGATCATGAGCAAGGTGCGGGTAGGTATTATTTTTGGTGGCCGTTCGGCGGAGCATGAAGTCTCGTTGCAATCGGCGCGCAATATTGTCGATGCACTCGACCGTACGCGCTTCGAGCCGGTGCTGATCGGTATCGACAAGGCCGGCCACTGGCACCTCAACGACACCTCGAACTTCCTGCTCAACCAGGAAAATCCGGCCCTGATTGCGCTCAACCAGTCCAATCGCGAACTGGCGGTAGTGCCCGGCAAGGCCAGCCAGCAACTGGTGGAAACCTCAGGCACGGGCCTGTTGGAACATGTCGATGTGATCTTCCCCATCGTCCACGGCACCCTCGGCGAAGACGGCTGCCTGCAAGGGCTGTTGCGCATGGCTGACCTGCCTTTCGTCGGCTCCGACGTACTTGGCTCGGCGGTGTGCATGGACAAGGACATCAGCAAGCGCTTGCTGCGCGATGCCGGCATTACCGTCACCCCGTTTATCACGCTGACCCGCAGCAATGCCGCGCGCACGTCCTTCGATACGGCGGTGAACACGCTCGGCCTGCCGATGTTCGTCAAACCGGCCAACCAAGGTTCGTCTGTAGGCGTGAGTAAAGTCGGCACCGAAGCCGAGTACCACGCTGCCGTTGAACTGGCCCTGGGCTTTGATGAAAAAGTGTTGGTTGAGTCCGCCGTAAAGGGCCGTGAAATCGAATGCGCCGTGTTGGGCAATGAGCACCCCATCGCCAGCGGGTGTGGTGAGATCGTGGTGAGCAGCGGTTTCTATTCCTACGACAGCAAATATATCGACGACCAGGCCGCCCAAGTGGTGGTGCCGGCCGCTATCAGCCATGACGCCAGCGAGCGCATTCGTGGACTGGCCATTGAGGCGTTCGAGGTGCTGGGCTGTTCCGGTTTGGCGCGGGTCGACGTGTTTCTCACCGACGACGGCAACGTGCTGATCAACGAAATCAACTCACTGCCCGGCTTCACCCGTATCAGCATGTACCCCAAACTGTGGCAGGCAGCGGGCATGAGCTACAGCGAACTGGTGAGCCGCTTGATCGAGCTGGCGCTGGAACGGCATGCGGGGCGCAAGGGGTTGAAGATCAGTCGCTGACCCACCCCGGGCCTTGTAGTGAGCGGGCTTGCCCCGCGCTGGGCTGCGAAGCAGCCCTAAAACCATCCACCTCAAATTTTCCTGACCCACCTCAGCGGTCCTCCTAGGGGCTGCTTCGCGCCCCAGCGCGGGGCAAGCCCGCTCACTACATGCTCAGTCGCCGACTGCTTCGCCTTCACGTCTAGGGTCGGCGCCGCCGCTCAGCGACACCTTGCCTTGGGCATCCCGCGTGCGGACGATGGCCTGTATGCCACTGGTCATATCGATCTCGCTGAGCATATGGCCCTTGTCCTTGAGTGCCTGCTTCAACGCTGGGCTGAACATACCGGTTTCCAGCTCGGTCGCACCGTTGCGACTGCCGAAATTGGGCAGGCTGATCGCGGCCTGGGGGTCGAGTTTCCAGTCGAGCATTGCCACCAGGGACTTACTCACGTACTCGATGATTTGCGAGCCGCCGGGCGAGCCTACCGTGGCCAGTAATTCGCCGCTTTTGCGGTCGAACACCAGGGTCGGTGCCATGGCCGAACGCGGGCGCTTACCGGGCTCCACACGGTTGGCAACAGGTTGGCCGTCCTCTTCGGGGATGAACGAAAAGTCAGTCATCTGGTTGTTGAGCAAAAAGCCCTGGACCATGACGTGGGAGCCAAACGCTGCTTCCACCGTCGTGGTCATCGAGACGGCCCCGCCCTGGTCGTCCACCGCCACCACTTGCGACGTGGAGATGCGCAGCGGCGAACGGTCCGGCGCGTACGCCACCTGGATGCCTTCAGGCGTGCCCGGCTTGGCGATGCCCATGCTGCGCTCGCTGATCAAGGCGGCCCGTTTGGCCAGGTAGTCCGGGGCGACCAGGCCTGCGATGGGCACCGGGACAAAGTCCGAGTCCGCCATATAAAGCGCGCGATCAGCGAAGGCCAGGCGACCGGCTTCGGCGAGCAGGTGCACGGCTTCGGGTGTGGGTTCCAGGCCTGCGGGTGATGGGCTTTTCACGGGTTGCATCGCGGCGATGGCCAGGCTTGGATCCTGGGCTTGCAGTGCTTGCAAGGTACCCAGGATTTGCGCGATGGCGACCCCGCCCGAGGACGGTGGTGGCATGCCACAGACTTTCCATTGCTGGTAGTCAGTACACAGCGGCGTGCGTTCCTTGGCGGTGTAGCCCTTCAGATCCGCCACGGACAGGCTGCCCGCATTGCGATGACGCTGCACCTTGCTGGCGATCTCCTCAGCGATCGAACCGTGGTACAGCGCGTCCGGTCCTTCCTTGGCGATGCGTTTGAACACCTCGGCCAACGCCGGGTTTTTCAACAGCGTACCGGTAGCTTTCGGCGTGCCGTCGGCATTCAAAAAGTACGCCGCCATTTCTGGCGATTGCGCGATGTAGCGGTCGGCCGCGATCAAACTGTGCAGGCGTGCAGAGATCGCGAAGCCGTTTTCCGACAGCCGGATTGCCGGTTCGAACAGCTTGGCCCATTGCAACTGGCCCGTCTTCTTGTGTGCCATCTCGAGTGCACGTAGTACCCCAGGCGTACCGACTGAGCGCCCGCCCACCTGTGCGTCGGGAAACGCCATCGGCTTGCCGTCGGCCTTCAGGAACAACCGCTCGGTCGCCCCGGCCGGTGCGGTTTCACGGCCGTCATACGCATGCACGCTTTTGCCGTCCCACAGCATGATGAACGCGCCGCCGCCGATGCCGGATGATTGCGGCTCTACCAGCGTCAGCACCGCCTGCATCGCAATCGCCGCATCAATCGCCGAACCGCCCTGGCGCAACATCTCGCGCCCTGCCTCGGCGGCCAGGGGGTTGGCCGCTGCTGCCATATGGCGCTCGGCGTGTTGGGCCGTCAGGTCGGTGCGATAGCCGGAACCCAGCTCGGGTGCCGGCGGCTGTTCGTTGACGGGGGAATGGCAGGCAGTGAGCACGAGGGCTGCGGCAATCACTGACAGTTGACGGCGGGAAATTGAAAACACGCGCTGAACTCCGTTCATTTTGAGAATGATCTGTTGTCCTTGGGGACTGCGTTTTACCGGTAAATCGTGCCGTGCGGGTTGGCTCCGTGTGGCGGGAAATCACCCGCGTACAGGTGAACGGTCTGTTCGAGTGCATGAAGCTGCCGTCGTGATTAGTCACACGTGGAACCAAACAAAGCCGGGGCCCACTAGACAGCTGTGATTGATTTCGTTCGGGAGCACTACCATGCACATAGAACTCGACCCTCTTAAGAAATTACAGCACGACCTTAGCAAGTTTTTGCCGAGGTGGAGCCAGGAGTCCCACCCGCGCAGCCCCCCGCCATTGTTGCCGAACATGTCGCTGAACCACTATCGAACGCTGCAACCGACCTCGATGCAGTTCGATGTCGGTCTCAAAGACGGGAAGGTACAGGCTGATACGACCCTGGCAGGGCGTGATATCGCCCATCACCTCAACCAACCGAATAAACAGTATGTGACCGACGGTCCTTCTGCCGCTGGCAGCCAGACCTTGCGGATGAAGGATGAGCGCCAGTATCTGTTCCATATTCAGTCCACGCCGGCGGTTGCTGCGGTGTTCAAAAGCAGTCTTCCTGATGCTTCCGGCGGTGCCGTCGATAGCCCCGGTCGTGCTCATATCGGGAGTGTCAGCGCTGTTCAAACGACTGTAGAGGGCCAGCAGTTCCGTCTGGAGGGCAGGCGACTGTTTCGCTTTGAACCCCTCACGTTGTCCTGGACGCCCGACACGGATGCCCGTGCATTCAGCCGTATTGGCCTGACGAAAGAAGGGCAGTTGCTGAAGACCCCCGAGGGGTTTGCAGACAGCAGCGCGCAAGGGCGCATGACGGCGCTGCTGAGTCAGTCCCCGCAGGGTTCGTGCGTGCATCTTCAGGGCGTTGGCGAGCAGGTCCTGCACCCCGTCGATGAGACAGGATTGCCTGTGCAGCTCACGCGTATTGGGGTGTCGGGAAGCACGTTGTACGGCGCTACCTCGGACGGTGAATGCGTCTTTGCAGACCTGCGCACGGCGCAGGGTCACGCGCTGCCGATGGTCCCGCAACCGGTCGACTCGCTGGAGCGGGCGTTGAAGGGGGCCGTCAGTGTGGAAGGGTTCTTTCATGATGACGCGGGGCAACTCAATGCCCAGGTTCGCGACGCACGCCAGCAATTGCACAGCGTCCCCTTGAGTGATGGCAACGCACTCAGCCCGCAATGGAACCTCAGCGATGTGTTGGTCAAGGGGATCGAAAAAGGTCTGCCGCTGCCCAGCCTGCAGGCGCTGGCGGCGGCGGTTGATCTCGGGCAACGGGGCAAGGTTGCGCTGGATGCCGGCAGTCTGCTGACGTGGGATGACGCGGCCCAACGCTGGGAAAACGCGGCCCAACCGGATCTCGAGCATCTGGAGCGGGGGCTGGATGGTCGCGCCTATGTACTGCAAGACGGGCAGTTGAAAGCGGTGGCCATCAGTAAAGTGCGCGACCCGTTGATTGAAGGGGCCAGCCATGATCTGGCGGCTCTTCCTGCGCCGCGCCCGCACGTCTCCCTGGACGAGGTACTCGCGGGGGATAGCCACCGGCGCGTGACGGGATTCGCCGTGGCGGATGGCCGTAATTTTGTCACCGTGGACCAGGATAACCAGCTTCAGGTCCATCAAGACGGGGTCTCCAGGCCGTTGCCCCTGTCCCCGCCGATTGACATAAAGACACTGGCGTTGGATCACGAGGGCAATCTTTATGCGCACACCCGGGGTGGCGAGTTGTTCAAGGCGTATCATCAAGCCTGGCAAGGCAATACCGCGATTGCGCAAAGTTGGCGCAAGGTTGAACTCCCGGATCGACAACCTTTGGAGTCGCTGCGGATGGGCGCCGATAAGCACTTGGTGGGTGGGTGGAATAAGCAGTTCCACCGACTGGATACGGCCACCGCCAGTGCGATGGAGTGGGGCCCGGTGTTATCGACCACCCCGGCACCGTCACTGGCCGATAAGTTGGCGGGCATGCCGGTGCGTGCACCGTTTTCCGGCGGTGCGCTGACGGTAAGCAGCAACGTCATGGGGCAAACGCGGGAGGGCATGCCGCTCAAGCGCGATTTTTTCCAAGGGGTCAAGGCGCACTTCCACCCTTTGCAATCGCTCAGCCAAATGGGTAGGGATATACAGCAACACTTCAAAGGCCGGCGAGGGCTGGAGCCGGTCTATGCGGACGGTAAACGCTTGCACGACCAGCTGCAGCCCCTGGCCCAGAGCAAGCCGGTGCCAACGGATCTGGAAGCGCGGCTCACGGCTCTGAGCGGGCCGGGGCCGCGGCAGGCACTGGCCGGGCAGATCCGCGACGCACTGACTACGGTCGAACACAGCAGCCAGTCCAGCGCACGCCGCTTGGGGGATACACACGGGGTCGCGTTTGACCCTCGGCCCACATTGAGCAGGGCGACGATTAACCCTGGTTCAACGCTGCATCAGCTGTATGAGGCGTTCAAGCGGGTCTCTCCGTCGGCGGAAAAGTCGACCGCTGTGATGTTGGCCAACTTTGAGGGACAGAACCTTGCGCTTCCCGCTTGGCAGCCAGGACGCAAGCGCGACCTGGACCATCCCTCGGCACTTATCGAGGGCGACCTGATTCATCATGCGAACACGCTCAAGCAATTGGCGGACCTGGCTCAAGCGCTTGACGGTACGTCAGGTCATAGCCCAACTGCCCTGGCGCGTA
The DNA here is from genome assembly GCF_001645105.1 of Pseudomonas marginalis. Classification (GTDB taxonomy): domain Bacteria; phylum Pseudomonadota; class Gammaproteobacteria; order Pseudomonadales; family Pseudomonadaceae; genus Aquipseudomonas; species Aquipseudomonas petroselini. The sequence goes on from NZ_LKEG01000052.1 coordinate 41,245, forward strand.
TTGAAACGTCGCTGAACGACATCATGCAGGCGTTTAAAGACAGCCCTGTACACACAATGGCCAGTCAGGGTATCGCCAGTTACGGTCAAGCGGAGTCGCTGTACGGCAACTTCAAATTGTTGGCCAAGGACCTTGGAACACCAGGATCGGCTCTTCACTGGCATCTCTCGGGCCTGTTGGGGACGCCCTCCGATGCGTCCATCAAGGAGGCAATGACCCAGCAGGTACAGCAACTGGGCAGTGGCCAGGCACTTGCGCCTAGCCGCACCCAAGGTAAAAGCCTGGGGTTGATGGTGACGGGGATAAAGCCGGTGGCATCCGTGGAGTTTTTTTTGGGAGCCTCCAAGGCTCACACCCACGGCGTGAGTATCAGCCGTACCGACAAAGGTGCTCGGGTTGAGATCAGTGCGGACGATATGCGGCGACTGGCCGGTTCGGTGGGCTGGGGGCAGACGCTAGGCACCAGGCCGGGGCCGGTGGGGCCTGGTTTCAGGGTCGCTGGTGAACTGACCGCGGCGGTGGCCAAGACCACCGGGGCGAGCATCGAATTTGACGTCAAGGAGGCAGATTTTGGCAAGATGATGTCGATCCTGACCGGCGAGCAGGGCACGGTCTACGACTTGCTGGCGCTGGGTGACGCGCACGCTGCCGGCACGAGTTCGAAGCTCAGTGGTGATGTAAGCCTGGACGCGCTCGCGCAATTACGCCTGATGTACAGCCCAGAGGAAAACATCGCCGAGCTGGACTCAGTGATTCGCGCCGGCATCGGTTGGGTGGGCAACCTCAATCTCGCGCATGCGGACAAGAGTCAGTCCACCACGCACACCGCAACGGGCGCCAGCCAAGCGACGTCAACCAGTGCGCAACTACTCAGGCAGGGCGGCGTGGGGGCCAATTTCGCGCCGGTCAATGTATTGGCGTTAGGCAGTCTCGAAAGCGGCGGGCCGAGCGTGGTTGGGTTTGCGTTGCCGGAGCTCTCGGTCATGGTGAAGTTTGATCGCGGGGAATCGCAGGCCTTCAGCTTTTCTTTCAAGCATCCGGAGCCGGTCACTCAGTCGCAAATTGATGACCTCAAACGCAGCGTCTCGGCCTATTCGTCGACCTTCAAGCATGATTTGGCGGGCATTGATCAGCCGGGCACTACAGTGGATCAACAGTTGGCTACAGTGCAGCGATTTCTCGCGGCCCATCCGCCCCTGGCGACCAAGCCGGACGCTTACCATGCCATCAGCCAGTCGCTGGATAAGTTGATGACCCAGCAAGACCTGGTGAAAAACGGGCTGCGCCAACTGGCGTCGGTCGAGTCCTCCGTTACACGCGTGGGGCTACGCGACGATGGGCGTCATGCCTGGCTGGATGATGTGGCGCCGGCCAATAAAACGGCCATTGAACAGTGGTTAAAGGACGACCCTCAGCTTGCCCGGGTGATCAATCAATTGCAGCACGGTGAGGGCACCTCGGTGAAGCTCGGCATGGAGCTCAAGCCGCAGGTCCTGCGAACGATAGAGCGTCGCCATCTTGCCGGTGACAATACCGAGCCGCTGATCCGGCAGGCCTTGAGTGATCGTCGCAACCTGCGGGTTAAAAGCATGAGCCTGAGCTACACCGCCACCCAGTCCCATGGCATGTCCATACCCGCTGGGGCGAATCTCAGCTTTTCCAGCAGTGCCGGCTTGAGTTACACCCAGAAGCGTGTGAATGCTGACCTTGAATACGGAGTGGACCTCGATAAACCGTTGCGAATGAACCTGAACGATACGCTGGACCGCTTGCCCAGGCATGACCTGACCATTGACTTGGCAGACCAGCGCGTGAGGACACAAAAACCAGCAGTGATCTGAATCGCCTCCTCTCTACGGCGGCCCCGGTACTTTTCGCGAGGCATAAAAAAACGGCTTACCTTTCGGTAAGCCGTTTTTAGTACTTGGTGGCTACACAGGGACTTGAACCCCGGACCCCAGCATTATGAATGCTATGCTCTAACCAACTGAGCTATGTAGCCAAGTGGCGCGCATTATTCGCGTAGAACGGGAATGCGTCAAGTATTTATTTTGAGTTTTTATCTGCGCTTTCAACTGTTTAAGCGAAATCACGGGTTCGGACGACGAGTGGTTCGCGATTCACCCTGTCGCGTACCAGAAAAGCCTGATCGCGTTGGGCAGATATCCCTGCCGCCCAACGCGTGGCCTGACGTTAAGGAGACTTCGGGTTTTGAGTGGCGCGTTTGAGCTGTTCGCGCGCCCTTGATAGGCGCGAGCGAACGGTGCCGATAGGAATGTCTAGTGCGTCAGCGGTGTCCTGGTAGCTGCCGTCGGTTTCCAGTGAGGCGTAGAGCGTCTTGCGCATTTCGATTGGCAGGTGGTCGATGGCACTCAGGGTTTTTTCCAGGCGCCGATTGATTTCAAACTCCCAATCCAGGTTGTGGTTATCCTCTTGCCCATGCCAGAGCGACTCGTCAAATTCGCAATGCACCGGCTTGGCGTACAGGCGCCTGAAGTGGTTGCGTATGAGGTTTTGCGCGATGCCGCACATCCACGTGCTGAGCGTGGCATTCCCGCTGAAGCGCTCGCGGTTGCGCCAGGCTTCCAGGTAGGTCAATTGCAGAAGATCGTCTGCATCTTCGGGGTTGAGTACGCGTTTGTGAATGAAACGGCGAAGTTTTTTTTGCTGGTCGTCTGTCAGGTGATGCATGAATTGAGGCGAGCTGCCAACGAGGTGCGCTAAGGCTTCAATAGGGATATTCATGGTTTTTTCCTTGGTGTAGACGCAGTCGAAAGGGTGTCGACGGGAACCCCTTTTGCACTGGCTGTGCCAAAGAAAATTTTTTATTAACGTATTGATTTATATAAATAAATATCTTGTATTGATGCGATTTTGTGCAGCGCCTTGCATAGACCATTGAAGGCTTGTGCAAGTCTTTTCAAAATGGCCGTGCAATCGTCTATTGATGGAACCGCATGGTCGGGTCTTGCCACACAGGGAAACACTCTTCCTGTTCGGGCCTGTCCATGAAAGTTGAATTTCCCCCCGATGTGCAACCGGTCCAACAGCTGGATCAGCCTGCTGTCATCCACACCTCCGTTCCTGCGCCCGTCAAGGGCATGGATGAACTCGCTTTTCTGTTCAACCAGGAAGTGGACACTAACAGTCGCACGTTGGGTGAGAGGAAGATTGGCGTGCGCGTGCTCCCATCCGAGCAGCTTGCGCATATCTATGATCAGTTGGGCCATCCAGCCCAGGCGACCCTGGCAAGTTTTTCACGTCGCATCCGCTGGCAATTGCTGCAGCAACCGAATATCGACAAATTGCTGGAACTCGCGGGCGGGGACCCGGCACGCGCGTTTGTGGTGCTCAAGTATGTGGCGGCCCAGGCGGACACCGAGGTGCGCCCGTCGGAAGCGGCGTTGGCGCGTGATGCGATTGCCAAGTTGGAGGTCCGTTACAAAGGGGAAATCCAGGCGGGCCTGAACATTGCCGTGGCGTTGCAGGCGGCCTCTGTCGACCCTCAGGAGCGCCAGGCGCTACGTACGCTCTACTATGCCAGTGTGGTCACACGTCAATCATTGGCGACGATGATGCATGCGCTGCTGGGCGTGTACGGCGGCGACCGGTTTGCCGACGGGCTGAAGGTGATGCGAAAGGCCTTGGCGGACGATATCGCGGCCAAGGTGTCGTCAATGCCGACACCTCTGTTGCGTACTTTGCTACTGGGCCTGCAAAGCTGTGGGCAGTTGAGCGGGGTGCTGGCGGGGTGTCACGCGCTGCTTCAGCGCCTGGGCATCGATCATGACGCTGTGGGTCTGCTGCAGCGCCTGTTGGGTTTCGCCGGCAGCGGCATTTCGACTGCCGAAATCCTAAGGTTTAGGGATGATTTTGGTGGGGCGTCGGAACGCCAGAAATTGTTGTCTCTGAATGCGCTTTACCCCTTGGTCCAGCAATTGCCATTGGCGTTGTGGCTCGATAGCCGAGTACGTGAAGAAACCCTGCGTGGCTTCCTGGCAGTGATGGGAGAAATGGAGCGGATTGCGCGTGGCCCCGCACGTTTTCCCGATGAGCTGGGGCCCCTGGCGTGACTGCGCTTTCGGCCATCAACCGGTTTTTGCTCAAGGTAGCGCAGCGCGCCGAAGTGCTGGGCGCCGTGGTGGTGATGGCCATCGTATTCATCTTCATCGTGCCGCTGCCTACCTGGCTGGTGGACATTCTGATTGCGCTCAATATCTGTATCTCGTGCCTGTTGATTGTATTGGCGCTGTACCTGCCGGGCCCCCTGGCATTCTCGTCGTTCCCCTCGATTCTGCTGTTGACCACCATGTTTCGCCTGGCGCTGTCGATTGCGACAACGCGCCTGATCCTGTTGGAACAGGACGCCGGTGACATCGTCGAGGCCTTTGGCAATTTCGTGGTCGGCGGCAACCTGGCGGTGGGGATGGTGATCTTTCTGATCCTGACCCTGGTCAACTTCCTGGTGATCACCAAAGGCTCGGAGCGGGTGGCCGAAGTGGCGGCGCGTTTCAGCCTGGATGCGATGCCCGGCAAGCAGATGTCCATCGACAGCGACTTGCGCGCCGGTTTGATTGACGGCATGCAAGCCAGGGATAAGCGGGAGCAGTTGTCCCGTGAGAGCCAGTTGTTCGGTGCCATGGACGGGGCGATGAAGTTCGTCAAGGGCGACGCTATCGCGGGCTTGATCATCGTCGTGGTCAACCTGTTGGGCGGTTTCTCCACGGGCATGTTCCAGCACGGTTTGAGCGCCGCCGACTCGATGGCGCTGTACTCGGTGCTGACCATTGGTGACGGCCTGATTGCGCAGATCCCGGCGCTGCTGATCTCCCTCACTGCCGGCATGATCATCACCCGTGTGGCGCCGGATGGGCGCAAGGGCGTCAGCAATATAGGGGCCGAAATTGCCCGGCAGATGACCAGCGAACCCAAGAGCTGGATGATCGCTTCGGTAGGGATGCTTGCCTTTGCCGCAGTACCCGGCATGCCTACCGGGGTGTTTATCCTGATAGCGCTGATCACCGGCAGCTTGGGGTATTACCTGGCGCGTCAGCGCCAGCGGCAAGAGCAGCCGGAAGCTGAAGTCGCCGACGTGGTGCGTCCCGAAGAGAACGGTCGTGAGGACTTGCGTGGGTTTGATCCATCGAGGCCCTACCTGTTGCAGTTCTCCCCGGCGCTGCGGGGGACGCCTGAGGTGGCTGATCTTGTGCACTCGATTCGCCAGGCGCGAAATGCGCTGGTCGCGAACATTGGCCTGACACTGCCACCGTTCGAGGTGGAACTTGATGACTCGCTGGCCGACGAGGAAATGCGCTTCTGTGTGCATGAGGTACCGATGGTCAAGGCGTCGGTGGTCAACCTCGTGGCGGTTGAGCGTAAGGCGCTGACGGTTGAGCCTGAACACGGCATACCGGGGCTGGCAGAGCGCGATGAACAGCATTGGGTCTGGTTACCGCTGGGCGATCCGCTGCTCGATGATCCGCAGTTGGAGCACTTCACCGCCGCGAGCCTGATTGTTGAGCGCATGAAGCAGGCCATGATGCTCAGCGGGCCGCAGTTCCTGGGAATCCAGGAGAGCAAGTCAATCCTCAGTTGGCTGGAGCACAACCAGCCGGAATTGGTCCAGGAGCTGCAGCGGATCATGCCGCTGTCACGTTTTTCGGCGGTGTTGCAACGCCTGGCCAGCGAGGGTGTGCCGTTGCGCGCGGTGCGGCTGATTGTCGAGTCGCTGATCGAGTACGGTCAGCATGAGCGTGAACCGGACGCGTTGGCCGACTATGCGCGCATTGCGCTCAAGGCGCAGATCTACCATCAGTACAGCGAAGCCGACGGCCTGCATGCCTGGTTACTGTCGCCGCAGGCGGAAAACATCCTGCGTGAAGCTCTACGCCAGACCCAGACCGGGGTGTTCTTTGCACTCGACGACGAACACAGCGCGGCGTTGGTCAACTTGCTCAATCAAGCCTTTTCGGTGCGCCCCAAACTCAAGAGCGTGATGCTCGTCGCGCAGGACTTGCGCAGCCCTTTGCGTACGTTGTTGCTGGAAGAATTCAACCACGTACCGGTGCTGTCTTTCGCCGAGCTGGGCAGTACCTCCAAGGTCAAAGTGCTGGGGCGCTTCGACCTTGGCCAGGACGAGTTGATGCGCGGGGCGGTGGCATGAGCGCTGGACGATGTCCCGCAGGGAGGGCGCGATGATGTTTGAGTTGCGAGTGCTCGATGGGCTGCATCAGGGCGCTGCGTTGCCCTTGTTTGGGGAGCAGTGGAGCATCGGTGCCCACGTCGATGCTGACCTGGTGCTGAACGATCCGGGTATCGCCGAGCACCATGCGTGGCTGAGATTCATCGACTCGAACTGGTCAGTGCAGGCCGAGGCAGGACTGTTGCATGGGGCTGATGGTCAGTTACTGGCACAGATCGCACGCTTGGCGCCGAACGTCACATTTTCGGTGGGAGGCGTGCGGCTGTGTGTCACCTCGGCCGATCAACCCTGGCCCCAGGCGCCGGCCCCTGCACCGGTAGCGTCGCCCCAGGTCAATGACCCGGCGCGGGTACTTAAGTTATCGACCATCACGCACTCGCAGCAAAAACGCCTGATTACCTTGGTATTGGTGGTGACGGTCATCTTCATCGTGGTGGGCATGGCGTCCACGGGTGAGCCTGAGGCCCAGGCTTCTTTGATGCCGCCGGTTGTTCAGAAACAGGAACTGGCCTCGCCGTTCGAAGTGCGCCAACAGTTGTTGAAGATGCTCGGCGAGCGTGAACTGAGCCAGCGCGTGAATTTGCAGGTCATCAATGGGCAGGTCGCGCTCAGTGGGGATGTCTCACAGGATGATGTCGAACTGGTCGCGCGCATGCTCAACCGTTTTGGCGAGCAATTTGACAGCGCGGTGCCGGTGATCAGCCGTGTGCGCGTACGGGATGGGGCGTTGCCGTTCAAGATTGTGCAGATCGTGGGTGGGCCCAATGGCCATGTGGTCCTGGAGGAGGGCAGTCGGCTGTTTGTCGGGGATGAAGTGGATGGCCTGCGCCTGGTGCTGATCGACAACAGCAAAGTGGTTTTTGACGGCGTACAGCGTTATGAGGTGCGCTGGTGAACGCGCAACTGCAAGCGCGTCTTGACGCCTGGCAGCAGCGCCAGGCCCAGTCGCTGGCGACCTTCGCGCCCGTGACGATGCGGGGCCGCATCCAGCGCGTAAATGGCATGTTGTTGCAGTGTCGACTCCCCCAGGCGCGTATCGGTGATTTATGCCGTGTGGAGAAAAAGCCGGGCGACTACATGCTCGCAGAGATCATTGGTTTCGATCAGCAGGATGCTGTGCTCAGTGCGCTGGGCAACCTGGAAGGGGTCCAGGTGGGCGCCGGCGTCGAGCGCCTCGGGGTCGCGCATCGGGTGCAGGTCAGCGAGGCACTGCTGGGCCAGGTGCTGGATGGTTTCGGGCGGCCGATCTCGGGCGAAGGTCCCGGTGCGTTTGTCGAGGCCGACTTGCCGGACACCAGCGCAGTGTTGTGTGAGGCACCGTTGCCCACCGAGCGGCCACGGATCCACCGCGCGCTGGCCACTGGGGTGCGTTCCATCGATGGCCTGTTGACGCTGGGAGAAGGCCAGCGCGTGGGCCTGTTCGCCGGGGCCGGTTGCGGCAAGACCACCCTGTTGGCCGAGATCGCCCGTAACGTGGAGTGTGACGTCATCGTGTTCGGCCTGATCGGCGAGCGGGGGCGCGAGCTGCGTGAGTTTCTCGACCATGAGCTGGATGAGCAACTGCGTTCCAAAGCGGTGCTGGTGTGTGCCACCTCCGATCGTTCCAGCATGGAACGAGCGCGTGCCGCGTTCACGGCGACGGCGTTGGCTGAGGGTTATCGGCGCAAGGGCCTGCGCGTGTTGCTGCTGATCGACTCCCTGACCCGTTTCGCCAGGGCCCAGCGCGAAATCGGCCTGGCCGCCGGCGAGCCCCTGGGCCGTGGGGGGCTGCCGCCGTCGGTGTACAGCCTGTTGCCGCGGTTGGTTGAACGCGCCGGGTTGACCCGTGACGGCGTGATCACGGCGATCTACACCGTGCTGATCGAGCAGGACTCAATGAACGACCCGGTGGCCGATGAAGTGCGCTCGCTGCTCGACGGCCATATCGTGCTGTCCCGTAAGTTGGCCGAGCGTGGGCACTATCCCGCGGTGGATGTGCTGGCGAGCCTGTCGCGGATTTTGAGCAACGTCGCCCAGCCCGAGGATATTCAGGCGGGTACGGCGTTGCGACGTTTGTTGTCGGCCTATCAGCAGATCGAGCTGATGCTCAAGCTGGGGGAATACCAGCCAGGGAGTGATGCCTTGACCGACCTGGCTGTGGACAGTCGCCAGGCTGTCGATGGTTTCTTGCGCCAGGACTTGCGTGAGCCTGCACCGATGGCGGCGACGCTTGCGCAACTCAAGGAGCTGACCACCTATGTCCCATTCTGATGTGCTGCTCAGTGAAGTGGAGACGCTAAGGCGCCTGCGCCGGCACCGTGCGGATCGGGCCGAGCGCGCCCTGCGTGAGGCTAAGCGTGCCCAGCAGGCCCTGCTTGCGAATATCCAGCAGGCCCAGGATGCGCTTGAACACACTCGGCAAGAGGAGGCCCTGCAAAGTGCTCGGTTGCTCAGCCAGCACCAGGGGCAGGTACTGACCTTGAAAGCCCTGAGGTCCTGGGGCGGCCAGGAGCGTTCCTTGTCTGCCAATACCCGGCGGGACATGGGGCAGTTGGAGGCCTTGCAGGGGCGGCGCGAAGAGAAGCAAACCCGCGTCGGCACAGCCCAGAAACAGGTCACTGAATGCCTGCGGCAGGTGGAAAAACTTCAGGAGCTATCCCTTTTATTGGCGCAGGAGCCGACATGACCCAGGTTTCAGATAAACCCGCTGAACGTCCACGCCGACGTGATCCGCGAGAGGAGCGAGAACCCGGGGGCGCAGGTGGGGTGCCTGCGGAGCTGACGCGGTTGTTTGCCCAGTGTTGGGTCGCTGACGATGAGGGCTCAGGGGCGCAGGCGTCCCTGTTCGGAACCCGGGCGTCGGGCGATGTTGTCATGATCGGGGCGCTTGCCGAGCAACTGGCGCCGCGTCTGCAGGCCGCGCCCCAGTGGCCGCTCAAGGCGGTCTTGTACTTGCCCCGCCTGGGGCGGATCAACGCCAGTGTGCGCCGTGAACAAGGTGCCTGGAGTATCGACCTGGAGGCGGAGGAAGCTGCGACGGCGCGTTGGTTAAGCGGCGTGCGGCAACAGTGTGAGGATCGGTTTGCGGCCACGCTGGGTCAGCCGGTCAGCCTGCATCTGCCCACTGTCGGCTGCGCATGATAGTGCCGCTGCTGACAGTGCCTTTGGTTAAGAGCAGCACGGTTGCCGCGCGACGTCGACTGGGCCGTGGCCTGAGCCTGGCGTTTCAGGTGGCCGGGCAGGGTGGCCAGTTGCGGCTCGAGCCTGGGCGTGCCCCCGCAAGAGGCGAAGCGGTGTGCTTCGAAACGGTGTGTGGCGTGCTGGCGCTCGCCGAAGCCGGTCCGTTGCTCAGCCTGCTGGGCGAGTGCCCTGTGACGTTGGCCCCCTCCGGCAACGATCCGGATTCCTGGTTCTGGGAGCTGTTCCAGCTTCACCTGAGTCCTCAGGTGCGAGCCTTGTTGGGCTATGTGCGATTGCTGGAGACCGACCGACCCAAGGCGTTTGGCTGCCGACTCAGTGTGACCCTGGGGCAAACCCGGGTCGAGGGGTATGTGTGGCTGAGCCCCGAGAGTTTCCTGGCGTTGTGCGATGCCGGCCCGTGGCGTGGCCGCGCCGGGCCGATGCCCGCGTCGTTTCGACTGGCTATCGCGGTGACCCTTGGGCGTTTGCAGTTACCGATCGCGCAAGCACGCAGCCTGCGGGTCGGTGATGTGCTGGTGCTTGAGCAGAGCTTTTTTCTAGCCCAGGGCAATGGCTACGTACAGGTTGGCACACACCGATTGCATGGGTGCATTGACGATGACAGTGGGCCGTTGTGCCTGACCCTTACTTCAATCGAGGAGACGTCTGTGGACGAAGAATTCATAGCCCCCCACTACGCCGGGGAAGAAGACGATGAACCCGTGACGGACGTATTCGGTCACGAGCCATTCGATGAACTGAGCATGGCGCTGAACGTACGCTGCGGCACGTTGAACCTCACCCTGGGCGAGTTGCGCAACCTCGCGCCGGGCGCGGTGCTGGGCATTGCCGGTTACGCACCGGGCATGGCGGGCCTCTATTACGGTGATCGGCCTATTGGCCAGGGACAGTTGGTGGAAGTCGACGGGCGCCTGGGTTTGCAGTTGTCGCGCGTGATGTTCGGTCGATGATACTGCAAGGGTTGGACCCCTTAGTCCTGGCGGTATTTTTGGCGGCATTGTCGTTGATGCCCATGCTGTTGGTCGTCTGTACGGCGTTCTTGAAGATCGTGATTGTGCTGATGATCACCCGCAACGCCATCGGCGTGCAGCAGGTGCCGCCGAGCATGGCTATCAATGGCATCGCGCTTGCGACCACGCTATTTATCATGGCGCCGGTAGGGTATGAAATTGCCGAGAGCGTCAAAGCTTCGCCTCTTGACCTGAGTAACGTGCAAACGCTGCTGCAGACGGCAAATGAAGCCATCAAACCGTTGCGTGCCTTCATGCTGCGCAACATCGACCCGGATGTGCTGACGCACCTGCTGGAAAACACTGCACGCCTGTGGCCCGCGCAAATGGCCCAGGAGGTGCAACGCGAAGACCTGATCCTGCTGATCCCGGCGTTCGTGCTGTCGCAACTGCAGGCGGGGTTCGAGATAGGCTTCCTGATCTACATCCCCTTCATCGTCATCGATTTGATTGTCTCCAACCTGCTGCTGGCGCTGGGCATGCAAATGGTCTCGCCGATGACCATTTCCCTGCCCCTCAAACTGCTGTTGTTCGTGATGGTGTCCGGCTGGTCGCGTTTGCTCGACAGCCTGTTCCTTTCCTATCTATGAGGGGCTTATGGAACCAATCGTACTGTTCAAGCAGGGCATGTTGCTGGTGGTGGTGCTGTCGGCACCGCCTTTGTTGGTGGCGGTGGTGGTAGGCGTGATGACGTCGCTGGTCCAGGCACTGATGCAGGTGCAGGACCAGACGCTACCCTTCGGCATCAAGCTGGTGGCGGTGGGGATCACACTGATCATGACCGGCCGCTGGATAGGCGTGGAGTTGATCCAACTGATCAACCTGACCTTTGACATGATCGGCCGCTCGGCCCTGAACTGAGGGCCTGCCCGTGCTGCTCTATCTCGAGTATTTGCCCAGCCTGGTGATCGGCATGGCGCGGATCTACCCCTGCGGCATCCTGGTGGCGGCGTTCTGTTTCCAGCATATAAGGGGCATGCCGCGCCATACCCTCGTGATGGTCTTGGCATTGATGCCTGCGCCGGGTATCTATGCGGCGTTGGCAGGCCAGGATTACTCCGCGATTCTATTGGGGGCGCTGGTGCTCAAGGAGGTGGCCTTGGGGGTTCTATTGGGCGTGCTGCTGGCGATGCCGTTCTGGATGTTCGAGTCAGTGGGGGCGCTGCTGGATAACCAACGCGGCGCTTTGGCTGGCGGCCAGCTCAACCCCTCGTTGGGGCCGGATGCGACGCCGATTGGACACTTGTTCAAGCAACTGGCGATTTTCCTGCTGATGGTGAGCCTGGGGTTGGGCACGCTGACTCAGGTGATCTGGGACAGCTACCTGATCTGGCCTCCCACCGCATGGTTCCCGCTGCCGGCGGCGAATGGCATGAACGTGTTCATCGACCTGTTGGGTGACACCTTCACGCACATGTTGCTCTACGCCGCGCCCTTTATCGCGGTCTTGCTGTTGCTGGAGTTCGGCATCGCGCTGCTGGGGGTCTACAGCCAACAGTTACAAGTCAGTACGCTGGCACCACCGGTCAAGAGTCTGGCGGGGATCGGTATTCTCTTGCTCTACTTTGCGCTGTTGCAGGACCTGATCGTCGGGCGCATGGGGCTGTTGGGCGATCTTAAACATTCACTGAGGTTGTTGATCAAGGTCGCCATCCCATGAGCGATTCCGGCGAAAAAAAGCACCCCGCGTCAGCCAAGAAACTGCGTGACCAGCGCAAGAAAGGCCAGGTCGCCCAAAGCCAGGACGTTGCAAAGCTGCTGGCATTGACGGCCATCAGCGAGATCGCCTTGTTCACCGCCGAGACCAGCCTGCAACGTTTCCAGCAACTGATGCTACTGCCGTTGTCACGCCTGACCCAGCCCTTTACGCGAGCGCTGGAAGAAGTGCTGTTTGAGGGGATGACCGTGTTTTTTTCGTTCGCCCTGTTGATGGTCGGGGTGGCGATTACCACGAAGCTGATCAGCAGTTGGATGCAGTTCGGGTTGCTGTTCGCTCCCGAGACGCTGAAGCTGGATTTCAATCGCCTCAACCCTATCAGCCAAGTCAAGCAGATGTTCTCTGCCCAGCAGTTGATGAACCTGCTGATGAGCGTTGCGAAGGCCTGCCTGATTGCTTCGATTCTGTATGGGGTGATCTGGCCCTCATTGGGCACGCTGATCAACCTGGCCACCAGCGATCTGCAAAGTTACATCCTGGCGTTGATTGCGCTGTTTCGTCACTTGCTGCATGTCTGCCTCGGTATGCTGCTGGTGCTGGCGCTTATCGACCTGATCATGGTGAGGCACTTTTTCGCCAAGCGCATGCGCATGACCCAGGTGGAGGTGGTCAAGGAGTACAAGGACATGGAGGGTGACCCCCACGTCAAAGGGCAGCGGCGTTCGCTGGCGTATCAATTGGCCCAGGAAGAGCCCAAGGTCAAGCTGCCCAAGCTGGAGGAGTCCGACATGCTGGTGGTCAACCCGACGCACTTTGCTGTCGCCCTGTATTACCGCCCCGGTAAAACGCCGCTGCCGATGCTGGTGAGCAAAGGCACCGACGATGAAGCGCGCACATTGATCCGCCGCGCCAAGGCGGCCGATGTGCCGGTGATCCAATGCGTATGGCTGGCGCGCACGCTCTACACGAAAAAGCTGGGCGCAAGCATCCCGCGCGAGACCTTGCGGGCCGTGGCGCTGATCTACCGCACCTTGCGCGAGCTTGATGATGAGGCTAAGCGCGAAACCCTGGAATTGCCGGAGCTTGAACGGCGCTGATCAGCGGATCGAGCTGGTATCCAAGGCTTGCAGGCCGGCCAGTGACAGCATCCGGCTGAGGATCTTGTCGAGCGCGCTGTTGGAGGCAGGCAGTGCGTGCCAGATCACCAGGGCGTACTGGGCGTCGAGGTAAACAAAACACCCATCGAACGCCAGCGCGTGCTCACAGCGAAGCTCCAATACCCGCTGCAATTGCCCGGTCTGCAGCGCTTCGCGAGCGACTTGCAGGGCGAGTCCCGGGCGATCTCCAGCGTGCAGTGCGCTTACCTTGATACCGGGCGCGAGCGGCAGGTGAGCAGCAGTGCCGCTCACCAGGTTGTCCAGAAATACCTTGCGTTGATCGTCGGGCATTTACGAGGACCTCACCGTTCCAGCGATACCGTCTGGTAATCCGCACGTTCGCCGGCGGGGCCCGGCTCAACGCGCATTTGCGGCGGCCACCAGATCACCATCTTGTCCTTGGTCGATTGTGGGCGTGAGCACGAATCGCCCTTACAAGTGGGGGTGCAGCCGGCGACGAGCAGTGCAGCGCCGATCAGCATGACGCACAGTACAGGGTGTTTCATGGCGTGGCCTTCTGAGTGGGAGTGATCAAGGAGGGGCGGGGCACACTGAGGTGTTCATCCTTCACCACGGGGCGCATGGCAATAAACACCTCGGCTTCTTCACCCGGTTTGAGCCAGGCACGCGGCCATACGGTGACTGCCAGGGTCTGCGAGTTGCTGCATTCCTTTTCATCGATACGCACATTGCGTTTGAACTGGTTGCGCAGTACCACCACCGCCACGTTGTAGTCCGGACCGGCGTACCACTGGCTGCGCTCGGTATTCAGCGCCAGCAAGTCACGCGTGCTGCACAAGGTGTTCAGCCCCAGCGGCATCGGCGCGGCGTTGAACGCTTTGGGCACTTCCCCACTGACCAGGCGGGCCAGCGTCGTGATGATGTCACTGCGTTTGATCACCGGCTGATGCGGCGAATAGCGCCTGGCCAGTGGTGTGAGGGCCGCTTGTAACTCAGCCTGGTCGTCCTGTGGCAAGTAGCGCGACGGGTCGTCCTGGTCGCCGATGACGCGCGGGGTGAGGATGAATAGGCGTTCACGGCGATTGTTGTGGCGTTCTGTCGAAGAGAACAGCGCCTTGCCCAGCAACGGAATATCCCCCAGCAGCGGAATCTTCTTTTGCTGGTCGGAACTGTCTGTGACATGGAAGCCACCCACTACCAGCGAACGCTTCTCCCGCATCACGGCCTGGGTGCTGACCTTGCCCCGGCGAACGTCGGGGTGATTGGGGTCTCGCTCGGGATTGGTTTCGTCGAAATTACCGTCTTCGATATCGACGACCAAATGGATCTGGTGAACGCCGCGGCCCGTCGTTACCCGGGGAACCACTTGGAGGCTGGTGCCCACCGTGACAGGCAAAATGGTTGCGTAATCTCTGCCGGGGGAGATGTATTGGGTGCGGTTGAAGTCGATCACCGCCGGCTGGTTTTCCAGGGTGAGCACCGAAGGGTTGGAGACCATGGTTGCCAGGCCCTTGGCCTCCAGTGCGCGGATGTCGGCGTAAAAACGATCACGGTTTTCAATCGACACCTGCGACGAGGTGCCTGGTGCCATGTTGACGCCTCCGCGGAAGCGACTGTTCTGGAAACCCCAGTTCACCCCGAATTCACGCAATTGCGTACGTTCGATATCGAGAATGATTGCGTCGATTTCGATCAACTTGCGCGCGACGTCGAGTTGAGTGATCAGGTCGCGGTACATGGCCTGGCGTTCCGGCAGGTCATAGATCAGCACAGCGTTATTGCGCACATCGGCTTCGACGCGGATCCGGCTCTTGGAGACCGGGGCGCGTGGCGTGACTGTCGGACCCGTGTCCAATTGTCCTGCGTTGCCATTTGCACCGAGCATTTGGCCCAGTAACGGATTGCCCAGCCGAGGTACATTGGGGGTTAGAGGGGACGGCTGGGATGAATCGGGTTGGCTCATCCCCGTTAGCGTCGAGGCTGAGCGGGGCTCCAAGAGTCCCCGCAAAATGTTCGCGACGCCGGGGACAATGAGCTTTTCACCGCGGTAGTCCACTTTGCGGTCTGCGGCATTGGCGAACTTGAGTGGGAAGCTGAGCACGCTCTGTTTTTCATCCGCCGAGCGGCGTTTGCTGCTGAACTGTTTGATCTGTTCGATGTAGGTTTTGGGGCCGGAGACCAGTACGACACCGTCTTCAGGCAATTCGCCCCAGCCGAAACGGCTATCAAGCAGGCCGATATCGGTCAGCGCTTGCTTGAGGTCGGAAATAGTTTCCGAGGAGACTTCCAGGCGCGCGGATTCCTGCTGGTCCAACGTGCTGATGAACAGGGTGTTGTTGTAGAGGTACCACTGAAAACGGTGCTCAACGCCGAGTCTATCCAGCATGGATTGCGGGGTATTCGCGCGGATCTTGCCGTTGACGTCGCCCTCCAGCAAGCCTTCGATTTGCAGTTGCGTGCCAAAGGTCTGGGCGAAGTCTTCGAGCACTTCACGTAGCGGTTTATGGTCGGCCTCGTAGGCGTAGGCGGTGTTTTTCCATTCTGGGGGGATGGCACCCAAGGTGTTTTCCACTGGCGCCAGCAGGCAGGACAGCAGGAGCATGCTGCTCCAAAGTGTTCGTCTGGATGAAGCACCAGGCGAGTCTTGGCGCAACAAGCCGCGCCGCTTGTGGGTCTTGTTATTCATAGAGAGTTCTCTGGTTAATACGGCAGTGAACGCAGCGAGGTGGGTTTGAGAGGCTGGAGTGGGCGAGCAACGCGCGCGAACGTGGCACGCCATATGTCGCGCTGGTTGAGCAGGGTTTCAAGACAATCGAACACCTGTGCCTCTCCCGGTCCATCGCGCAAGGTTTGAATTAGCCAAAGCTCGCCACTATCGGCTTTTCGCCCCAATGTGCCCGAAAAAAGGTTCATGCTGACGGCGCCCAAGCGCAGCCAACTTTGCAATGTCGTGTTATCTGAAGGCGTCGAGGTCAACTGAACCTCCAGTCGTATGAAGGCCTCCTGACGTTTTAAAGTGATCCTGTCGTCGCCTTCAAATAACGTGAGTTGTTCTGCGCGACTATTCAGCCAAGCACAGGCGAGATCGTTCATCTTATTGGAAGCTTTCAATAGCTGTTTTTAGAGACAGGTGCTCAATCCGAAGATTCTCAGTGAACAGCGCGTTAGTAACTGTCATTCGTTTTGTTAAATCAAAGAATAGCTCAGCATCCTGAACCTCCCCCATCTGGAAAGCGTCATAGTTTTTGAATGCAGAATCGGCAATTTTCAATGCTTGTTGCGAGAGCGTCTTAGGGACGGTCATGATTATTCCTTTTGGGTTCTATTATTGAGATTTAATTGACCAATCAGGTTTGATCGTTGAACGTGATTAACGCATAAACCACACAGCGTCAGATTTCGATTCGAAACTCTTTTCTGTGTTTGAAAAAAGAGGCGAGCATAGAACTCCAGTTAATATGAAAGTCGCCCTCATCGGTTTTCAATATCAGTGTTTGCGGGAGGATCGTCTCGTCTGCATGAAGTTTCCAAACGGTGATCTGTTCAGACGCAAGGCAGTGTCTTATCTCATCAAAATCTTCAGGGTGGCAGAGTAGGATCGCGCTGATCTCGTGGACTTGGTTCGTTAGCAATTGTTTCAGAAGAGCCGCCAGCCTAGTGGGCGCTGCCGTTTCATCCAGCAGGCATCGAATCGCCTCATTGGTGATCGAACTCGCATATTGCTCGAGCTTGTCGCACATCGCTTGACGGTCGTGCTCCCAACGTTTGAGCTGAGCATCAGCGCGTCGCCAGATTTCCAGTGATGCTTGCTCCTGCAACGCTTCGCATTTTTTTTCCGTCAAACACAGCAGCTCCTCCGCCCGGTCATTTGCGTGCCTCAAGAGCTGCTCTGCCTGCTTCCAATTGGCAAGCTCTTCCCGTGGGATCAGGTTGCGAGGCAACCCGGGCTTGTCTTGGGACAACTCGATGGAAAGTCGGCATAACATCACTGATCTCCTTACCTGTGTGAATCAGGGGCTATGGGGTCACCGGGCAAGGACGTTACGCGCCAGACCACTGCCTGCCAGAGCGTATTCAATCGGCTGCTCGCGTTTTCGAGGCAGACGGCACTATTTTCGACTTCACGCGCTCGTTCACGGGGGAAACGCAATCTAAAGCGCTGCCAGGTTGTGAGATCGAGCCATGCATAGAGCAGGTGCAGCGGATCGGCATCGGGTGACAGCATGGCGGGGGGCAGTGCCTTGGACAGGCGTGTGCACCACTGATGGTGACTGTCGCTCAAAGGGAGAGCCGCCTTAGGATTGAAGGTGTCGTAAACCAGTGTCAGCGCCAAGTCGAGTTGTTCATTTGACGCAAGGGCCAGTTGCAGCACGGTCGCGTCGGGTGTGGGGGGTAAACAGGCGTTCACGCCCATAAAATCGCCGGGCACCCACCGCCTGTTCCGATAAAGCGCGTCAACCGCAGGGTACTGGTCGTCCTTCCAGTCTTCATGGGCGTACTTCCAAGGGAATGCCCACCATTGAGCCCAGGCCAAGTGTTCCCTTGCTGAGTGCTCGTTCCTAGGCATCATGAGCTGGGCCGATGGGTTCGCGGGCTACAGATAACTCTTGTATAAATCGCTGACGCCGCCGGTGCAGGAACAGCGTGGCGAACACCGCCGCCGCCGCCCCGAGCAGAGAAACGATTACGCTGTTTCGCCAAAAACTCAGATCCTCGCCGGGCACCAGGAAAGGGCCGAAATACACCAGGCGTTGCTGTTCCTTATAAGTGGTTGCAGGCACGAATATCACGCTGAGTTTTTGCGGATTATCGATTGCCGCGGCCATACCTGGGATGCTGCTTGCTACCATCCTGCGAACGCGTGCGCGGATGTTATCGGGGTCCAGGCGTGGGTCGTGTTTTATAAATACTGAGGCGGATGCGGGCTGGACCGGCTCACCGGGTGCGATGCGTTCCGGCAGTACTACGTGTACTCGGGCGACGATGACACCATCGATGTTTGACAGCGTGGCCTCGAGTTCTTGGGACAAGGCATAGATGTAGCGCGCCCGTTCTTCTAGCGGCGTGGAGATGACGCCTTCCTTTTTAAAGGTATCGCCCAGCGAGGTCCGGGCTACTCGGGGTAGGCCAGCTGCTTCCAACGTGCGTACGGCACGTCCTATGTCGTTTGCATTGACCGAAACGACGACACCATCTTTGGCCGGGATTTTTTGCGCGCGAATATGTTTATCTGCCAGTTCTGCAATGACCTCATTGGCCTCTTGCTCAGAGAGTTGACGATGAAGTTCGACGCGGTCGCTGCAACCGCTAAGCATAAGTGCAGCAGCTAAAAATAATGCAATAGGAATGAAATTATTCATGATGGCTATTGCAAGTTAGATATTTTATCGATGCCTTGAGTGGTCTTCGCAAGGCATTTTACTAAAAGTTGGGATGTGAGTTGGATATTGGACAGTAGGCTAGGAAATGTCCGGAATCGCTCTATGTCCAACTCTTTATTTGTCGACTTCAGTAAGTTCACCATTCTAGTCTTCGAGGTTTTCAAGGGGGTCATGGCGTCTGTAAGTGCGGGAGATAGATAAGATGCACCAGTAGATGCACTCGTCGTTGATGAGCGTTCGAGCAATGATGTGAAAAAACAGGAGTCTCTACTGCAGGTCGGCTGATCTTGGGGTATGTCGGCAGAGTTGAAGCCTGCATTTTTGTTGGGGGAAACGTATTCTTGTATTTTCATAGAATGCCTATTGAAGGGACGTCTGCAGAAAACTTTGATTAGGCAAGAGGAGTAAAAACTACCGTTTGAGTTGAGATGGTTACCTCTCTGGCGAATGGGCCGGAGAGGTAAATGGCTGTTATTGGAATGCTTTGGCAGCCTGGTTGATACCGGAGATCAGTTTGGCGTCGAGTTGTCTCTTAGTAGTGTAGTCGTTGATGGCTTCACCTTTATCAAAGTTATCCTCTGCACCGGCGACGCCGCCGTTACCTCCAGAAGAGCCAGCCGATGGGGTATTAGCCCCGCCCATACCATAATATGGGGTTCCTGCAGAATAACCGCCACTTGGGATAGTCATGAGAATGCTCCAGCTAAGAATTTATCAAGGGTAATTAATTAGCCGTTGGTCAATGTGGTGGGAAGTTTTTAGGTTCCCTTACAAATTAACCTTGGCAATAGATGTGTGGCACGAAAGGTTGAGGCGTTCCATGTAACTATTAGATTACATGTTTCTAGATGTTTTGACTGTGGGCATATTGGTCGGATGTGCTTTCTAATCCAGCGAGGTCATGAGTGCGCATTGTGTATTTGGGAGGGGCAATTGGTTGTAGGGAAAGTGCGTCTCTGTGAAGTCAATTTTATTTATCTCAATGATATCTCTAGCTGTTTCATACGGTAATACAGCGTGCGCTTAGGAACTCCCAGCTCTATCGCCACGGTATCGACACAATGCTGGTGCCGGCGCAGCGATTCTTCAATCAACGCTTTTTCAATTTGCTGGAGACGAGCTTTGAGATTTATCTGTGTATCAGCTTGGTCACTCATGGGGTTTGAAAGCGGCGGCAAACCCAATACGAAACGTTTGGCCGTCGAGCGCAGCTCGCGAACATTGCCCTGCCAAGAGTGCCACAGCAATTGTTGCAGCAGTCCTCCGGAAGGAGGGGGGGCAGTACATTTGAACAGCTCGGCTTCCTGACGGATCATTTCCAGGAACAACGGAATGATACGCTCGCGTCGGTTCCGTAGTGCCGGTATCTGGATGTTGACAACATTCAAGCGAAAATACAGATCGCGCCTGAAGGTGCCATGCTCAACCATCTGGTGCAGCGAATGCTGCGCGGACGCGATGACGCGCATGTCCACCGGAATGAACCGAGTCGAGCCCAGGCGTTCCACGCCGCGAGACTCCAGTACACGCAGCAGCTTGGCCTGGAGGCTCAAGGGCATGCTGTCGATCTCATCCAGGTACAATGTGCCCAAATGGGCCGCCTCGACAAAACCTGCGCGTGATTGCATCGCTCCGGTATAGGCGCCGCTATTGACGCCGAACAATTGGCTTTCCGCGAGGCTTTCCGGGATAGCCGCGCAGTTTACGGCGACGAAGTTACCCCGTCGTCCTGATAGATGATGAATTCGCTGTGCCAAGGTGTCCTTGCCGGTACCGGTTTCTCCGAGCAATAAAATGTCAATGTTCAGTGTGGCTGTGCAGCTCAACATACTTTCAATATCAGGGCCGTCAATCAGTGAAATCTCCGTTTCATTTTCCATAGGGTCGAGGGCCGACATCGAATGATCACTCCATAATCGCTGTTGCTTCACGGTTAAAAATACAGTGTGCAGGCTCACTTAGTAAATCGAAGTCTATAGGTATTGTCACCTGCTCTTAATGTGGTTAGTTGCCTAGGCTATGTAGGATAAGTTAGATTTGTAATTGGTTTTTATCTGTTTTCATTCAGTGGGTAAATGGATAAATAGGAGAAGTCTGAAAGTGTTTGGTCTTTAGGGGTAAGCCGTTGCTTTATAGGGTTTGTAAACAGACACGCACAAAAAAGCCGATGCACTGCATCGGCTTTTTGTTGATGTCGTAAACCGCTGGTAGCGTTTACACGTTAAAACGGAAGTGCATCACATCGCCATCTTTAACAATGTATTCCTTACCTTCCAAACGCCATTTACCCGCTTCCTTGGCACCGGCTTCACCCTTGAACTGGATAAAGTCGTTGTAGGCGATTACTTCGGCGCGGATAAAGCCCTTTTCGAAGTCGGTGTGGATCACACCGGCGGCCTGTGGCGCCGTAGCGCCGACCTTGACGGTCCAGGCGCGGACTTCTTCGACACCGGCGGTGAAGTAGGTTTGCAGGTGCAGCATCTCGTAACCGGCACGGATCACGCGGTTCAGGCCAGGCTCTGTCAGACCCAGGGC
Organism: Pseudomonas marginalis; assembly: GCF_001645105.1. GTDB lineage: Bacteria > Pseudomonadota > Gammaproteobacteria > Pseudomonadales > Pseudomonadaceae > Aquipseudomonas > Aquipseudomonas petroselini. The sequence goes on from NZ_LKEG01000052.1 coordinate 62,328, forward strand.
CTCAAGGAACATGTCCTTTTCTTCGCCGTCATCCAGCTCGGCAATTTCCGCCTCGATCTTGTTGCACACCGGCACCACGATCGCGCCTTCCTCGTCGGCGATGGCCTTGACCACGTCGAGCAATGGGTTGTTCTCGAAGCCGTCTTCAGCGACGTTGGCGATGTACATGACTGGTTTGGTGGTCAGCAGATGGAAGCCTTTGATCACCGCTTTTTCATCGGTATTCATGCTCTTCATCAGGCTGCGTGCTGGTTTGCCCAAGGTGAAGTGAGCGATCAACTGCTCCAGCAGGCCTTTCTGGACCACTGCGTCCTTGTCGCCGCCCTTGGCGTTACGCGCGACTTTTTGCAGTTGCTTTTCGCAGCTGTCGAGGTCGGCGAAGATCAGTTCGAGGTCGATGATCTCGATGTCGCGTTTCGGGTCGACGCTGTTGGAGACGTGAATCACGTTTTCGTCTTCAAAGCAGCGGACCACGTGGGCGATCGCATCGGTTTCACGGATGTTGGCCAGGAACTTGTTGCCCAGGCCTTCACCTTTCGACGCGCCGGCTACCAGGCCCGCGATGTCGACGAATTCCATGGTGGTCGGCAGGATACGCTTGGGATTGACGATCGCCGCCAGTTCCTGCAGGCGCGGGTCCGGCATGGCCACGATGCCGCTGTTGGGCTCGATGGTGCAGAAGGGGAAGTTCTCCGCTGCAATACCGGACTTGGTCAGGGCGTTGAACAGGGTGGATTTGCCGACGTTGGGCAGGCCGACGATGCCGCAATTGAATCCCATGGTGTTTCCCCTCGGTAAGAGTCAGGCCTTCTGGCTGTGCAGGTTTTTCATCGCGCGGTTCCATTCACCGGCGAAGATATCCGGCAGCACGCCGAGGGCAAAATCGATGCTGGCATCGAGTTTTTCCTGTTCGGCGCGTGGCGCACGACCCAGGACGAAATTTGAAACCATACTGGCAACGCCTGGGTGGCCAATGCCGAGCCGCAGACGGTAGAAATTATTCTGATTACCCAGCTGCGCGATGATGTCGCGCAGGCCATTGTGCCCGCCATGCCCGCCGCCCAGCTTGAGCTTGGCTACACCGGGTGGCAGGTCCAGTTCGTCATGGGCCACCAGGATCTCTTCGGGTTTGATCCGGAAGAAGCCCGCAAGCGCCGCGACAGCCTGGCCGCTGCGGTTCATGTAGGTGGTGGGAATCAGCAGACGAACGTCCTGACCTTGATGCGAGAAGCGTCCGGTCAGGCCAAAATACTTGCGATCGGCCACCAGGTTTATACCCTGGGCGTGGGCGATGCGCTCAACAAAAAGGGCCCCCGCGTTATGCCGGGTCTGTTCGTATTCGGCGCCTGGATTTCCCAGGCCAACGATCAGTTTAATGGCAGTCACGACAGGGGCCCTTCCTTTGGAGTTGTGGATAACATCGCCGCAACCTACGTGCGGCGAAAGTGGACGACATTACATCATTTACTCAAGAGTAAACGCCGCGTTATCGCCCGCTTTCTCGCTACGTTCCGGTCCGCGATGTTTCCTCAAGCTCCGACGTCACAGAGAGTATTACTCTGCAGCGGTTTCGCCTTCTTCATCTTCAGCTACAACACGTGGCGCGTGGACGTTGGCAACAGCCTTGTCGTCGTTGTGAGCCAGTGCAACGAACTCAACGCCTTTAGGGGCCTTGAGGTCGGACAAGTGAATGATGGTGCCGATTTCAGCGGCCGACAGGTCGACTTCGATGAACTCAGGCAGATCTTTCGGCAGGCAGGTTACTTCCAGCTCGGTAACAGTGTGGGAAACAATGCCGCCTTTCTTGACCGGAGCGTCTTCACCAACAAAGTGCACAGGCACGATAGCGGTCAGTTTCTGGCCAGCAACAACGCGAACGAAGTCAGCGTGCATGATGAACTGCTTGGACGGGTGACGCTGCATCGCTTTAACGATGACGTTCTGCTTGGTGCCGTCGACGTTCAGTTCGATAACGTGGCTGTAGGCAGCTTCGTTTTCGAACAGCTTGGCGATTTCCTTGGACAGGATGGTCACGGATTCAGCAGGCTTGTTACCACCGTATACAACGGCTGGGATATTGGCGGCGTGACGCAGGCGGCGGCTCGCACCTTTCCCCAGGTCAGTACGCGCTTGGGCGTTCAGAGTAAAGTCATTCATGTTGTATCTCCAAAATAGCCATCATCGAGCGGCGTTTGCGACCAGCGCCAGACTCGACATGGGCAAAAAAGCCCCGCCCCAACAACATGTCGGGGCGGGGCGCTTTTCGTCAGTGAGATGGACCGCAGGTTTGACCCTTAACGGAACATCGCGCTGATCGATTCTTCATTGCTGATGCGGCGAACCGCCTCGGCAACAACCGGTGCGATATCCAATTGACGGATACGCGAACAGGCTTGAGCAGCAGCGGACAACGGGATGGTGTTGGTCACCACCAGTTCGTCCAGCATGGAATTTTCGATGTTCTCGATCGCTCGGCCAGACAACACAGGGTGTGTGCAGTAGGCGAAGACTTTAGCGGCACCGTGCTCTTTCAAGGCTTTCGCCGCGTGGCACAAGGTGCCGGCGGTGTCGACCATGTCATCAACCAGAATACAGGTACGCCCTTCGACATCACCGATGATATGCATCACTTCAGAGTGATTGGCTTTCTCGCGGCGTTTGTCGATGATCCCGAGGTCCACGCCCAAGGATTTGGCAACGGCCCGTGCACGCACGACGCCACCAATGTCCGGGGACACGATCATCAGGTTTTCAAAGCGCTGGTCTTCGATGTCATCCACCAATACGGGGGAGCCGTAGATGTTATCTACCGGAATATCGAAGAACCCCTGGATTTGGTCAGCGTGCAGGTCAACCGTGAGAACACGGTCGATGCCTACCACGGTCAGCATGTCAGCAACGACTTTCGCGCTGATAGCCACACGTGCGGAGCGCGGACGGCGATCCTGACGGGCATAACCAAAGTAAGGGATTACAGCTGTGATTCGAGTCGCTGAGGAGCGGCGGAAGGCATCAGCCATCACGACGAGTTCCATCAGGTTATCGTTGGTCGGAGCGCAAGTCGGCTGAATAATGAAAACGTCTTTACCGCGAACGTTTTCATTGATCTCGGCTGTAATTTCGCCGTCGGAAAATTTACCGACAGAGATGTCACCGAGAGGGATATGCAGCTGACGTACGACACGTCGAGCCAGATCGGGGTTGGCGTTCCCCGTAAAGACCATCATCTTGGACACGCGCAGTACCTAGAGGCTGAGGGTAACCTGGATGAGTATAGGAAAATGGCAGGGGCGGCTGGATTCGAACCAACGCATGGCAGGATCAAAACCTGCTGCCTTACCGCTTGGCGACGCCCCTGTATCTGTTGCAACGAGTGCCTAACACTCGGTTCCTTTAGAGCAGACTTTGCAGCTTGCGATGCAACATCGAAACGTTGCTTCCCTTTGCTACAAACCCTGTAAGGGTCTCTGTAAGAAGGGCCGAGACTTTATCAGCTTCAGCTTTGCTTGGGAAGCCCCCAAACACACAACTTCCAGTTCCGGTTAATTTTGCTTCGGTAAATTTACCTAACAAATTCAAAGCGTTACGTACCTCTGGATAACGCCTTGCTACAACCGGTAAGCAGTCATTTCGACTGTTTCCCTTGGGAACGGGGCGCACTTTAATGGGAGGAGAGTTACGTGTCAACAGCGGATCTGAAAAAATTTCTGCTGTACTTACAGATACTTGCGGAACAAGCACGACATACCACGGCTCTTCGGGGTATTCCGGGGTGAGTTTTTCGCCCACGCCTTCGGCGAAAGCGGCGTGCCCACGCACGAAAACCGGGACGTCGGCGCCCAGCGTCAGGCCCAGCGCAGCCAAGCGATCATCGTCCCAGCCCAGGCGCCACAAGTGGTTCAGGCCCAGCAAAGTCGTCGCGGCATTCGAGCTGCCGCCACCGATACCGCCGCCCATGGGCAGGATTTTATCGATCCAGATATCGATGCCAAGCGGGCAACCGGATTGCGCCTGAAGTTTTTTCGCCGCCTTCACAATCAGGTTGCTGTCGTGAGGGACGCCTTCGAATTCGGTATGCAGTTGGATAACGCCATCGTCGCGCAAGGCGAAGGTCAGCTCATCGCCGTAGTCGAGAAATTGAAACAGCGTCTGCAGTTCGTGATAGCCGTCTTCACGGCGACCCAGAATGTGCAGCATCAGGTTGAGTTTGGCCGGGGAGGGCAGGGTCAATGTTTGTACGGACACGTTATTGCCCCAGTTTGCGCGGTTGCCAGTCCTTGATCACCAGCGTGACATCAAGGTCGGGGCCGTGCAGCTTGATGCGCTCGGGCAGCCAATAACCGCTTTGTTCCACATAGCTCAAATACTCGACCTGCCAGCCATCCTGCTCCAGCGTCGCCAAGCGGCTATCGCCGTTCAGGCTCAGGCGACTCTTGCTGTCCGGTGCGGGCAAGCCGCGTACCCACCAGACCAGATGAGACACCGGCAGCTTCCAGCCAATCTGTTGTTCAAGCAGTTCTTCCGGCGAGGTGGCTTCATAGCGACCCTGGTTGGCCACTTCAAGGCTGACGTGTCCCGGTCGACCGGTCAGGCGCGCCGCGCCACGGCCCAGGGGGCCCGACAGGCGAATATCGTAGTAGTCCTGGCGTTGCAGCCAGAACAAGGTACCGCTGCCGGAGTCCTTGGGGGCGCGGACGCCGACTTTGCCTTCAATCTGCCAGCCATCAATGCTGCTGAGCTGGTCCTTGTGTTGCTGCCATTGCGCCGGGTTGCCCTGGCCTTCGACGGATTCACGGGAACCGAAGCCTGCGCAACCGGCGAGCAGGGCAATGAAGCTGAAAACGATAACGTGGCGCAAGAACATAAGCTTAAAGGGTCTCGGATCCGGTCAGGCGCTTGATGGTGCCGCGCAGGATAGGGCTTTCGGGTTGTTCCTTGAGGAATTTTTCCCAGATTTGGCGTGCTTCGCGCTGCTTGCCATTGGCCCACAGCACTTCACCCAAGTGGGCGGCGACTTCCTGGTCGGGAAAGCGCTCCAGTGCCAGGCGCAGCAGGCGTTCAGCTTCGTCCAGGTTGCCCAGGCGGTAATTCACCCAGCCCAGGCTATCGAGTACGGCAGGGTCTTCCGGGTTGAGCTTGTGGGCTTGTTCGATCAGCACCTTGGCTTCGGCGTAGCGCGTCGTGCGGTCAGACAAGGTGTAGCCCAGGGCGTTGAGGGCCATGGCATTGTCCGGGTCGCGCTTGATGATCAGGCGCAGGTCTTTTTCCATCTGCGCCAGGTCATTGCGTTTTTCGGCCTGCATGGCGCGGGTGTACAGCAGGTTCAAATCGTCAGGGAACTGCAGCAAGGCTTGTTGCAGCAGTTTCCAGGCACGCTCGCCCTGTTTGTTGGCCGACAAGGTCTCGGCCTGGATCAGGTACAGCTGGATCGCGTAGTCAGGTTCGGCATCGCGCGCAGCGGCCAGGCGTTTTTCCGCCTCGTCGGTACGGCCGTTGCTCATCAGGATATCGGCCTGGCGCAATTGGGCCGGCAGGTAGTCGTTGCCGGGGCCGACTTGTGCGTATTCGAGCAGCGCAGCTTGTGGATCGTTGCGTTCTTCAGCGATGCGGCCAAGGTTCAAGTGGGCCGAGTCCACATGGCTTTCGCGCTGGATCAGCTCTTCCAGATACCCCTTGGCCTCGTCCCAGGCCTTGGCTTCCAGGCATACCAGTGCCAGGGAATAACGCAACTCGTCGTCGTCCGGGTATTGCTGGACCAGGTTGGCGAACTGCACTTTGGCGTCCTCCATGCGGTCCTGTTCCACCAGCATGCGGGCGTAAGTCAGGCGCAGGCGCTTGTCGTCCGGATACTTCTTGATATTTTTTTCCAGCAGAGGAATCGCTTCCTTGCCGCGATTGAGGTTCTGCAACAGGCGTGCGCGCAGCAGGATCGGGGCGATTTCGCCTTCTTCCGGCGGGTTCTGCTCTAGCAGCTTCAGGGCTGCGTCGGCTTCGTCGTCCTGTTGCAGCAGCAGTGCCTTGCCGAACACCAGTTGGCTGTTCTTCGGATGTTTTTGCAGCAGGCGGTCGAAACTCTTCATCAGGCCATTGCGCGTGTCCTGGTCGGTGTCGGCAGCCGACAGCGCGAGGAAGTCGAAATGGGTGTCGCCCTTGCCCTGCAGGACTTTCTCCATATAGACCATGGAGTCGTCATAGCGCCCGGCGCGCGCCAGCTGAATCGCTGCCGCCCGTTGTGCTTCCAGATCGTCCGGGGCGTTTTTCGCCCAGATCAGCGACGTGTCCAGCGCAGCCTGGTCGGCGCCCAGGTATTCGGCGATGCGGAAGGCCCGCTCGGAAATGCCCGGATCCTGGGTGTTGATGGCCTGGGTCACGTAGTTATCCAGCGCAATGTCGAAGCGATTGCGTTGGCCGGCCAGCTCCGCGGTCAGCAGGCTGTACACCGTTTCTTCACTGAACGAGGAATAAACCTTGGGCTTTTCAGGGGCGGGGGTGCTGTCTTCCACCGGCGGGGTACCGTCCGGCGACACGGGTGCCATGGCCTGGCAGCCGCTGAGGAAGACAAAAGCAAGGAGCAACGCGGAGGATCTATTCATATAGGAAGAGGACGACTAACCTGCGGTCGGATCATCATGACACAAGCCTTCGGCCAAACATAACCGAGTCTCAATGGGTGCCTTTATAGGCACAAGGCATTAGGACAATAGACGACGGTGGTTGTTCTGAATCTTTCGAAGTAGGACAATTGTCGGCTTCCCGACATCATCAGCGATATTGAATGGCCTTCCTCGCACTCGGTATTAACCACAAGACTGCCTCCGTAGACGTGCGCGAGCGCGTGGCGTTTACGCCAGAGCAGTTGGTTGAGGCCCTGCAGCAGCTCTGCCGGCTCACCGACAGTCGCGAAGCAGCGATCCTTTCGACCTGCAATCGCAGTGAGCTTTATATAGAACAGGAACATCTTTCAGCGGATGTGGTGCTGCGCTGGCTGGCCGATTATCACCATTTGGACCTCGATGACCTGCGCGCGAGCGCTTATGTGCACGAAGACGATGCGGCAGTTCGTCACATGATGCGCGTGGCGTCCGGTCTCGATTCGCTGGTGTTGGGCGAGCCGCAGATCCTTGGCCAGATGAAGTCCGCCTACGCCGTGGCGCGTGAGGCCGGCACTGTCGGCCCGCTGCTGGGTCGCCTGTTCCAGGCCACGTTCAACTCCGCCAAGCAGGTGCGTACCGACACCGCCATCGGCGAAAACCCGGTGTCCGTAGCGTTCGCTGCGGTCAGCCTGGCCAAACAGATTTTCAGTGACTTGCAACGTAGCCAGGCCCTGCTCATCGGCGCCGGCGAGACCATCACGCTGGTCGCCCGCCACCTGCATGACCTGGGGGTGAAGCGCATCGTGGTGGCCAACCGTACCCTGGAGCGTGCCAGCATCCTCGCCGAGCAGTTCGGCGCACATGCCGTGCTGCTGGCAGATATCCCGGCCGAATTGGTGCGCAGCGATATTGTGATCAGCTCCACCGCCAGCCAGTTGCCGATTCTTGGCAAAGGCGCGGTCGAAAGCGCGTTGAAGCTGCGCAAGCACAAACCCATCTTTATGGTGGATATTGCCGTTCCCCGCGATATCGAGCCCGAAGTCGGCGAGTTGGACGACGTTTACCTCTATAGCGTCGACGATTTGCACGAAGTGGTCGCCGAAAACCTCAAGAGCCGCCAGGGTGCAGCCCAGGCCGCTGAAGAAATGGTCAGCGCCGGCGCAGACGACTTCATGGTGCGCCTGCGTGAGTTGGCCGCAGTGGACGTGCTCAAGGCGTATCGTCAGCAAGGCGAGCGCCTGCGCGACGAGGAGCTGCTCAAGGCCCAGCGCTTGCTCGCCAACGGCAGCAGCGCTGAAGACGTGCTGATGCAACTGGCCCGAGGCCTTACCAACAAGTTGCTCCACGCGCCCAGCGTACAATTAAAAAAGCTTACCGCCGAAGGCCGCCTCGATGCGCTGGCCATGGCCCAGGAACTCTTTGCCCTCGGTGAGGGCGCGTCAGATAGCTCTTCGGATAAAAAACTGCAATGAAAGCGTCACTGCTCAATAAACTGGACGTGCTCCAGGACCGTTTCGAAGAACTGACCGCGCTGCTCGGCGATGGTGAGGTCATCTCCGATCAGGCCAAGTTTCGTGCCTATTCGAAGGAATACGCCGAAGTTGAGCCGATTGTGGCGACCTACAAGCACCTGACCAAAGTGCAGGCCGACCTTGAAGGTGCCCAGGCACTGCTCAAGGACAGCGACCCGGACATGCGCGAAATGGCCGTGGAAGAAGTCCGCGAAGCCAAGGAAAAGCTGGCCGAGCTGGAAGGCGACCTGCAGCGCATGCTGCTGCCCAAGGACCCGAATGACGGGCGCAACGTGTTCCTCGAAATCCGTGCCGGAACCGGCGGCGACGAGGCAGCGATTTTCTCCGGCGACCTGTTCCGCATGTATTCGCGGTATGCCGAGCGTCGCGGCTGGCGTGTCGAGATCCTGTCCGAGAATGAAGGCGAGCACGGCGGCTATAAAGAGGTTATCGCGCGGGTCGAAGGCGACAACGTCTACGGCAAGCTCAAGTTCGAGTCCGGCGCGCACCGCGTGCAACGGGTTCCGGCGACCGAGTCCCAAGGCCGAATCCACACCTCGGCGTGCACCGTCGCGGTGTTGCCCGAGCCGGACGAACAGGAAGCGATCGAGATCAACCCGGCCGACTTGCGTGTCGACACTTACCGCTCGTCGGGCGCTGGCGGTCAGCACGTTAACAAGACTGACTCGGCGATCCGTATCACCCACTTGCCGTCGGGCATTGTGGTGGAGTGTCAGGAAGAACGTTCCCAGCACAAGAACCGTGCGCGGGCCATGTCCTGGCTGTCGGCCAAGCTCAACGACCAACAGACCAGCGCCGCCGCCAATGCAATTGCCAGCGAGCGCAAGTTGCTGGTGGGCTCGGGCGACCGCTCCGAGCGCATCCGTACCTATAACTTTGCCCAGGGCCGGGTCACCGACCACCGGGTCAACCTCACGCTTTATTCCCTGGACGAGATCCTCGCCGGTGGCGTGGACGCGGTGATCGAACCGTTGCTTGCTGAATATCAAGCGGATCAGTTGGCGGCGATAGGTGAATAAATGACCATTATTGCCAGCCTGCTGCGCGCCGCCGACCTGCCCGACTCGCCTACCGCGCGACTGGATGCCGAGTTGTTGTTGGCGGCGGCGTTGGGTAAATCCCGCAGCTACCTGCACACCTGGCCCGAGAAAATCGTCAGCAGCGAAGACGCGCTGACGTTCGCCGGCTACCTGCAGCGCCGTCGCGGCGGCGAGCCGGTCGCCTATATCCTCGGCCAGCAGGGCTTCTGGAAGCTGGACCTGGAGGTCGCGCCGCATACGCTGATCCCGCGTCCGGACACCGAACTGCTGGTGGAAGCGGCCTTGGAATTGTTGCCGGCCACGCCCGCCAAGGTCCTCGACCTGGGCACCGGCAGCGGCGCCATCGCCTTGGCCCTAGCCAGTGAACGGCCAGCCTGGCAGGTCACCGCCGTCGACCGTGTGCTGGAGGCCGTGGCCCTGGCCGAACGCAATCGCCAGCGCCTGCACCTTAATAACGCGACGGTGCTGAACAGCCATTGGTTCAGCGCGCTGCCCGGTCATACCTATGACCTGATCATCAGCAACCCGCCGTACATCGCCGCCAACGATCCGCACCTGGTGGCGGGCGACGTGCGTTTTGAGCCGGCCAGCGCACTGGTGGCCGGTCATGATGGTTTGGACGACTTGCGCCTGATCATCAAAGAAGCCCCCGCTCACCTGAATGCCGGCGGACGACTGCTGCTGGAGCATGGTTACGACCAAGCCCCGGCCGTGCGCGACCTGCTATTGAGTGAAGGCTTTGAAGAGGTACACAGCCGCATCGACCTCGGCGGTCACGAGCGCATTACCCTGGGGCGTCGCCCGTGCTGACCGACCAGGAGCTGTTGCGCTATAGCCGACAGATTCTGTTGCAGCATGTCGACATCGACGGCCAATTGCGCCTGAAAAACGCCCGTGCGTTGATCGTCGGCCTCGGTGGCCTGGGTGCACCGGTTGCGTTGTACTTGGCGGCGGCCGGTGTGGGCGAGTTGCATCTGGCGGACTTCGACACGGTCGACCTGACCAACCTGCAGCGCCAGATCATCCATGATACCGACAGCGTCGGGCAGGCCAAGGTCGACTCGGCCCTGCGTCGCCTGACCGCCATCAACCCGGAAATCACACTGGTCGCCCATCGCACCGCGCTGGATGCCGATTCCCTGGCCGCCGCGGTAGAAGCGGTGGACGTGGTGCTCGATTGCAGCGACAACTTTTCCACCCGTGAAGCGGTGAATGCCGCCTGCGTCGCCGCTGGCAAGCCGTTGATCAGCGGCGCGGCGATTCGCCTTGAAGGCCAGTTGTCGGTGTTCGACCCGCGCCGCGCCGAAAGCCCGTGCTACCACTGTTTATATGGGCACGGCAGCGATACCGAACTGACCTGCAGCGAAGCCGGCGTGGTGGGCCCACTGGTAGGGCTGGTCGGTAGCCTGCAAGCGTTGGAGGCCCTGAAACTGCTGGTCGGTTTCGGCGAACCCTTGGTCGGCCGCTTGTTGCTCATCGATGCCTTGACCACGCGGTTTCGCGAGTTGCGCGTCAAGCGTGACCCCGGTTGCAGTGTGTGCGGGACGCAACATGGTTAAGGACGCGCCAATCGGTGTGTTCGATTCCGGTGTCGGCGGGTTGACCGTGCTGGACGAAATCCAGCAGCTTTTGCCCCATGAATCGCTGCTGTACGTGGCCGATTGCGGGCACATCCCCTACGGCGAGAAAAGCCCGGCGTTTATTCTCGAGCGTTCGCGGCGGGTGGCGGCGTTTTTCCGGGAGCAAGGCGCCAAGGCCTTTGTGATTGCCTGTAATACCGCCACCGTCGCCGCTGTCGCCGACCTGCGGCTGGATTTTCCAGATTGGCCGCTAGTGGGCATGGAGCCTGCCGTCAAACCTGCCGCCGCGGCCACTCGCAGTGGTGTGGTCGGTGTGCTTGCCACCACCGGTACGCTGCAAAGCGCCAAGTTTGCCGCCTTGCTCGACCGTTTCGCTACCGACGTGAAGGTCGTCACCCAGCCGTGCCCTGGCCTGGTCGAGCTGATTGAAAGCGGTGACTTGAACAGCCCGGCCCTGCGCCCGTTGTTACAGCGGTACATCGAGCCGCTGCTCAGCGCCGGTTGCGACACCATCATCCTCGGCTGCACCCACTATCCCTTCCTCAAGCCGCTCCTCGCGCAGATGCTGCCCCCTAGCATCATCCTCATCGACACCGGCGCCGCCGTGGCCCGTCAGCTCAAGCGTCTGCTCGGCGAGCGCGACCTGCTGGCCGTTGGTAGCCCTGAACCTGCACAGTTCTGGACCAGCGGCGATGTGTATCACCTAAGAAATATCCTACCGACACTATGGAAATATCCGGGCGTTGTGCGAAGCTTTGGGGCGTGAAAATTTCGTGAAATTCCGGCGTTAATCACTGGAACTTCCGACTACACGCCAGCTTCTATAGCGAGATAGCCTGTAAAAAACCATATAACTTCGTTCGGAAAGGATGTTTCTTATGAAGCGCTTGTTCTGTTTGGCTGCGATTGCGGCCGTTGTAGTGGGGCACTCTGTTTCGGCACAGGCCGCTGGCCTGGAATTGGGGGTGGGGAGCACGAGCGATTCGACCATGACCTATCGGCTGGGGCTGACATCGGACTGGGATAAAAGCTGGTGGCAGAGCGATACCGGTCGATTGACCGGCTACTGGAGCGGCGCCTACACCTATTGGGACGGTGACAAGCGTGCCAGCGCCAGCAGCCTGTCGTTCTCGCCGGTATTTGTGTACGAATTTGCCGGCGAATCGGTGAAGCCTTATATCGAAGCCGGGATCGGGGTGGCGGTGTTCTCGCGCACTAAGCTGGAAGACAACAACATCGGCCAGGCTTTCCAGTTCGAAGACCGCCTGGGCTTCGGCCTGCGCTTTGCCGGCGGGCATGAAGTGGGCATCCGTGCCACGCATTACTCCAATGCGGGGATCAGCAGCAATAACGACGGGGTAGAGAGCTACTCGTTGCACTACACCTTGCCGTTGTAACCCTTCAGGACACTGAAAAAACCATGTGGGAGGGGGCAAGCCCCCTCCCACAGTTGATTGCCACAATCTTCAGCATCAGCGGTAGGCGGTAGCGATACCCTGTCGCTCTTCCAGGCACTCGGGCGCGCCCATCTCGAACTCCCGGCAAATCAGCGGACGTCGCTCGTAGATCGTGCACATCATCGTGTCCCGATCCAGCGCCGCGCACCAGCCGTCGTCCAGGCGCAGCATCACTTCGCCGCCCCAATCATCGGTGTCGATATAGCGCTCCGGTACGCCCGTATCGGTGATCAGCATGACTTCCAGCTGACAGCAGCAGGCCGCACACGTCGAGCAAGTGACGACGGGTTCGGTGATTTGGGTATGGGGGATGTTGGTCATAGGCGCGCAGTGTAAGGCAAGCGGGTGGCACACGTGTGAAGCGACTGACGGACGTCAGCGCGCCAACCGGTGCAGGCCCACGAATACCGCGGCCCACAGCAGCGCCAGCACGGCCATCGTGGGCGCGAGGCCGTAACCAAACTGCACCCCCGCCAACTGGCTGCCGGCATAGTAAGAGAGCGGGCCGCCCAAGGCGCCCAATACCGCCGCACGCCACCAGGGGCGGGCGCTCCAGGCCAGGCAATGGCGCAACGTGGTCGCCAGCAACGCCCACAGCAGGATCAACCAGAAAGGAATCAGCGGGCCCGGCTCGGTGAACTGAAACACCCCCAGCGTGCGCAATGCGGTATCCAGTAGCGTGCCCAAGACCGTAACGCTGAGGATCAGCCTGCCGTCCTCAGCCCACGAACTTATCCACAGCAGATGAACCGCCAGCACGGCCAGTCCTACCAGTAACCACCGGCTGTCACCGCCGAGCACGCAGGCAAACCAGCCGCACTGGAAGAGTGCGGCATTGGCCAGCGTCTTAAGCACTGAAACGCCCGAGCAGCGGCGGGTTGATCGCCGACGGCTTGGCCAGCAGCAATTGCGCCGTGCCGATCGTGCGCTCCATAAAGCCGCCTTCGCAGTAGCACAGGTAAAACTCCCACAGACGCAGGAAGTATTCGTCGTAGCCTAATTCTGTGAGGCGGCCGTGGGCGCGGCGAAAATTCTCATGCCACAGGCGCAAGGTGCGCGCGTAGTGCAGGCCGAAATCCTCCATGTGCAACAGGTTCATATCGGTATCGCGGCTGACGATGTGCAGCATGTTCTGCACGCAGGGCAGGGCGCCGCCGGGAAAGATATAGCGCTGGATAAAATCCACACTGCGCTTGGCCTGTTCAAAGCGCTGCTCACGAATGGTGATGGCTTGCAGCAACATCAGCCCGTCATTCTTGAGCAAGTGCGCGCATTGCTTGAAGTAGGTTGGCAGGAAGCGATGCCCCACTGCCTCGATCATCTCGATGGACACCAGTTTGTCGTACTGGCCGGTCAGGTCGCGGTAATCCTTCAGCAGCAGTGTGACCTGGCTTTGCAGCCCCAGGGCCGCGATGCGTTGCTCGGTGTAGGCGAACTGTTCCTTGGACAGGGTCGTGGTGGTGACCTTGCAACCGTAATGTTGCGCCGCGTACAGCGCCATGCTGCCCCAGCCGGTGCCGATTTCGAGTAAATGATCGGTGGGCTTGAGCGCGAGCTTTTGGCAGATGCGTTCCAGTTTGTTCAGTTGCGCCTGCTCCAGGGTGTCCTCAGCGGTTAGAAACTGCGCCGCCGAGTACATCATGGTGGGGTCGAGAAACTCTTCGAACAGGTCATTGCCCAGGTCGTAGTGGGCGGCGATGTTTTTCTGCGAGCCCTTGCGCGTGTTGCGGTTGAGCCAGTGCAAGCCCTGCGTGAACGGCCGAGCCAGGCGCGCGAGGCCACCTTCCATCGCGTCGAGCACGTCCAGGTTGCTGACCATCACGCGCACCACGGCGGTCAGGTCCGGAGTGGTCCAATAACCGTGGATAAATGCTTCACCGGCACCGATGGAACCGTTGGCCGCCACCAGGCCCCACACGGCTGAATCGAGCACTTGGATCTCTCCCAGCAAGTGCGCTTCCCGTGCGCCGAATACTTGCCGCTCGCCATCCTCGATCACCACCAACTGGCCATGGCGCAATTGGCTGAGTTGGCGCAGCACGCCTTTGCGCAATAGCGCAGTGGTCATGCCATTGACGTTCAGGCGGTTGCCCTTGACCGATAAGCTAGGGGATTTCATGGTGGCGATCCTTGGTATACCCGACTGCGGTGCGTGAGGCGCCATCGGCGGCCTGATGGGAAAAAATCGGTGTGCGTTTGAGTAACAGGCGCGTGGCTTGCCAATAGATGGCCAGGCAGGTCTTGGCGGTCATCCACGGAAAGCGCCACAAGTAGCGGTGCAGGCTGGCGCGGTTGAGCGTTTCTTTTTGCAGGCTCAAGGTCGCGTCGAAGACCTTTTGCGTGCCCTGCCAATCGGCCATGTGCACGCCGAGTTTGGCGGCGGGTGGGCTGAAGCTCATGCGGTATTCCAGGTCGCGCGGCAAGAACGGCGACACATGGAAGGCCTTGGCCACGGCGAAATGCTGATGCTCATCCGCACTCAAGGCCTGGGCCGGCAGCACATAGTGATAGCGCTCGCGCCACGGGGTGTTGGTCACTTCACACAGGATCGCGGCCAGACGTCCGTCGGCCTCGAAGCAGTAGAAGAAACTCACGGGGTTAAAAGCCAGGCCCCAACTGCGAGCCTGGGTCAGTAGGCAGATAACGCCCTGGGGTGTACGCCCCAGTGCCTTGCCGACTTCCTGGCGCACGGCATCGCTCAAGCTCATGCCGGTGCGCGTGAATTCACGCAGGTAGTCCTGCTGGCGAAAACCGAAGGGCGCCAAACGGCTGCGCCCCGCCAGAGGTGAAAGCCCAAGCACTTGCTGCTCTTCGCTCAGGTCCAGGTACAGCAGGCCGATGCGGTAGCGAAAGGCATGGGCCTTGGGCGTAAACCGGCGATGGGCTATCCAGCCACTGTACAGGGCGCTGTTCACAGGGTTTCCCCAAAGGCTTCGGCCACGCGCAAGGCGCTGACCACGCCGTCTTCGTGGAAACCGTTGGCCCAGTAGGCGCCACAGTAGAAGGTGTTACGCACGCCAGACACGTCCTCCCAACGACCTTGGGCCGCCACCGCTGCCAGGCTGTATTGCGGGTGGGCGTAGGTGTAGCGGGCCAGGACCTTCAGCGGGTTGATCATCGACGTCTGGTTCAGGCTCACGCAAAAGGTGGTGGCGCTGTCGATGCCTTGCAGGATGTTCATGTCGTAAGTCACCGCCGCCTGCGTGTGCGTGTTGCCGGTCAGGCGATAGTTCCAGCTGGCCCAGGCCAGCTTGCGGTCGGGCAGCAGGCGGGTATCGGTGTGCAGCACCACGTCGTTGTCGGCGTAGGGCATTGCGCCGAGGATCTCCCGTTCGGCCTGGCTGGGGTCCGCGAGCAAGGCCAATGCTTGGTCGCTGTGGCAGGCGAAGACCACACGGTCAAACGTTTCGCTGCCGGCAGGGCTGTGGATAATCACGCCGTCGTCCGTACGCTCAACTTGATGCACGGGGCAATTGAGGCGGATGTGTTCGCGAAAGCGGCGGGTCAGCGGTTCGATGTAGCGGCTTGAGCCACCTTCGATCACGCACCACTGTGGGCGATTACTCACCGAGAGCAAGCCGTGGTTCTTGAAGAAGCGCACAAAGAACTGCAAGGGGAACGCGAGCATGTCGGCCAATGACATTGACCAGATCGCCGCGCCCATCGGCACGATGTAATGGCGGATAAACCGCTCGCCGTAATGACCGGCGGTGAGGTAATCGCCCAGGGTCATCTCGGCGCTGATGCGTTGTTCCTGCAGGTCCAGCGGTGCCTGGCGGTTGAAACGCAGGATGTCGCGCAACATGCCCCAGAACCCCGGCGACAAGATATTGCGACGCTGGGCAAACAAGCTGTTGAGGTTATTGCCGTTGTACTCGAACCGGGTGTTCTCTTCGCACACCGAAAAGCTCATTTCGGTGGGTTTGAACGTCACCCCGATTTGCCCCAGCAGGCGCATGAAGTTGGGGTAGGTCCAGTCGTTGAACACGATGAAACCGGTGTCTACCGCATAGCTTTTACCCTCGACGGTCACGTTGACCGTGTGGGTATGCCCGCCGATGCGGTCGCCCGCTTCGAACACCGTGATGTCATGACGGCGACTGAGCAGGTAGGCACTGGTGAGGCCGGCGATGCCGCTACCGATGATGGCGATCTTCACAGGTCGTCCTTTTTCGGCGGTGGGCTGCGCAACATGCGTTTGCCGATGATCAGTTGTGCGCGGTTCGGCAGTTTCGACAGCGGCCAGAGGGTGGCGATAAACAGGGCCGGGAAGGCAATTTCCAGCGGACGTTTATCCAGCTTGGCGAAGATATGCCGCGCGGCTTTGTCCGCCGACCAACTGAGCGGCATCGGGAAATCATTGCGTTCGGTCAGCGGCGTGTCGACGAAGCCTGGGCTGATCACGGTCACGTCGATATTTTCCGGCGACAGGCTGATGCGCAAGGATTCGAACAGGTAACGCAAGCCGGCCTTCGAGGCGCCATAGGCTTCGGCGCGCGGCATTGGCAGGTAGGTCACGGCGCTGGCGACGCCCACCAGGTGCGGCGTTGATCCTGCGCGCAACAGCGGCAGGGCGGCTTCGATGCAATAGCTGCTGGCCAACAGGTTGGTGCGCACCACGTGCTCGATGATCGATGAGTCAAACTGCCGTGCGTCCACATATTCACAGGTGCCGGCATTCAGGATCACGGTGTCCAGCGCGCCCCAGGCCCTGCCGATCTGTTCACCGATCTCGCGCACGGTCTGGCTGTCGGTCAGGTCGCCCGCCACCACCAGTACTTGGCCGGGATAGCGTTGCGCGAGCGCCTCCAAAGGTCCTTTCGTGCGCGAGCTCAGCGCCACATGGGCGCCGCTGTTGAGCAGTTCCACGGCCAGCGAGGCACCGATGCCACTGCTGGCACCGGTCAGCCAATAACGACGGGGGGGTACTGCGCTCATCCCACTCTCCTTTTCAGCCAACCGACGACTCTGCCCAGCACGGGCAAGTGCTCGTACAGCAGGGCGCCAGCATCGAAATAATCACGGTGGCGGTACACCTTGTCTCGCCACATCAGGTGCGAGCAGCCTTCCACCCGGATGACCTTGCCGTTGGCCAGGCGCGGGTGGCAAAAGCTCATTTTCCAGCGCAGGTAACCTTCACCTTCGGCCACTTGGTCGAAACCGTGGAAGTCGAAACGCAACTGGCTGACATTCCCGTACAGCTCCGCGAAGTAGCGGTGCAGGGCAGGCAGGCCACGCACTTCGTGCAAGGGATCGGTAAAAACGATGTCTTGGCTGTACAGGCTGTCCAGCAGGTGCAGGTTGTGTTTATCCAGCGTGGCAAAGGCCTGGGCGAAGCGGCGTAGGAAGTCACTCATATTCGCCTCCTGCGGCCTGGCGCGAGGGCAGGCTGCGGAAGGCGGCCAAGGCGCGTTCGCGGGATTTTTTCAGGTCGACAATCGGGCGCGGGTAGTCCGCCACGCCGAACAAACCACCGGCGGCGTCGGGGTTGTGTACTTCCTTTTTGTTCAGCGCGGCCAATTCCGGCAGCCAGTGCTTGATGAACACGCCGTCACTGTCGAACTTTTCCGATTGGCTCAACGGGCTGAAAATCCGGAAGTACGGCGCCGAGTCGGTGCCGGTGGACGAACTCCACTGCCAACCACCGTTATTGGCCGCCAGGTCGCCGTCGATCAGGTGGCGCATAAAGAAGCGCTCGCCCTCGCGCCAGTCGATCAGCAGGTTCTTGGTCAGGAACATCGCCACCACCATGCGCAGGCGGTTGTGCATCCAGCCGGTTTCCAGCAGTTGGCGCATGGCGGCGTCGATAATCGGCAGGCCGGTGCGCGCTTCCTGCCAGGCCGCGAGGTCTTTGGGCGCATTGCGCCAGGCCACGGCTTCGGTTTCGGGGCGGAACGCGCGGTGGCGCGAGACCCGTGGGTAGCCCACCAGAATGTGCTTGTAGAACTCTCGCCAGAGCAATTCGTTGATCCAGGTAATGGCGCCCATGTCGCCGCTTTCGAACTCGCCGCCGTTGGTTTGCAGCGCGGCGTGCAGGCACTGGCGCGGCGAAACCACACCCGCCGCGAGGTACGCCGAGAGCTGGCTGGTGCCGGGCTTGGCGGGGAAGTCGCGCTCGTCCTTGTAGTAGCTGATTTGCTGGTCGGCAAAGGCATCGAGACGCCGACGTGCTTCGTCCTCTCCCGCCGGCCATAAGGCTCGCAGCGCTTGGCTGGGGGGCTCGAAACCTTCGACGGTTGTCGGTACCGGATCGCTTTTCAGCGTGAGCGCGGCCTGAGCCTTTGGCGCTGCGACGATGTGTGGCAGGGCGCTGTGCAAGCGGGTGTAGCAGACCTTGCGAAACTGGCTGAACACCTGGAAATAAGTACCGGTCTTGGTCAGCACGCTGCCGGGCTGGAAGAACAGTTGGTCCAGGTAGCTGTGGAAGCTGACACCTTGCGCTTCCAATGCCTTGGACACGGCCGCGTCGCGACGGCTTTCGTGGATGCCGTATTCCTCGTTGACGTGCACCGACTCAACCGACAGTTCCTGGCACAGCTGGCTCAGTACGCCGGGCGCCTGGTCCCAGGTGGCTGCGGTGCGGATCAGCAGGGGAATGTTCAGCTCGCCCAGGGTGGCGCTCAGTGCGTGCA
Source organism: Pseudomonas marginalis (assembly GCF_001645105.1). Taxonomy (GTDB): domain Bacteria; phylum Pseudomonadota; class Gammaproteobacteria; order Pseudomonadales; family Pseudomonadaceae; genus Aquipseudomonas; species Aquipseudomonas petroselini. Next base: position 81,162 of record NZ_LKEG01000052.1, read on the forward strand.
GGTTGCGCAGCCAGAAATCCACTTTGCACGGCGCATCGTCGTGGGCCAGCCACTGCTCGGGCGTGATCAGGTAAACAGCCGCGATCGGGCCCCGCTGGCTCGCGGCGGCCAGGGCGGTGTTGTCGTGTAGGCGCAGGTCGGTGCGCAGCCAGATCAGATGCATTTAAACAAGTCCACGCTGGATCAGTAGCTGGTGGGCCGCCAATGGCTCTTCGGCGACGAGCAACTCAGGGATGTCATGGGTTAATACGGCCATCTCGGCCTGGTGGATGCATACCGTTGGTCCGACGATCAACTTTGGGCAACTGATGCCGCTCAGAAGTTTTGCGAATGCCGACAAATGGAGCGCCTTGCTTGAATACAGCAGCACGGCGCGCGGTTGCAGATGTTCCACCGCCAGGGCCAGTTCACCCGGGGGCAGCGGCCAGTCGAAGACTTCTACCGGGCAGTCGGCACTGCTTGCCAGCCAGGCGCTGAGCCACAGATGCGGCTCCAGCGGCAGGTCGGATTGATTCACCAGCAGCAATGGCGCGCCGTGCAACTGGCGGTTGTTGTGGTAGATACGCGCACCGAATTTGCTGCGCAGCCAGGACATGAAGAACACCCGCTCCATCTGCGCGCCGAATTGACCCTGCCAACGCTGTTCCAGCTCTTGCAGCAGTGGCATCAGCAGTTGCTCGCACAAGGTGCGTGGCGGGTACAGCGCCATGGCCTGGTTGAACGCATCATCGACGCGGCGTTCGGCCAATTCGCTGATGGCGTGCACCAGTGTCTGGCGCAGGGTGTGCCATTCGTTTTCCACCGTATCGGGGACGGTCAGGGCCGAGTCGATCAGGCCTTTGACCTGGCTGACCGGTACGCCGCGATTGAGCCAGGTGAGAATGGTGTGGATACGTTGGACATGCTCGGCGCTGAACAACCGATGGCCCTTGGGCGTGCGCTGCGGCACGATCAGGCCGTAGCGGCGTTCCCAGGCGCGCAGTGTCACCGCGTTGACGCCGGTCTGGCGCGCCACTTCGCGGATCGGCAGCCAGCCGTCTTGGAGGGCTTGGGCAATGTCTTCGCCGGGTTCGTCTAGCAGGGCAGCTTTCATGGTCTAGATCGCATTTCGCAGGCTGAGGTTTTCCGGGTGCGGTTGCAGGTACGCCTGCTGCGCGATGTAGCGATCCGGGTGTTGGCGAAAGTGGTGTTTGAGCAGGGTCAACGGCACCACCAATGGCACGATGCCGTGACGGTATTGGCCGATGACGGTTTGCATTTCCTGCTTGTCGTCGGCGCTGATGGCCTGCTTGAGGTAGCCGCTGATGTGTTGCAGCACGTTGGTGTGGGTGCCACGGGTAGCGCACTTGGTCAGGCCGGTCATCAGGTCGCTGAAATAACAACTGGCCAATTCATCGAGGTTGGCGCCCTTGGTCATGCTGCCCAGCAGGTGGCCGAGGCTTTTGTAATGCGCGGGGCTGTGGGCCATCAACAAGTATTTATAGCGCGAATGAAAGGCCAGCAGGCGGTGACGGGTCAGGCCTTCGGCCAGCAATTGCTGCCAACTGGCATACACGAACACGCGGGTCAGGAAGTTTTCACGCAGCACGGGGTCATTCAGCCGGCCATCTTCTTCCACTGGCAGGTTAGGGTGGCGTGCACAAAAGGCCTGGGCGTAGATGCCGCGTCCGCCGCCGTCGACCGGGGTGCCGTTTTCGCGGTACACCTTGACCCGCTCCAGGCCACAGGACGGCGACTTCTGCATAAAAATGTAGCCGCACAGGTCAGTGTGTTCCGCGGCCATCTGCTGGCCGTAATCATCCAAAGGCTGGGTGACGTTCAGCTCGCGGTTCACCGTGCCGACGGCTTGCGGGTGGGCGGGGTCGCCCACCAGGCGGATAGGTTCACGCGGGATGCCCAGGCCAATGGCGACTTCGGGGCACAACGGCACGAAGTCGAAATAGTCGGCGAGGGTCTGGCTGCACAGCAGGGATTGTTTATGGCCACCGTTGAAACGCACGTTCTCGCCCAGCAGGCAGGCGCTGACGCCGATCTTCGGTTTGGTGGTGCTGGACATAAACCCATCCTCTGCAAGATTCCTGTACAAGATTTAAATCTTGTACAACTAAATCTCATCATAGGTTCGATGCTGTACAAGTCAAATTATTTGTACAAGTTTATGCGCAGGCTATTTCCAGCCGATTTTCCACGCGTCGACATCTTGCAGGGTTTGCCAGGGCAGGCGTTCGCTGCGGAGGGTCATGACGGCTTGCAGTTCGATTTCCAGCACGGTGCCTTCATCGTCGCGAAACAACTCTGTGACCAGAAAGTGTTTTTCTTTGTTTCGGGGGCGCGCTGCTGTCCACTTCGACAGCAGCAATTTTGCGGGATTGATACGGTTCATTGCAGGTGTTCGATCAAGCGTCGCGCGGCTTCCTGGCCGCTGAGCCATGCACCTTCCACGCGGCCCGACAGGCACCAGTCGCCACACACATACAGGCCCAGGTCGGCATCGGCCAGCACGCCGAACTCATGGCTGCTGGACGGTCGCGCATAGAGCCAGCGGTGCGCCAGGCTGAACGACGGCGCGGGCATGGCGCTGTGCAGCAGTTCGGCGAAGGCGCCGTGCAGGTGCTCAATCACCGCCTCCTTGGACAGGTCCAGATGGGCCTTGCTCCATGCGCTGGTGGCATGCAGCACCCAGGTATCAAGGGCGGTGTCGCGCCCCGGTTTGCTGCGGTTGCGCGCGAGCCAGTCGAGGGGGCTGTCTTGCACAAAGCAGCCTTCCATGGGCGTATCCAGGGGTTTATCGAACGCCAAGGCGATGGCCCAGGTCGGGTCCATCTTCACGCCAGCGGCGGCACTCGCCAGCTTGGGCGCGGCAGCCAGCAGGGCAGTGGCCTGGGGCGCCGGGGTGGCGATGATGACGTGGCTGAAGGGACCATGGTTTTCGCTGTCTGCATCCAGCAGGTTCCAGTGTTGTTTGCCCTGGAACACTTCGGTGATGCGGCACCCGAACTCCACCGGCAGGTCATCGAGCAGGGCGCGGGTGATTGCGCTCATGCGCGGCGTGCCGACCCAGCGGATCTGTTCATCGGGGGAGGGCGTGAGCTGGCCGGATTTGAAGTTATACAGCTGGGGCTTCCATTGCTCGGCCCAGCCATTGCTTTGCCAGCGCTGCACTTCGTTGACGAAGCGCCGGTCGCGGGCGGTGAAGTATTGCGCGCCCATGTCCAGGGAGCCGGCATCGCTGCGCTTGCTGGACATGCGGCCACCGCTGCCGCGGCTTTTATCGAAGAGTTGTACAACGTGCCCCGCGTCTCGTAACGCTCGGGCGGCGGAGAGACCGGCGATGCCGGTGCCGATGATCGCGATGGGAACAGTCATGGGAGGCCTCGTTTTACCGTTGGGTACAGACTACGCCGACACCAATAGCTGTACAATATTGTTTTTTGGTATAAGTTTTGGCTTACCTGTTCTTACGGCGTGACCTATGGTTAAAGCAGAGGCTTAATCCAACGTCATGCCCGTTCAAATGATCCCTGCTTATAAAATAGACCAGTGATGGGCGGCGAACGTTACATGAGGAAGATCCCATGCACATTTTGCTGACCGGCGGTACTGGCCTGATCGGCCGTCAACTCTGCAAGCACTGGCTTGCCCACGGCCATCGCTTGACGGTGTGGAGTCGTCATCCGGACCAGGTCGCCAAACTGTGCGGCGAGCAGGTGTCGGGTGTTGCCAGCCTGCAAGAGGTTATCGGCCCGGTCGACGCGGTCATTAATCTTGCGGGCGCGCCCATCGCCGACCGCCCATGGACCCATAAACGCAAGGCGCTGTTGTGGAGCAGCCGTATCAGCCTCACGGAAACCTTGCTGGCTTGGCTTGAAACCCTCGCGGAAAAACCCGCGGTGTTGATCTCCGGTTCCGCGGTGGGCTGGTACGGCGACGGCGGCGAGCGCGAGTTGACCGAAGCCAGCGGGCCGGTACAGGACGATTTTCCCAGCCAGCTGTGCATCGCCTGGGAAGAAACCGCCCAGCGCGCCGAAGCCCTGGGGATCCGCGTAGTGCTGGTGCGTACCGGCTTGGTGCTGGCGGCAGAGGGCGGCTTTTTGTCGCGGCTGTTGCTGCCGTTCAAACTGGGGCTGGGCGGGCCTATCGGCAAGGGGCGGCAGTGGATGCCGTGGGTGCATATCAAGGATCAAATCGGCCTGATTGATTTTCTTCTGCACAAGCCTGACGCCAGCGGTCCTTATAATGCCTGCGCGCCACATCCGGTGCGCAATCGCGAGTTTGCGAAAAACCTGGGTCAGGTGCTGCACCGCCCGGTGTTCATGCCGATGCCGGCCTTTGCGTTGAAGGTAGGCCTGGGCGAGTTGTCCGGCCTGTTGCTGGGTGGGCAGAAGGCGGTGCCCGAACGGTTGCTGGCCGCCGGTTTCACTTTCCAGTTCACTGAGTTGCGTGCGGCCCTGGACGAATTGTCCAGCCGCCTCTAGAGATAGGATGTTGCATGACGGATCACGCGTTGTTACTGGTCAACCTGGGCTCACCGGCGTCCACTTCGGTGGCCGATGTGCGCAGCTACCTCAATCAGTTCCTGATGGACCCTTATGTGATCGACCTGCCGTGGCCGGTGCGGCGCTTGCTGGTGTCGCTGATCTTGATCAAGCGCCCCGAGCAGTCGGCGCACGCCTACGCCTCCATCTGGTGGGACGAGGGCTCGCCGTTGGTGGTGCTCAGTCGGCGCCTGCAGCAGCAGATGACCGCGCAGTGGACCCAAGGCCCGGTGGAATTGGCGATGCGCTACGGCGAGCCGTCGATTGAAAGCGTACTGACCCGCCTCGCCACCCAGGGCATCCGTAAAGTCACCTTGGCGCCGCTGTACCCGCAATTTGCCGACAGCACCGTGACCACGGTGATCGAAGAAGCCAAGCGCGTGGTGCGCGACAAAAAGCTTGATGTGCAGTTCTCGATCCTGCAACCGTTCTACGATCAACCGGAGTATCTCGACGCACTGGTCGCGAGCGCGCGGCCTTATGTTGAGCAGGATTACGACCACCTGCTGCTGAGTTTCCACGGCTTGCCTGAGCGCCACCTGACCAAGCTCGACCCTACCGGCCAGCATTGCTTCAAGGATGCCGACTGTTGCAAGAACGCGTCCGCCGAGGTGCTCAAGACGTGCTATCGCGCGCAGTGTTTCAGCGTCGCTCGCGACTTCGCCGAGCGCATGGGGCTGCCGGAAGGTAAATGGTCAGTGGCCTTCCAATCGCGGCTGGGCCGCGCCAAGTGGATCGAACCCTACACCGAAGCGCGCCTGGAGGCCTTGGCCCAGCAAGGCGTGAAAAAACTGCTGGTGATGTGCCCGGCGTTTGTCGCCGATTGCATCGAGACGCTGGAGGAGATTGGCGATCGCGGGCTGGAGCAGTTCCGCGAAGCGGGGGGCGAGGAGCTGGTGTTGGTGCCGTGCCTGAATGATGACCCGCAGTGGGCGAAGGCGCTCAATACGCTGTGCGAACGTGCACCGACGGCGCTGTAACCGAACCACGTGAAGATCGAAGCGTGGGAGGGGCTTGCCCCTCCCACCTGTTGGTTGCGTTACAGGCTTAGGGTCAGGCTGACCGTAAGGTTGCGCGGTTCACCGGGGTTGACCCAGTAATTGCTGTAGGACCGCTCGTAGTACTTTTCATCAAACAGGTTGTTGAGGTTCAGGCCCACGGTGACATTCTCCGTGGCCTTGTAATGGGCCAGCAGATCGACCGTGTGGTAAGCCGGCAGCTCGAAACGCGTGCCGGCCTCGCCGGAGCGATCCCCCACATAAGTGAACGCCGCGCCCAGGTCTGAGCCGCGCAACACGCCATCCTGGAATTCATACACGCCCAATAGACTGCCACTGCGCTTGGCCACGCCGAGAATCCGGCTGCCGGCGGGAATGGCTTTATCGCCCTTGGTCACTTCGGCGTCAATGTACGCAAACGCGCCGATCACGCGCACGGCCTCCGTCACTTGCCCTGTCAGTTGCAGGTCGAAGCCTTGGCTGCGAGCCTTGCCCATGGCGCGGCTGGTGTTGGTGGCCGGGTCCAGCGCGAGCACGTTTTCCTTTTCGATATGGAACGCGGCGAGGGTGGCGCTGAGGCGGTCGTCGAACAGCTCGCTTTTGATCCCCACTTCATAACCCACGCCTTCTTCCGGTTTGAAGGTTTTGCCGTTGGCGTCCAAGCCGCTGTTGGGTTTGAACGAGGTGGAGGCGTTGGCGAATACCCCGATTTGTGGGGTGAGCTGGTAAAGCAGACCGGCACGTTGGGTCAGCGCGTCGTGGGTTTGCCGGCTCTTGGCGTGGTTGCGCGTGAAGTCATCGGTGCTTTGCTCGAAATGCTCAAAGCGCGCGCCGACCATGCCGCGCAGGCGGTCGGTGAAAATGATCTGGTCTTGCAGGTTCAGCGCCTGGCTTTTGGTCTGCTCGAAGAAGTCGGTGCCGGAGCGTGTGCCGTTGGGTTTGGGCTGGCCGTAGACGGGGTTGTAGAGGTCGATGGGGTAGCGGCTGCCGCCGATAGCCGTGACACGTTCTTTCTTGCGGTAGTCCTCGTATTCGGTGCCGATCAGCAGCTCATGCTGCCAACTGCCGATGTCGAACAGGCCGCGCAGTTCCAACTGGGTAATGCTGTCGTGCCAGCCCATGGAGCGTTCACGGTAGCGCCGGTCGAGGGTGTGACCGTCGGCATTCAGCGCTCGGTTTTCCGAGGCGTCGCCCCACAGGCTGCCTTGTTTGTAGTGGCTGGCGAGGCGCAGTTTCCAGGCGTCGTTGAGGTGATGTTCGAGGGTGGCCTGGATACGGTTGTTGTGGTTGTCGATGTCACCGTCGTTCGGCTCGCCAAGGAAAGTTGAGCGCGAGACGCCTGGGGCGTCGACAACGCCGCGATCGAAGGTGGAGCTGTGGCGAACGAATTCGCTCTCCACCAGCAGGCGGGTGTCCGGGTCCAACTGCCAACTGAACGAGGGGGCGACGAATACCCGCTTGCTCTGCACATGGTCGCGGAAACTGTGGTTGTCTTCCACCGCCAGGTTGACCCGCGACAGCACGTTGCCTTCGCCGTCCAGCGGGGTGTTGACGTCAACGGCAGTGCGATAGCGGTCCCAACTGCCGGCGCTGGTTTGCACGGTGGTGAAGGCTTCCGGCTGGGGCTTCTTGGTGACGATATTCACGGTGCCGCCAGGATCTCCCCGGCCATACAGGCTGGCGGCGGGGCCTTTGAGCACTTCGATGCGTTCGATATTCGCCGCGTCTGGTGTGCTCGGGTAGCCACGGTTGGCGCTGAACCCATCCTGGTAGAACTCTGAGGTCGTAAAGCCGCGCACGCTGTATTCGTAGAGGGTAAGGCCGCCGAAGTTGTTTTGTTTGGACACGCCACCGGCAAATTCCAGGGCGCGTTCCACATTGGTGCTGCCCAGGTCCTTGAGCACCGTGGCAGGAATCACACTGATGGACTGTGGGATATCGCGCAGGGCGGTGTCGGTTTTTGTCGCGCTGGCGGAACGGGTCGCGCGGTAGCCTTTGACCGGACCCGTGGCGGACTCATAGGCGTCGGTGGTGACGCTGATGGTGTCGAGTTCCACGGTGTTTTCTTCGGCGAAGGCGGGATCGAGCAGCAAGCCCAAGGCCAGGCCAGCCAAGGGGGCGATTCTTCGAGACGGCATGATAGAGCGTTCCAATAACGATATTGAAACAATATAACATGACCAATGAGAATGAATTGCTCTGAAATATAAACTTACAGGTACCCGCGAACGGGTACCTGTACCAGGCCGCTTATTCCTCTTCCTTGACCGGAGCCGGCGGCGGGCGCAGGCCGATTTCCGCCAGCAGCTTGATCTCTTTACCGTTGCGCATCACCTGGATCGCCACCTTGTCGGTCGGCTTGATCCGCGCCACCTGGTTCATCGATTTGCGGCCATCGCCGGCCGGTTCGCCATTGATGCTGAGGATCACATCCCCCAGCTGCAGGCCGGCTTTCTGCGCCGGGCCGTCGCGGAAGATCCCGGCGACCACGATGCCGGGGCGTCCGGTCAAGCCGAAGGACTCGGCCAGTTCCTTGGTCAACGGCTGCACTTCAATCCCCAGCCAGCCACGGATCACCTGGCCGTGCTCGATGATCGACTTCATCACTTCCATCGCGAGCTTCACCGGGATCGCAAACCCGATGCCTTGGGAGCCGCCGGACTTGGAGAAAATCGCCGTGTTGATACCGGTCAGGTTGCCATTGGCATCCACCAGCGCGCCGCCGGAGTTGCCCGGGTTGATCGCCGCGTCGGTCTGGATGAAGTCTTCGTAGCTGTTGAGGCCCAACTGGTTACGCCCGGTGGCGCTGATGATCCCCATGGTCACGGTCTGGCCCACCCCGAACGGGTTGCCGATAGCCAGTGCCACATCGCCCACCCGCAAGCCATCGGAACGGCCGAGGGTGATGGACGGCAGGTTTTTCAAATCGATCTTCAAGACGGCGAGGTCGGTTTCCGGGTCGCTGCCCACCACACGGGCCAGGGTTTCGCGACCGTCACGCAGCGCCACCACAATCTGGTCGGCGCCGGTGGTCACATGGTTATTGGTGAGGATGTAGCCTTCGGGGCTCATGATCACCCCGGAACCCAGGCTGGACTCCATGCGCCGCTGCTTGGGCCCGTTATCACCGAAGTAACGGCGGAACTGCGGGTCTTCAAACAGGGGATGGGCCGGTTTGTTGATGACCTTGGTGGTATACAGGTTCACCACGGCGGGTGCGGCGATCACCACCGCGTCCGCGTACGTCACCGGGCCTTGCACCACCGCGCTGGTCTGCGGCGCCTGTTGCAGGTTCACATCAAGGCTGGGTAGACCCACCAGCTCCGGGAAACGCTGAATAATCAGCATCGCGATCAGCACGCCAGCCAACAATGGCCATCCAAAAAAACGCAGCGCCTTGAGCATCAAGTAAGTCCTGACAGGTTGCAGGGGGCGGGAGAGCGCCCATAATGTCGCGCATTATACGAGGCTGCGACGCCTGCGAACGGGATATTTAGGAGTCTTTTATGGCCGTCCCCCTTACCACCCTCGTCGAGGAAGCAGACCGCTACCTCGGCAGTGCAAAAATTGCCGATTATTGCCCCAATGGCTTGCAAGTCGAAGGGCGCCCGCAAGTGATGCGCATCGTCAGCGGCGTGACCGCCAGCCAAGCCCTGCTGGACGCGGCCGTCGAGGCCCAGGCCGACCTGATCCTGGTGCACCACGGTTATTTCTGGAAGGGCGAAAACCCCTGCATTACCGGCATGAAGCAGCGCCGCCTGAAGACGCTGCTCAAGCACGATATCAGTCTGTTGGCCTACCACCTGCCGCTGGACCTGCACCCCGACGTCGGCAACAACGTGCAACTCGCTCGCCAGCTGGACATCACCGTCGAAGGCCCGTTGGACCCGAGCAACCCCAAAATCGTCGGCCTGGTCGGCTCCCTTGCCGAGCCCCTGTCGCCCCGCGACTTCGCCCGCCGCGTGCAGGACGTCATGGGGCGCGAGCCGCTGCTGATCGAAGGCAGCGAGATGATTCGTCGCGTCGGTTGGTGCACCGGCGGTGGCCAGGGCTACATCGACGATGCGATTGCGGCCGGTGTCGACCTGTTCCTCAGCGGCGAGGCTTCCGAGCAGACTTTCCACAGCGCCCGCGAAAACGACATCAGCTTCATCGCCGCCGGCCACCACGCCACCGAGCGCTACGGCGTACAGGCGCTGGGCGATTACCTGGCACGGCGCTTCGCCCTTGAGCACCTGTTCATCGATTGCCCCAACCCGATTTGAGGGCCAAACCTGGGGGCATATTCATATACCGTTTCGATCTAGCTGGCGCCCTGAATAGAAGCAGGTGCTGTGCTAGCATGCCCCGCTCGAACACGGCCCGCTGGCCGTCCATAAGATCGTTTTTCCGTGAGTAACCATGGTCGACAAACTGACGCATCTGAAACAGCTGGAGGCGGAAAGCATCCACATCATCCGCGAGGTCGCCGCCGAGTTCGATAACCCGGTGATGCTCTACTCGATCGGTAAAGACTCCGCCGTGATGCTGCACCTGGCGCGCAAAGCCTTTTTCCCGGGCAAATTGCCGTTCCCAGTGATGCACGTCGACACCCGCTGGAAATTCCAGGAGATGTACACGTTCCGCGACAAAATGGTCGAAGAGCTGGGCCTGGACCTGATTACCCACGTCAACCCGGACGGCGTGGCGCAGGGCATTAACCCGTTCACCCACGGCAGCGCCAAGCACACCGACATCATGAAGACCGAAGGCCTTAAGCAGGCCCTGGACAAACATGGTTTCGACGCAGCCTTTGGCGGTGCCCGTCGCGATGAAGAGAAATCCCGCGCCAAAGAGCGCGTGTACTCGTTCCGCGACAGCAAGCACCGCTGGGACCCGAAAAACCAGCGCCCCGAGCTGTGGAACGTCTACAACGGCAACGTCAACAAGGGTGAGTCCATCCGCGTGTTCCCGCTGTCCAACTGGACCGAGTTGGACATCTGGCAGTACATCTACCTGGAAGGCATCCCGATCGTACCGCTGTACTTCGCCGCCGAACGCGACGTGATCGAGAAGAACGGTACGTTGATCATGATCGACGACGACCGCATCCTCGAGCACCTGTCCGACGAAGACAAAGCCCGTATCGTCAAAAAGAAAGTCCGTTTCCGTACCCTTGGCTGCTACCCGTTGACGGGCGCGGTGGAGTCCGAAGCCGAGACGCTGACGGACATCATTCAGGAAATGCTCCTGACGCGAACTTCCGAGCGCCAGGGCCGTGTCATCGACCACGATGGCGCCGGCTCAATGGAAGATAAAAAACGTCAAGGCTATTTCTAAGGGGCTGTCATGTCGCATCAATCTGATTTGATCAGCGAGGACATCCTCGCCTACCTGGGCCAGCACGAGCGCAAGGAAATGTTGCGCTTCCTGACCTGCGGCAACGTCGACGACGGCAAGAGCACCCTGATCGGGCGCCTGCTGCACGACTCCAAGATGATCTACGAAGATCACCTGGAAGCCATCACCCGCGATTCGAAAAAATCCGGTACCACCGGTGACGATATCGACCTGGCCTTGCTGGTCGACGGGCTTCAGGCCGAGCGTGAGCAAGGCATCACCATCGATGTCGCCTACCGCTACTTCTCCACCGCCAAGCGCAAATTCATCATCGCCGACACCCCCGGCCATGAGCAGTACACCCGCAACATGGCCACCGGTGCGTCCACCTGTGACCTGGCGATCATCCTGATCGACGCGCGCTACGGCGTGCAGACCCAGACCCGTCGCCACAGCTTTATCGCCTCGTTGCTGGGCATCAAACACATCGTGGTGGCCGTCAACAAGATGGACATCAATGGCTTCGACCAAAGCGTATTCGAGCAGATCAAGGCCGATTACCTGAAGTTCGCCGATGGCATCGCCTTCAAGCCGAGCACCCTGGCGTTCGTGCCGATGTCGGCGCTCAAGGGCGACAACGTGGTGAACAAGAGCGAGCGTTCGCCCTGGTACACCGGGCAGTCGCTGATGGAAATTCTCGAAACCGTCGAGATCGCCAACGACCGCAACTACACCGACCTGCGTTTCCCGGTGCAGTACGTCAACCGTCCGAACCTGAACTTCCGTGGTTTTGCCGGCACCCTGGCCAGCGGCATCGTGCACAAGGGCGACGAAGTCGTGGTGCTGCCGTCGGGCAAGAGCAGCCGCGTCAAATCCATCGTCACCTTTGAAGGTGAGTTGGAGCACGCAGGCCCCGGCCAGGCCGTGACCCTGACCATGGAAGACGAAATCGACATCTCCCGTGGCGACCTGCTGGTGCATGCCGACAATGTGCCGCAAGTGACCGACGCCTTCGACGCCATGCTGGTGTGGATGGCCGAAGAACCGATGCTGCCGGGCAAGAAATACGACATCAAACGCGCCACCAGCTACGTGCCGGGTTCCATCACCAGCATCGTGCACCGTGTGGATGTGAACACCCTGGCCGAAGGTCCGGCGAGTTCGCTGCAGTTGAACGAGATCGGTCGGGTCAAGGTCAGCCTCGACGCGGCCATCGCCCTGGACGGCTACGACAGTAACCGCACCACGGGCGCGTTCATTGTCATCGACCGTCTGACCAATGGCACTGTGGCTGCGGGCATGATCATCGCGCCGCCGGTCACTCACGGCAGCTCGGCGCAGCACGGCAAGTTGGCCCACGTGGCCACCGAAGAGCGCGCCCTGCGCTTCGGTCAGCAACCGGCCACCGTGTTGTTCAGCGGCCTGTCCGGCGCGGGCAAGAGCACCTTGGCCTACGCGGTCGAGCGTAAGCTGTTCGACATGGGCCGCGCGGTGTTCGTGCTGGATGGCCAGAACCTGCGTCATGACCTGAACAAGGGCTTGCCGCAGGACCGTGCCGGGCGTACCGAGAACTGGCGTCGTGCCGCTCACGTGGCGCGTCAGTTCAACGAAGCGGGCCTGCTGACTCTGGCTGCGTTTGTGGCACCGGACGCCGAAGGCCGTGAACAGGCCAAGGCGCTGATCGGCGGCGACCGTCTGCTGACGGTCTACGTGCAGGCATCGCCGCTGGTGTGCGCCGAGCGTGACCCGCAAGGCTTGTACGCCGCTGGTGGGGATAACATCCCTGGCGAATCCTTCCCGTACGACGTGCCGTTGAATGCCGACCTGGTGATCGACACCCAGGCCCTGTCGTTGGAAGAGAGTGTCAAGCAAGTGCTGGAGCTGTTGCGTCAGCGCGGCGCGATCTAAACCTCGCGGCCACAAAAAAGCCCGCCACCGAGTGATCGGTGGCGGGCTTTTTACATGCTGGAGATCGGGCTCGGTCAAGTGTGGGAGGGGGCTTGCTCCCGATAGCGGTGTATCAGTAACAGCTGTACTGGCTGACACGCCGCCATCGGGAGCAAGCCCCCTCCCACAGGGTGATCATCGTTTGCCTGGGAATTCTGTGTGCAGTTTCTCCAGCAACTGATCCTTGTCTTCCCACAACCGATTGATCCAGCCTTGGAACGCCAACCGATACTCCCCATCCTGCTCATAATTCTTGCCGATAAACTCGGCCGGAATCTGCACCTCTTCGAACTGCACCACCACGTCCTTCACATTGCCACACAGCAAATCCCAATACCCTGGACGCCCGGCCGGGTAGTGGATGGTCACGTTCACCAGTGACTTCAATTGCTCACCCATGGCATCCAGCACAAACGCGATACCGCCAGCCTTAGGCTTGAGCAGGTAGCGAAACGGCGAATTCTGTTGGGCGTGTTTGCCCGGTGTAAACCGGGTGCCTTCAGCAAAGTTGAAGATACCCACAGGGTTGTCGCGAAACTTCGCACAGGTCTTGCGGGTAGTTTCCAGGTCTTTGCCTTTCTTCTCCGGGTGCTTTTCCAGGTAAGCCTTGGTGTAGCGCTTCATGAAAGGGAAACCCAGCGCCCACCACGCCAGGCCAATCACCGGCACCCAGATCAGCTCCTGCTTGAGGAAAAACTTCAACGGGCGAATCCGGCGGTTCAGCACGTATTGCAGCACCATGATGTCGACCCAGCTCTGGTGGTTGCTGGTCACCAGGTACGAGTGCTGATAGTCCAGTCCTTCAAGCCCGGTCAGGTGCCAGCGGGTGCGGCGTACCAGGTTCATCCAGCCCTTGTTGTTGGTCACCCACGCCTCATGGGTGTGGTTCATCAGCCATTCGCTGAAGCGCTTGGCGAACGGCAGCGCCTTGAACAGCGCCACGATAAACAGGAACGAACAGAGCAGGATCGTATTCAGCGCCAGCAACAGCGAAGCGATCACCCCGCGCACGGCGGCAGGTAGAAAATCCAGCATTTAGATATCCATAGGTCGGTTGGCGGCTTGGATCGCAGTCAGTGCGATGGTGTACACGATGTCATCCACCTGGGCGCCACGCGGCAGGTCGTTGACCGGTTTGCGTAGGCCCTGGAGCATTGGCCCCAGGCTCACGCAATCGGCGCTGCGCTGCACGGCCTTGTGGGTGGTGTTGCCAGTGTTCAGGTCGGGGAACACAAACACCGTGGCCTTGCCCGCCACCAGGCTGTTGGGCGCCAGTTGCCGGGCGACCGTCTCGTTGGCGGCGGCGTCGTATTGCAGCGGGCCGTCGATCAGCAGCGAGCTTTGTTGTTCGTGGGCGAGCAGGGTGGCTTCGCGGACTTTTTCCACTTCCTCGCCGCTGGCCGAATCGCCGCTGGAGTAGCTGATCATCGCCACGCGCGGAGTGATGCCGAACGCGGCTGCCGAGTCAGCGCTTTGCAGGGCGATTTCCGCCAGTTCGGCGGCGCTCGGGTGTGGGTTCATCACGCAATCGCCGTACACCAGTACCTGCTCGGGGAACAGCATGAAGAACACCGACGATACCAGCGTGCAGCCGGGAGCGGTCTTGATCAACTGCAGGGCAGGGCGGATGGTGTTGGCGGTGGAGTGAATGACGCCGGAGACCAGGCCATCCACTTCATCCAGTGCGAGCATCATGGTGGCGATCACCACGGTGTCTTCCAATTGCTGCTCGGCCATCGGCGCGTTGAGGCTCTTGCTCTTGCGCAAGGCGACCATCGGCTCGACGTAACGCTGGCGAATCAGGTCCGGGTCGAGGATCTCCAGGCCTTCGGGCAGTTCGATACCCTGGGCGCGGGCGACCGCTTCCACGTCCGCAGGCTTGGCCAGCAGCACGCAACGGGCAATGCCCCGCGCCTGGCAGATGGCGGCGGCTTGCACGGTCAGCGGCTCGCTGCCTTCGGGCAATACGATACGTTTGTTGGCCGCCTGGGCGCGTTGGATCAGCTGGTAGCGGAACACCGCCGGTGACAGGCGCATTTCCCGTGGCGTGCCGCAGCGTTGGTGCAGCCAGCGGGCGTCGAGGTGGCTGGCGACGAAGTCAGTGATGATCTCCGCGCGCTCGCGGTCATCAATCGGGATTTCTTTGTTGAGGCTGTTGAGCTGGTTAGCGGTGTCGTAGGAGCCGGTGCTCACCGACAGCACCGGCAGCCCGGCCTGGAACGCGCCGCGACACAGGTCCATGATGCGCGGGTCGGGCAGGGTGTCGCTGGTCAGTAGCAAGCCGGCCAGGGGCACGCCGTTGATCGCGGCCAGGCTGACGGCGAGGATGATGTCGTCGCGGTCGCCGGGCGTCACCACCAGCACGCCAGGCTTGAGCAATTCCACGGTATTACGCATGGTGCGGGCGCAGATGATGATTTTGGTCATGCGCCGGGTTTCGTAGTCGCCGGCGTTGAGAATCTGGGCGCCCATCAGGTCAGCCACATCGCGGGTGCGCGGTGCATTGAGTTCCGGCTGGTAGGGAATGCAGCCGAGCAGGCGGAAGTCGCCGCTGCGTAACAGCGGCGAATGCTCTTTGAGGCGTGCCGAGAAGGCTTCCATGCTTTCTTCGGTGCGCACCTTGTTAAGAATCACACCCAGTACTTTCGGGTCCTTTGGGCCGCCGAACAGTTGCGCCTGCAATTCCACGCGGCCGGACAGTTCTGTGAGCACTTCGTTTTCCGGGGCGGACACCAGGATCACTTCCGCATCCAGGCTCTTGGCCAGGTGCAGGTTGACCCGCGCCGCATAGCTGGCGTTGCGCGTGGGCACCATGCCTTCGACGATCAGCACGTCCTTGCCCACCGCGGCTTGCTGGTACAGCGTGATGATTTCTTCGAGCAGTTCGTCGAGTTGGCCGTCGCCGAGCATGCGCTCTACGTGAGCCAGGCCCAGGGGCTGAGGCGGCTTGAGGCCGTGGGTGCGCGCCACCAGTTCGGTGGAACGCTCAGGGCCGGTATCGCCGGGATGCGGCTGGGCAATCGGCTTGAAGAAACCGACTTTCAGCCCGGCCCGTTCAAGGGTGCGCACCAGCCCAAGGCTGATGGAGGTCAGACCCACACCAAAATCGGTGGGCGCGATAAAAAAAGTCTGCATGCGAATTCTCTGAAGGTGCATGGCTTCGGTGAGGTTCTATGTTTGAACATCTACCGGGAATCAGGCGCCAAGGTTATCGTTATTCGCGCGCTTGCGCACACCAGCCGCAGGCAAAGGGCTGGCCTATTTTTTCAAGGCGTTGCACGGGGTCGAGCACCCAGGCGCGTGCCTGCCAGGGTGGCTGGTGGCGTAGATGCTGGGTGTGGCCGCAGGACAGCTCGGCGACCCAGTGCTGGTCGGCGTCCTGGCGGAATCCGAGGATGAAGGAGGCCGTTGATCGGTCCCGTCCGTCCGGGTTCTGTTCGCTTTCGGGCAAATCCTTGTTTAGACTTGTCCGTTCTTCATTCTTATGCAAAAGGTCTCGCCCCATGACGATCGCCGCTAACAAGGCTGTCTCCATCGACTATACCCTGACCAACGACGCTGGTGAGGTCATCGACAGCTCCGCCGGCGGCGCGCCGCTGGTCTACCTGCAAGGCGCAGGTAACATCATCCCAGGCCTGGAGAAGGCGCTGGAAGGCAAACAAGTGGGTGATGAGCTGACTGTGGCCGTAGAGCCTGAAGATGCCTATGGCGAGTACTCGGCCGAACTGGTCAGCACCCTGAGCCGCAGCATGTTTGAAGGCGTTGACGAGCTGGAAGTCGGCATGCAGTTCCACGCCTCCGCGCCGGACGGCCAAATGCAGATCGTCACCATTCGTGACCTGGACGGCGATGACGTGACCGTTGACGGCAACCACCCGCTGGCTGGCCAGCGCCTGAACTTCCAAGTGAAGATCGTTGCCATCCGCGACGCTTCCCAGGAAGAAGTGGCTCACGGCCACGTGCACGGCGAAGGCGGTCATCACCATTGATCGCGGTTTGATCAATAGGTAACAAAAACGCCCCGACTGGTTCGGGGCGTTTTTTTTTGCCTGTGTTTTTTGGTTGACCGGTTTCCAGTGGTGAGCGGGCTTTTTGTGGTGAGCGGGCTTGCCCCGCGCTGGGGCGCGAAGCGGCCCTAAAACCTGAGATTGGGTTCTGTCTGGAGGAACGCGTTGAATGTATTGGGACTGCTGCGCAGCCCAGCGCGGGGCAAGCCCGCTCACCACAAAAAAGCCGCCGATCCAGGAAGGGGGGTATTTTCAGGCACAAACAAAAATGCCCCGGACCTTTCGGTACGGGGCATTTCTTAACTGTTGCGCAACCTGGGCTGCGCGGCAGTTGTTACCACTTAGGCTGCAGCAGGAACGCTCAGAGCCTTGATGTGGCCATTCAGGCGGCTCTTATGGCGAGCGGCCTTGTTCTTGTGGATGATGCCCTTATCGGCCATACGGTCGATAACCGGCACTGCCAGAACGTAAGCAGCTTGGGCTTTTTCAGCGTCTTTGGTGTCGATGGCTTTAACTACATTCTTGATGTAGGTACGAACCATGGAACGCAGGCTGGCGTTGTGGCTGCGACGCTTCTCAGCCTGTTTTGCACGTTTTTTGGCGGAAGGTGTGTTGGCCACCGTCGAGCTCCTCGAAAGACTTTTTAGGAAATAGCAAACAAAATAGGCCGCGAATCATGCCGATGACTTGATGGGTTGTCAAGAGCGGCTGATGCGAACTGCTGAGTGGTCGATCTGAAGAGGCGGGTGATTTATTTCCGGCGCTTGACCTGTAAACTCGCGAGCTTTGGCTCTGTGCTGTTGCAGGCGCGCAGTATCGCATAAGTAGGCGCTTAGTTCGCCTGCTCTTTATCTATAGGCGCAAACTCTTTCAATGAATCTGCTCAAATCGTTGGCTGCCGTCAGCTCTATCACGATGATCTCCCGGGTTTTGGGGTTTGTGCGTGACACCCTGCTGGCGCGCATTTTTGGCGCCAGCATGGCCACGGATGCCTTCTTTATTGCATTTAAATTGCCCAACCTGCTGCGGCGGATCTTCGCCGAAGGCGCGTTTTCCCAGGCATTCGTGCCGATTCTGGCCGAATACAAGACCCAGCAGGGCGAGGAGGCGACCCGCACGTTTATTGCCTACGTCTCGGGCCTGCTGACCCTGGTGCTGATGCTGGTGACCGTCCTCGGCATGCTCGCCGCGCCCTGGGTGATCTGGGCCACTGCCCCCGGTTTTGCCAATACGCCGGAAAAATTCGCACTGACCACTGATCTGTTGCGCGTGACCTTTCCTTATATATTGCTGATCTCCTTGTCATCCCTGGCCGGGGCGATCCTCAATACCTGGAACCGTTTCTCGGTGCCGGCGTTTGTGCCGACGCTGCTGAACGTCAGCATGATCATCTTCGCGCTGTTCCTTACGCCGTATTTCGATCCGCCGGTAATGGCGCTGGGCTGGGCCGTATTGGCTGGCGGCCTGGCGCAATTGCTCTACCAACTGCCACATCTAAAAAAGATCGGCATGCTTGTACTGCCGCGCCTGAACCTCAAGGACACCGGCGTGTGGCGTGTCATGCGCAATATGCTGCCGGCGATCCTCGGCGTGTCTGTCAGCCAGATTTCGCTGATCATTAACACGGCGTTCGCTTCGCTGCTGGTGTCCGGCTCGGTGTCGTGGATGTACTACGCCGACCGCCTGATGGAGTTGCCGTCCGGCGTGCTTGGCGTGGCACTGGGCACGATCCTGCTGCCGACCCTGGCGCGCACCTATGCCAACAAAGACCGCCAGGAATACTCACGCATCCTCGATTGGGGCCTGCGCCTATGTTTTGTACTGGTGCTGCCGTGTGCGCTGGCGCTCGGGATTCTGGCCGAGCCGTTGACCGTGTCGCTGTTCCAATACGGCCAATTCGATGCCCATGACGCCTTGATGACGCAGCACGCGCTGGTCGCTTACTCCGTCGGTCTGCTCGGTATTATCGTGATCAAGGTGCTGGCGCCCGGCTTCTATGCCCAGCAAAACATCCGTACGCCGGTCAAAATCGCGATTTTCACGCTGATCGTCACGCAACTGCTCAACTTGGTGTTTATCGGTCCTTTGGCCCACGCCGGCCTGGCCCTGGCCATCAGTGCCGGTGCGTGCATCAACGCCGGGCTGTTGTTCTACCAACTGCGCAAACAGCAAATGTTCCAGCCTCAGCCAGGCTGGGGGATGTTCGCCCTCAAGCTGGTGGTGGCGGTGGGCGCGATGTCGGCAGTGTTGCTTGGCCTGATGCATTTCATGCCCGCCTGGGACGAAGGCCATATGCTGGAGCGCTTCCTGCGCCTTGGCGTGCTGGTAGTCGCCGGTGTGGTGGTGTACTTCGGGATGTTGCTGCTGCAAGGCTTCCGCCTGCGCGATTTCAATCGCAAGTCACTGAGCTAGAGAGTTTGCCGCGATAAAACCGTTGTTTTATCGATTCGATCCATTTGGCCTGTGCTGTTGCCTGTCGTCCGAGGCCGGGTGTGGTTATAATCGACCACTTTATGAGCAAGAAGCGCGTTATGCAGCTGGTTCGAGGTCTCCACAACCTGCGCCCCGAGCATCGGGGCTGCGTCGCCACTATTGGCAACTTTGACGGTGTTCACCGTGGCCACCAGGCTATCCTGGCCAGGCTGCGCGAGCGTGCGGTCGAGTTGGGCGTGCCCAGCTGCGTGGTGATTTTCGAACCGCAGCCGCGGGAATACTTCACGCCCGAGACAGCGCCGGCCCGGCTCGCACGTCTCAGAGACAAGCTGCAACTGCTGGCTGAAGAGGGTGTAGACCGCGTTCTCTGCCTGGCTTTTAACCAGCGTTTGCAAAGCCTGAGCGCTGCCGAGTTCGTCGACCGCATCCTCGTCGACGGCCTGGGTGTGCAGCATTTGGAGGTCGGTGACGACTTCCGCTTTGGTTGCGACCGCGTCGGGGATTTCGATTTCCTGCAGCATGCCGGCGTCAACCAGGGGTTTACCGTCGAAGCCGCGCAAACCGTCGAACTGGACGGCCTGCGCGTGAGCAGTACCCAGGTGCGTAACGCCCTGGCCGCTGCCGACTTCGCCTTGGCCGAGCGTTTGCTCGGCCGCCCGTTCCGCATTGCCGGACGGGTCCTGCACGGCCAGAAGCTGGCGCGCCAATTGGGCACGCCAACCGCCAACGTGCAACTCAAGCGCCGCCGTGTGCCGCTGACCGGGGTTTACCTGGTGAGCGTCGACATCGACGGCCAATCGTGGCCGGGAGTCGCCAACATAGGCGTCAGGCCCACGGTTGCAGGTGATGGCAAGGCCCACCTGGAAGTGCATCTGTTGGATTTTGCCGGTGATCTGTATGACCGGCGTTTGACGGTGGTTTTCCACCAGAAGCTGCGTGAAGAGCAGCGTTTCGCCTCCCTTGAGGCGTTGAAAACGGCGATCAATGCGGATGTCGCCGCCGCCCGTGCACTAGCCGCACCTAGCGCCCATCGCTAACCGAAGAGCCTTAAATGACCGACTATAAAGCCACGCTAAACCTTCCGGACAC
This sequence comes from Pseudomonas marginalis, assembly GCF_001645105.1. GTDB lineage: Bacteria > Pseudomonadota > Gammaproteobacteria > Pseudomonadales > Pseudomonadaceae > Aquipseudomonas > Aquipseudomonas petroselini. Next base: position 101,490 of record NZ_LKEG01000052.1, read on the forward strand.
CGCCTTCCCAATGAAGGCCGGCCTGCCACAGCGCGAACCGCAGATCCTGCAGCGCTGGGACAGTATTGGCCTGTACGGAAAGTTGCGCGAGATTGGCAAGGATCGTCCGAAATTCGTCCTGCACGACGGCCCTCCTTATGCCAACGGCACGATTCACATCGGTCATGCGCTGAACAAGATTCTCAAGGACATGATCCTGCGCTCGAAGACCCTGTCGGGCTTCGACGCGCCGTATGTTCCGGGTTGGGACTGCCACGGCCTGCCGATCGAACACAAAGTCGAAGTGACCTACGGCAAGAACCTGGGCGCGGATAAAACCCGCGAGCTGTGCCGCGCCTACGCCACTGAGCAGATCGAAGGGCAGAAGTCCGAATTCATCCGCCTCGGCGTGTTGGGCGAGTGGGATAACCCCTACAAGACCATGAACTTCAAGAACGAGGCCGGTGAAATCCGTGCCTTGGCCGAAATCGTCAAAGGCGGTTTTGTGTTCAAGGGCCTAAAGCCCGTGAACTGGTGCTTCGACTGCGGTTCGGCCCTGGCCGAAGCGGAAGTCGAGTACGAAGACAAGAAGTCCTCGACCATCGACGTGGCCTTCCCGGTCGCCGACGACGCCAAGCTGGCCGAGGCCTTTGGCCTGGCAACCCTGAGCAAGCCGGCGGCCATCGTGATCTGGACCACCACCCCGTGGACCATCCCGGCCAACCAAGCGCTGAACGTGCACCCGGAATTCACCTACGCCCTGGTGGACGTCGGTGATCGCCTGCTGGTGCTGGCCGAGGAAATGGTCGAGGCCTGCCTGGCTCGCTATGAACTGCAAGGTTCGGTGATTGCGACCACCACCGGCTCCGCGCTGGAACTGATCAACTTCCGTCACCCGTTCTATGACCGTCTGTCGCCGGTGTACCTGGCGGACTACGTTGAACTGGGCGCCGGCACCGGTATCGTTCACTCCGCGCCAGCTTATGGCGTGGACGACTTCGTGACCTGCAAAGCCTACGGCATGGTCAACGATGACATCCTAAACCCGGTGCAGAGCAATGGTGTGTACGCACCGTCGCTGGAGTTCTTCGGTGGCCAATTCATCTTCAAGGCCAATGATTCGATCATCGACAAGTTGTCGGAAGTCGGTTCGCTGTTGCACACCGAAACCATCAAGCACAGCTACATGCACTGCTGGCGCCACAAGACCCCGCTGATCTATCGCGCCACCGCGCAGTGGTTTATCGGCATGGACAAAGAACCGACCAGTGGCGACACCCTGCGTGTACGCTCGCTCAAGGCCATCGAAGACACCCAGTTCGTCCCGGCCTGGGGCCAGGCGCGCCTGCACTCGATGATCGCCAACCGTCCGGACTGGTGCATCTCCCGCCAGCGTAACTGGGGCGTGCCGATCCCGTTCTTCCTGAACAAGGAAAGCGGCGAGTTGCATCCACGTACCGTTGAGCTGATGGAAGAAGTGGCCCAGCGCGTTGAACTGGAAGGCATCGAAGCCTGGTTCAAAATGGACGCTGCCGAGCTGCTGGGCGATGAAGCGCCGCAGTACGACAAGATCAGCGACACCCTCGACGTATGGTTCGACTCGGGTACCACTCATTGGCACGTGCTGCGCGGCTCGCACCCGATGGGTCACGAAACCGGCCCGCGTGCCGACCTGTACCTGGAAGGCTCCGACCAACACCGTGGCTGGTTCCACTCGTCGCTGCTGACCGGTTGCGCCATCGACAACCACGCGCCGTACCGCGAACTGCTGACCCACGGCTTCACCGTCGACGAGACGGGCCGCAAGATGTCCAAGTCGCTGAAGAACGTGATCGAGCCGAAAAAGATCAACGACACCCTGGGCGCCGACATCATGCGTCTGTGGGTCGCCTCGACCGATTACTCGGGCGAAATCGCCGTGTCCGACCAGATCCTTGCTCGTAGCGCCGATGCCTACCGTCGTATCCGTAATACCGCACGCTTCCTGCTGTCGAACCTGACCGGTTTCAACCCGGCCACCGACATCCTGCCGGCCGAGGACATGCTCGCCCTGGACCGTTGGGCCGTGGACCGTACCCTGTTGCTGCAGCGTGAGTTGCAGGAAAACTACGGCGAATACCGTTTCTGGAACGTGTACTCGAAGATCCACAACTTCTGCGTGCAGGAGCTGGGTGGTTTCTACCTCGACATCATCAAGGACCGCCAGTACACCACCGGCGCCAACAGCAAGGCGCGCCGTTCGGCGCAGACCGCGCTGTACCACATCTCCGAAGCGCTGGTGCGCTGGATCGCGCCGATCCTGGCCTTCACCGCCGACGAACTGTGGGAATACCTGCCGGGCGAGCGTAACGAGTCGGTGATGCTCAACACCTGGTACGAAGGCCTGACCGAACTGCCGGCCGACTTCGAGCTTGGCCGCGAGTACTGGGAAGGCGTGATGGCTGTCAAAGTCGCGGTGAACAAGGAGCTGGAAGTACAGCGTGCGGCCAAGGCCGTCGGTGGCAACCTGCAAGCCGAAGTCACCCTGTTCGCCGAGGAAGGCCTGACTGCCGACCTGGCCAAGCTGAGCAACGAGCTGCGCTTCGTGCTGATCACCTCCACCGCGAGCCTGGCACCCTTTGCCCAGGCCCCGGCGGATGCGGTGGCGACCGAAGTGCCGGGCCTCAAGCTCAAAGTGGTCAAGTCGGCCTTCCCTAAGTGCGCCCGTTGCTGGCACTGCCGCGAAGATGTCGGCGTGAACCCTGAGCATCCGGAAATCTGTGGTCGTTGTGTCGACAACATCTCGGGTGCTGGTGAGGTTCGTCACTATGCCTAACGCTTCCAGCCGTTTCGGACGTTTGGGCTTGCTCGTACTGAGCGTGCTGGTCCTGGTCATCGACCAGGTCAGCAAGGCTCATTTCGAGGGTTCCCTGGAGATGTTCCAGCAAATCGTGGTGATCCCGGATTACTTCAGCTGGACCCTGGCCTACAACACCGGCGCCGCTTTCAGCTTTTTGGCTGACGGTGGTGGCTGGCAGCGCTGGTTGTTCGCTGTGATCGCCTTGGTGGTCAGTGGGGTGCTGGTGGTATGGCTCAAGCGCCTTGGTCGCGATGACACTTGGCTGGCCGTTGCCCTGGCACTGGTGCTGGGCGGCGCGCTGGGCAACCTGTACGACCGCATTGCCTTGGGCCATGTGATCGACTTCATTCTGGTGCATTGGCAGAACCGCCATTACTTCCCGGCGTTCAACTTTGCCGACAGCGCCATCACCGTCGGTGCAATCATGCTGGCGTTGGATATGTTCAAAAGCAAGAAAACCGGAGAGACCGTCAATGACTGATCAGGTATTGGCTGAGCAACGTATCGGCCAGAACACGGAAGTCACTTTGCATTTTGCATTGCGCCTGGAGAATGGCGACACGGTCGACAGCACGTTCGACAAAGCCCCGGCGACCTTCAAGGTCGGTGATGGCAACCTGCTGCCGGGTTTCGAAGCGGCTCTGTTCGGCTTCAAGGCGGGCGACAAGCGCACCTTGCAGATCCTGCCGGAAAACGCCTTTGGCCAGCCCAACCCGCAAAACGTGCAGATCATCCCGCGTTCGCAGTTCCAGGACATGGACTTGTCGGAAGGCCTGCTGGTGATCTTCAACGATGCGGCGAATACCGAGCTGCCCGGTGTGGTGAAAACCTTCGATGACGCGCAAGTGACCATCGACTTCAACCACCCGTTGGCCGGTAAAACCTTGACGTTCGACGTTGAAATCATCGACGTTAAAGCGATCTGATCAACGACGCAGTTCAGAAAATGTGGGAGGGGGCTTGCCCTCGATAGCTGAGTGTCAGTCAGTACATCTGTGACTGACCCACCGCCATCGGGGGTAAGCCCCCTCCCACCTTTGATCTTCATTGTCAGTTGGGTTAGCGTCACGCCTGACCCAAAACGGCTGCAAGACACGAGGCACAGCATGCAAATCAAACTCGCCAACCCCCGTGGCTTCTGCGCTGGCGTGGACCGGGCGATTGAAATCGTCAACCGCGCCCTGGAAGTCTTCGGGCCGCCGATTTATGTGCGCCATGAAGTCGTCCACAATAAATTCGTGGTCGAAGACCTGCGCGCCCGCGGCGCCATCTTTGTCGAAGAGCTGGACCAGGTGCCGGATGACGTTATCGTCATTTTCAGCGCCCACGGTGTGTCCCAGGCAGTGCGTACCGAAGCGGCAGGCCGTGGCCTGAAAGTCTTCGATGCCACCTGCCCACTGGTCACCAAGGTCCATATCGAGGTCGCACGCTACAGCCGTGACGGTCGCGAGTGCATCCTGATCGGCCACGCCGGCCACCCGGAAGTCGAAGGCACCATGGGCCAGTACGACGCCAGCAATGGCGGCGCCATTTACTTGGTGGAAGACGAAAAAGACGTCGCCAACCTGCAGGTGCAGAACCCCGAGCGCCTGGCATTCGTGACCCAGACCACCCTGTCCATGGACGACACCAGCCGCGTGATCGACGCGCTGCGCAGTCGCTTCCCGGCCATCGGCGGGCCGCGCAAGGACGATATCTGCTACGCCACCCAGAACCGACAGGACGCGGTCAAGCAACTGGCCGATGAATGCGATGTGGTCCTGGTTGTCGGCAGCCCCAACAGCTCCAACTCCAACCGCCTGCGTGAGTTGGCTGAGCGCATGGCAACGCCTGCGTACCTGATCGACGGCGCTGAAGACATGCAGCGCAGCTGGTTCGATGGGGTCGAGCGTATCGGCATCACGGCAGGCGCTTCGGCCCCCGAAGTGCTGGTGCGCGGTGTTATCCAGCAACTGCACGCCTGGGGGGCGACTGGTGCTGATGAACTGGCCGGTCGCGAGGAGAACATCACGTTCTCCATGCCCAAGGAACTGCGGGTTCGCTCATTGCTCTGAGTGCCCGGCTGCCGGATTGATTCCGGCACAGCGCCTGCTCGGCACTGTCGCTGCGCAGGCTGATCCGCCCGCTGGGCGCCAGCACGATCTGATGCAGGCTCTGCGCCTGCTCCCTGGCGCACACATGCACAGTGCCGGCACGGAATCCGCCGCCTGAAAATATCGGCTCGCCCAGGCCGCTGAAGCGAACCTGGCTCTTGAGCGGTCCATTGCCCACGATCGGACCCCGTCCACTGTCTTGGCGCTCCAGCAGCACCGGGTTGTCATCGTCCAAGTGGCCGCGTCCGCTGACGTCCACGATTACCCGCCAACCCAGGCTCCAATCATCTTCCAATGCGTGAATGACCACCGGGCGGTTGCGTGCGACGGCCTCGGCGCGTGCGTAGCGTAGCCCGCCGGCCAAGGATTGCGCCGCACTGTATCGCTGCTGTGATTCCAACAGGCTCTTGAAGCTGGGCACTGCCAGGTTGGCCAGGATGCCACTCACGATCAGTCCGAGCAGCAGTTCGATCAGGGTGAAGCCTCGTTGCTGCATGTGTCATCCCTCCGTGGATGTGGGTGCAGCCCTAGGTATAGCGCTCAAGCGATAGCGTTGAATGATGGCCTTTATGTCCAAAGTATTTCCCTTTGTTCCTGGAGCAGCGCAGGCGAAAAACCGGCGCTAGTCTTGGGCCGCACAGCAGGTTTCACCTGCTTTTTTTCGGACCTCGACACGGATGACGACGGTAATGCTTGTCTGCACGAATACCTGTTTGCCCCACGCCTTAACCCGGCAACAAGCCGGCATGACGCTGATCGAGGTGCTGGTCTCGGTACTGATTCTGGCCATCGGCCTGCTGGGCGCGGCGGTGATCCAGCTCAATGCGCTCAAATACACGGACAGTTCCAGAATGACCAGTCAGGCCAGTTTCATTGCCTACGACATGCTCGACCGAATCCGCGCCAATGCCGCCGCCGATTACACGTGGGGCCGAGCTGAGCGTGCGCTGGCCAATACCGCTACCGCCAACGTGCGCGACCTGGACCTGCACGATTTCGAGGCCAATATTCTCGGATTTGCCGGGGAGAGCGCCAAAGGCTCGGTGTCGGTCAGTGGGCGTGAGGTGGTCGTCAGTATCAGCTGGGACGACAGTCGAGGCACAAACAGGCCGGGTGCCCGGGAAACCTTCACCCTGACCAGCCGCATAGCCGATGAGCCGGCGGTGGCGCAGTGAGGCGGCGAGCTCGAGGTTTCAGCCTGGTGGAGTTGCTGCTGGCTCTGGCCTTGGGGTTGGTGCTGGTCCTCGGTGTCAGCCAGGTGGCGATCAACGCCAACATCACCCACTCCAGCCAGCAGGCCGCTCTGTTACTGCAGGATGATGCGCGGTTTGTGCTGGGCAAGATGCTCCAGGATATCCGTCAGGCGGGCATGTTTGGCTGTTTGGCCACCGGGTTTATCGAGAATGCTCCACCGGCTTTTGATCGGCCGGTCAGCTGGAGCGTCGGGGGGGATGCACAATCGCTGACGCTGGTGACCACGGATGTCGGCGATGGGAATGGTAAGCCGGACTGGACGGTGTTGTCCGATTGCACCGGGACCGCCCAGGCCTATACCGGAAACGCCCCCGCGCCTGCCCCCGGACAGATCCGTTTTGCACTGCGTCAACTGACCTACACCTTCGAAGCGGGCCAATTGAAGGTCAGCACGCCTGCCTCGCCCGCCAAGGCGGTACTGGTGGATAACGTGCAGGCGTTCGATCTCAGTTTTGGCGTGGCCGCCAAGCCCACCTCGATGGAGGTGGAGCGCTACGACGCCAGGCCGGCCGACGCGTCGCTGATACGCAGTGTGCGCATCCTGATGACCCTGCAAGACCCGGCCGGCCGGGTCAAAGATCAAACCTACAGCGTCGTGGCGGCGTTGCGTAACCGTGTGGGGTAGGGCGGCCATGGTGCTCACAAAGGCGATTCGTTTCCGCCAGGCCGGCATGGTGCTGCTGATCAGCCTGGTGTTCTTGTTGCTGTTGTCGCTGATCGGTTTGTCATCGATGCAGGGCGCGGTCATTCAGCAAAAGATCACGGGCAGCCTCTGGCACCGTAATCAGTCGCTGCAAAGTGCCGAGAGTGGCTTGAGGCGCGGAGAGTCAGCGATACAACAGTCATTTTCGACACTGCCCTTGTGCCGGTCGATTATCACCTGTGCGCCACCGCAGGCGGCCTTTTCGGTGCTTGCGCCCGGAGTGGACCCTGGTTCGGGCGTCACCTGGGTTGCACTGACAGGCGGTCTGTACGGCATTCAATTCCTGGGGCCGGCTGTAGGGCTGGCGCACCTGCCACCGCAAACGCCGGCGGCGGTATATCGAGTGACGGCAGTCGGGCTAAGCGGCCAATTGCGCACAGTATTGGAGAGCGTCTACGCGCGGACAGAACAGGAGGGCAATTCGCGTTTTCGGCGAGTGGCATGGCGACAACTTCAATAGACGCACATAAGGAGCAATTTGAATGGGCATGGACAGCCAAGGCTTTACCCTGATCGAGCTACTCATCGCCGTGGCGATTGCCGCGGTCCTGGCCGGGATTGCTTACCCTGGGTATACCGGCCACCTCAAAAAGGTGTATCGCGCTGAGATCGTCGCGCTATTGACCGAGCAGGCTCACTACCTGGAGCGATTTTATGCGAGGAACGGCACTTTTATTGACGCAAGCAGCGTCAGTGGGGGCAATGATCGCTATAGAATCACCGCTGCATTGAACCCCCAGGATTTTCAGCTGCTGGCCACGCCGGTCGTCGATTCGGTGATGGCCGGCGACCCTTGCGGCGACTTCGGCCTGACCGGCACGGGCGCGCGGACGAATCCGGGCGCTGCACCTGACATGTCCCGCAAGCTGTGCTGGGGGCAATGATGAGGGTTCTGGATGATTGGGCGCCGGGCGCGCTTGTTCCTATTTATCGGCTGGATCAAATGATGGCTAAGCAACAGCAAGTGGTGATTGTCGGTGGCGGAGTCATCGGCTTGTTGACGGCATTCAACCTGGCCACCCAAGGGCAGGCGGTTGTGCTGCTGGAGCGCGCGGGATTGGGGCAGGAGTCATCCTGGGCCGGTGGTGGCATCGTCTCGCCCTTGTATCCGTGGCGCTATAGCCCGGCGGTCACGGCGCTGGCCCATTGGTCACAGGATTTTTATCCACAACTGGCGGAGCACTTGTTTGCTGCGACGGGTGTCGACCCAGAGGTGCACACCACAGGGCTGTACTGGCTGGACCTGGACGATGAAGCCGAAGCCCTGGCCTGGGCGGCACGGGAAGGCCGTCCACTGAGTAAAGTGGACATCTCGGCCGCCCATGACGCTGTTCCGGTGCTGGGGGGCGGGTATTCCCAGGCGATCTATATGGCCAACGTCGCCAATGTGCGCAACCCGCGCTTGGTCAAATCCCTCAAGGCAGCGCTGCTGGCGTTACCCGGCGTGACCCTTCATGAGCAGTGCGAAGTGACCGGGTTTGTCGTGGACGCCGGTAGCGTGGTGGGTGTGAACACGGCGCAGGGCCCGGTTCTTGGCGACCAGGTGGTACTGGCGGCGGGAGCCTGGAGCGGTGAGTTGCTTGGCACCCTGGGTTTGTCGCTTCCGGTGGAGCCAGTCAAAGGCCAGATGATTCTGTACAAATGCGCCTCGGACTTCTTGTCGAGCATGGTGCTGGCCAAGGGGCGTTATGCAATCCCTCGGCGTGACGGGCATATCCTGATCGGCAGTACCCTGGAGCATGAAGGTTTCGATAAGACGCCCACCGACAAGGCGCTTGAAAGCCTCAAGGCGTCAGCGGTGGAGTTGATTCCCGCGCTGGCGGACGCCGAAGTCGTCGGGCATTGGGCCGGATTGCGCCCCGGTTCGCCGGAGGGCATTCCTTACATCGGCCCGGTACCGGGCTTCAAGGGGTTGTGGCTCAACTGCGGGCATTACCGCAACGGCCTGGTGCTCGCGCCGGCGTCCTGCCAGTTGTTTGCCGATTTGCTGCTGATGCGTGCGCCGATCATCGACCCGGCGCCTTATGCGCCCGAAGGTCGGATCAACGCTGGATAGACTTCGGCCCTTGCTCCAAGTGCGCCTGGGTGCAATACCACTCCTGGCGTGAGCTCAAGGCGCGATCCTGCGGCAAGTGCACGCCGCAGTGGGCGCAGCGCACCATCAGGGCAGCGCCAGGTTCACTGGCGCGTTGCTGTTTAGCGGCCGGGCTTTTGAATTTGCGCCAGAACCATACTGCGGCGGCAATGACGGCAATCCAGAACAATAAACGAAGCATGATGGGCAGTTTCTCGACGAGGAATGCGCCAGTTTAGCCAAGGACGTGTCAGGCGCACAGCGCAATAATACCGCCCACAAAAAAGGAGCCTCGAAAGGCTCCTTTTTGATGACGCAGGGTGCAATCAGTCGAGCACACCGAAGGTCATGTAGCTGAACCACGAGCGATCCTGGTTGTTGCCCTGAGCTTGTGGCTCTTCCTCTTCGATTACGTCGCCGTTCTCGTCGTGAGGCTTGAGCTCCGAAGGAATGGCTTCCTTGGCGTCCTGGAACTGCTTGATCACGTCCTGGTTGGCGCGGGTTTCGCCCGGCGGCAGCGGTGGACGGGACTCGATCAGGCCCAGGGTGTACTTGCTCAGCCACGAACGGTTGTCGGCTTCAGCAACCTGAGGCACGAACTGGCCGTCTTTCAGGCTTGGGTGGTCCGGGTAGTTGAGCTTGAGGGTTTCCAGGCTGGTGCTGGCCAGCTCGTCCAGGTGCAGACGCTGGTAAGCCTCGGTCATCACGGCCAGGCCGTCACCCACGGAGGGGGTTTCCTGGAAGTTTTCGACAACATAACGGCCACGGTTGGCGGCTGCTACGTAGGCCTGACGCGTCAGGTAGTAGTGGGCCACGTGGATCTCGTAGGACGCCAGCAGGTTGCGCAGGTAGATCATGCGCTGCTTGGCGTCCGGCGCGTAGCGGCTGTTGGGGTAGCGGCTGGTCAGCTGGGCGAACTCGTTGTAGGAGTCGCGGGCAGCGCCCGGGTCACGCTTGGTCATGTCCAGCGGCAGGAAGCGCGCCAGCAGGCCGACGTCCTGGTCGAACGAAGTCAGGCCCTTCATGTAGTAGGCGTAGTCGACGTTCGGGTGCTGCGGATGCAGGCGGATGAAACGCTCGGCGGCGGACTTGGCGGCTTCCGGCTCGGCGTTCTTGTAGTTGGCGTAGATCAGTTCGAGCTGGGCCTGGTCGGCATAACGCCCGAACGGATAGCGCGACTCCAGTGCCTTCAGCTTCGCTGTGGCGCTGGTGTAGCTATTGTTGTCCAGGTCTTTCTGAGCCAGTTGGTACAACTCGGCTTCGCTCAGGTTTTCGTCGACGACGTCCTTTGTTGACGAGCAAGCAGCAGTCATGGCGAGGATGGCGATCAGCAGCAGGTGTTTCACTTGCATGGCGGCTTGCGTCCCTATGACGGCCGCTGTCTTGGGCGGGGCCGTCCTGTTATGATGAGCGCCCCGTTGAAAGCCTCGGGGCAAAAGACGCCGTATTTAACCACAAGCGCGCAGCCGAAACCAAAGGCTACGCCACGCCTAGTCTGAGCATGTCCGATAAAATTGAACTTCGCGCAGAGGTGCCGTCCGAATTGGGCGGCCAACGCCTCGATCAAGTCGCCGCACAATTATTCGCTGAGCACTCGCGCTCGCGCCTTTCCGCCTGGATCAAAGACGGCCGCCTGACTGTGGATGGAGCGGTTATCCGCCCGCGAGACATAGTCCATGGCGGTGCGATTCTTGAGCTGACTGCCGAGCAGGAAGCCCAGGGAGAATGGGTCGCCCAAGACATCGAGCTGGATATCGTCTATGAAGACGACGACATCCTGGTCATCAACAAACCCGCAGGCCTGGTGGTTCACCCGGCGGCCGGGCACGCTGATGGCACCTTGCTCAATGCCCTGTTGCACCATGTGCCGGACATCATCAACGTCCCGCGCTGCGGCATCGTGCACCGTCTGGACAAGGACACCACCGGCTTGATGGTGGTGGCCAAGACCATTCAGGCTCAGACGCAGTTGGTCACACAATTGCAGAGCCGCAGCGTCAGCCGGATCTACGAATGCATCGTGATCGGCGTGGTGGTGGCGGGTGGCAAGATCAACGCGCCAATCGGTCGTCACGGCCAGCAGCGCCAGCGTATGGCGGTGATGGAGGGCGGCAAGCAGGCCGTGAGCCACTATCGTGTGCTCGAGCGTTTTCGCTCCCACACCCATGTGCGGGTCAAGCTGGAGACCGGGCGTACCCACCAGATTCGCGTCCATATGGCGCATATCAACTTCCCGTTGGTCGGTGATCCGGCCTACGGTGGGCGCTTCCGTATTCCACCGGCGGCCAGCGCAACCATGGTTGAGTCGTTGAAAACCTTCCCGCGCCAGGCACTGCACGCACGCTTCCTGGAGCTGGACCATCCGACGAGCGGTAAGCGGATGAGCTGGGAATCGCCTCTGCCGGACGATCTGGTCTGGTTGTTGTCGTTGCTCAAGCAGGATCGCGAGGCGTTTGTCGGGTGAGTGACTGGCTGATACCTGACTGGCCCGCGCCGGCCCAGGTCAAAGCCTGCGTCACTACGCGTGCGGGCGGCGTCAGCCTGGCGCCGTTCGACAGCCTCAACCTGGGCGATCATGTCGAGGACAGCCTGGAGGCCGTCCTTGAAAATCGCCGTCGTCTGACCGATGTATTCGACATACAGCCTGCCTGGTTGCGCCAAGTCCACGGAATCACCGTGGTTGAGGCCGATCCGTTGCGCACCGCCGAAGCGGATGGCAGCTGGACCAGCACCCCCGGCATCGCCTGCACCTCCATGACCGCCGATTGCCTGCCTGCGTTGTTCTGCAACCGTGCTGGTACCCGTGTGGCTGCTGCTCATGCCGGTTGGCGTGGGCTGGCGGCGGGCGTCCTGGAGGCGGCGTTCGAAAGCCTCGATGCCCAGCCTGATGACGTATTGGTCTGGCTCGGCCCGGCGATTGGTCCGCAAGCTTTTGAAGTCGGCCCGGAAGTGCGTGAAGCCTTCATGCAGCAACTGCCGGCCACTGCCGAAGCCTTTGTGCCCAGCCGCAACCCCGGCAAGTTCATGGCCGACATCTATAAGCTCGCCCGCTTGCGTCTCGCCGCGCGCGGTGTCATGGCTGTTTATGGTGGTGGGTTCTGCACGGTGACCGACCCGCGCTTCTTTTCCTACCGGCGCAGCCCCCGCACCGGACGTTTCGCCTCGCTTATCTGGCTTGAACGCTAGACTCTCTTGACCTGGGTCAAACCCGGTCCATATCGACCATCGCTCGCTTGAATCTTGCAGAATCCTCCCCATCTATAGGGGTATCTGGCAGGTTTCTTCATTCAGGATGTTTTATAGCTCCGGCCTGCTCAAAAGGAAGGTGACTAATGCGTATTGATCGTTTAACCAGCAAATTGCAGTTGGCACTGTCTGACTCTCAATCCTTGGCGGTGGGCCTCGACCACCCGGCCATTGAGCCTGCGCACTTGATGCAGGCGCTTCTGGAACAGCAAGGTGGTTCTATCAAACCCTTGCTGATGCAGGTGGGCTTTGACGTCAACAGCCTGCGCAAGGAGTTGAGCAAAGAGCTCGACCAACTGCCGAAAATCCAAAATCCTACCGGCGACGTGAATATGTCGCAGGATCTGGCGCGCCTGCTCAACCAGGCAGACCGCCTGGCCCAGCAGAAAGGTGACCAGTTCATCTCCAGTGAACTGGTGCTGCTCGCCGCCATGGACGAGAACAGCAGGCTCGGCAAGTTGTTGCTGGGTCAGGGCGTGAGCAAGAAAGCCCTGGAAAACGCCATCAACAACCTGCGTGGCGGCGATGCGGTGAACGACCCCAACCACGAGGAGTCGCGCCAGGCCCTGGATAAATACACCGTTGACCTGACCAAGCGCGCCGAAGAGGGCAAGCTTGACCCGGTAATCGGCCGTGACGATGAAATCCGTCGCACCATCCAGGTGCTGCAACGTCGTACCAAGAACAACCCGGTATTGATCGGTGAGCCTGGCGTGGGTAAAACCGCGATTGCCGAAGGGCTGGCCCAGCGCATCATCAACGGAGAAGTGCCGGACGGCCTCAAAGGCAAGCGCCTGCTGTCCCTGGACATGGGGTCGTTGATCGCCGGTGCCAAGTTCCGTGGCGAGTTCGAAGAACGCCTGAAATCCCTGCTCAATGAGCTGTCGAAGCAGGAAGGGCAGATCATTCTGTTTATCGACGAACTGCACACCATGGTCGGTGCCGGTAAAGGCGAAGGTTCGATGGACGCCGGCAACATGCTCAAACCCGCTTTGGCGCGCGGTGAGTTGCACTGCGTCGGTGCGACCACGCTCAACGAATACCGCCAGTACATTGAAAAGGACGCGGCCCTTGAGCGTCGCTTCCAGAAAGTGCTTGTGGAAGAGCCGAGCGAAGAAGACACCATCGCCATCCTGCGTGGCCTGAAAGAGCGTTATGAGGTCCACCACAAGGTGGCGATCACCGACGGCGCGATCATTGCGGCGGCCAAATTGAGCCATCGCTATATCACCGACCGTCAATTGCCCGACAAGGCCATCGACTTGATTGACGAGGCGGCCAGCCGTATCCGCATGGAAATCGACTCCAAGCCGGAAGTGCTCGACCGTCTGGACCGGCGCCTGATTCAACTGAAAGTTGAGTCCCAGGCCCTGAAGAAAGAAGAAGACGACGCGGCGAAGAAACGCCTGGAAAAACTCCAGGAAGAAATCGTCCGTCTGGAACGTGAGTATTCGGACCTGGAAGAAATCTGGACCTCGGAAAAAGCCGAAGTACAGGGCTCTGCCCAGATCCAGCAAAAGATCGAGCAGTCGCGGCAGGAACTTGAAGCTGCCCGCCGTAAAGGCGACCTGAACCGCATGGCTGAGTTGCAGTACGGGGTGATCCCGGACCTGGAGCGCAGCCTGCAGATGGTCGACCAGCACGGCAAAAGCGAGAACCAGTTGCTGCGCAGCAAGGTGACCGAGGAAGAAATTGCCGAAGTCGTCTCCAAGTGGACCGGTATCCCGGTGTCGAAGATGCTCGAAGGCGAGCGCGACAAGCTGCTGAAAATGGAAAGCCTGTTGCACCAGCGTGTCATCGGTCAGGAAGAGGCCGTGGTGGCGGTGTCCAATGCGGTGCGGCGCTCCCGGGCCGGTTTGTCCGACCCGAATCGTCCGAGCGGCTCGTTCATGTTCCTCGGCCCGACCGGTGTGGGTAAGACCGAGCTGTGCAAGGCCTTGGCCGAGTTCCTCTTTGATACTGAAGAGGCCATGGTGCGAATCGACATGTCTGAGTTCATGGAGAAGCACTCGGTGGCTCGCCTGATTGGCGCTCCACCAGGCTATGTGGGCTACGAGGAGGGTGGTTACCTGACCGAAGCCGTGCGGCGTAAGCCTTACTCGGTGATCCTGCTGGATGAGGTCGAGAAGGCGCACCCGGATGTGTTCAACATCCTCTTGCAAGTGCTGGAGGATGGCCGCCTGACCGACAGCCACGGGCGTACGGTGGACTTCCGCAACACGGTGATCGTGATGACCTCCAACCTGGGCTCGGCGCAGATCCAGGAATTGGTGGGCGACCGTGAAGCCCAGCGTGCGGCGGTGATGGATGCGTTGACCACGCACTTCCGCCCGGAATTCATTAACCGTGTCGATGAAGTGGTGATCTTTGAGCCTTTGGCACGGGATCAGATTGCGGGCATCACCGAGATCCAACTGGGTCGTCTGCGTGGCCGTCTGACCGAGCGCGAGTTGTCGCTGGACCTGAGCCAGGAGGCGTTGGACAAGCTGATCGCGGTGGGTTACGACCCGGTGTATGGCGCACGGCCGTTGAAACGTGCGATCCAGCGCTGGATCGAGAACCCGCTGGCCCAGCTGATCCTGTCGGGTAGCTTTATGCCAGGGACCAGCGTCACGGCAACGGTGGAAAACGACGAAATCGTCTTCCACTGAGCCCCAACTGCTGGGTAATAAGAGAAGGCCTCGCATTGCGAGGCCTTTTTTTTCGATAGGGCGTTGAACTGTAAGGCAAAGGCTTGTAAAGTGCGCCCCGCAGCAACGTCAGCCCACGGGTTTCTTCTCCCCAAGAAGAAATCAGAAACAAGCGCAAATCATTGTCTTAAAAGCAATTTAAAGGGTTGACAGGGGTTTTTAAGATTGTAGAATAGCGCGCCTCAGACACATGAACGTAGCGATACGGGCAAGTCGAAGAGAAGGTTACACAGCAGTAAAAGTTGTACATTTGAAATATGTAGTTCCGTGATAGCTCAGTCGGTAGAGCAAATGACTGTTAATCATTGGGTCCCAGGTTCGAGTCCTGGTCACGGAGCCAATTTCAAAACCGGGGTATAGCGCAGTCCGGTAGCGCGCCTGCTTTGGGAGCAGGATGTCAGGAGTTCGAATCCCCTTACCCCGACCATATTTGGGTCGTTAGCTCAGTTGGTAGAGCAGTTGGCTTTTAACCAATTGGTCGTAGGTTCGAATCCCACACGACCCACCATTTTTGAGACCAGTTAGCGCTGGAATCGAATCTTAAGATCAGAGGCCAAAAGCGCTGATCGAAGAAGGCGACTGAAAGGTCGCCTTTTTTTTACCGGGGTATAGCGCAGTCCGGTAGCGCGCCTGCTTTGGGAGCAGGATGTCAGGAGTTCGAATCCCCTTACCCCGACCATATTAAAAATCCTCGTATCGAAAGATACGGGGATTTTTTTTGTGCGCGTAAATCCTGAGCTCACCGCAAAGCAAATGTGGGAGGGGGCAAGCCCCCTCCCACCTTTACAAGGTCCCATCCGAGACCGAGTTATCAGTGCAATTTAAGACGTGGCTCAGTCCCGCGCCCAATCTTGCTGCCCAGCATCAGCATCGCTGTGCGGAAGACCCCATACAGCGCCATCTGGTGCATGCGGTACAACGACACGTAGAACATCCGCGCCAACCAGCCCTCCAGCATTACGCTGCCGGTGAGGTTGCCCATCAAGTTGCCCACCGCCGAGAACCGCGACAGCGAGATCAGCGACCCATAGTCGGTGTACTTGTACGACGGCAGATCCTTGCCCTCGATGCGCAATTTCAGCGACTTGGCCAACAGTGAAGCTTGCTGGTGAGCTGCCTGGGCCCGTGGTGGCACATTACGGTCGGTGCCCGCTTGCGGGCAGGCGGCGCAATCACCGAAGGCGAAGATGTTTTCGTCGCGGGTAGTTTGCAGCGTCGGCAGCACTTGCAATTGGTTGATTCGGTTGGTTTCCAAGCCATCGATGTCCTTGAGGAAACCCGGCGCGCGAATACCGGCCGCCCATACCTTGAGGCTCGCAGGGATGACCTGGCCGCTGCTGGTGATCAGCGCATCGGCAGTCACTTCGCTGACCGCCGAGTTGGTCAGCACCGTCACGCCAAGCTTCTCCAGGGTTTTATGCACCGGCACGCCGATCCGCTCCGGCAGCGCAGGCAGTACCCGCGGGCCGGCTTCGATCAGGGTGATGTGCATGTTTTCCGGCTTGATGCGGTCCAGGCCGTAGGCGGCCAGCTCATGGGCTGCGTTATGCAGTTCGGCGGCCAGTTCGACCCCCGTAGCCCCTGCGCCGACGATGGCGACGCTGATTTTTTCCACCACATCCGTCTGCCCGGCATGGGCGCGCAGGTAGTGGTTGAGCAATTGCTGGTGGAAGCGCTCGGCCTGCTTGCGGGTGTCGAGGAACAGGCAATGTTGCGCTGCGCCTTCGGTACCGAAATCGTTGGTAGTGCTGCCGACTGCGATCACCAGGCTGTCATAGCCCAGTACCCGCGCGGGCACCAGCTCACGGCCTTCTTCGTCGAGGGTGGCGGCCAGCTGGATCTTCTTCTGTTCGCGGTCGAGCCCGCTCATGCGCCCCAGTTGGAACTCGAAGTGGTTCCATTTGGCCTGGGCGACATAATTGAGTTCGTCTTCGGAAGAGTTCAGCGAACCGGCTGCCACTTCGTGCAGCAAGGGCTTCCAGATATGGGTCAGGTTGGCGTCCACCAGCGTGATGCTGGCGGTGCCGCGCTTGCCCAGAGTCTTACCCAGGCGGGTAGCCAACTCCAGGCCGCCGGCGCCGCCGCCGACGATAATAATACGATGGGTCATGGGGATATCTCGCAAGGCTAAAAGAAATCGGAGCAGTTACCCCCGCGAGCGCCAGGCAGCTCATAGCGTCAGGTAACTCAAAAGGCGACTCAGCAAGCCGAGGCCGATCACCACTGCCAACACCACACCAAGGAGCAGCCACGGCCGGAAAGGCTTGCGCTCGACTCGGTTCTGGGAGAGTTGCAGGTACTCTTCGACATGCTGTTGGTCATCGGGGTTCAGGCGGCTGGTCATAAAGGCCTCGTCAGGTAGACGTTGCAAAAGGGCGCCACGTTACAGTCCGGGGGCTCAGAGGCTGATACCCACGTCGAACACTATGCTGCGACCCAGGTTGTTGCGCAAGAAATCCGGCGCATCCGGATGGGCGAACAACACCCGTGCGAAAGTCGGCCCCACCAGCGACAGTGAGCGCCAGCCCTGGCGCAGGTATTCCGTCGGTGGCGGGAAGTGGCTATTGAGGTCGAGCACTTCACGCTTGAGGCTGGTGAAGGCGACGATATCCAGCTCCCCCAGGTCCATGCCGCGCTCTTTGTAGTTATGGGCCTTCTTGCGCAGCGTGGGCGCCAGGCGCAGTAAGAACTCATGGGCCGGGATGCGTCGCGGCTTGGCTTCGCGACGCACCAACTGGCTCAGGGAGAACGCGCTGCGTCGGCGCAGCAACTCGTCGCGCCATTCGTCATTCAAGCGTCGGCCCTCGTCCAGCACGAAAAACACCTCGAAGCTGGCATCGCGAAACAGCACATCCGGGGGCTCTTGCCCGGCGGCGTGGAATTCTTCGGCCCGGTAGGGCACGTTCAAGCCTTGCAGCAGGCGCTGGCAGACCCAACGCTCACGCTCCCATTTGCGGGCATTGGACAAGAACGCATTGGCTTGTTCGGCCGCTACGGTGAGCAGGCGCAAGTAATCAGAGTCATCCATAGCTAGCAGCTTAGCGCCCAAATGATGACCGCAGGAAGTACCCTTGTGAAACGTCGGTGTAGACTGATCATCCGACTAATGTCCGACGCAGGGGGAGTACTGCCGTGATCAGTGCCGCCATGTTGGCGCCGACAACAATGGGCATCGGCTGGCTGTTGTACGCACCTGTGGTGGCGTGGGCCATCTTGCGTTCACCTTGGGTCGAACTGTTTGCCGACCGACGGCGCCAGCATCTGCTGTTCGGCACCGTGTTCGCGTTGTTCATGCTTTGGCTGGTGCGGCGGGATTTTGATACGGGGGTGTCCTACCACTTTATCGGCATGACTGCCGTGACCCTGCTGCTGGATTGGCCCCTGGCCATCGTCGGAGGCTTTGCCGCCCAGCTGGGTCTGATGGCGCTGGGGCGCCAGGACCTTGCAGCACTTGGCGTCAACGGCCTGCTGCTGATCGTGCTGCCGGTGCTGGTCACCGAAGCCTGCGCGCTGCTGGTCGAGCGTGCGCAGCCACGCAATCCCTTTGTGTATATCTTCTGTTCCGGTTTTTTCGCGGCCGCGCTGTCGGCGCTGCTGTGCTTGCTACTAGGGCTGGGGCTTTTGTGGCTCGACGGCCGTTTTGCCATGCCGGAATGGCTGGAGGATTTTGTCGGTTATCTGTGGCTGATCATCTTTCCCGAAGCCTTCATCAACGGCATGGTCATCAGCGCCTTGGTGGTGTTCTGCCCGGAATGGCTGGAGACTTTCAACCGCACGCGCTACCTCTCGGCACCCTGGAAGGACGGCGATTCAGAGCGTTGACCCAGATCAAATCCCGCCCGACCGAGCAGGCCCATGCTCTGCCAAATTTTCCTAGGCAAGGCGGGAGCACGGATCATGAGTGTGTACGAGTGGGCGCGGCAGGAGTTGCGCAGAAGCCAGGATGCGGCGCTGGAAATCGGTTTCGACCCAGGCTTGACCCTGCGCGCCATGCTCAGCGCGGTGGTGCAGCAGAGCAAGGGCGTGCGCAGCTTTGAAGACCTGGCCGACGAGCTGCAATACCTTGCAGAAAACCTCGACGACCAGCAGGAGTATGCCTTTATGCGCCCTTAGTGACGCGGCGGAAGGTCTTCGGAAAACAGCTCGTCTTCGGCATCCGGGGCCACCGGAATCTTATGTTCCTCAGCGGCCCAGGCGCCCAGGTCGATGAGTTTGCAGCGGTCCGAGCAGAACGGCCGGTTGAGGTTGGTCGCTGTCCATTCCACGGGGGCGCCGCAGGTTGGGCAGTCGACGGTCAAGGGTTGGCTCATGATCGGCCTCCACGCAAAGTAAGGTAAAAGTGGTGCAGTCGCTCGACCTCGCTGTGCAGCCAGGCAAGGTCCTGGTCGTTGACCAGCACGTCATCGGCATGGTTCAAGCGGTCTTCGCGGCTGGATTGGGCCTTGAGGATCGCCTGCACCTGTTGTTCGCTGATGCCGTCGCGCTGCAGGGTACGCTGAATCTGCAGCGATTGCGGCACGTCGATCACCAGGATGCGCTGGGTCATGCTGTACTGGCCAGACTCGATCAGCAGCGGCGACACCAGTATCGCGTAAGGCGACTTCGCGCGCGCCAGATGGCTACGAATCTCATCGCCAATCAGCGGGTGCAGCAAGGCTTCGAGCCAGCGGCGCTCTTCGGGTACTTCAAAGATCAGCTTGCGCAATGCCCCTCGGTCCAACTGGCCGTCCGGCTGCAGCACGCCGGCACCAAAATGCTCGGCGATGCGCGCCAGTGCCGGCCGGCCAGGTTCGACCACCCAGCGCGCCGCGTGGTCGGCGTCCACCAGGTCGATCCCCAGGTCGATAAAGTGCTGGGCCGCTGCGCTTTTACCGCTGCCGATGCCGCCGGTGAGGCCTAGAATCCAGGGTGTTGCAACAGAAGTGGTCATCTGAAACCGACAGACTGCAAATAGAAGTCGGTTATTTGACCACCCCAGAGCAATGCAATCCAGCCGGCAATTGCCAGATACGGACCAAACGGCATCGGTGTCGACGCCCGGGCCTTGCGCAGGCGCATCAGGATCAAGCCTACGAACACCCCGACCAGCGACGATATCAGCAGTGTCATCGGCAGGATCTGCCAGCCACCCCAGGCACCGAGCAGTGCCAGCAGCTTGAAGTCGCCGTGGCCCATGCCGTCCTTGCCGGTGGTCAGCTTGAACAGCCAGAACACGCTCCACAGGCTCATGTACCCGATAACCGCGCCCCAGAGGGCATCGGGTAGCGTAGTCAGCAGGCCAAGCGCGTTGACGATCAGTCCCAGCCAGAGCAGCGGCATCACCAGCGCATCCGGCAACAGTTGATGGTCGGCATCGATCAGGCTCATCGCCAACAAGCCCCAACTCAGCACCAGCATCGCGCCCGCCTGCCAGCCAAAGCCGAAATGCCAGGCCACCCAGGCCGAGATCAACCCGCACGCCAGTTCAGTGAGTGGATAGCGGGCGCTGATCGGACCTTGGCAATGGGCGCAGCGGCCGCGCAGAAACAGGTAACTGAGCAACGGGATATTTTCCCATGGGCGTATCGGATGGTTGCAGTGCGGGCAGCAGGAGTTGGGGTGCATCAGGTTGTAGGTCGGCCCGGCAGGCTCAGCGGGCAAGCCGAGCACTTCGTGGGCCTGGGCGCGCCATTCCCGTTCGAGCATTTTCGGCAGGCGCCACACCAGTACGTTGAGAAAACTGCCGACGATCAGCCCCAGCACCCCGGCCATCGCCACAAAAGCCCAGGGCTGCTCAACCAATAGCAGGCTCAAAACGCGCTCCCCAACTGAAAGACCGGCAGGTACATGGCGATCACCAGCGCGCCGACGATGCCCCCCAATACCACCATGATCAGCGGTTCCATCAGGCTGGTGAGGTTATCGACCAGGTTGTCCACATCAGCCTCGTAATGGTTGGCGACTTTTTCCAGCATGCGGTCCAACGTGCCCGACTCTTCGCCGATGGCCGTCATCTGGATCGCCATGCCGGGAAACAGGCCGCTGGCGGCCATGGATTGATTCAATTGCATACCGGTGGATACATCATGTCGCATGTGCTCGATTGCCTGTCTGAATGGCCCCGATCCTGCGGCGCCGGCCACTGAATCCAGCGCCTGCACCAATGGAACACCGGCGGCGAAGGTGGTGGAAAGCGTACGGGCGTAGCGGGCCACTGCGGATTTTTTCAGCAGTTTGCCTGCCAGGGGCGCTTTCAACAAACCGGCGTCTACCCGCAGACGAAAATCAGGGAAGGTGCGATACGCTTGGCGCCACCCCAAGCCTCCGGCAAGCATGCCCAGGGCCACGACCCACCAGGCTTTTTGCGTGAACTCGGAGAGGGCGATGACCTGCAAGGTAAACTCGGGCAGCTTGCCGTCGACCCCGGCGAACAAACTCTGGAACTGTGGCACTACCTGTATCAGCAGCACGCCGGTGACCAGGCTGGCGACCACCAGGACTGCGATCGGATAGGTCATGGCCTTTTTGATCCTGGCCCGTAGCTGCTCGCTCTTTTCGCGGTGGATCGCCACGCGCTCCAGCAGCGTTTCAAGTGCGCCAGCCTGTTCACCGGCGGCCACCAGGTTGCAGTACAGCTCATCGAAATAGCGCGGTTGTTTGCGCAGCGCCTCGGCCAGGCTGGTGCCGGCGGCGATTGCCTGTTTCAACCCCTGCACCAGCTCGCGCACAGGGCGGCTTTCGAAGCCTTCACCGATAATGTCGAAGGCTTGTAGAAGAGGGATTCCAGCCTTCAGCAGCGTGGCCAGCTGTCGAGTAAGCAGGGTGATGTCCGCCGATTTGATCGACGGCGCGAGGCTCGGTAGCAAGGCGGATTTCTTGTACACAGCCCCTGGGCTGATGCCTTGCCGGCGCAACTGAGCCTTGACCAGGGCAAGGTTGTGCCCTGTGGTTTGTCCGGACACCCTGCGCCCTTTGCGGTTGATGCCTTCCCAGGCGTAGATCGTTGCAGCGTTGTCCATGTCACGGTTCCGCACAGAGGTCGTCGAAGATTTATAGCTTAGTCAGGTGACGACTTCGGACACGCTGGCGGTGCAGGATAAAATGTCAGAATGTGCGTCTTGCAGGCGCTTGACCGCCTGCGGATGAGTACACTGGCGCCGCTGCAAAATACGGGGCGCAGGACGCGCCTTGTCATGAGTTCTATCCTGGAGAGTGAATGTGATACGTCAAAAAGGTTTTACCCTGATCGAGCTGTTGATCGTCGTGGCAATCATTGGCATTTTGGCCACCATTGGCCTGCCCATGTACACCACCCACCAGGCCAAGGCCAAGTTCACCGCAGGCCTGGCTGAAATCACTGCGTTGAAACCCGGGTACGAAGACACCCTCAACCAGGGCACCGTACCGACCCTCGCATTGATCGGCGGCACCAGCCCGACAGCCAACTGCAAGATCGACGTGGCAGGCGATGTAGGCACGGGTGCGGGCTCTATCAGCTGCGAAATACTCGACGCTCCAGCGCCGGTGCTGGGCAAGACCATCAGCCTGACGCGCAATGCCACCACCGGTTGGAAATGCACCACCACCGCCGACGCAAAGTATGTCGCCAAGGGCTGCGGCGCCGACGGGGCATAAGTGCTGAACTGACAACATGGACGTAAGAGGTGGCCGATGTCGTTATCCGTACAGCAGCGCGGCAGTATTTTTCTGGTCACAGTGGTGTGTCTGCTGGTTGTCGGGATTTGTGCACCGTTCAGTGGGCATGATTTGCAACGGGCGATGCAGATCGCCGTCGGGCTCTGCGCGGTGCTGTACGGGCTGTCGGTCTTCCGCGTTGAACAGTTGACGGACCGGCCCACCGCACTGGGCCTGACGCTCATTATCGTGCTGGGCCTGGTGTCATCAGCGCTGGCCCATCAGCCCCTCTGGGCGTTTGCCGAAGTGGCGTTGTTTGTCAGTTGCGGGGCGATTGCCGTGGCGTTTGCCTTGCTGCGTCGTCACGGGGGCGAGTCTTTGGATCGCGTCTTGATCATGGTGGTGGTGCTGCTGTGCCTGATCAAGTCGGTTCAATACGTGTATGCGGGCGTGCTTGCGTTCGCCGGTGCCGAGCGGACGCTGGATCCTGACCTGTTGCTGTCGGGCTTTTCCAACAAACGCTTCTACGGTCAATTCCAGACGTTCACCCTGCCGCTGCTGGCGCTGCCCTTGTTGATCCCCACGCTCTCCCGCTCGCTCAAAGCTGCAGTGTTTGCGTTGCTGTGCGTGTGGTGGATGATCGCGATCGGCGGCGGCACGCGTGGCACCTGGCTCGGCATGGGCGCGGCGGGTGGGGTGTTGGCAGTGCTGGGGCTATGGGGCCGACGCTGGTTGGGTTGGCAACTCGCCGCAGTGCTTGGCGGGTTGTTGCTGTATTGGCTGGTGTTTGCGGTGTTGGCGGATTACCTGGGGATCGAGATCGCCAATGCTGCCGGCGATCGC
The DNA here is from genome assembly GCF_001645105.1 of Pseudomonas marginalis. Lineage (GTDB taxonomy): Bacteria > Pseudomonadota > Gammaproteobacteria > Pseudomonadales > Pseudomonadaceae > Aquipseudomonas > Aquipseudomonas petroselini. The sequence goes on from NZ_LKEG01000052.1 coordinate 124,825, forward strand.
CTCACCACCTCGCTGTCGGGGCGCGGCCCGATCTGGTGGCAGGCCTGGCACATGCTCGTCGAGAGGCCATGGCTGGGGTTCGGGCCGATGCATTTTGCCGATGTTGCCAACAAGATTGCCGCTCACCCCCACCAGGCCATCCTGCAGTGGGCCAGTGAATGGGGGGTGCCATCGGCGCTGTGCGTTACGGTTTTGGCGTGGCGAGGCGGGTGGGCCACGCTCGGGGTACTGCGTGAGCGTGCGCAGTGCGCCGAACGTGCAGACCTGCTGCGGCTGTGTCTGTTTGCCGCGCTGATCGGTGCGTTGGTGCAATCGATGGTCGACGGTGTGATGGTGATGCCCAACTCTCAAGTCTGGTTGGCGCTGGTGGTAGGCTGGTTGATGGCGCTGCATGTGTGGCGAACCGCTGTCGGTGTCGAGCGGTCATTCGCCTGGGGCATCTGGAAAACACTGAGCGTGTTGGCCGTTGGTCTGTTGATCGTGATCGCTGTGCGTGACGTACCTCACATCAAGCAAGCCCAGCAGCAGTACCTGGACGCCCATGGCACTTACCTTCAGCCACGCTTTTGGGCCCAAGGGGTGATTGCTCGCTGACGGCGGCAAGTTGCCGGACTTCCGATGCGGTGCTAGCTTTAGCCCACCGCCCGTGTAGCTCAGTCGGTAGAGCAGCGCACTCGTAACGCGAAGGTCGCAGGTTCGATTCCTGTCTCGGGCAAAAAGGCAACAAAGGTTCCACCGTTTCAAAGGCAATGTTTTCAGATGATCCCAGAATGGTTCTGAAGGCCAGACGAGCCGGCATTTGCGCCCGCTCTTTTGTATCTGCGCAACCTTGATGACCCAGATGCATCCCCATTCCTCGATCTAAGAGAACGACATGACCACGACTGAAATGACCCAGGAAGTTCGGCATCAAGCAGCCCTCGAGAAATACCTTGAGGAATCGCCGCAGCTTAAAGAAGAGATCAAGGACCTGAGCGCCGATGACCAGCGCGACCAGATTCAGTGGGCATTCGAGGACGAGGCCGAAAGCCAGGGCTACCAGCCCTGGGAGCTGACCCTCAAGTACACATCGACACCGGAAGAGTTCGAAGCGGCACGGCTGGCCTTGCATAGAGAGGCGGCCGAGGTGCTGGGTGTCGAGTGGGAAGAGTATTGCGAGATGAATGACCTAGTCGTTTAAACGCCGTTGTAGTGAGCGGGCTTGCCCCGCGCTGGGCTGCGAAGCGGCCCCAAC
>NZ_LKEG01000052.1:126068-126238 GCF_001645105.1 Pseudomonas marginalis
CCGTTCTACCTGACAAAACGCGGCNGCCCAGCGCGGGGCAAGCCCGCTCACCACACACGCATTTTCGAACGGCTGGATACTAAGGTGCATCGACACCGAAAGAGCATTGCGAGATGAATGACCTAGTCACTCAAACGCCGTTGTAGTGAGCGGGCTTGCCCCGCGCTGGG
>NZ_LKEG01000052.1:126250-126343 GCF_001645105.1 Pseudomonas marginalis
GTGCGAAGCAGCCCCAACACCTGCCACCCCGTTCTACCTGACAAAACGCGGCGGCCTCGTTGGGGCTGCTACGCACCCCAGCGCGGGGCAAGC
>NZ_LKEG01000052.1:126361-126488 GCF_001645105.1 Pseudomonas marginalis
TTTTCGAACGGCTGGATACTAAGGTGCATCGACACCGAAAGAGCATTGCGAGATGAATGACCTAGTCGTTTAAACGCCGTTGTAGTGAGCGGGCTTGCCCCGCGCTGGGCTGCGAAGCGGCCCCAAC
>NZ_LKEG01000052.1:126507-432513 GCF_001645105.1 Pseudomonas marginalis
ACGCGGCGGCCTTATTGGGGCTGCTACACAGCCCAGCGCGGGGCAAGCCCGCTCACCACACACGCACTTCGAACGCGCTGGATACTAAGGTGCATAGGATTGCGAGATGAATGACCTGGTCATTTAAACGCTGTTGTAGTGAGCGGGCTTGCCCCGCGCTGGGCTGCGAAGCGGCCCCAACACCTGCCACCCCGTTCTACCTGACAAAACGCGGCGGCCTCGTTGGGGCTGCTACGCACCCCAGCGCGGGGCAAGCCCGCTCACCACACATGCACTTCGAACGCGCTGGATACTAAGGTGCATAGCGTTGCGAGATGAATGACCTGGTCACTCAAACGCCGTTGTAGTGAGCGGGCTTGCCCCGCGCTGGGCTGCGAAGCGGCCCCAACACCCACCACCCCGTTCTACCTGACAAAACGCAGCGGCCTCGTTAGGGCTGCTACGCACCCCAGCGCGGGGCAAGCCCGCTCACCACACACGCATTTCGAAGGTGCTAGATACTGAGGCGCATCGACAAGTCCACTGCCTTCACATCTTTGGTCATCGCACCGATCGAGATGTAGTCCACCCCGGTCTCTGCAATCGGCAGCAGGGTGCTTTCATTGATCCCGCCGCTGGCCTCCAGCTTGGCCTTGCCGCCGTTCAGGCGCACGGCTTCACGCATATCGTCCAGGCTCAACTCATCGAGCATGATGATGTCGGCGCCTGCCGCCAGGGCTTCGCGCAGTTCCTCCAGGCTTTCCACTTCGATTTCCACCGGCTTGCCGGGTGCGATCTTGTGGGCGGCCGTGATCGCCTGGGCAATGCCGCCGCAGGCTGCGATATGGTTTTCCTTGATCAGGAACGCGTCATATAAACCGATACGGTGGTTGTGACAGCCCCCGCAGGTGACTGCGTACTTCTGCGCCAGACGCAGGCCCGGCAGAGTCTTGCGGGTATCCAGTAGCTTGACCTGGGTGCTGGCGACAAAATCCGCCAGGAATTGGGCGCGTGTGGCGACGCCGGACAGCAGTTGCAGGAAATTCAGTGCGCAGCGTTCGCCGCTCAGCAGCGAGCGCGCCGGGCCTTCAAGGTGGAACAGCGCCTGGTTGGGGCTGACGCGTTCACCGTCGGCCACCTGCCAATGCACGGCGACCCGCGGGTCCAGTTGGCGGAAGACCGCATCAACCCAGGCGGTACCGGCGATAACCGCCGCGTCACGGGTAATGATGGTGGCCGTGGCCAGCCGTTCGGCCGGGATCAACTGCGCAGTGATGTCGCCGCTGCCGATGTCTTCCAGCAGTGCGCGGCGCACGTTGGCTTCGATTTCGGCGGTGAGGTCGGCAAGACGGAGATTCGGCATAACAGGCTCCACAGACAAAGTGCCCCGATTATAGGGGCAGTGTGCGTTCGAACCCAGGCTCACCACTCATTTACCGCGTAATGGCAGAGTTTGCTGGCGCAACCCCCCTCATTTGCAAGATAATCTCGCGCCTTGCAATTGGCGTCATAGCTTTGACGTCTTGAGGATAAGCGGTTATTTCTGGTTCCCGACGGAGCCCGTACCCGATGTTTCCCCACCCCAATACCGCCGTTTCAGGAGGCCAGGATGCACAATGACGGAAAGGTGGTGCCAATCAACAAGGCACACGCTACGCCATCGCCGCTCGCCCGCCTGCCGGTGGTGTTGCAGCAGCTGCGCGACAAGGCCGCGCAACAGCTTCAACAAGGTCTGCAGGACCTGTTCGATAACGCCGACGACACGTTGTTCGAAATGGCCGACAAGGCGCGCAACAACCTCGATCACCATATTTTCTTTGAAGCCATGCGCGACCTGCGCCTCAAGCGCAAGAATTTCGAACGCGTGTTCATGGAGCAACTGTTCGGAGCTTTTGCCAGCCTGGGCCAGGCGGGGCGAGGGGAATTGCAACTGGTGCCCGTGGTTTCCTATGACGCGGTGCCGGGGTCTTCCAAGGATGACCTGGAGAAAGCCGTAGCGCTTGAAGCCATGCTGGGGCGGGTGCGGCACCGTGACGGCCTGGCCCTGGGGCAACTCACGGCGCGCTTGAGCGCTTTGCTGGGCAACCGCCTGGATGAGCGTGAGAACCCTTTGGGGCCGGCACTGCTGTGTGAGTTTTTCCTGCGCGCGGGGCGCAGCTTGGGCGTGGAGATCCGCGTCAAACTGATCATGCTCAAGTTGTTTGAAAAATACGTGCTCAGCGATGCCGACCAACTCTACGGCGAAGCCAATCAATTGCTGGTCGTGACGGGTGTATTGCCTGAACTCAAGGCCGTACCTTGCCGCCGCATCGAGGGGCGTGCGGGGCGTGAACTCCCGCCTGAAGAAACCTCGTCGGCCGCCGACCCGCTCGTCGACGAAAATGGCCAGCAAGCGTTCGCCGCGCTCCAGCCATTGCTGACAGCGGTACGCGGCAGTGTGGCGCCGACGCTTGAAGCCAGCGCCGAACCGCTGCCCATTGCCACCCGTGACCTGTTGCGCCTGCTCTCCCACTTGCAGCAGTACGTGCCGGAGCCTGAGGCCGAGGACGATTTCGACCTGCGTAACCAGCTTGAGCAGTTGCTCACCCGAGTCAGCGTCAAGAGTGGTAAGTCGCGGGTGGTGGAGGCGGCTGACGAAGACGTGATCAACCTGATTGCGCTGCTGTTCGAATTCATCCTCAACGACCGCGCCATACCCCATGCCTTCAAGGCCCTGATCGGCCGCCTGCAGATCCCGATGCTGAAAGTAGCGGTGGTGGACAAAAGCTTTTTCAGCCACCCCAGCCACCCGGCGCGGCGCCTGCTCAATGAAATCGCGGCGGCCGCCATGGGCAGCAGCCCGCGTGATGACTACCAGCGTGACCACCTCTACCTGCGCATTGAGCAGGTGGTGCAGCGCTTGCTCAATGAGTTCGTCGAAGATCCGGCGATTTTTTCCCAATTGCTCGCGGAGTTCAGCGCGTTTACCGCCGATGAGCGGCGGCGCAGCGACTTGATTGAACAGCACACCCGCGATGCCGAAGCCGGGCGCGTGCGCACCGAAGCCGCCCGCCAGCGCGTGGCCGATGTGCTGAATAAACGGCTGTTAGGCAAGGTCCTGCCGCGTCCGGTCGTGCAGTTCCTGCAGCAGGCCTGGAGCCAGGTGCTGTTGCTGGCCAGCCTCAAACACGGCGAGCAATCAGTGCAATGGCAAGCGGGCCTGCGCACCATGGACGAGCTGATCTGGAGCGTCAGCCTGCAACAAGACACCGAAGCCGGGCGCCATTTGCTCGAGCAACTGCCCGGTTTGCTCAAGGCGTTGCGCGACGGTCTTACCAGCGCGGCGTTCGACCCCTTCAGCACGCGAGAGTTTTTTGTGCGCTTGCAGGCCCTGCATGTCCAGGCGCCTGAAGGCGTTGATGAGTTGATCGAAGTGCGCGAGCCGTTTGTACTCAGCGCAACGTCCTCCGATCAGGTCACCGATTTGCCGGACAACGACCCCGACCTGCTCAGGGCCCATCAACTCAAGGTGGGAGGCTGGGTGGTGTTCCAGGAAGACGGCGCCAACGCGCTGCGGTGCAAGTTGACGGCGATCATGGCGCCAGCCCATACGTATATTTTTACCAGTCGCACGGGGCTCAAGGTCTTGGAGAAAAGCGCCGGCCAGTTGGCCTTGGCGTTCAAGCGTGGCGTGCTGCATACCCTGGATGACGGACCGCTGTTCGAGCGCGCGTTGGCCGCGGTAGTGGGCAAATTGCGGCAACTCAATCACGGCAAGTGATCGCAACCGGAGGGGCGAACGCGGCATACTGGTCAGACTTTGTCTCATTCAAGGAACCTGTATGCAGTTGGACCCCACCAGCGGTTGGTGCGAGGGCATCCGTCATTGCCCTTCACCCAACTTCAACGAGCGCCCCACAGGCGAAATCTCACTGTTGGTGGTGCATAACATCAGCCTGCCACCGGCGCAGTTCGCCACTGGCAAAGTGCAGGAATTTTTTCAGAATCGCCTGGATGTCACGGAACATCCCTACTTTGAAGGGATTGCCGCCCTACGGGTGTCCGCGCATTTTCTGATTGAGCGCGACGGTACGGTGACGCAGTTTGTATCCTGCCTCGATCGGGCCTGGCATGCCGGGGTCTCGCAGTTCGAGGGGCGAGAAACCTGTAATGACTTTTCTTTGGGGATTGAGCTGGAAGGCACGGATGATCTGCCGTTCACCGATGCCCAATACGCATCGCTGATCGATCTGAGCCGCCAGTTGCTGGCGGCTTACCCCGACATTACTCCCCAGCGCGTGTGTGGTCACAGCGATATCGCCCCGGGGCGCAAGACCGATCCCGGCCCCGCTTTTGATTGGACGCGCTTTCGCAGCGCCCTGCAGGATGGAGGACACGCACGATGAGTTTCCTGGTGTTGGTACTGGCCGTATGGATCGAGAAGTTCTCGGCGCTGCGCCAGCGATTGCAGCGTGATGGCGGTTGGCTGCGCGAGCTGGCCAAGCTGGAATCGAGCCCGCGCATGGGCAAGCAACCCTGGCTGATTCTGGCGTTACTGGTGTTGTTCCCCGTCGCGCTACTGGCCTTGTTGCTGCTGGTGCTGGAACCGGTGGCCTACGGACTGCTGGCACTGCCGGTGCACTTGCTGGTCGTGATCTACAGCCTGGGCCGCGGTGATCTGCTCGCCGGGCTCGGGCCCTTCCGCGATGCCTGGCGACGTGGCGACCTGCAAGCGGCCGAGCATGTCGCGGAGCGTGACCTGAACCTGAGCGCCGACAGTGGCGAGCAATTGCTCGAACGCGTCCAGGGCCATCTGTTGTGGCAGGCCTACCAGAGCTTTTTCGCGGTGATTTTCTGGTATTTCCTGCTGGGCCCGGTTGCCGCGTTGGCGTACCGCCTGCTCGCATTGGCCAGTGAACACAGCAAGAACCCCCTGGTGGCTGAGCGTGCCGGGCAACTGCGTCATGCATTTGACTGGTTGCCGGTACGCCTGCTGGCGGCCAGTTTTGCCCTGGTGGGCAACTTCGTCGCAGTCGGTCGCGTGATGCTGCACGAACTGCTGAGTTGGGACATCAGCGCTGCTGAACTGGTGGAAAAAGTCGGCTTGGTCGCTGCCGAAATCCCGCCGCCGGCGGTAGGTCCCGATGGCATCAACAGCCTGGACCGGATATGGGAGCTGCTGCTGCGTGCGGCGGTGCTGTGGTATGCCGGGTTTGCGATCTGGACCGTGTTGCCCTGACTGCGAACACACATCAGAAAATGTGGGGCCAGGCTTGCTGTAGTGAGCAGGCTTGCCCTGCGCTGGGCTGCGAAGCAGCCCCACCGAATCCTGAGTAAACCCGCATTGTTTCCGTGGTGCCCCTCCTTTCGTTAACCTTAAGTTACAAAACTCCCTTTCAAATTGAGCTATACAGATGCTGGCTAACTGCCGCCCTGCGCCTCAATAAAAATAAAAGAAGGGGAGTTCACAGTGAAGAGCTTGCTCTATCCCGCCGTCGCGTTGATGAACCGCCTGAGCTTCGGCATGAAGTTCAGTTTGATCAGTGTGTTGTTCCTGCTGCCGATGCTGGCAACCAACTACTACCTGGTGCGTGATTCGTGGCGTGAATTCCAGGGGACCCGTGTGGAGCTGCAAAGCCTCGACTTGCTCGGCAGCAGCCTGGCCCTGCGCCGCGACCTGGAAACCCTCAACAACCAAGTACAGATCAACGCGACCCTTGGTCAATCCGGCAAGGCCGGTGACCTTGAGGGCAAGATCAGCGCCTTGGAGCACAGCGTGCTGACTCGCCTGCAAGGCCTCAATGCCATGACCACCGAGCCTGAGCAAATCGCTGCGTTTGACGCCAAGCGCGACGAGTTGATTGCGGCCTTCAAGGCCCAGCAACAGGAAACGTCGCTGCTGAGCAAAAGTGCACTGATCGGCAAGTTGCTCAACAAGGCCCAGATGCTCAGCCAGATCATCGCCAGTCAATCCGGCTTGAGCCGCGATTCCCAGAGTGATCTGCGCCAGCTCAGCGCACTGATCACCAGCGTCACCCCGCAGGTCACCCAGACCCTTGGCGAAGGTCGGGCGATGGGCGCTTACTCCCTGGGCCAGGGTTTTCTCAATTCGGCGTCCAGTACGCGCTTTGACGAACTGCTGCAGCAATTGGAAAAACTCCAAGCCGAATATGGCCTGAAGTTGCAGGATGCCCTGGGCTCCAGCAACGCCGCCCACGCGACGCTAGACAGCCTGGCCCAGGCCAGCAGTGCCAGCCTCAAGCAAGGCAGCGAGTTGTTTGAGGAGCAGGTGGTGATGGCCGAAACCCTCGACGCGCCCTGGCAGGGATTCTACGACAGCGTCAGCCAACTGATGGCCCGGACCTACCAGCTTGACGACGCCACGTTGACGTTCCTGGAGCAGCAGTTGGAGCAGCGCCTGGCGCAGAATCGCACGCATATGGTGGTGTTGGTCTCTGCCCTGACGGCGGTGTTCTTGCTGATCTTCTATCTGTACGCAGGCTTCTATGCCTCCACCCGCACCACGCTGCGCCGTCTGGGCGCGATGATGGACAAGGTGGCGGCCGGCGACATGACCGTCACGTTTGTCGCCCAGAGCCGCGATGAACTGGGCGACCTGGGTCAGCTGTTCAACGGCACTGTGGCGAAGATCCATGACTTGATCGAGCGCGTCGGGCACACCGTCAGCCAGGTTGAACGCCAGGCCGGCCAGGTGGAAACGGTCTCGGCCCGGAGCAATCAGGCGGTTGCCGGGCAGCGTACCCGGATCGAGCAGGTGGCGACGGCCATGAACCAGATGTCGTCCACTGCCCAGGAGGTCGCGCGCAGCGCAGCGACGGCGGTCAGCAGCGCTCACAGCGTCAACGACGAAACCGTCAGCGGCCGTGGCTTGGTGCAATCCCAGCAGGGCAGCATTGCGCGGCTGGCCTCGGAGATCGATCAGTCGGTGCGGGTGATCAACCAATTGGCCACCGACAGCCAGTCCATCAGTAGCGTATTGGAAGTGATCAAAAGCATCGCCGAGCAAACCAACCTGCTGGCACTCAATGCCGCCATCGAGGCGGCGCGGGCCGGTGAGCAGGGGCGTGGTTTTGCGGTGGTGGCCGACGAGGTGCGCACCCTGGCCCGGCGCACCCAGCACTCCACAGAGGAAATCGAACAGATGATCAGCCGCTTGCAAGGCGGTGTGGCGGCGGCAGTAAGGGCCATGGGCAGCAGCCATGAGATGGCCAACGGCACCGTGGGTCAGTCGGAAAAAGTCCAGCAGGCTTTGGAAAATATCCTCGGCGCCGTAGGGATGATCGTTGATCAGAATCAGCAGATCGCCGCCGCCGTGGAACAACAGACCGCCGTTGCCCACGACATTGACCAGAACATCGTGGCCATCAATCGGGCTGGCGAATACGCCGCCGAAGGAGCGCACCAGACCGAGGCGGCGAGCCGGCAACTGTCGATGCAGGTGATTGAGTTGAAGCACTTGATCGGTGCGTTTCGCGTGTAAGACCGTGGTGTGGGAATTCGCTCTTGTTGATGTAGTGCCTGTCCTGATTTCACGGAGTCCCTTTTCTGGCCGCGTGAAGGGGGGAGAATTTGTTTCAATCAAATTCAGGTTCAACGGAGCGCGACGACGATGACCACTGCGATCGGCATCAAAGGGCATTGTGCCCATTGTGATATCAGGTTTGAACTCAAGCCGTGGCAACTGAATGCCATCGCGATCCAAGAGCCTTTCGACTGCCCGTACTGCCAACGGATCGTGCAGTTGAACTGCCCCCGCCAATTGCGCCAGTTCAAGGCGCTGGACCATTGGGCGCTGGTGCAACCGAGCATGGTGGTGTTCACCTGCATGGTGCTGATTGTGGCGCTGGTGGCGGAGTGGGTGGGGCTGATCAGCGTGATCGGTCAGTTCAACGTCTCGCTGGTGATGCTGCTGATGCATTTCCTGGTGCTGCGCTACGCCCGCTACCGGCAGCGAATGACGCTGGACCTGCAAGTGGTCACGCCGGTGCTACCAATTGAACAGCTCGCACGCATTGCGTGTGCTCGCCTCAGCCAGTAACAGCGGGCTGATGCCCATGCGCTCGGCCAGGGCGGTGCAGATGTCCGGCAGGTGCTCGGGGCTGTTGCGTTGACCGGGAAACATGGCGGGCGCCATATCAGGGGAGTCGGTTTCCAGCACCACCGCGTCCAGCGGCAGTTGCGCCAACACCTTGTGCATACGCAGGGCCTGGGGCCAGGTGGCGGCACCGCCCAAACCCAGCTTGAAGCCGAGCTTGATGTACTCGCGGGCTTCTTCGCGGCTCCCGGCGAACGCATGGATGATGCCGCCGCGGGGCAGGCGGATGCGCTTGAGGGTAGCGATAACCACGGCATGGCTGCGACGTACATGCAGCAACGCCGGTAATTGGAAGTCCGCCGCCAGCTTGAGCTGGGCTTCAAACAGGCTTTGCTGGCGTTCGCGGTCCAGCTGTTCGAGGAAGTAATCCAGGCCGATCTCGCCCACCGCGCACAGCTGCCGGTGGCCGTGCAGGCGCGTCAACCAGTCGCCCAATTGCACAAGGTCGGCGGGTTGATGCTCATCGAGGTACACCGGGTGTAAACCAAAGGCTGCGAATATTCCTTCATCCGCTTGCGCCAAGTCCCACAGGCGCTGCCAATTCTGCTGATACACCCCCAGCACCACCAAGCGCCGCACGCCCAACGTCCGGCTGTGGGCGAGGACGTCCCGGCGGTCGCTGTCGAACGCCGGGAAATCCAGGTGGGTGTGGGTGTCGATCAGCTCCACGCTCAAGCCTCGTGAATACGCTGCTTGAACGTCCGGCCGATGGCGTGTACGCCAGGTTGGTAGTGCTCTTCTTCGATAGCGGCCAGCGCCAGGCGCAGGGCGGTGTCGGCGATCAGTTGATGTTGCTGGGCCATGGCGTTGACCGGCAACGGCAGGAAGTCCAGCAACTGCGTATCACCAAAGGTGCCCAGGCGCAGCGGGCGCGACTTGAGCGGGAAGTCATGCAGGGCGTCGAACACACCTTGCAGCAGCACATAGGAGGTGGTCACCAGCGCGTCAGGCAAATGCCCCAGTTGCTGTAGAAGTTGCTCCATCAGCTGTCGGCCGCAGTCGCGACTGAAGGCTTCACCGTGTTCGACAATCACCTCGCCGGTGAACCCTTCGAGGGCCTCACGGAAACCGGCGGCACGCTCCTGGCTGATGCTCAGTTCGGGCCGTGCGCCGATTAGCGCGATCTGTTTGGGCAACGGTTGCAGCAGGCTGCTGGTCAATTGCTTGCAAGCCTTGTGGTCGTCGCTGACCACCGAGCAGAATTGATCCGCGCCCATCACCCGGTCGATGGCAATCACTGGCAGCCCCTTGGCTTGCAACTCGCGGTAACTGTCATCGCTGGCCGGTAGGCAACTGGCGACGAACAACGCATCACAGCGCCGGGCGCGGAACAGTTGCAGCAATTGGCGCTCGCTGTCGGCCTCATCGTCGGAGCTGGCGATCAGCAACTGATAGCCACGCGCCCGAGCGCCTTGCTCCAGGAGTTTGGCGATGCGTGCGTAGCTGGGGTTTTCCAGGTCGGGCAGGATAAAACCCAAGGTGCGCGTGTGCCGACTGCGCAGCCCGGCGGCCTGGGGGTTGGGCGTAAAGCCATGGGCTTCGACCACGGCGCGCACCCGCTCGACGGTTGCGTTGCTGATGCGTTGCTGTTCAGCCTTGCCATTGATGACGTAGCTGGCGGTGGTCACGGACACACCGGCGAGACGTGCGATATCACTGAGTTTCAAACCGGGATTTCCTTGTTTTTTGGAGCTTGCCCCGACATTTTGTCCAATCGTAACCGATTCCAGCACTGGACCTATGTCTCAGCTCAAGTGCCGAGTGGTTGTTCAAGGATGCGCAATTAACGCGTAGTCTTCCATAAACTCTAGATTAAACGTTTCAGCCAGCGTATTTTTACGACGTTCGCGACTGAGTAGCCACTGCCAATTGACTGCTCAGTCAGTTATTTATGAGCACCCCTTACACTGTTTGTTTAAAACAATACCTAGTGCGCCACTGCACTAACTAGGAGAACGGCATGCTTGAGCTCACTGTAGAGCAGATTTCCATGGGCCAGGTGGCTGTGGATAAATCTGCTGCCTTGCACCTGCTCGCTGAAAAACTGGTGGCCGATGGCCTGGTCGCCGAGGGTTACCTCAGCGGTTTGCAAGCCCGTGAAGCTCAGGGCTCGACGTTCCTGGGCCAAGGTATTGCCATCCCCCACGGCACCCCTGAAACCCGCGACCAGGTGTTCTCTACCGGCGTGCGCCTGCTGCAGTTCCCCGAAGGGGTGGACTGGGGCGACGGCCAGATCGTATACCTGGCCATCGGCATTGCCGCCAAATCCGACGAACACCTGCGCCTGTTGCAACTGCTCACCCGCGCCCTCGGCGAAACCGACCTGGGCCAGGCGTTGCGCCGTGCCGGCACCGCCGAAGCGTTGCTGAAACTGTTGCAAGGCGCGCCGCAGGAACTGGCGCTGGATGCACAGATGATCAGCCTGGGCGTGTCCGCCGATGACTTCGAAGAGCTGGTTTGGCGCGGTGCACGCTTGCTGCGCCAGGCCGATTGTGTGAGCAATGGTTTCGCCGCGGTGTTGCAGCAGGTGGATGCGCTGCCCCTGGGCGATGGCCTGTGGTGGTTGCACAGCGAGCAGACGGTCAAACGCCCGGGCCTGGCGTTTGTCACCCCGGACAAACCCATGCGCTACCTCGGCCAGCCGCTCAATGGCCTGTTCTGCCTGGCCAGCCTCGGTGAAGCCCACCAGGCCTTGCTTGAACGCTTGTGCGCCTTGCTGATCGAAGGGCGTGGCCAAGAACTTGGCCGCGCCACCAGCAGCCGCGCGGTCCTCGAAGTGCTCGGCGGTGAACTGCCTCCGGACTGGCCCAGCGCACGCATCACCCTGGCCAACGCCCACGGTTTGCACGCGCGGCCGGCGAAGATCCTCGCCCAGTTGGCGAAAAATTTTGACGGTGATGTGCGTGTGCGCATCGTCGATGGCCCAGTGGGCGCCGTGTCGGTGAAAAGCCTGAGCAAACTGTTGAGCCTCGGCGCTCGACGTGGCCAGGTGCTGGAGTTTGTCGCCGAGCCGACCATTGCCGGCGACGCACTGCCCGCGCTGCTGGCGGCGGTGGAAGAAGGCTTGGGTGAAGACGTCGAGCCACTGCCGACCCTGAGCGCCCAGCCCGAAGCCCTCGATATCGAACCGGTGATCAGCGCGCCATTGGCCGGGAGCCAGATTCAGGCCATCGCTGCCGCGCCGGGCATCGCCATCGGCCCTGCGCATATCCAGGTTCAGCAAACGTTCGACTACCCACTGCGCGGAGAATCCTGCGCCATCGAGCGCCAGCGCCTGCACAGCGCCTTGAGTGAGGTGCGCACCGATATCCAGGGCCTGATCGAACGCAACCCCTCCAAGGCGATCCGCGAGATTTTCATCACCCACCAGGAAATGCTCGACGACCCGGAACTCACCGACGAAGTCGACACCCGCCTCAAGCAAGGCGAAAGCGCTGAAGCGGCGTGGATGAGTGTGATTGAAGCCGCCGCCAAGCAGCAGGAGTCGTTGCAGGACGCCCTGCTCGCCGAGCGCGCGGCCGACCTGCGGGATGTCGGCCGTCGTGTGCTGGCGCAACTGTGCGGTGTTGAAACCGCCCAGGAGCCGAGCGAGCCCTACATCTTGGTGATGGACGAAGTCGGTCCGTCCGACGTTGCACGGCTTGATCCAGCGCGCGTCGCCGGCATTCTCACCGCCCGTGGCGGCGCGACGGCGCACAGCGCTATCGTCGCCCGTGCCCTGGGTATTCCGGCCTTGGTCGGCGCCGGCCCGGCGGTGTTGCTGCTGGCTTCCGGCACGCCGCTGTTGCTCGACGGCCAGCGCGGTCGCCTGCATGTGGACGCCGACAGCGCCACCCTGCAACGCGCCACGGTCGAACGCGACACCCGCGAACAGCGCCTGCAAGCCGCTTCTGCGCAACGCCATGAACCGGCGCTGACCCGTGACGGTCACGCTGTGGAAGTGTTCGCCAACATCGGCGAAAGCGCCGGTGTTGCCAGCGCGGTGGAGCAGGGCGCCGAAGGCATCGGCTTGCTGCGCACCGAGCTGATTTTCATGGCCCACCCGCAAGCGCCGGACGAAGCCACCCAGGAAGCCGAATACCGGCGTGTGCTCGACGGCCTCGGCGGTCGCCCGCTGGTGGTGCGCACCCTTGATGTGGGCGGCGACAAACCGCTGCCGTATTGGCCGATTGCCCAGGAAGAAAACCCCTTCCTCGGCGTGCGCGGCATTCGTCTCACCTTGCAACGCCCGCAGATCATGGAAGCGCAATTGCGTGCGCTGCTGCGTTCTGCGGATAACCGTCCGCTGCGCATCATGTTCCCCATGGTCGGCAGCGTCGATGAATGGCGTGCGGCCCGTGACATGACCGAACGCCTGCGCCTGGAGATCCCGGTGGCGGACCTGCAACTGGGCATCATGATCGAAGTGCCGTCGGCGGCATTGCTTGCGCCGGTGCTGGCCAAGGAAGTCGACTTTTTCAGCGTCGGCACCAACGACCTGACCCAGTACACCCTGGCCATCGACCGTGGTCACCCGACGCTGTCCGCCCAGGCCGACGGCCTGCACCCGGCGGTGCTGCAGCTGATCGACATCACCGTGCGCGCCGCCCATGCCCATGGCAAATGGGTCGGCGTGTGCGGCGAGTTGGCGGCAGACCCGTTGGCGGTGCCGGTGTTGATCGGCCTGGGGGTGGATGAGTTGAGCGTGTCGGCCCGCAGCATTCCCGAAGTGAAGGCGCGCGTGCGCGAATTCAGTCTGAGCGAGGCCCAGGGCCTGGCGCAAAAAGCACTGGCGGTGGGCTCGCCCGCCGAAGTGCGTGCCCTAGTGGAGGCCGTGTAGATGGCAAGGATTCTGACCCTGACGCTGAACCCGGCGTTGGACCTGACGGTGCGTTTGGCGCGCCTGGATCCGGGTGAAGTCAACCGCAGCGACACCCTGCTGACCCATGCCGCCGGCAAGGGCGTGAACGTGGCGCAGGTGTTGGCCGATCTGGGCCATGAGGTGAGCGTGGGCGGTTTTCTCGGCGCCGCAAACCCCGAGGCGTTCGATGCACTGATCGCCAGCCGTGGGTTTGGCGATGCGTTCGTCCGCGTGCCGGGAGAGACGCGCAGCAATATCAAGATTGCCGAGCAGGATGGCCGGGTCACTGACATCAATGCGCCGGGGCCGCAGGTGACGGAGCAGGCGCAGAACGCCTTGCTGGAAAAACTGGCGCAGATTGCTCCCGGCTTTGATGCGGTGGTGGTGGCCGGCAGCTTGCCACGCGGCGTCAGTGCGCAGTGGTTTCAACGCCTGGTGACGGAACTGAAAAGCCTCGGTTTGAAAGTCGCCCTGGACACCAGCGGCGAGGCGCTGCGCGCCGGTCTGAAAGCCGGCCCGTGGCTGGTCAAACCCAATACCGAAGAGCTGGCCGATGCCCTGGGTCATGCCCCGGATGCAATCAGCCAGCTTCACCAGCAGGGCGTGGAACATGTGGTGGTCTCCGACGGCGCCGCGGGCGTGAGCTGGTACAGCTCGAATGCGACGCTGCACGCCACACCGCCCAAGGTGACGGTGGCCAGTACCGTCGGCGCCGGCGACTCGTTGCTGGCCGGGATGCTGCACGGCTTGCTCAGCGGCGATACGCCGGAGCAGACCCTGCGCCGCGCCACGGCGATTGCCGCAATGGCGGTGACGCAAATCGGTTTTGGCATCAGCGATGACGCGCAGTTGGCGCGCCTCGAAAGCGGCGTTGTTGTGCGCACGCTGACAGAACAATAAGAGGGTTTGTGATGAAGTTAGCCATTGTTACCGCCTGCCCGAACGGCATGGTCACCAGTGTGCTGTGCGCCCGCTTGTTGGACGCCGCCGCGCAGCGCCAAGGCTGGAGTACCAGCGTGGAAGTGGTGGATGTGCAACGTCCGGAACGCCAGCTGTCCCAGGCCACCCTCGACGATGCCGAATGGGTGTTGCTGGTCAGCAGCACCCCTGTGGATATGCAGCGGTTTGTCGGCAAGCGCGTGTTCCAGAGCACGCCGGCCCAGGCGCTGGCGGATGTCGACGCCGTACTGCGTCGCGGCGCGCAAGAGGCGCAGGTGTTTGTCGCCACGGAACAAGCGGCCAAGCAGGCGCCGCGCATCGTTGCGATCACTGCCTGCCCGACCGGCGTCGCCCACACCTTCATGGCGGCCGAAGCTTTGCAGCAGACGGCCAAGCGTTTGGGCTATGACCTGCAGGTGGAGACCCAAGGTTCGGTCGGTGCCCGCACACCGTTGAGCCCGCAAGCCATCGCCGAGGCTGATGTGGTGCTGTTGGCCGCCGATATTGAAGTCGCCACCGAGCGCTTCGCGGGTAAGAAGATCTACCGTTGCGGCACCGGCATCGCCCTCAAGCAATCCGAAGCCACCCTCAACAAGGCCCTCGCGGAAGGCGCGGTGGAAAGCGCAGCCAGCGGTGCGGTGGCCAAGAAGGAAAAAACCGGCGTCTATAAACACCTGCTGACCGGGGTGTCGTTCATGTTGCCGATGGTCGTGGCGGGCGGGTTGTTGATTGCCTTGTCATTCGTGTTCGGCATCCACGCCTTTGAACAGGAGGGCACCCTGGCGGCGGCACTGAAAACCGTCGGCGACCGTGCCTTCATGCTGATGGTGCCGTTGCTGGCGGGCTACATCGCCTACTCGATTGCCGACCGTCCCGGCATTGCGCCCGGCATGATCGGCGGCTTGTTGGCGGGTACCTTGGGCGCGGGGTTCATCGGCGGTATCTTTGCCGGTTTCCTGGCCGGCTACTGCGTCAAGCTGATCACCCGTGCGGTGAAGTTGCCGCAGAGCCTGGAGGCACTCAAGCCGATCCTGATCATTCCGTTGCTGGCGAGCCTGTTTACCGGCCTGGCGATGATCTACCTGGTCGGCCCACCGGTGGCGCGCCTGCTCACCGGCCTCACCGACTTCCTCAGCACCATGGGCACCACCAATGCGGTGCTGCTGGGCATCCTGTTGGGCGGCATGATGTGTGTCGACCTCGGCGGGCCGATCAACAAGGCCGCGTATGCGTTTTCTGTCGGTTTACTGGCGGCGTCCAGTGGTGCGCCGATGGCGGCGACCATGGCCGCGGGTATGGTGCCGCCGATTGGCATGGGCATCGCCACGTTCCTGGCGCGCCGCAAGTTCGCCCAGACCGAACGCGAGGCCGGCAAGGCGGCGATGATTCTCGGCATGTGCTTTATCTCTGAGGGCGCGATTCCGTTTGCCGCCAAAGACCCGTTGCGTGTGATCCCGGCCAGCATTGCCGGCGGCGCCTTGACCGGTGCACTGTCGATGTACTTCGGCTGCAAACTGGCAGCGCCCCACGGTGGCTTGTTTGTGCTGGTGATTCCGAATGCGATGAACCATGCGTTGCTGTATCTGCTGGCGATTGTCGCCGGTAGCGTGCTGACCGGTGTGGTGTATGCGCTGATCAAGCGTCCGGATGTGGTCGAGCTGGCCGTCGCCCCCGCCAAGGCCTGACACGGCTCAAACCGGTAGGAGGGGGCTTGCTCCCGATAGCAGTGGATCAGTCAATTTTTTATTGCCTGTCACACTGTCATCGGGAGCAAGCCCCCTCCCACATTTGATCTCCACTGATCACACGATCAGTGTCATAACCGCTTCATCCGGTCGTGGTTAAGTTGCCCTTTTGATACTCAAGAGGGCACCCGCATGAGCCACTTCGATCTCGGCCGTCGCCGTGTGATGCAAGCCGTCGGCGCCGGTCTGTTGTTGCCGGGTTTGGCCCCGGCAGTGATCGCTTCGGTAAAGGATCGCCCGCAACTCACCGACGGCGTACAGTCCGGCGACCTGCTCGGCGATCGCGCCATGATCTGGAGCCGCAGCGATCGCCCGGCCCGCATGGTGGTGGAGTGGGACACCCGCAGCGTCTTCAGCAACCCGCGTCGATTCGTCTCGCCCCTGGCCGACAATCGCACCGACTTCACCGCCCGTGTCGAACTCACCGGATTGCCCGCCGACCAGGCGATTTTCTACCGCGTGCATTTTGAAGACGCCCAGACCGGCGTCGCCAGCGAACCCTGGTTCGGCCACCTGCGCAGCGTGCCGCAACAACGCCGCGACATCCGTTTTGTGTGGAGCGGCGACACCGTTGGCCAGGGCTTCGGTATCAATCCGGAGATTGGCGGCATGCGCATCTACGAAGCCATGCGCCTGCGCCTGCCGGACTTCTTTATCCACAGCGGCGACACCATCTACGCCGACGGCCCGGTGCCGGCGCAGCTGACCACCGAAGGCGGTCGCATCTGGCGCAATATCACCACCGAAGCCAAGAGCAAAGTCGCTGAAACCCTGGATGAGTATCGCGGCAATTACCGCTACAACCTGATGGATGAAAACGTGCGCCGCTTCAACGCCGAGGTGCCGCAGATCTGGCAGTGGGACGACCACGAAGTGGTGAACAACTGGTCGCCAAGCAAGCAGTTGGATGAGCGTTACCAGACCAAGGACATCAACACCTTGGTGGGGCGTGCGCGCCAGGCCTGGCTGGAGTATTCACCGATGCGCCGGCAGAGCGCGGACGCGGGCGGGCGGATTTATCGCAAGCTCAGCTATGGTCCGCTGCTGGAAGTGTTCGTGCTGGATATGCGCAGTTATCGCGGACCCAACGATGACAACCTGGGCGCTGAAAAGCCCTTCCTCGGCCGCGCACAATTGGACTGGCTCAAGCGCGAACTCAAGGCGTCCCAGGCGCAGTGGAAAGTGATCGCCGCCGACATGCCCATCGGCCTCGGTGTGCCTGATGGTGAGGTCAGCCCCGGTGTGGCGCGTTGGGAGGCCATCGCCAACAACGACCCCGGTGCGCCGCAAGGTCGCGAAGTGGAAATCGCCGAGTTACTGGGCTTTTTAAGGGCGCAACAGGTGCGCAACCATGTGTGGCTGACGGCCGATGTGCATTACTGCGCCGCGCATCACTATCACCCGGACCGTGCAGCGTTCCAGGATTTCGAACCGTTCTGGGAGTTTGTCGCCGGGCCGTTGAATGCGGGGAGCTTCGGGCCCAATCCGCTGGATAAGACCTTTGGCCCCGAGGTGGTGTTCGAGAAGGCACCGCCGGCGCAGAACACCTCGCCGTTCGCGGGTTTTCAGTTTTTTGGCGAGGTGCAGATTGATGGGCAGACGGCGGAGTTGACGGTGATCCTGCGGGATTTGGATGGCGTCTCGGTATTCGAACAGAAACTCCAACCGGTCTGATTGGAATGCCATCAAGACTGTGGGAGGAGGCTTGCCCCTCCCACAGTTTGATTATTGTTACTTCAGGGATTCAGTAGACGTCCCGGCGATAGCGACCTTGCTCGATCAGCCGTTCCACGGCTTCATTGCCGAGAATGTCCGCCAGCGCCTGATCCACCCCAGCCGCCATCCCCTGCAAACTCCCGCACACATAAATCGCCGCGCCCTCCGCCAGCCACTTACGCAGCACCTCGGCCGATTCACGCAGGCGATCCTGCACATAGATTTTCTCTTCCTGATCGCGGGAAAACGCCAAGTCCAGCAACGCCAGATCACCACTGGCCAGCCAGCCTTGCAGCTCGTTCTGGCACAGGTAGTCGTGGGCGATATTGCGCTCGCCAAAGAGTAGCCAGTTGCGCTGCTGGCCGTCGGCAATGCGCGCCTTGAGCAAGCTGCGCAGGCCGGCCAGGCCGGTGCCGTTGCCCAGCAGGATCAGGGGCACCGGCATCTCCGGCAGGTGAAAACCGCTGTTACGGCGCAGGCGCAGGCTGATGCTTGAGCCGATGGCGGCGTGCTCGGTGAGCCAGCCACTCGCCAGGCCCAGGCTGCCGTCGGGGTGGCGTTCTTGGCGCACGATCAACTCCAGCACGCCCTCGCTGGCAATCGAGGCGATGGAGTATTCGCGCATGCCCAGGGGCACCAGCGCGTTCACCAGCGCCTGGGCATGCAGGCCCACCAGATGAGCGCGGTTGTCCGGCAGTTGGCGGGTGGCCAGGGCTTGGTTGAGGGACTGCGCCAAGCCTTCGAACACTACGGCATCGCTGCCGGCCAGGCCCAGGCCTTCGAGAAAGTGTTCGATGGCCCGGGGACCATTGCGGGGCAGCACTTCAACCAGGTCGCCGGCTTGCCAGGTGTGTGGCGCAGGCGAGGTGAGGCCCAGCAAATAGACCTGCGAGCCGCTGCTGTCGGGGTTGAGCAGGGTGCGTTGGCTGAGCGTCCAGTTTTCGTACTGGGCCGTCGGCCAAGCGGCTGCCGGGGCGTGGCCGGTGAGCTGGCCAAGTTGTTGTTGCCAGTGCAGCAGGGCGGTGGTGTCACCGCTGTCCACTTCGACCGGGGCGAACAAGGGATTGCCGCCCTGATTGGTCAGCCAGAAGTGCAGGCGCCGCGCAAAGCCGCAGAAGTGCTCGTATTGGCGATCACCCAGGGCCAGCACCGAGTAGTTCAGGCCACTCAGGGACAGGTCCTGGCCGAGCACGCTGCGCTCGAAGCCGCGGGCGCTGTCGGGGGCTTCGCCGTCGCCGAAGGTGCTGACCACAAACAGTGCATTTTCCGACTGGCGCAGGTCGTCCTGGCTGACGCTGCCCAGCGGCTGCACCTTCACCGGCAAACCGGCCGCCTGCAATTGCCCTGCCGTTTGCCATGCAAGCTGTTCGGCAAAACCGCTCTGGCTGGCAAAGCCGATCAGCCAGGCCGGGGCGTCGCTGTGGTTGGCGCTCAGACCTTTGCGGGCATCACGCACCTGGCGCTTTTTGCGGCGACGGTCGAGGTACAGCAGCCAGCCGGTGATGAAGAACAACGGCATCAGCAGTGAGCTGACGGTCAGGACAATCCGCCCGGCCAGGCCGAAGTAACTGCCGGTGTGCAAGGCGTAGACGCTGGTCAGCAGTCTGGAGCCGAGGCTTTTGCTCGCGTACCTATCGTGGGATTTGACCTCGCCAGTGGCCGGGTCCAGATTGATCTGGTTCAACGCGCGGTCATGGGGCGAGTCTTTCAGCAAGTAGAAGACGGTGGCCGGTTGCCCGGCGACCGCTGGCATACGGATGTTGTAAGCGCTCAGGCCGGGGCCGGCGTTGCTGTAGATGCTGCTCCACATAGCCGCGTAATTGGCCACCGGCGCGGCACCTTCGGGCGCCGGGCCGCGCTTGCGAACCCGTTCATGTTGCGGGGCGTCGGACAGCAGTTGGGTCAGGCCCTGGCTGTACCAGTCGTAGGACCAATACAAACCGGTCAGCGCCGAAAACAGATAGGCCAGCAGGCACCAGGTGCCGAATACCGAGTGCAGGTCCCAGTTGAAGGCGCGGCCTTTTTTGCGCCAGTCCAACGTCAGCCAGGCTCGCCAGTTTGCCGCCTGGCGCGGCCAGCGCAGGTACAAGCCAGAGAGGCAGAAGAACACCAGGATCAGCGTGCACGCGCCGGTGATGTTTCGCCCGGTGTCGCCCAGTACGAGGAAACGGTGGAATTGCAGCAGGAACCCGAAGACGTCCTGGCCGACCACGTCGCCCATGTAGTCGCCGGTGTAGGGATCGAAATAACGCAACTGACCACGGCGTTCGCCAGGCGGGGGGGTGAAGAACACGCGCGCAGCCTTGCCGCTTTCACTTTCCACGAACAGCATGGCCACTGTCTGGCCTTCAGTGGCCTCCAGCTTGCGCACCAGTTCGGCGGGCGGCAGTACGCCGGCGTCGCGTTTTTCCACGGTCAGTACGCTGGGGTTGAGCGCCTGCAGTATTTCATCCTGGAACGAGACCGCAGCCCCGCTGACCCCCATCAAGGCCAGCACCAGCCCGGCGGTAATGCCGAAGAACCAGTGCAACTGGAACAGGGTTTTCTTCAACACGTCTAACCGCCTCGTCTGTCTGAATGGGTAGGGCACGGCGCGCATTATGCCGTGGCTTGTCGAGAAACATTCTTTTTAACACGCAAAAGCCCCACGCATCCGATGCGTGGGGCTTTTTGCTGCGTGGCGCTGCTGCTTAGAAGTGGAAACGGGTGGACAGCAGTGCCTGTCCGAAGTCCACCCGCTGGCCAAGAAAATCGGCGCGGCGATGCTGGAGCGTTTGTGGCAGAACCCCCTGTTCATATCGACAACGCCGTGCGCCCGTGGCGCGCGCTACGCCGCGTTCTTCTGGACGCAAAGCCTGGTGCGCGAAGACAGCCAGCGCACTGTTCAGGTGGCTGAACAACCCCGCGAAGTGGTTTTTTCTTACGCATAAAGACTCAGGCTTCTTGCCCAGCGCGTTTACTTTTTCGTGTCTCTGTCAGGAGAAGACAGATTCTTTGCTGCAAGGCGGGATGACAACGTTCCTGTTTGTCGCTAGTCGATAAACAGGTGCCACAACTCGGGCACCGTCTTTAACAAAGCAAGGAGCAATGTCCATGACGTCTGTCACTCAACCCCCTGTTTCGCGCACGGGTTACGAATGGGTGCAACGGCAACTCAGCCGTAATGAGCGGGGTAAAGAGCCATCCTCTGCAGATGAGGAACTTTCGCTGACCGGCAAGCAGGTCGCCGATCGGCTTACTCGAACAGATCACAGTTGGCACGATAGCAACCATAACGGCAGGACGGAGTTAACTTATGAGTTCTCGACCGTTGAGCCAGACAGCTTCAAAAAAGACCAAATCGATAGCCGCAACAAGGCCCGAAAATTTGTTCCGTTAAATGCTCGTCAAAAAGACTATGTCAGGACCGCGCAACAAGAGTATGCCGATATTGCCAATATATCGTTCACCGAAAAGGCGGGCGGCGGCGCTGAGGGGCATCTGATTTACAATGGTTATGACACTGGCAGTAACGTCAGCCCCATCCGGGGGTCCGGTTTTTTTCCAGACCCCCAGGGTCCTGAGCGCCCAGGGCATGTCTGGATGCGCAATACGGATCAGGCGAGCCGGTTCAACGAAAAAGAAGACGGCGGTTTTCTTGAAGGATTTGGAGATGACATCTGGCGTGAAAACTTGATTCACGAGATCGGGCATATTGTGGGTTTGAGTCATCCCCACGGCGACTCCGAGGAGGAAGGTCTTCCCGATTATCAGGAAAATTGGAAAAATTACTCAATCATGAGCTACAACACCCCGTTATTTTCCGAGGCGGAAGACAGTGGGGGACCGGTCAGCCTGATGATCGATGACATAGCAGCCCTGCAAAAAACCTACGGTGCCAACCACGCCACGCGCGCGGGCGACACTACTTACGGTTTCAATTCTAACTCTGGCCGAGAACACTCCAGCCTTACTTCTTCCGACGACAAACCGCTGTTTGCCGTCTGGGATGGCGGCGGTTGGGACACGCTCGATTTCTCAGGGTTCAGCCAAAACCAGGTGATTAACCTCAATGCAGGCTCGCTGTCCTCGGTCGGTGGCTTGAGTCGTAATGTCGGCATCGCTGAGGGGGCCGTGATCGAAGAGGCCAGGGGCGGCAAAGGCAGGAATATCCTGATCGGCAATGAAGTCTTCAATGTGCTCCGAGGCGGACCTGGCGAGGATGTCATGTACGGGGGCAGTGGAGGAGCACAGATGTGGGGTGGTGCGGGGCCGAACACATTTGTCTTTGACGGCGCGTCCAGCGGAAAAGCGAACTGGGTGATGGATTTTGTCAGCGGCAAAGACAAGATTGATCTTTCAGGGCTGAGCAAGAAATTAGGGACTCTGACCTTCGTCTCCCAATTGCCACTTGATCACAGTAAACCGCAGGATCCAGTCAATCCGACGTTTCTTACCAAGCCGGGTGATGTGCTGGTGAGTTACGACCGTGCCTTTGGGCGAACGTTCTTCCGGCTGGATACCACCGGAGATGGCAGGATGGACATGTGCATTGACGTGCAAGGAAAAGTTGTTCGCAAGGATGTAGTGGTATAAAAACAGGGCCCATGACCTGTCATGGGCCCTTTTTCGCAGCCTTACACGTAGAACGATTTCAGCGGCGGAAAGCCATTGAACTCAACCGCGCTGTAGCTGGTGGTGTACGCACCGGTCGACAGCCAGTACAAACGGTCACCGATCGCCAGGTTCAGCGGCAGGCCGTACTTGTAGTTCTCGTACATGATGTCGGCGCTGTCGCAGGTAGGACCGGCGATCACCACTTCTTCCATCTCGCCCTTTTTCTCGGTCCAGATTGGGAACTTGATGGCTTCGTCCATGGTTTCGATCAGGCCGGAGAACTTGCCCACATCCGTGTACACCCAACGCTCGACGGCGGTACGGGATTTACGCGCCACCAGCACCACTTCACTGACCAGGATGCCGGCGTTGGCGATCAACGAACGGCCCGGTTCCAGGATGATTTCCGGCAGGTCGTCGCCGAAATCTTCCTTGAGGAAGCGGATGATTTCTTCGGCATAGGTTTCCAGGCTGTTGGTGCGGGTGATGTAGTTGGCCGGGAAGCCGCCGCCCATGTTGATCAGCTTGAGGTGGATATTGTCTTCTTCTTTCAGGCGCTCGAAGATCACTTTGACCTTGGCGATCGCCGCGTCCCACACGCTGATGTCACGCTGTTGCGAGCCGACGTGGAACGAGATGCCGTACGGCACCAGGCCCAGGTCGCGGGCGAGGATCAGCAGGTCCATGGCCATGTCGGTCTGGCAGCCGAATTTGCGCGACAAAGGCCAGTCAGCCGTGGTCGAGCCTTCGGTGAGGATACGCACATACACTTTCGAACCCGGCGCGGCCTTGGCGATGTTGCGCAGGTCGGCTTCGGAGTCGGTGGAGAACAGGCGCACGCCCTTCTCGTAGAAGTAGCGGATGTCCTTGGATTTCTTGATGGTGTTGCCGTAGCTGATACGGTCGGCGCTGACGCCACGGTCCATCACTTTGTCCAGCTCGTAGATCGACGCGATGTCGAAGCTTGAGCCTTTATCCTTGAGCAGGTCGATGATCTCGACGGCCGGGTTGGCCTTGACGGCGTAATAGACCTTGGCGAATTCGAAACCGGCGCGCAGGTCATCGTAGGCCTGGCTGATCATCGCGGTGTCGATCACCACGAATGGGGTTTCTTGCTTGTCGGCGAACGCCTTCATTTTGTCAAACGTGGCGCGCGCGAAATAATCTTCGACATTGATCGACATGCTGGGAACTCCTAAGGGCAAACTGAAATTAGCAATGGGTGCAAATGAACGTCCTCCGTATCCCCACTTTGGTTCGCCTACTTCCCAAGGCATGTCGCCGAAAGCAAAAAGGCCATGGGATCACTTGCGTCCCTTGGCCTTGCTGTCTCGTCGTCAGTACTTGAGCCGGATGGATCGTTTCCAGCATGGACGTTCGGCGCGAACTTTAGGACGTGAGGGGCCATAGATCAACTAAAAATGTCGCGTTTTTGCACGCGTTCGTCGCGCGATGCCGTGCAGCTACTTATGTAACCGACCGGTGTGACGGAATGATGTTCCCCGCTGAAGGGAAATTGAGGGCATTTCCCTGACACACCGGAGGCTAAATGTGGGAGGGGGCTTGCTCCCGATGGCGGTGGATCAGTGACTGATGAAGTGACTGAAACACCGCCATCGGGAGCAAGCCCCCTCCCACATTTTTACCTGTGTTATGTCAGGTCAGGCCAGGGCAGTCTCAGCCGGCGACACGATACTGGTCTTGCCCCCACGCGACTTACCGGAGCTCAGGTACTCGGCAATCGACTCCTGCGTCACCTCACCCAGGAACACCCGCTCCGCATCCATCACCGGCAACCACGAACGGTTGAACTCATACATGCGCGACAACAGGATGCGCAAATGCTCGTCATACGCCGCGGTGGCGTTGAACTCACGCAGATACTGGCCACAGGTACCGGTCTGACGGTGCAGGTCGCGGCGGCGCACGTAACCCAGCGCTTTGTTCTCGGCGCAGGTGACCACCACGTAGCGACGGTCCAGTTCGTCCATTTGCTCCAGGGCCTCGGCCACCGGCGTTTCCGGGCTCACCGACGGCGCGTTGTCCGCGGCATCTTCGGCCTTCACCAGCAGCAGGCGCTTGAGGGTGCTGTCCTGGCCCACGAAGTTGCTGACGAATTCGTCGGCCGGGTGCGCCAGCAGCGTGTCCGGGTGATCGATCTGCAGCAGCTTGCCGGCGCGGAAGATGGCGATCTTGTCACCGAGCTTGATGGCTTCGTCGATGTCGTGGCTGACCATGATCACGGTCTTGTTCAGCGCGCGCTGCATCTCGAAGAATTCGTTCTGGATCATCTCGCGGTTGATCGGGTCGACCGCGCCGAACGGCTCATCCATCAGCAGCAACGGCGCATCGGCCGCCAGTGCGCGGATCACGCCGATGCGCTGTTGCTGGCCACCGGACAGCTCACGCGGGTAGCGATGCAGGTACTGCTTGGGTTCCAGCTTGATCATGCTCATCAACTCGCGGGCGCGGTCGTGGCATTTTTGTTTGTCCCAACCCAACAGCTTGGGCACGACCACGATGTTTTCCTCGATGGTCATGTTCGGAAACAGGCCGATCTGCTGGATCACATAGCCGATGTTGCGACGCAGGGTCACTTCGTCGAGGTCGGTGGTGTCTTCGCCGTTGATCAGAATCTTGCCCGAAGTGGGCTTGATCAGGCGGTTGATCATTTTCAGCGTGGTGCTCTTGCCGCAACCCGATGGGCCGAGGAATACGCAAATTTCGCCTTCGTTGACGGTCAGGCTTACGTCGTTGACGGCGGAAACAGTCTTGCCGTTGCTTTGAAAAGTCTTGGTCAGGTTTTGAAGTTCGATCATTTGAGCAGTCCTTGTGGAGTCAGCGAGCGTTGCAGCCATTGCAGAAGCAGGTCGGCGAAGATGGCCAGGAGACTGACCAGCACGGCGCCGACGATCAGCATCGACATGTCGCTGCGGCTGATAGAAGCCAGAATAAGTACACCCAGGCCACCGGCGCCGATGGTGGCGGCGATGGTCATCACACCAATGTTCATCACCACGGCGGTGCGCACACCGGCGAGGATCACCGGCACGGCGATGGGCAGCTCGACCATGCGCAGGCGCTGGCCGAAGGTCATGCCGATGCCTTTGGCGGCTTCACGGATACCCGGTTCCACGCCGGTGAGGGCGAGGTAGGTGTTACGCATGATCGGCAGCAGGGAGTAGAGGAACACGGCGGTGATCGCCGGCATCGGCCCCAGGCCCTGGCCGAACTTGGAGTAGAACGGCAGCAGCAGGCCGAACAAGGCGATCGACGGCACGGTCAGCAGCACCGTGGCGCTGGCTTGCAGCGGGCCGGCCAAGGTGGGGAAGCGGGTCATCAGCACGCCCAGGGGCACGCCTACGACGATTGCCAGGATCACCGCGATGCCGACCAGGGTGATGTGCTGCCAGGTCAGATGCAGGACTTGGGCCCAATCAAGATGGGAAAAGGCGTTTAAAAATTCCATGTCTTCTCCTCTTTAGTTGATCGGATGCTGGCGCAGAAAATCTGCGGCCACGGCGGACGGGCTTTCATGCTCGACGTCGACCCGCGCATTCAGCTCGCGCATGGTTTTGTCATCGAACAGATCGGCCAGCGGCTTGAGCTCAGCGGCCAACTGAGGGTGCTGGTCGAGGTATTGCTGACGAATCACCGGTGCAGCGGTGTAGTCCGGGAAGTAGTGCTTGTCGTCTTCCAGCAGCTTGAGCTTGAAGGCGTTCAGGCGACCGTCGGTGGTGTAGACCAGGCCGGCGAACACTTGGCCATTACGCAGCGCGGTGTAAACCAGGCCCGCGTCCATCTGCCGGGTGTTTTTGCGGGTCAGGTTCATGTCGTACAGCTTGACCATGCCGCCCATGCCGTCGGAACGGTTGGCGAACTCGGTGTCCAGGGCCACCAGGCGCGTGCCTTTGGTTTTTTCCGCCAGGGCTTGGGTCAGGTCGCTGATGCTATTGATCTGCGGGAATTCCTTGGCCACGTTCTCGGGCAACGCCAGCGCGTAGGTGTTGCTGAAGCGCGACGGCGAGAGCCAGACCAGGCCTTTTTTCGCGTCGAGTTCTTTAACCCGAGCGTAGGACTGTTCGCTGTCGAGTTTCTCGTCGACATGGTTGTAGGCCACCAGCGACACGCCGGTGTATTCCCACAGCAGGTCCAGTTGCCCGCTTTCCTGGGCACTGCGCGCCAGGTTGCTGCCCAGGCCGCCGGTCACCTGGGTTTGATAGCCCTTGGTGCGCAGGTACTGGGAGGTGATTTCGGCCAGCAGGGTCTGTTCGGTGAACACCCGGGCGCCGATGCGGATCAACGGTTTTTCAGCGGCTTGCGCAATGCCTGCAAACAGCAGGACGCAGCTCAATATCAGAGTCAGTCTTTTCATGTGATTTCCTTTGCCAAGCCTTAAGACGGACGCAACCCACGTTCCAGCCAGAGGCGGCTGGCCATGGTCACCAGACCGTCAAGCAGTAACGCCAGCAACGCGGTGCACGCGGCGCCGAGCAGCAATTGCGGCTGATTGTTCAGGGCGATGCCGGGGAAGATCAGGCTGCCGAGGCTGTTGGCACCAATCAGGAACGCCAGCGGTGCGGTGCCGACGTTGATGGCCAGGGCCACGCGCACACCGCCGATGATGATCGGCACGGCGTTGGGCAATTCCACGCGAAACAGCACCTGGCGCGGCGTCATGCCGATGCCGGTGGCGGCTTCTTTCAGCGAGCCTTGAACGTTTTTCAGGCCTTCGTAGGTGTTGCGCACGATAGGCAGGAGGGAGGCGAGGAACAGCGCGAAAATGGCCGGGCCGCTGCCGATGCCAAGAACGCCGAGGGCGATGGCCAGTACGGCCAGGGGCGGGACGGTGTTACCGATGTTGAAGATCTGCATGAAGCGTTCTGCGCGCCCGACCATGTTCGGTCGGCTGAGCAGGATACCGGCGGGGATGCCCACAATCAGGGCGGCCAGCATGGAGACTAGAACGAGGATCAAATGAGCTTGCAGGTAAAACAACAAATCGTCGCGGTACAGTTCGATCGTGTTGATGCCGATCCAGTGGACCAGCAGGGCCAAGAGGGCGACGACAACCGCTCCTCCTATCAGCCCTTTGCCATAGCGAATAGCCACAGGCGGACTCCTTTTTTCTTCTGTCGGCGCCCACATTCTCCGGCGGCAATGCCATGCCTGGCTGCCTCTGAATGTGGTCGCGAAATGCAGCTCGCCGAAACCGGCAACGCGGTATGCGATCGAGCCATGAGCGCAGCCTCGTCAGGCTAACTTGCTGATTTATCAGCCCCTGTTCCGAGTGCGGTAGCAGGGGAGTGGACGTCTCTACCTTTTAAAAGGTTCCACACTTGGCAGCATTTAGCCACCCCCAATGGGCTGAACGGTGGTCCGTCCTCCTGGGTTTGCGCTATACTCGCCGCCCTTTTTTGACTCACCTGCCAGGCGATTTCCCATGACCCACCAGGCCGCCGAAGTCGCGAAACGCCGCACTTTCGCCATTATTTCCCACCCCGATGCCGGTAAAACCACCATCACCGAGAAGCTGTTGCTGATGGGCAAGGCAATCGCGGTGGCCGGCACGGTGAAATCCCGCAAGTCCGACCGCCATGCCACCTCCGACTGGATGGAAATGGAAAAACAACGGGGTATCTCCATTACCACGTCGGTCATGCAGTTCCCGTATCGCGACCACATGGTCAACCTGCTCGACACCCCAGGCCACGAAGACTTCTCCGAAGACACCTACCGCACCCTGACGGCGGTGGACTCGGCCTTGATGGTCCTCGACGGCGGTAAAGGCGTCGAGCCACGGACCATCGCGTTGATGGACGTGTGCCGCTTGCGTGACACGCCGATCGTCAGCTTCATCAACAAACTCGACCGCGATATCCGCGACCCGATCGAGTTGCTCGATGAAATCGAAGCCGTCCTGAAGATCAAGGCCGCGCCGATCACATGGCCGATCGGTTGCTACCGCGACTTCAAGGGCGTGTACCACCTGGCCGACGACTACATCATTGTCTACACCGCCGGCCATGGCCACGAGCGCACCGACGTCAAGATCATCGAGAAGCTTGACTCCGACGAAGCCCGCGCCCACCTGGGCGACGAGTACGACCGTTTTGTCGACCAGCTGGAACTGGTGCAAGGCGCCTGCCACGCGTTCAACCAGCAGGAATTCCTCGACGGCCAACTGACCCCGGTGTTCTTCGGGACCGCCCTGGGCAACTTCGGTGTCGATCACGTGCTCGACGCTGTCGTGGACTGGGCCCCGCGCCCGCTGCCCCGTGTCGCCAACGAGCGCACCGTGGAGCCGGTGGAAGAGAAGTTCTCCGGCTTCGTGTTCAAGATCCAGGCGAACATGGACCCTAAACACCGCGACCGCATCGCCTTCATGCGCATCTGCTCCGGCAAATACGACAAAGGCATGAAGATGCGCCACGTGCGCACCGGCAAGGACGTGCGCATCGGCGACGCCCTGACGTTCTTCTCCTCCGAGCGTGAACAGCTCGAAGAAGCCTTCGCCGGCGACATCATCGGCCTGCACAACCACGGCACCATCCAGATCGGCGACACCTTCACCGAAGGCGAGTCCCTGAGCTTCACCGGCATCCCGCACTTCGCCCCGGAACTGTTCCGCCGCGTGCGCCTGCGTGACCCGCTCAAATCCAAGCAACTGCGCCAAGGCTTGCAGCAATTGGCGGAAGAGGGGGCCACCCAGGTGTTCTTCCCTGAGCGCAGCAACGACATCATCCTCGGCGCCGTCGGTGTGCTGCAGTTCGATGTGGTCGCGAGCCGCTTGAAAGAGGAATACAAGGTTGAGTGCTCGTATGAGCCGATCACCGTGTACTCCGCGCGTTGGATCGATTGCAGCGATAAGAAGAAGTTGGAAGAGTTTTCCAACAAGGCGGTGGAAAACCTCGCGGTGGATGGTGGTGGTCATTTGACCTACCTGGCGCCGACCCGAGTCAATTTGGCACTGATGGAAGAGCGCTGGCCGGATGTGAAATTCCGTGCGACTCGCGAGCACCATTAAGGTCTGAGCGGTAAGGAACAGGGCGAAGCTGTGATGGCTTCGCCCTTTTTCATGGCCCCTCCCACATTTTGCTTTCGGCCAGGCGTGGAATTGGCGAGAACCTTACATCCCGTCTAGCGTTTCAGGTATTTCACTTACCCATCGACGGAATAGGAGGCCACCGTGCGTATAACTCAACGCGCCATTCAACTGGTGCTGCTCGGGGCTTTGGGGTTGTCCGCCTCATTGGCGCTTGCAGGCGCCGGAACGCCCCAATGGAAAGACACCGGCCCTGTCACCAAGAAAAAGCAGCAGGAGGTTAACTCCGGCAGTTGGCAACCTCAGGCTCAGCCTGCCCCGAAAGAGGACGCAGAAAACCCCTACAACGAAGGGGAAGACAGCGAAACCTATGATGACGGGGACACCTGATAGCTGGCGCAAACCCAGTATCACAACTAGCTTCAAGGACTGGCGACGGTGGATCACTGTCGTTCGGGTTTCATCTACTGACTGGACGGAAATCGACCATGAGTATTTTTCAACGAGTCGTGCTGTTGATAAAGATGCTGGTGCTGATGTCGTTGGGTATGTCGGCGGCCTGGGCACATAACCCGGTGCAGAGCGGTCAGGCGAGCTTTTCGGCGTCGCATGACAAGGGCCTGCAGTTGGCCAAGTCTGAAGCTGAGCCTGGGGACCAGGATCAGGGTGGCAGCAAGGACGATGATGACTCCACCACGAACGAGCCGGACGGTGACGACCCGGACGACGATGATGGCGACAGCCAAACGTAGGTCTTGACCAAAAGAAAGCCCCTCCCACCCGGCTGATGCGCAACCGGGTGGGAAGGGCTGTGAAACGCGTTACCACTGCTTAATCCCTGTGGGCGCGGGCTGTTGTGGCGAGGGAGCTTGCTCCCGCTGGGGTGCGAAGCGCCCGCAAAAGCGGGCGACTGCTACGCAGTCGAACGGGAGCAAGCTCCCTCGCCACAAGAGCAACTCCCCTGAGGGAGCGTGTTGCTTTAAGCCACAAACTGCTCCGCGTAATGGCAAGCCACTTGGCGGTTATCCAACGGCCGCAGCTGCGGCTCCTCGGTGCTGCACCGCTGGGTCGCGTACGGGCAGCGTTTGTGGAACGCGCAGCCAGGCGGCGGGTTCAGGGGGTTGGGCAATTCGCCGACGATCTTGATCTTCGGCTTGCTCGGGTCCGGGTGGATGGTCGGGGTGGCCGACAGCAGCGCCTGGGTGTACGGGTGCAGCGGCCGGGCGTAGATGTCTTCCTTGGGGCCGACTTCCACCGGGCGGCCGAGGTACATCACCATCACGTCATCGGCGACGTGTTGCACCACCGCGAGGTTGTGGGAAATGAACACGTAGGCGGTGTTGAATTCCTGCTGCAAATCCATGAACAGGTTGAGCACCTGGGCCTGGATCGACACGTCGAGTGCCGAGGTCGGTTCATCCGCCACCAGCACTTTCGGTTGCAGCATCATGGCGCGGGCCAGGGCGATGCGCTGGCGCTGACCACCGGAGAACATGTGCGGGTAGCGCTGATAATGCTCAGGGCGCAGGCCCACTTGCTTCATCATCGCCTGGACTTTCTCGCGGCGTTCGGCGGCCGACAGGTTGGTATTGATCAGCAACGGCTCGCCGAGTTGATCGCCGACCTTCTGGCGTGGGTTCAACGAGGCATACGGGCTCTGGAACACCATCTGCACGTCTTTGCGCAATTGCTTGCGCTGGGCCTTGTCGGCGCCGGCCACTTCCTGGCCGGCGATTTTCAAGGAGCCCGAAGACGGCTCTTCAATCAGCGTGAGCGCACGGGCCAGGGTGGATTTGCCGCAACCCGACTCGCCTACCACGGCGAGGGTCTTGCCGGCTTCCAGTTCAAACGACACGCCATTAAGCGCGCGTACCAACGCATGGCCCTTGAACAGGCCACGGGACACTTCGTAGTGACGGGTGAGGTCGCGGGCGGTAAGAACGACGGCCATTACGCCACCTCCTGGTTCAAGGGGTAGAAGCAGCGCGCAAGGCTGTTGCTTTTCGGATCAAGCCCAGGCCGCTGGGTACGGCAGGATTCCTGCACATACGGGCAGCGCGGCGACAGCAGGCAACCCTGCGGGCGGTCATAACGACCGGGCACGATACCCGGCAGCGTGGCCAGGCGCGTGGCGCCGAGGCTGTGCTCGGGAATCGCCTTGAGCAGGGCTTCGCTGTACGGGTGCGCCGGAATGTCGAACAGTTGCGGCACCTGGCCGACTTCCACGGCTTGGCCGGCGTACATCACGCACACGCGCTGGGCGGTTTCGGCCACGACCGCGAGGTCGTGGGTGATCAGCACCAGGCCCATGTTCTGTTCTTTCTGCAGGGCCAGCAGCAGTTCCATGATCTGCGCCTGGATGGTCACGTCCAACGCGGTGGTCGGTTCGTCGGCGATCAGCAGCTTCGGCTCGCCGGCAATCGCCATGGCGATTGCCACGCGCTGGCTCATACCGCCGGACAGTTGGTGCGGGTAGGCGTCCATACGGCTGGCAGCGCCGGGGATTTCAACCTTTTCCAACAGTTCGATGGCGCGCTTGCGCGCTTGCTTGCCGGACATCTTCAGGTGCAGGCGCAGCACTTCTTCAATCTGGAAACCCACGGTGTAGCTGGGGTTCAGCGCGGTCATCGGGTCCTGGAATACCATCGCCAGGTCTTTACCGACGATCTGGCGACGCTGGCGGTTGCTCAGCTTGAGCATGTCCTTGCCGTCGAAGTTCAGCGCGTCGGCGGTGACGATGCCGGGGTGCTCGATCAGGCCCATCAGCGCCATCATGGTCACGGATTTACCCGAGCCCGACTCGCCAACAATCGCCAGGACTTCGCCTTTGTCGACGGTAATGTCGAGGCCATCGACCACCGGCACGGCGGTCTTGTCGCCGAAGCGCACGTTGAGATTCTTGATTTCTAACAGTGACATGGGAATCTCCTCAGGCGGCGTTCTTGAGTTTCGGGTCCAGCGCATCGCGCAGACCGTCGCCCATCAAGTTGATTGCCAGCACGCTGAGCAAAATGGTCAAACCCGGCAGGCTCACCACCCACCAGGCGCGTTCGATGTAGTCACGGGCCGAAGCCAGCATGGTGCCCCACTCAGGGGTCGGCGGTTGTACGCCAAGGCCAAGGAAGCCCAGGGCCGCAGCATCGAGGATCGCCGAAGAGAAACTCAGGGTGGCCTGGACGATCAGCGGTGCCATGCAGTTAGGCAGCACGGTGATGAACATCAGGCGTGGCAGCCCGGCGCCGGCGAGGCGGGCGGCAGTCACATAGTCACGGTTCAGCTCGCCCATCACTGCAGCGCGGGTCAGGCGGACATAGGACGGCAGCGACACGATGGCGATCGCGATCACGGTGTTGATCAGGCCAGGGCCGAGGATCGCGACAATGGCCACCGCCAGCAGCAGCGAGGGCAGGGCCAGCATGATGTCCATCAGGCGCATGATGGTCGGGCCGAGCAAGCGCGGGAAGAACCCGGCGAACAGGCCCAACAGGATGCCCGGGATCAGCGACATCACCACCGACGACAAACCGATCAGCAACGACAGGCGCGAGCCTTGGATAAGACGCGAGAGCAAGTCACGGCCAAGCTCGTCGGTGCCGAGCAGGAACTGGATCTGCCCGCCTTCCAGCCACGACGGCGGGGTCAGCAGGAAGTCGCGGTATTGCTCGCTCGGGTTATGCGGGGCAACCCACGGGGCGAAGATCGCGCAGAACACGATCAGCACCATGAACAGCAGGCCGGCAACCGCGCCTTTGTTCTTGGAGAAGGCTTGCCAGAATTCTTTGTACGGGGACGGGTACAGCAGGCTTTGATCGACTGCTGACACTTGAGTAGGTGTGGTCATGGTCATGATCTCAGCGCTGGTGACGGATGCGTGGGTTGGCGAAGCCGTAGAGGATATCCACCACGAAGTTCACCAGGATCACCAGGCAGGCGATCAGCAGGATGCCGTTCTGCACCACCGGGTAGTCCCGCGCGCCAATGGCTTCGATCAGCCATTTGCCGATGCCGGGCCACGAGAAGATGGTTTCGGTCAATACCGCACCGGCCAGCAGGGTGCCGACTTGCAGGCCAACCACGGTCAATACCGGGATCAGCGCGTTACGCAGGCCGTGCACGAATACCACGCGTGCCGGCGAAAGGCCCTTGGCCTTGGCGGTACGGATGTAGTCTTCGCGCAGCACTTCGAGCATCGACGAACGGGTCATCCGTGCGATCACCGCCAACGGGATGGTACCGAGCACGATGGCCGGCAGGATCAGGTGGTGCAGCGCATCCCAAAACGCGTCCGGCTCGTCAGCCAGCAGGGTGTCGATCAGCATGAAGCCGGTGCGCGGCTCGATGTCGTAGAGCAGGTCGATACGCCCGGAAACCGGGGTCCAGCCCAGGCTTACCGAGAAGAACATGATCAGGATCAGGCCCCACCAGAAGATCGGCATCGAATAGCCCGCGAGGGAGATGCCCATCACCCCATGGTCGAACAGGGATCCTCGCTTCAAGGCCGCGATCACCCCGGCCAACAGGCCCAGGATACCGGCGAACAACAGGGCGGCCATGGACAGTTCCAGGGTCGCCGGGAAGAGGGCGGTGAATTCAGTCCACACGCTGGTGCGGGTGCGCAACGATTCGCCAAGGTCGCCCTGGGCGAGCTTGCCGACGTAATCCAGGTATTGCGCATACAACGGCTTGTTAAGGCCAAGGCGTTCCATTGCCTGTGCGTGCATCTCGGGGTCGACGCGCCGCTCGCCCATCATGACTTCGACGGGGTCGCCAGGGATCATGCGAATCAACGCAAACGTGAGCAACGTTATGCCGAAAAACGTGGGGATCAATAACCCCAGTCGGCGGGCAATAAAACTAAACATCTTGTGGTGTACCTCAATCAGCCGGTTAGGCAGGTCCGGCACCACCCTGGTGGGCGGTGCCGAGCGTTTCTCTTATTACTTCACCTGGGTAGTGGCGAAGTTATTTGTACCTAGAGGGCTTTGGGTAAAGCCTTCTACGTTCTTGCGCATGGCGGTGAACAGTTTCGGGTAAGCCATGGGAAGCCATGGTTGGTCCTTGTCGAAAACGTCCTGTGCTTGTTCATAGAGTGCAGCGCGCTGGCCGGGTTCAGCGATGGCGCGCGCCTTGTCGATCAAGTCTTGAAACTCTTTGTTGCACCAACGTGCGTAGTTTTCGCCGTTTTTTGCAGCATCGCAACTCAGGTTTGGCGTGAGGAAGTTGTCCGGGTCGCCGTTATCACCGACCCAGCCAGCCGAGACCATGTCGTGCTCGCCGTTTTTAGCACGCTTGAGCATCTCGCCCCATTCCATGACTCTGATATTGACCTTCAGGCCAATCTGCGCCAGATCCGCTTGCATGCGCTGGGCGCCGAGCATCGGGTTGGGGTTGGTCGGACCGCCGCCGTTACGGGTGAACAGGGTGAATTCGGTGCCTTCCGGTACGCCGGCTTCCTTGAGCAGGGCGCGGGCCTTGTCCAGGTCGCGAGGCGGGTTTTTCAGTTTGTCGCTGAAACCCAGCAAGGTCGGCGGA
The DNA here is from genome assembly GCF_001645105.1 of Pseudomonas marginalis. Classification (GTDB taxonomy): domain Bacteria; phylum Pseudomonadota; class Gammaproteobacteria; order Pseudomonadales; family Pseudomonadaceae; genus Aquipseudomonas; species Aquipseudomonas petroselini. The sequence goes on from NZ_LKEG01000052.1 coordinate 160,995, forward strand.
TAAGGGCCGGTCCCCACCACCGCATTGCCTTTGCCGAACAGGGCTTCGGTATAGCCGGCCTTGTCGAACGCGATGTTGATTGCGTGACGGACCCGCGCATCGCTCATGTATTTGTGGGTGGTGTTCAGCGCGGTGTAACTGGTGGTCATCGCCGCCAATTCATCGACTTTCAGGTTTGGGTCTTTCTTGATGCTTGGAATGTCATCCGGCTTGGGGAACAGCGCGATCTGGCATTCGTTGGCCTTGAGTTTCTGCAGGCGCACGTTGTTATCGGTGCTGATCGCCAGGATCAGCGGGTCGACTGCCGGCTTGCCGCGGAAGTAGTCGGGGTTGGCCTTGAATCGCGCCTGGGCGTCTTTCTGATAACGGGTGAAGATGAACGGGCCAGTGCCGATGGGCTTGGCGTTGAGGTCTTCGGTCTTGCCGGATTTGAGCAACTGGTCGGCGTATTCCTTCGAATGGATGGAAGAGAACGCCATGCCCAGGTCGGCCAAAAACGGTGCTTCAGGACGGGTCAGGGTAAAGACGACCGTGTAATCGTCGGTCTTCTCTACGCTCTTGAGCAGTTCCTTGAAACCCATACTTTCGAAGTACGGATAGCCCACGAGGGACTGTTTATGCCATGGGTGATTCGGGTCCAGCTGGCGCTGGAAGCTCCAAAGCACGTCGTCGGCGTTCATGTTGCGCGTGGGTTTGAAGTAGTCGGTGGTGTGGAACTTGATGTCGTCACGCAGGTGGAAGGTGTAGGTCAGGCCATCGGCGCTGATCTCGGGCAAGTCTTTGGCCAGCGCGGGGATCACTTCGGTGGTGCCGGGCTTGAAGTCCACCAGGCGGTTGAACATGGTTTCAGCAGCGGCGTCAGCGGTCACGGCCGTGGTGTACAGGACCGGGTCGAAACCTTCCGGGCTGGCTTCGGTGCAGACCACCAGCGGTTTGGCCGAAACGCCGATCGCCACGCTCAACAGCGCGGCAGCCATAGCGGCTTGTAGCGGGAGCATTTTCATTCAGAGCCCTCTGCAATCGATGGGACCAGACAAGCGTAGACGGCGGGCTCGTCCTGAGCCCGCCGTCTACCTGGCGCTAATTAAAGAATGTTGAATGGGATGGTGGTGACCAGGCGGAACTCTTTGATGTTGCCGTCAGCTTGTTCGGAGCTGGCACGGTGAGTCACGTAGGTTGCACGAATGGTAGTGGCCTTGAGTGGGCCGCTCTGGATCGCGTAGGACGAGCCAACACCGTATTCCTGGTGCTTCTCGCCGTCCATCAGGCGCAAGTCGCTGCGCGACGCGCCGGCTTCGCCGTAGGCGGTGCCTTTGTAGTGAGTACCGTCGATGCCCCAACCGCGAGCCGAGTAGACGTTGAACTTCAGGCCTGGCACGCCGTATTCGGCCATGTTGATGCCGTAGGCGATCTGGAAGGACTTCTCGTTCGGGCTGTTGAAGTCCGAAGTCAGGGAGTTGGCCAGGTAGATGCCGTTGGTTTCGTGCAGGTAGTCGAAGTACTCGTCACCGTTCACTTCCTGGTACGAGAAGGTCAGGCTGTGGGCTTGGTGAGTCAGGCCCAGGGACAACGAGTAGGTGTCGTTGTCGATGTTGCCCATCTTCTTGCTGCCGGTGTCGGTGGTTTTGTAGTAGTTCAGGCCGGTGGTCAGTGCCAGGGTCTGTGCATCACCCAATTCGTGGGTGGCACCGAAGTAGTACTGGTTCCAGAAGTCTTCGACGTTAGCGGCGAACACGCTGGTTTTCAGGCTCTTGAACGGCTGGTAGTTGAAGCCCAGGGTTTTGACCTTGTCGGTTTCCTGGCCATTGCCGTATTCGGAACGGAATTTCGACAGGCTCTGCTCGGTACGCGGCGAAACGCGGTCGAAGATACCGCCCTGGAACGACAGGTTGCTGAACTCTTCGCTGTTGAAGCTCACACCTTCAAAGCTTGAAGGCAGGGCGCGGTTGCCGATGGTGTCGACGATACCGGTGCTGAAATTCTGGCGACCGGCGGTCAAGGTGGTGTTGGACACACGGAACTTGACGTTGGCCAGGCCCAGTTTGCTCCACTGGCCTACAGCGTCACCGCCGGAATCCGCCAGGGTACGGTTGGAGCCGCCGGCGATATCCTTGCGGTCGCGATCAAGGGCGATGAAGTTGTAAGCAGCAACTTCAGTGCTGACCCCTACAGTGCCTTGGGTGAAGCCCGAGGTGTAGTTGAGGATGGTGCCTTGGGCCCAGTTGATACGACGGGAGATCGGCGTCTTCACACCGTCTTTACGGTAGCTGAAGCGGTCGTTGCGAAACTTCATTTCGTTCGCATACCAGTTACGGGTTGTACCGCCCAGGCTTTGACCGTCGATAAAGCCTTTGGCCTCGCTTTGCGCGCTGGTGCCGGCCAGGGTGGTCGGAACGAAGTCCTGGCTGGTGGTTTCAGCGTAGGCGGTAGCCGTGATGGTGCTGATGGCCAGGGCCAGAAGCGCTTTGCTGCTCAGTTTCATGAATGAAGCTCCTTTGGTTCTCTTTTTAATGCCGGTCTTTTTTGGTGATCCGGCTATTGGGTGTGTAACTCGTTCAAGCTCATGCAAACGTTTGGCGTAGGAAAAATCCCAACAAAAGGCCGCGCGTTTGCAGCAACGCGGGGGCCGCCCTGCGCAATCCGGTTATTTTCTTATGGGGTGATACTGACGCCCGAGAACACGTTGCGGCCGAAGGGGCTGACCTTGAAACCTTCGACTTTGGCGCTTAACGGCTGGTTGACCGTCGAGTGGGCGACTGGCGTGATCGGCACCTGCTGCTTGAGCAGTTGCTGCGCCTGTTTGTAGAGAACAGTCCTTTGTTCGCGGTCGGTCACGACCTTGGCTTGCTTGATCAGCTTGTCGTACGCCGGGTCACACCACATGGAGTAGTTGTTCCCGCCGATGGCGTCGCAGCTGTAGAGGGTGCCCAGCCAGTTGTCCGGGTCACCGTTGTCGCCCGTCCAGCCGATCAGGCTCACATCGTGCTCACCGTTCTTGGTGCGCTTGATGTACTCGCCCCACTCGTAGCTGACGATCTTGACCTTGAGGCCGATCTTGGCCCAGTCGCTTTGCAGCATCTCGGCCATCAGCTTGGCATTGGGGTTGTACGGGCGTTGTACCGGCATCGCCCATAGGGTGATTTCGGTGCCTTCCTTCACGCCGGCGGCCTTGAGCAGTTCCTTGGCCTTTTCCGGGTTGTAGGCGGCGTCCTGGATACTGTCGTCGTAGGACCACTGCGTCGGCGGCATGGCGTTGACCGCCAGTTGCCCTGCGCCTTGGTACACGGCGTTCAGAATGCTCTGCTTGTTCACCGCCATGTCCAGCGCCTGGCGCACTTCGAGCTGGTCGAACGGCTTGTGGCGCACGTTGTAGGCGATATAGCCGAGGTTGAAACCCGGCTTGGTCAGCAGTTGCAGGTTTGGGTCGGCCTTGAGGGCGTCGACGTCAGCCGGGCGCGGATGCAGCGTCACTTGGCATTCGCCCGCCTTGAGCTTTTGCACCCGCACCGACGCGTCGGTGTTGATGGCGAAGATCAACTGGTCCAGCTTGACCTTGCTCGGGTCCCAGTACTGTTTGTTGGCCACGTACCGGATCTGCGAATCTTTCTGGTACCGCTGGAACACGAAAGGGCCGGTGCCGATGGGCTTCTGGTTGATGTCGCTGGGCCTGCCGGTCTTGAGCAGTTGCTCGGCATATTCGGCCGACAGGATCGCGGCGAAGCTCATGGCGATGTTCTGGATAAACGCGGCGTCGACCGTGTTCAGGGTCATCACCACGGTGTGCGGGTCGGTTTTCTCGACCTTGGCAATGTTCTTGTTCAGGCTCATCCCGTTGAAGTACGGAAACTCGGTGGGGTAGGCCTTGCGAAACGGATGGTCGGCGTCAAGCATGCGGTTGAAGGTGAACAGCACATCGTCGGCGTTGAAGTCCCGCGTCGGTTTGAATTCCTTGTTGCTGTGGAATTTCACCCCTTCGCGCAGGTGAAAGGTGTAGGTCAGGCCATCTGGCGAAATATCCCACTTGGTTGCCAGCGCAGGTACGACACCGGTCTCGCCCTTTTCAAACTCAACCAGGCGGTTGTACAGCGGTTCGGCCGCATCGTTATCGGTGGCGGTGGTGTATTGCGCGGTGTCAAAGCCTGCCGGGCTGCCTTCCGAGCAGAACACCAGGCTCTTTTTGTCGGCGGCATAGCCCATCGTGGCCGCAGCCAACAGGCTGGTGCCAAAAATTGCGGATAGAACGGTGGTATGGCGCATGACGATCCCGATCCTTGTTTGTAATTGTCATCAGCGAGCAACCCCCCTGGCGTACGGCCAGGGGAACATCACTGATCCCACACGCAGCAAGTGCCTTTCCGTGTTAGCAGCTTCTGCTGTCCTACGACGTTATGGGTCTCGGACTTCGCAGTAAATGCGCCAAATCGGATTGACCTTGTAGGCAATGGCGTCGCGCTTCGCAGTTCATTGCTGTAGGACGCAACGATTGCGAGCACGGCCTGTTGCCTACTGGCCAGGCGGATGCAATAACGGCGACGTTATGAAACGTCGCCGTCAAGGCTTCTTACTTGCCGCTTACGCTCACGCCGTAGAAGGAGTTCAAGCCAAACGGGCTGATCTTGAAGTCCTGCACGGTGTTGCGCATGGGTTGATACACCGTCGAGTGCGCGATAGGTGTCATCGGGACTGCATCTTTGAGGATATGTTGCGCCTGCTTATACAGCTCGGTGCGTTTGGCGACATCCGATGTGGCCTTGGCTTCTTTCACGATGCCGTCGAATTTCTTGTCGCACCATTTGGAGAAGTTGTTACCGGACAGCGAGTCGCAGCCGAACAGCACGTTCAGCCAGTTGTCCGGGTCACCATTGTCACCGCTCCAGCCAATGATCATGGCCTGGTTCTCGCCACCTTTGGAGCGCTTGATGTACTCGCCCCACTCGTAGCTGGTGATTTTCACGTTCAGACCGATCTTCTTCCAGTCGTTTTGCAGCATTTCAGCCATCAGCTTGGCGTTCGGGTTGTACGGACGCTGAACTGGCATGGCCCACAGAACGATTTCGGTCCCTTCCTTGACGCCAGCTTCCTTGAGCAGTGCCTTGGCTTTCTCAGGATCGTACTTGGCGTCCTTGATGGTGGTGTCATACGACCATTGGGTCGGCGGCATGGCGTTGACGGCCAGTTGACCGGCGCCCTGGTACACGGAGTCGATGATCTGTTGCTTGTTCACCGACATGTCCAGCGCCTGGCGCACGCGCAGGTCAGCCAGCGGGTTGGGCTGGTCGCTGCCCTTGACCTTGTCCATGACATTGTAGGCGATGTAGCCCAGGTTGAAACCGGCCTGGTTCGGCAGTTTCAGGTCCTTGTCGGCTTCCAGCGCCTTGAGGTCGGCCGGACGCGGGAACAGGGTGATCTGGCATTCGTTTTTCTTCAGCTTCTGGATACGCACCGACGGGTCGGTGGTGATGGCGAAGATCAGGTTATCGATCTTGACGTCTTCAGGTTTCCAGTAGTCCTTGTTGCCGGTGTAACGGATGTTCGAGTCTTTCTGGTAGCTCTTGAACACGAACGGGCCAGTACCGACCGGTTTCTGGTTGATGTCCGAGGCCTTGCCTTCTTTCAACAGTTGGGCGGCGTATTCAGCCGACTGGATCGACGCGAAGCTCATTGCCAGGTTCTGGATAAAGGCGGCGTCCACAGTGCCAAGGGTGAACTTGACCGTGTGCTCATCGACTTTCTCGATGTTCTTGATGTTGGTGTCCATCCCCATGTCCGTGAAGTACGGGAACTCGGTGGGGTAGGCTTTGCGGAACGGATCGTCCTTGTTGATCATGCGGTTGAACGTGAACAGCACGTCATCGGCATTGAAGGTACGGGTCGGCTTGAAGTACGCGGTGGTGTGGAACTTGACGCCATCACGCAGGTGGAAAGTGTAGGTCAAGCCATCCGGGGACACGTCCCAGCTGGTGGCCAGCCCAGGAATCACAGCGGTGCCGCCGCGTTCGAACTGGGTCAGGCGGTTGAACATGGTTTCGGCCGAGGCATCGAAGTCTGTTCCGGTGGTGTACTGGCCTGGATCAAAACCGGCCGGGCTCCCTTCGGAGCAGAACACCAGGTTAGTTGCCGCAAGGGCTACGGGGGCGGCGGCCATAAGGCCAGCGCTCACTAATAACGGAAGGACTGCGTGTTTAAGCATGTTGGCCTCATGATTTGTTGTCATTTTTGGTGGTGAGGGCGACCTCGTGAGTCGGCCTGCGGATACTTATGCAGGCGCCATACCCATTGCAAGATGCTGAACCGTTGCAAGGGTGAAACAGTGGTACGAACGTACAGGAATGTCGCAATTATGAAAGTTTGTACATATTTGCGCATATTTTGAGGGTTTTTTCGGTGCGTGAGCTGCACCAAAAAAGACCAACCGAGGCGTCTGGCGCACTCGGTTGGCGCACGGCTGTTACTTATCTAGACTCACGCCATAGAACGGCGTCAGCCCGAAAGGGCTGATCTTGAAGTCTTGGACTTCCTTGCGCAGCGGTTGGAAAACCGTCGAGTTCGCAATAGGCGTTATAGGTACTTGTTCCTTAAGGATTTTTTGTGCCTGTTGATACCACTTGATGCGCTGCTCGCGGTCGTTGCTGACTTTGGCTTGCTGCACCAGTTTGTCGTAGGCCGGGTTACACCATTTGGCGTAGTTGCTGCCCTTGACCGCGGCACAACTGTAGAGCACGCCGAGCCAGTTATCCGGGTCGCCGTTGTCGCCAGTCCAGCCATAAATCATCGCGTCGTGCTCACCGTTTTTGGCGCGCTTGATGTATTCGCCCCACTCATAGCTGACGATGTTGGCCTTGATGCCGATCTTTGCCCAATCCTGCTGGATCATTTGTGCCGACATCCGCGCGTTCGGGTTGGAAGCACGCTGTACGGTCATCGCCCACAAGTTGATGGTGGTACCTGGTGCAACCCCTGCTTCTTTTAGTAGCGCCTTGGCCTTTGCCGGGTCGTGGGGAGCGTCCTTGATACTGGGGTCATAAGACCACTGGGCAGGCGGCAGCGCGTTCTGCGCCAATTGCCCGGCGCTCTGGTACACCGCCTTGATGATCGCCGGCTTATCGATGGCCATGTCCAGCGCCTGGCGCACCTTGAGCTGGTCCAGCGGCGGGTGGGTCACGTTGTAGGCCAGGAAGCCCAGGTTGAACCCGGCTTGCTGCAGCACGCGCAAGTTCGGGTCTTGTTTCATCACTTCAATGTCGGCAGGGCGCGGGTAACCGCTGACCTGGCATTCGCCGGCCTTGAGCTTCTGCAGGCGCGACGCGGCATCCGGGGTGATGGCGAACACCAAGTTGTCGAGCTTCACATCCTCGGGTTTCCAATATTGCTTGTTGGCCACGTAGCGGATCTGCGAGTCCTTCTGGTAACGCTTGAACACAAACGGGCCGGTGCCCACCGGTTTTTGATTGATGTCGGAAGCGTTGCCTTGCTTGAGCAGTTGGGCGGCGTATTCGGCGGACTGCACCGAGGCAAAGCTCATGGCCAGGTTCTGCACGAACGAAGCGTCGACGTTGTTCAGGTTGAAACGCACGGTGTGCTCGTCGAGTTTTTCGACGTTTTTGATCGTGGTGTTCAACCCCATGTCGGTGAAGTACGGCGACTCGGACGGGTAGGCCTTGCGGAATGGGCTATCGGCATCCAGCAGACGGTTGAAGGTAAACAGCACATCATCCGCGTTGAAGTCGCGAGTAGGGGTGAAGAAATCAGTGGTGTGGAACTTGACGCCATCCCGCAGGTGGAAGGTGTAGGTCAGGCCGTCTTTGGAGATATCCCAACGGGTCGCCAGGCCAGGTTCGACTTCGGTGCCGCCGCGCTTGAACTGGGTCAGGCGGTTGAACACGGTTTCGGCGGAAGCGTCAAAGTCGGTGCCGCTGGTGTACTGGCTGGGGTCGAAACCGGCGGGGCTGGCTTCGGAGCAGTAGACCAGGGTGCTGGCCGCTTGGGCCAGTGGCATAAAGGCCAGCAGGCCTGCGGCGAGGATGAGCGGTTTTAAGGCAATTCTTTCCATGGAGACCCCTGAAATGGCAGGCATATATAAGCTGCCCAAACGAAAACGGCGCTACCGAGGGTAACGCCGTTCAGGCCAATCAGGTAGGGGTCACTGCATCTGCACTTCGATCACGCCATCAGCACTCATGCTTACCTGGCTGGTGCCGGCCTCGACTTCAGGCGTCGGTGCCGAATCTGCCATGGCTGCTTTCATCATCATGCCGCCACGGGCGTAAGGCATCGGGTAGCCGTTGGTGTTGAAGTTCAGGTTCACGATCTTGTAACCCTTGCCGCCCAACGCATCGGTGGCCAGTTGCGCGCGTGCTTTAAACGCGGCGACGGCGTCCTTGAGCAGCGCATCTTCGCTGGACTTGCGCGTGGTGTCGGCGATGGCGAAGTCCATGTTTTCCATTTTCAGGCTGTTCAACAGTTCGCCGGTGAGTTTGGACAGCGCCGGGAAGTCTGCGCTTTCCAGGCGCAGTTCGGCGCGTTCACGCCAGCCGGTGATCTTCTGGTTCTTGTTGTCGTAGATCGGGTAGCTGTTACGGCTGCCCTGGCGCAGTGTCACGCCTTTGACTTCGCGGGCTTCACCGAGGGCCTTGTTCAGGGTGTTGGTGATTTCGGCGGCAAGCTTGGCCGGGTCGCTGTTCTGGGATTCGGTGTAGAGGGTCACGATCATCTTGTCGCGGGCCACCTCCTGGCTGACCTCGGCGCGCAGGGAAATCTGGTTGTAATGCAGCTCATCGGCGGCCAGGGCTGGAAGGCTGGCCAGGGCGCCGACGCTGAGCGTGATGACGGCTGCACTGCGAGTGAAACGAGACATGGAAGCTCCTTGGGATGTGCGTGTTGGGTATGACTGTAGACGGTGGCAGTGGGTTCTTCGGGTTTACACATTAGCTACACATGTGGCGATGCCGACGAACGGTCATTTGCCCAGGCTGCGGCAAAGAGCCACACGCGCCGTGCCAGGCGGCCTGCTTCGTTTATACTCCTGCCGATCCGCCTGCAGCGCTCATCGGGAGAGCTCATGCTCGCCGCCGTAAAACTGACTTCCGCCACCCGCCAGAACCTCTGGCGCCTGACGTTCATCCGTACCCTGGTACTGGCCGCACAGGCCGGCTCCGTCGGGCTCGCCTATTGGTTCGACCTGTTGCCGCTGCCGTGGCTGCAATTGGGCGTGACCCTGGGTTTCTCCATCGTGCTCTGTGTGTTTACCGCCATCCGGTTGCGCACCACGTGGCCGGTGACCGAGCTGGAATACGCCCTGCAATTGGCGTGCGACCTGTTTATCCACAGTGTGTTGTTGTATTTCTCCGGTGGTTCCACCAATCCGTTTGTTTCTTATTACCTGGTGCCACTGACCATCGCCGCCGTGACCCTGCCGTGGCGCTATTCGGTGGTGCTGTCGGGCATCGCGTTGACGCTGTACACCTTGCTGTTGGCGCGCTTCTATCCGCTGCAAACGTTCCCGATCGCGCGGGAAAACCTGCAGATCTACGGGATGTGGTTGAGCTTTGCGCTGTCCGCTGCGGTCATTACGTTCTTCGCGGCCCGCATGGCCGAAGAACTGCGCCGCCAGGAAGAACTGCGCGCCATTCGCCGTGAAGAAGGCTTGCGCGACCAGCAGCTGTTGGCCGTTGCCACCCAGGCCGCCGGCGCCGCCCATGAGCTGGGCACACCCTTGGCCACCATGAGCGTGCTGCTCAACGAAATGACCCAGGACCATCACGACCCGGCATTGCAAGAAGATCTCGGCGTGTTGCGTGAGCAGGTCAAGCAGTGCAAGCAGACCCTTCAGCAGTTGGTGCGCGCCGCCGAAGCCAATCGCCGCCTGGCGGTGGAGATGCAGGACGTGACCCAGTGGCTCGATGAAGCCCTGAACCGCTGGCACTTGATGCGCCCCGAAGCCAGTTACCGTTTTCATCTATTAGGGCAAGGCACCGTGCCGCGCATGGCGCCGCCACCGGACTTGACCCAGGCCCTGCTCAACTTGCTGAACAATGCCGCCGACGCCTGCCCCGAAGGCCTGGGCGTTCAACTGGACTGGGACCTGGAAAACGTCACCATCAGTATTCGTGACCACGGCGCGGGCGTGCCGCTGGCCATTGCCGAACAGATCGGCAAACCGTTCTTTACCACCAAGGGCAAAGGCTTCGGCCTCGGTCTTTTTTTGAGCAAGGCCAGCGTGACCCGCGCCGGTGGCTCAGTAAAACTCTATAGTCATGAGGAAGGCGGCACGCTCACCGAGCTGCGCCTGCCCCGTGTCGCACGAGGAGATATCGATGAGTGACGAGATCCAAGTCGAAGGCGAAGAACTGCCGCACCTGCTGCTGGTAGATGACGACGCCACCTTTACCCGCGTGATGGCGCGCGCCATGAGCCGTCGCGGTTTTCGCGTGAGCACCGCCGGCTCCGCCGAAGAAGGGCTCACCATCGCCCAGGCCGATCTGCCGGACTACGCTGCGCTCGACCTGAAAATGGACGGCGACTCCGGCCTGGTGCTGCTGCCCAAGCTGCTGGAGCTCGACCCGGAAATGCGCGTGGTGATCCTCACCGGTTACTCCAGCATTGCCACCGCTGTCGAGGCGATCAAGCGCGGCGCCTGCAACTACCTGTGCAAGCCGGCAGACGCCGACGACGTGCTGGCCGCGTTGCTGTCCGAGCATGCCGACCTTGACACCCTGGTGCCGGAAAACCCGATGTCGGTGGACCGCCTGCAGTGGGAGCACATCCAGCGCGTGCTGACCGAGCACGAAGGCAATATCTCCGCCACCGCGCGGGCCTTGGGTATGCACCGTCGCACCCTGCAACGCAAGCTGCAGAAACGTCCGGTACGACGCTGAACCTAAGCTGAACAACCTGCTTCAGGCCGCGCGAAACGCTGAACCGATCACCTATGATCGGTTCAAACGGCTGCCTTCTTCCCTACGAGCCTGAACGATGAATCCGAACGCTGAGTACTCCGCGGTCAATGACGCTGTGCGTGGGCAATTCTTTCGCCGAACCTGGGCGATGATCACGCCTTATTGGCGAAGTGAAGAGAAGGGCAAAGCCTGGTTGCTGTTGGCCGCGGTGATCGGCCTGTCGCTGTTCAGCGTGGCAATTTCCGTATGGCTCAACCACTGGTACAAGGACTTCTACAACGCCCTGGAAAAAAAGGACACCGCCGCCTTCTGGCAACAGATCGGCTATTTTTGCGCGATCGCAGCGGTGGCTATTCTCGGCGCGGTATACCGCCTTTACCTGACTCAGATGCTGACCATTCGCTGGCGGGCGTGGCTCACCGAAAAGCACTTTGCGCGCTGGCTCGGCAACAAAAACTACTATCAGTTGGAGCAGGGCGGCTATACCGATAACCCGGACCAACGTATCTCCGAAGACCTCAATAGTTTTACCTCGAACACGCTGAGTCTAGGTCTTGGGCTGCTGCGCAATGTGGTCAGCCTGGTGTCGTTTTCCGTCATCCTGTGGGGCGTGTCGGGCAGCATTGACGTGTTCGGTATCACCATCCCCGGCTACATGTTCTGGTGCGCATTGGTCTACGCCGGCGTGGGCAGTTGGTTGACCCACCTGATCGGTCGCCGGTTGATCGGCTTGAGCAACCAACAACAACGTTTCGAAGCGGACCTGCGTTTCTCCATGGTGCGGGTGCGGGAGAATGCCGAGAGCATCGCCTTGTACAACGGCGAGGCTAACGAAAACCAGCGCTTGAGCACGCGATTCGGCAAAGTCTGGCATAACTTCTGGGACATCATGAAGGTGTCCAAGCGCCTGACATTCTTTACCGCCGGCTATGAACAGATTGCGATCGTGTTTGCCTTTGTGGTCGCCGCGCCCCGCTACTTTGCCGGGAAGATCGAGCTGGGTGAGCTGATGCAAATCAACTCGGCGTTTGGCAACGTGCAAGGCAACTTCAGCTGGTTTATCAGCGCTTATGCCGACCTGGCCGGTTGGCGGGCGACCAGCGACCGTCTCTTGAGCTTTCAGCAGGCCATGGATGAAAACGAGCAACGCCCGGCCGCTATTGAGGTGCACGCGGAAGGCGAGCGCCTGGTGGTGCAAGGGTTGGGCATGAACCTGGCCGATGGCCGCCACCTGCTCACCGACGCTAACATGATCGTCGAGCCCGGTCAGCGCGTCATGCTCAGCGGCCGTTCCGGCAGCGGCAAAAGTACCTTGCTGCGCGCCATGGGCCATCTCTGGCCTGCGGGTCACGGCAGCATTCGCCTACCGGCCAAGCGTTACCTGTTCCTGCCACAGAAGCCCTACTTGCCGATTGGCACGTTGAAGGCGGTGTTGAGTTATCCACAGGACGACAGCGTCTACTCGGCAGAACGTTATGCACAGGTCCTGGAAACTTGCCGCCTGCCGCACCTGGTGGGGCGCCTGGATGAAGCCAATCACTGGCAGCGCATGCTCTCGCCGGGTGAGCAGCAACGCCTGGCCTTTGCCCGCGCGTTGTTGTTCGCACCGCAATGGCTGTACATGGACGAAGCGACGTCAGCGATGGATGAAGAGGACGAGGCGACGCTGTACCAGGCGCTGATTGATGAGCTGCCGGGTCTGAGCATCGTCAGCGTGGGTCATCGCAGCAGCCTCAAACGCTTCCATGGTAGGCATGTGCGGATCGAGGGTGGCTGGTTGCAGGAGCAACCACTGGCTTAAGGTCGCGTGCAGCCAGTGTGGGAGCACGTCCACAGTGGATCTACCCTGTTCTGGAGAACGAGCGTGCACAAAAAAGCCCGGCTGATCATCGATCAACCGGGCTTTTTAATTGCCTGAAGAGGACTTACTTCTTCAAGCCGTAATGCTCATCCAGCATGCCTGGGGCGTTCGGCGTCTTTGGCGCGTAGTCCCGTGGTGGCTCCTGGTTTTCCCGTGGCGGGGTCAGGCGTTCCCGTGGGGTTTGCGGTGCATCGGAATGCAACGCGGCCAGCAGACGCTGACGGGTGATGTCGTCGAGGGCCAGGCGGTTAGCGCCATCGGCGAGGTGATCCTGTACTTCCTGGTAGCTCTGGGTGAGCTTCTTGACCAGGGTCGCGGTGCTGTTGAAGTGGGTAACAACCTCGTTCTGATAACTGTCAAAACGTTCCTGAATGTCATCCAGCTGACGCTGCGTGCGGTTAGGCGCGGCATTCGGCAGCAAGCGAGCAACCAGGAATCCAATGGCGACACCGGCAACCAGGGCAAGAGTCGGCAACAACCAAACTAAGAGCGAGTGTTCCACGAGTCCTTCCTCTATAAACGGCTTTGCTTTACGTTAACGGCTCGGACCTGCGCTGTATACCGCGATTAAGCTCGCAATGATGCCATGCACAGACTTTTAGCTAGACGAGTCGACCCTTTGAGAGGTCACGGAGTTCATTCCTTGCTCATGCGTGAAACCCCCGTTTTGATCGATGGCCCGGTAGGCCAATTGGAAGCCCTGTACCTGGATCACCCCGAGCCACGTGGCCTGGCGCTGATCTGCCACCCTAACCCGGTGCAGGGTGGGACCATGCTCAATAAAGTTGTATCGACCCTGCAACGTACCGCCCGCGATGCCGGTTTGATTACCTTGCGTTTCAATTACCGTGGCGTCGGCGCCAGTGCCGGCACGCACGATATGAGCACCGGTGAAGTGGACGATGCCGAAGCGGTCGCCACGTGGCTGCGGGAAAAACATCCTGATCTGCCGATCACCCTGCTTGGGTTTTCCTTCGGCGGCTACGTGGCTGCCAGCCTTGGCGGGCGCCTGGAAGCCAAGGGTGAAAAACTCGCGCACCTGTTCATGGTCGCCGCTGCGGTGATGCGCCTGCGCGATACCGACACGCTTCCCCAAGGCTGCCCGCTGACCTTGATCCAGCCGGAAACCGACGAAGTGGTGGACCCGCAAGTGGTCTACGACTGGTCCGCCGCCCTGAAACGCCCCCATGAGCTGCTGAAAGTGGCAGAATGCGGACACTTTTTTCACGGCAAGCTGACCGATCTCAAGGATCTGGTGCTGCCGCGTCTCTCGAATTGATAGCAGTCTGATAAGCGATTACCCATGACGACTCGTACCCGTATCCTCACCGGCATCACCACCACCGGCACGCCGCACCTGGGCAACTACGCCGGTGCGATCCGCCCGGCAATCCTGGCCAGCCAGGACGCGAATGCCGACTCGTTCTACTTCCTGGCCGACTACCACGCCCTGATCAAATGCGATGACCCGCAGCGTATCCAGCGCTCGCGTATGGAAATCGCTGCGACCTGGCTGGCCGGTGGCCTGGACGTGAACCGGGTGACGTTCTATCGGCAGTCGGACATCCCGGAAATCCCCGAGCTGACCTGGCTGCTGACCTGCGTGGCCGCCAAGGGCCTGCTCAACCGTGCCCACGCCTACAAAGCCTCGGTGGACAAGAACGTGGAAACCGGCGAAGACCCGGACGCGGGCATCACCATGGGCCTGTACAGCTACCCGGTGCTAATGGCGGCGGACATCCTGATGTTCAACGCGCACAAAGTGCCGGTGGGTCGCGACCAGATCCAACACGTGGAAATGGCCCGTGACATTGGCCAGCGCTTCAACCACCTGTTCGGCAACGGCAAAGAATTCTTCACCATGCCCGAGGCGTTGATCGAAGAAAGCGTCGCCACTTTGCCGGGCCTGGATGGCCGCAAGATGTCGAAGAGCTACGACAACACCATCCCGTTGTTCACCAGCGCCAAGGACATGAAGGACGCCATCTCGCGGATCGTTACCGACTCCCGCGCGCCTGGCGAAGCCAAGGACCCGGACAATTCGCACCTGTTCACCCTGTACCAGGCGTTTGCCAGCAAGGCCCAGGAAGAAGAGTTCCGCGCCGAGCTGCTGCAAGGGCTGGGTTGGGGCGAGGCGAAAAGCCGTCTGTTCCAACTGCTGGATGGCCAACTGGGCGAAGCCCGTGAACGCTACCATCAACTGATGTCACGCCCATCTGACATGGAAGACCTGCTGCTGGTCGGTGCCAAGAAGGCCCGTGCCGTGGCGGCACCGTTCCTGGCTGAACTGCGTGAAGCGGTGGGCCTGCGTTCGTTCGTCAACCAGGCTGCGGCGCCGGTTGCGGCCAAGAAGAAAGCGGCGAAAGCCGCACGTTTCGTGAGCTTTCGCGAAGACGATGGCAGCTTCCGCTTCCGCCTGCTGGCGGCGGATGGTGAGCAACTGCTGCTGTCGCGCCACTTTGCCGATGGCAAGGCGGCGGGCGTGGTGACCAAGCAGCTGCAGAGCGGTGACGCTTTGGACGTACGCACTGAGGCCCTGGGCTTCAGCGTATGGCTGGACGGTTCCGCCGTGGCAGACAGCGCCGAGTTCGCCGACGAAGCATCCCGTGATGCCGCCATCGAAGCCTTGCGCGTTGCGTTGACCCCCCTTGAGGATTAACCCGACCAAGGGTTGATTGCCATTATCCAGGGCCGTCGTTACAGTGACGGCCCGTTTTTGTTGCCTTGCTAACGAATTATGACGCCCTTAGAACGATATCAAGCTGATCTGAAACGCCCTGAATTCTTCCATGACGCAGCCCAGGAAACGGCGGTGCGTCATTTGCAGCGCCTGTACGACGACTTGGTCGCGGCCTCGCAGAGCAAGCCAGGCATGTTCAGCAAGCTGTTTGGCAAGAAAGACCACACGCCGGTCAAAGGCTTGTACTTCTGGGGCGGCGTCGGCCGCGGCAAGACTTACCTGGTCGACACCTTCTTTGAAGCGCTGCCGTTCAAGGAAAAGGTGCGCACGCACTTCCACCGCTTCATGAAGCGCGTGCACGAAGAGATGAAGACCCTGCCGGGCGAGAAAAACCCGCTGACCATCATCGCCAAGCGTTTCTCCGATGAAGCGCGAGTGATCTGCTTCGATGAGTTCTTCGTCTCCGACATCACCGATGCCATGATCCTCGGCACCCTGATGGAAGAACTGTTCAAGAACGGCGTGACCCTGGTCGCCACCTCGAACATCGTACCCGACGGCTTGTACAAGGACGGCCTGCAACGCGCGCGCTTCCTGCCGGCCATCGCGCTGATCAAGCAGAACACCGAGATCGTCAACGTCGACAGCGGCGTCGACTATCGCCTGCGTCACCTGGAGCAAGCGGAGCTGTTCCACTTTCCGCTGAATGAGGCGGCCCACGAAAGCCTGAAAAAGAGCTTCCGCGCCCTCACGCCGGAATGCACCCAGGCGGTGGAAAACGACAAGCTGATGATCGAGAACCGCGAAATCATCGCGCTGCGCACCTGTGATGACGTGGCCTGGTTCGAGTTCCGCCAACTGTGCGACGGCCCGCGTAGCCAGAACGACTACATCGAACTGGGCAAGATCTTCCACGCAGTGATCCTGAGCGGCGTGGAGCAGATGAGCGTTACCACCGACGACATCGCGCGACGTTTCATCAACATGGTCGACGAGTTCTACGACCGTAACGTCAAGCTGATCATCTCGGCGGAAGTCGAGCTCAAGGACCTGTACACCGGCGGCCGCCTGAACTTCGAGTTCCAGCGCACGTTGAGCCGTTTGCTGGAGATGCAGTCCCACGAGTTCCTGTCGCGTGGACACAAGCCTTAAGAGCGCTACAGATATAAATGTGGGAGGGGGCTTGCTCCCGATAGCAGTGTGTCAGTCAGCACATCTGGCACTGACACGCCGCTATCGGGAGCAAGCCCCCTCCCACATTTTTACCGCGTTTAACCTGGCTTAAGCCGCCTGCTGAAACTGCTGCCGGTACTGGTTAGGCGACAACTCCGTGTGCTGCCTGAACAGCCGCGCAAAGAAGCTCGCATCGTCATACCCCACCTCATAACTGATGGTCTTGATGCTCTTGCGGCTGCCCGAGAGCAAGCCCTTGGCCGTTTCGATGCGCAGGCGTTGCAGATAATGCAATGGCTTATCACCGGTGGCGGTCTGGAAGCGGCGCATGAAGTTGCGGATGCTCATGCCGTGTTCCCTGGCCACGTCTTCGAAGCGGAACTTGTCGGCGAAGTGCTCTTCGAGCCAGTGCTGGATCTGCAGGATAATCACATCCTGATGCAGCTTCTGCCCGCCAAACCCAATGCGTCCAGGTGAATAGCTGCGCTGCACTTCGTAGAGAATGTCGCGGGCCACGGCCTGGGCAATGTTGGCGCCGCAGAAACGTTCGATCAGGTAGATGTAGAGGTCGCACGCCGACGTGGTGCCGCCGGCGCAATACAGGTTGTCGGCGTCGGTGAGGTGCTTGTCCTGGTTGAGCTGCACCTGGGGAAAGCGTTCGCTGAAGGCGTTGAAGAAGCGCCAGTAGGTGGTCGCCTCCTTGCCGTCGAGCAGGCCGGCTTCGGCCAGCCAGAACACCCCGGTGGCTTCGCCGCATAACACCGCACCGCGTGCGTGCTGTTCGCGCAACCACGGCAGCACCTGCGGGTAGCGCGTGCACAAGGCGTCGAAGTCATCCCAGAAGGCCGGCAACACGATGATGTCGGCGTCTTCCAGGCCGCCATCCACCGGCATGATTACATCACTGAAGCTGCACACCGATTGCCCGTCGGGGCTGACCAGGCGTGTTTCGAATGCCGGGGTGAGGCCCAGGCCTTGTTGCTTGCCGTAACGCAGGCTGGCGAGGTGGAAGAAATCCTTGGCTTGCATGAGGGTTGAAGCAAATACCCGATCAATGGCCAAAATGCTGACGCGCCGCAACGGCGTGGAGATTTGGTTAGACATAATTTCATTTATTCTTATAGGGGAAAGTGGTCACCAGACGGCTGGATCGTCTTATTTTTTGTCGCATGTGTCCAGTGTCCTGTGATGCCTTCGGGGCATAGTCTCTGTGGGCTCGTCTTTGTCCGACAATCCACGCAGGTGACCCATGATTCCCAGAACCTTGTTCAGTCCGGAACACGAACTCTTCCGCGAGAGCGTGCGCACTTTCCTGGAAAAAGACGCCGCGCCGTTCCACGGGCAATGGGAGAAACAGGGCTATATCGACCGCAGTTTGTGGAGCAAGGCGGGGGAGGCGGGCATGTTGTGCTCCCACCTGCCGGAAGCCTATGGCGGGCTCGGTGCGGACTTTCTGTACAGCGCGGTGGTGATCGAAGAGATCAGCCGGCTGGGCCTGACCGGCATTGGTTTTTCCCTGCACTCGGACATTGTTGCGCCGTACATCCTGCATTACGGCAGTGAGGCGCTGAAGCACAAATACCTGCCCAAGCTAATCTCCGGCGAGATGGTCACGGCCATTGCCATGACCGAGCCGGGAGCCGGTTCCGATCTGCAAGGGGTCAAGACCACGGCGGTACTGGACGGCGATGAGTATGTGATCAATGGCTCCAAGACGTTTATCACCAACGGCTACCTGGCCGAGTTGGTGATCGTGGTGGCCAAGACCGATCCCAAGGCGGGCGCCAAGGGCACCAGCCTGTTCCTGGTAGAGGCCGACACGCCGGGCTTCGACAAGGGCAAGCGCCTGGAGAAGGTGGGTATGAAGGCCCAGGACACCTCGGAGCTGTTCTTTCAGGATGTACGGGTGCCCAAGGAAAACCTGCTGGGCCAGGCGGGGATGGGGTTTGCCTATTTGATGCAGGAGTTGCCCCAGGAGCGCCTGACGGTGGCGATCGGCGCGTTGTCATCAGCCGAGGCGGCGCTGGCGTGGACCCTGGAATACACCCGCGAGCGCAAGGCGTTCGGCAAGGCGATTGCCGACTTCCAGAACACTCGCTTCAAGTTGGCGGAGATGGCCACCGAGATTCAGATCGGTCGGGTGTTCGTCGACAAGTGCATGGCGTTGCACCTGGAGGGCAAGCTGGACGTGCCCACGGCGGCGATGGCCAAGTACTGGGCCACGGACCTGCAGTGCAAGGTGCTCGACGAGTGTGTGCAGTTGCACGGCGGCTACGGCTTCATGTGGGAATACCCGATTGCGCGGGCGTGGGCGGATGCGCGAGTGCAGCGGATTTATGCGGGGACCAATGAAATCATGAAGGAGATTATTGCGCGGGCGCTTTGATTTTTTGCGGGTCTTGAGTGCGTCATCGGGGGCAAGCCCCCTCCCACACTGGCATGCATTCCAAGTGTGGGAGGGTTCTACACCCCGATAACGGTCTAGAGGTCAATCAAGGCGCAGGATTCGGATGATCCTTCTGAATCGCCTCAATCCCTTCCAGCACTTCCTTCGACAGCTTCAGGTCAGCACTGGCGATGTTGCTATCCAGTTGCTCCAGTGACGTTGCGCCAATAATGTTGCTGGTCACGAACGGCTGTTGTGTCACAAACGCCAATGCCATCTGCGCCGGGTCCAGGCCGTGCTCGCGCGCCAGTGCCACGTAACGGCTGCACGCCGCCTCCGACTGCGGGTTGAAGTAGCGGCTGAAACGGCTGTACTCGGTCAGGCGTGCCTTGGCCGGGCGTGCGCCCCCTTCGTACTTGCCGCTGAGCATGCCGAATGCCAGGGGCGAATACGCCAGCAGGCCGCATTGCTCACGAATCGCAATTTCCGCCAGGCCCACTTCAAAACTGCGGTTGAGCAGGTTGTAGGGGTTCTGGATCGACACCGCGCGGGACCAGCCACGGGCTTCGGCCAGGGCCAGGAATTTCATGGTGCCCCACGGGGTCTCGTTGGACAGGCCGATATGGCGGATCTTGCCGGCCTTCACTTGCTCATCCAGTGCTTCGAGGGTTTCCTCCAGCGGAGTGAGGTCGTCTTCGTCCTTGTGCTTGTAGCTCAGTTGACCGAAAAAGTTGGTGCTGCGCTCCGGCCAGTGCAACTGGTAGAGGTCGATCCAGTCGGTTTGCAGGCGTTTTAGGCTGGCATCCAGGGCTTCGACGATGTGTTTGCGGTTGTGGCGCAGGTGACCATCGCGGATGTAGTCGATGGTGTTGCCGGGGCCGGCGATCTTGCTGGCGAGGATCCAGTCGGCGCGGTCGCCACGGCTTTTGAAGTAATTGCCGATATAACGTTCGGTGGTGGCGTAGGTGTCGGCCTTGGGCGGCACTGGGTACATTTCCGCGGTATCGAGGAAGTTGATGCCGGCGGCCTTGGCCCGTTCGATCTGTGCGAAGGCCTCTGCCTCGCTGTTCTGCTCGCCCCAGGTCATGGTGCCCAAGGCGATCGCGCTCACGTTCAGATCGGTGCGGCCCAGCTGTCGATAATCCATCGGGTACTCCTTCGGGGAAAACAATCATAAAAGCAGGTTGAATTTTTTTTCGCAATCTGCATAATTGCCCACCTCTTTCTGCAGTGGAAGTGATGCGCCGCCTGCCGAAGAATCTTGCCGTTGAACGGACGCGCCGACCCGAGCCCCCGATAGCGTCTGTATCCGGCTGCCTTTGACTTGTCAAAGTACGCACTATTCAGTAAGATCCGCCGTCTAATTTACAGGGCGGCCCCTGAGGCTATTAAAGAATGACAACTTTTACTGCAAAACCGGAAACAGTTCAGCGCGACTGGTTTGTCGTCGATGCCGCTGGTCAGACCCTGGGTCGTCTGGCCACTGAAGTCGCCAGCCGTCTGCGTGGCAAGCACAAGCCTGAGTACACCCCTCACGTTGACACCGGTGACTACATCGTGATCATCAACGCTGAGCAGGTTCGTGTAACCGGCAACAAAGCAAGCGACAAAATGTACTACCGTCACTCCGGTTTCCCAGGCGGTATCAAGTCTTCCAATTTCGAAGGCCTGATTGCCAAGAAGCCTGAAGCCCCGATCGAAATCGCGGTCAAAGGCATGCTGCCTAAGGGCCCACTGGGTCGCGATATGTTTCGCAAGCTGAAAGTCTATGCGGGCGCTGTACACCCTCATGCTGCTCAGCAGCCCCAAGAACTGAAGTTTTAACGGAATAGTTCATTATGTCGGCGACTCAAAATTACGGCACTGGCCGTCGCAAAACCGCAACCGCACGCGTTTTCCTGCGTCCGGGCACTGGTAACATCTCGATCAACAACCGCACTCTGGACAACTTCTTCGGCCGCGAAACTGCCCGCATGGTAGTTCGTCAGCCGCTGGAACTGACCGAGACAGTTGAAAAGTTCGACATCTACGTCACCGTTATCGGTGGCGGTGTAAGTGGTCAAGCTGGCGCAATCCGCCACGGTATCACTCGCGCTCTGATGCAGTACGACGAAACCCTGCGTGGCGCTCTGCGCAAAGCTGGCTTCGTGACTCGTGATGCCCGTGAAGTTGAACGTAAGAAAGTCGGTCTGCGTAAAGCGCGTAAGCGTCCGCAGTACTCGAAGCGTTAATTCGCTTTACGTTCCACAAAAACGCCCAGCCTCCTCACGGAGCTGGGCGTTTTTTATTGCCTGCGATTTATACACAAATTTCGCCGTGACAACTTGCCACATCCGTAGACCCCCTATACTACAAGGCCTGGAGGCTGAGCCCAGGGCAATTCCCTTGTCATACGTGGGGCTTTTCATTACCATTCGGCAAAATTTTTATAAGTAAAGATTCAACACTTAGTAGACGCCTGATTTAACAGGCCAAAAAAGCTGATGGGAGAGGACTGAATGAGCAATGACGGCGTGAATGCAGGCCGGCGTCGCTTCTTGGTAGCAGCCACATCCGTGGTGGGTGCTGCAGGAGCGGTGGGGGCTGCGGTCCCGTTCGTGGGGTCATGGTTTCCCAGTGCCAAGGCGAAAGCCGCAGGTGCACCGGTGAAGGTGAATATCAGCAAGATCGAGCCAGGGCAGCAGATGATTGCTGAATGGCGCGGCCAGCCGGTCTTCATTGTTCGTCGTACCGAGGAAATCCTGGGGAATCTGAAAAAGATAGAAGGCCAGCTGTCTGACCCCAAATCTGAGAATTCCGACCAGCCCGCCTACGCCAAGAACGAAGTGCGTTCGATCAAGCCAGAGATCCTGCTGCTGGTCGGTCTTTGTACCCACCTGGGTTGCTCGCCTACCTTTCGCCCGGAAGTGGCCCCGGTCGATCTGGGCAAGGACTGGGTCGGCGGTTACTTCTGCCCCTGCCACGGCTCCCACTACGACCTCGCCGGCCGTGTCTACAAGTCCCAGCCTGCTCCGTTGAACTTGCCGGTTCCTCCGCACAACTACGAATCTGACGACATCATTGTCATTGGCCTCGACAAGGAGAACGCGTGATGAGCAAGTTCATGGATTGGGTGGATGCGCGCTTCCCCGCCACTAAAATGTGGGAAGACCATCTCAGCAAATATTACGCGCCGAAGAACTTCAACTTCTTCTACTTCTTCGGCTCCCTGGCACTGCTGGTGCTGGTCAACCAGATCGTCACCGGGGTGTGGTTGACGATGAGCTATACGCCGTCGGCGGAAGAGGCGTTTGCCTCGGTCGAATACATCATGCGTGACGTCGAGTACGGCTCGATCCTGCGCCTGCTGCACTCCACCGGCGCGTCGGCGTTCTTTATCGTCGTCTACCTGCACATGTTCCGTGGCCTGCTCTACGGCTCGTACCAGAAGCCCCGCGAGCTGGTGTGGGTGTTCGGCATGCTGATCTACCTGGCGCTGATGGCGGAAGCCTTCATGGGCTACCTGCTGCCGTGGGGCCAGATGTCGTACTGGGGCGCCCAGGTGATCATCTCGCTGTTCGGTGCGATCCCGGTGATCGGCAACGACCTGACCCAGTGGATCCGCGGTGACTACCTGATCTCCGGCATCACCCTGAACCGCTTCTTCGCCCTGCACGTGGTGGCCTTGCCAATCGTGATCCTCGGCCTGGTAGTGCTGCACATTCTGGCCCTGCACGAAGTGGGTTCCAACAACCCCGACGGCGTCGACATCAAGAAGCACAAGGACGAAAACGGCATCCCGCTGGATGGCATTCCGTTCCACCCTTACTACACCGTGAAAGACATTGTCGGCGTGGTGGTGTTCCTGTTCGTGTTCTGCTCGATCGTGTTCTTTTTCCCGGAGATGGGCGGTTATTTCCTCGAGAAGCCGAACTTCGAACAAGCCAACGCCTTCAAGACGCCTGAGCACATTGCCCCGGTCTGGTATTTCACGCCGTTCTACGCGATCTTGCGCGCAATCCCCGACAAGCTCATGGGCGTGATCGCCATGGGCGCGGCCATTGCGGTGCTGTTCGTGCTGCCTTGGCTCGACCGCAGCCCGGTCAAGTCCATGCGCTACAAAGGCTGGCTGAGCAAGATCTGGCTGTTGGTGTTCTGCATTGCGTTCGTGATCCTGGGCGTGCTGGGCGTATTGGCGCCGACCCCAGAGCGTACGTTGTTGTCGCAGGTCTGCACCTTCCTGTACTTCGCCTACTTCATTCTGATGCCGTTCTACACCCGGCTCGAGAAGACCAAACCGGTTCCGGAAAGGGTGACTGGCTGATGAAAAAGTTATTCGTTGCATTGATGCTTGCGGCCCTGCCGCTACTGTCCTTCGCTGCCGAGCACGGCGGCCCGGAACTGGAAAAAGTCGATATCGACGTGTCTGACAAGGCGGCTATGCAAGACGGCGCGCGTACGTTCGCCAACTATTGCATGGGCTGCCACAGCGCCAAGTTCCAGCGTTACGAGCGGGTGGCCGATGACCTCGGTATCCCCCATGAAATGATGCTGGAGAAGTTGGTGTTCACCGGTGCCAAGATCGGCGACCACATGAACATCGGCATGAAGCCTGCCGACGCCAAGACCTGGTTCGGCGCAGCACCGCCTGACTTGACTCTGGTGGCACGTGTACGCGGCACCGACTGGCTCTACGGCTACCTGAAATCCTTCTACGAGGACCCGGCGCGCCCTTATGGCGTGAACAACCGTGTGTTCCGGAATGTCGGCATGCCTAACGTTCTGGTCGGCCTGCAAGGCAAGCAAGTGGTAGGATGCAAGCAGATCCAGGTCGTTGAAGACGGCAAGAAGCAATACGATCCGTTGACCGGCACACCTTTGACTCATGAAGCGTGCGATCAACTGAAGATAGAAACCCCAGGTTCGTTGACGGACGAGCAGTTCGACGAGAAGGTCAAGAACCTTGTGACCTTCCTGGCCTACTCCGCCAACCCGGTCAAACTGCAGCATCAGCGCATCGGTACGTATGTGTTGCTGTACCTGGCCTTCTTCTTCGTATTCGCCTATCTGCTCAAACGCGAATACTGGAAGGATGTGCATTGATCCAACCGTAAGCAATTGCTGTTAATCTTGCGCGCCCAGCGGCATCTCTGAATACGTAGCGGTCTGGTTCTACCAGGCGTTACAGGGATGCTCCCTGGGCGCGCTCGTTTTTGAGCTTTCGATAATTTCAACAAGCGAGGAGGACCGCCATGGGCGTGACCAACCGGTTGGCCTGTTACTCCGACCCCGCCGACCACTATTCCCACCGAGTACGCATCGTGCTCGCAGAGAAGGGTGTCAGCGCCGAGATCATCAGTGTGGAAGTGGGTCGTCATCCGCCGAAACTGATCGAAGTGAACCCTTACGGCAGCTTGCCCACCCTGGTCGATCGTGACCTGGCGTTGTGGGAGTCAACCGTGGTGATGGAATACCTGGATGAGCGTTATCCGCATCCGCCTTTGCTGCCGGTTTATCCGGTGGCGCGTGCCAACAGCCGACTGCTGATCCATCGGATCCAGCGTGACTGGTGCGGGTTGGTGGATTCGATTCTGGATTCGCGTACAAAAGAAGCTGTTCGGGTGCAGGCGCGTAAGGAATTGCGCGAGAGCCTGACCGGCGTTTCGCCGTTGTTCGCGGATAAACCTTTTTTCCTCAGTGAGGAACAAAGCTTGGTGGATTGCTGCCTATTACCGATACTCTGGCGCTTGCCGATTCTCGGTATTGAACTGCCGCGGCCGGCCAAGCCGCTGCTTGATTACATGGAGCGCCAGTTTGCGCGTGAGGCTTTCCAGGCGAGTCTGTCTGGCGTCGAACGCGATATGCGCTAAGGCTTAAGGAGCCGCTGATGAACTCCAGTCGACCCTACCTGGTCCGCGCGCTCTATGAGTGGATTGTGGACAACGATTGCACCCCGCACATGCTGGTCAATTCCGAATTTCCTGCGGTTCAGGTACCGGAGGGTTTTTCCAGTGACGGGCAGATTGTGCTGAACGTATCACCCAGTGCGGTGCGTCACCTGCACATGGACAATGAAGCGGTGAGCTTCGAAGGGCGTTTCGGCGGTGTGCCGCATACGCTGTACGTGCCGATTGGCGCCATCCTCGGCATCTATGCCCGGGAGAATGGTCAAGGCATGGTGTTCGATCTGGAGTCGCCTTTCGAGGAGGATGAAGCGATCGAAAGCGAAGCGGGTGATGATTTGCCACCACCGGATTCCGAGCCACCGCGCCCTAGCGGCCGGCCGAGCCTGAAGGTGGTGAAATGATGGGCTTGACCTTCGGGTAGGGCGAAAAAATGCCTCGACCTGTGTCGGGGCATTTTTTTGCGCGCAGGATAGGGATGAAAGTCGTGCCCGGACGGTGATCGTACAACCACCATAGGCTATGATGCGTGTTCAAGCTCAACGAGAAAGATGATTCATCATGGAAAACGCCAACACCGCCCCTCGTCTTCCCCGCAAGCGCCGCAGCCTTGCCCAGGAATTGGTCACGGTGTTGTCCGAGCAGATCCGCGACGGCCAACTCAAGCGGGGCGATAAGCTGCCCACCGAGTCGGCGATCATGGACGCCCATGGGGTCAGCCGCACGGTGGTGCGGGAGGCTATCTCACGTCTGCAGGCGGCGGGACAGGTAGAAACCCGCCATGGTATCGGCACTTTTGTGCTCGACACGCCAAGCCCGAGCGGCTTTCGCATCGATCCGGCCACGGTCGTTACCCTGCGCGATGTGCTGGCGATTCTGGAGCTGCGGATCAGCCTGGAAGTGGAGTCCGCCGGCCTCGCCGCGTTGCGCCGCAACGATGAACAATTGGCCGCCATGCGTGCGGCGCTCGATGCCCTGAATGAAAGCGCGGCGCACGCCGGCGATGCGGTGGCATCCGACTTTGCGTTCCACCTGGAAATTGCGCTGTCCACCGGCAACCGCTACTTCACCGACATCATGACCCACCTGGGCACCAGCATCATTCCCCGCACCCGCCTGAACTCGGCGCGCTTGGCCCATGACGACCAGCAGCACTACATGGGGCGCTTGAGTCGTGAGCATGAAGAGATTTACGAGGCGATTGCGCGTCAGGATTCGGATGCGGCGCGGGCGGCGATGCGGTTGCATTTGACCAACAGCCGCGAGCGGCTGCGCCATGCCCATGAAGAGGCGGAGGCGCAGCGACAGTAGCGCGATGACTTCAGGCAGGCTCCATGTCGTACTCGATAACTACTGTCACATCATCTTCCATGACGAACGTTTTGCTGATTACACGAAACCTGGTGCCGTCTTGAACAACAAAATCGCCTACCGCGATAATCTCGTTAACGCCTACGCAACCCTCTTGGGTTTGGGGCTGGTTGGTTCCGTTGACTTTAAAAGTCAGCATCGGTTTGTGCGCCATTTTCACACCTCATCGATTACCAAAATAATGTTTGCCTCTCCAGACGCTTACGCTGTTTAGTCCTCTCGGGCTGGACACTGGGGAGTCCGTGGCAACGTTAGGGATGTCTGTGATCTGGCGATACTGTCAGAATTAACAGTGGCGACGAACGGCCCCACGCGCGCGTTTGCACACGTGGAGCTATGATCACCTCAAGACTGCGGGTTGTTCGGCCTGTAATCCTTCAACAACAAATACGTACTCCACCCCCACCAATCATTCGTCCAGTGCTTGTCGTTCAGGTCATTCACCTCCTTGCGGCGCAGCACCTTATCCCCCTCCATCTTGAACAGCGGCGAGAAGTTATTCGTCGGGTTCTGCGCCGCATTCAGGTCCGGAACATACAACGGCGCCTTGAAGTTGGCCGGGGAGGGCGCGACACCGCTGATAAACGTCTCGAAGACCTCATCCGCCGAAGCCTGCACCGCACGTTTGACCTGCACCCGATTGTCCGCATCAATCGCGTCGAAGTAGCGCTTATCCCCATAGGCGTGCCACTGATCGCCCATGGCATTACGCACCTTGAGCCCGAACTTGCTGTCTTCGTCATGCATGAAACGGCTGATCAGCGAACCCAGTTCACCGGGTGTCACCACCGCAGCGAGTTGTTTGCGCGGCACACGCAAATGGCCTGCCGAAAACAGATCGGTCAAAAAGTGATCAGCAAAACCGTTCATGGCATACGCCAGTTCCAGCGCCTGATCGGTGCCGGTCTGGTGAGCCACGACAGCTTGCTGCAACGCCGCCGTATGCCCCGCCAGGTAGGCCGACAGCGCCCACTCGCCGAAGTGGTCGGCATTGTCCGCCGCCAACTTCAAATAGCGCCCCAGTGGAATCAGCGCCGACACCGCGCTGCCTCCGCCGGTGATGCGGTTCCATTCTCCAGACAACGTATCGCCCAGCGCGTCGTAAGCCTCATGGGCCTGCTTGCCCTCCTTGACCGCCTGCTGGACCGCAGAAATCTCCTTTTGCATCACGGCGAGGATCTTGTGTGCTTCTTCGCGCGCGGCGGGCAGCACGGCCAGGGAGTTGAAGGCTGCGATAAAGCGTTGCACGCGTTCGGCTGGGGAGGTGCCATCGCTGATGGGCTGGCCAGGAATGCCATAGAAGTCGCCGCCCAGGGCGATGACTTGGCCATACGTCAGCGCCAGTCCGTTGGGCAGGTGCAGTTCGATCTGGCGCGCGGGAATCGGCGCTGCATCTTTGACGAAGCGCAACAGGGTGTCATCGCCGATGGCGGTGTGTTCACCCCCTTCAAAACGCAGGGTGGGCGGTTTTTTTTCGGGTGCTGCGAGTTCAAGACCTGACATGTTAGCTCCTTGCTATGTCGTAGGAATCTTCCTTAAAGGCTGTATATATATACAGCTTTAGCGAGCATAGAGGAAAAAAGTCCCACGTCAAGAACAGCGGTTTTGAAGTGTTCCGCCCCTGCATCTGCGAACGGTCGATGAATTGCTGTTGACGAAATTATTTATAGTTGTACGATGACGTACGACATCACCAAAACCAACAACAACCTTTCAATAGAAAGTCTTCGCCCAGGGTGTTCGAATAATGAATCCACAAGAACTGAAGTCCATCCTCTCCCACGGTCTGCTGTCTTTCCCGGTGACCGATTTCAATGCCCAGGGTGACTTCCACCAGGCGGGCTACATCAAGCGCCTGGAATGGCTGGCCCCTTACGGCGCTACCGCCCTGTTCGCTGCCGGCGGTACCGGTGAGTTTTTCTCCCTCGCTGCCAGCGAATATTCCCAAGTGGTGAAAACCGCCGTTGATACCTGCGCCACCAGCGTGCCGATTCTTGCCGGTGTCGGCGGTGCAACCCGCCAGGCCATCGAGTACGCCCAAGAGGCCGAGCGCCTGGGTGCCAAAGGTTTGCTGCTGCTGCCGCATTACCTCACCGAAGCCAGCCAGGACGGTGTTGCCGCCCACGTTGAAGCCGTGTGCAAGTCGGTCAAGATCGGTGTCGTGGTCTATAACCGCAACGTTTGCCGCTTGACTGCGCCCCTGCTGGAACGCCTGGCCGAGCGCTGCCCGAACCTGATCGGCTACAAAGACGGCCTGGGTGACATCGAGTTGATGGTGTCGATCCGCCGTCGCCTGGGCGACCGTTTCAGCTACCTCGGTGGCTTGCCGACTGCAGAGGTTTACGCCGCTGCCTACAAGGCACTGGGCGTGCCGGTGTACTCCTCGGCGGTGTTCAACTTCATCCCGAAAACCGCGATGGACTTCTACCACGCCATTGCCCGCGACGATCACGCCACCGTCGGCAAGATCATCGACGACTTCTTCCTGCCGTACCTGGACATCCGCAACCGCAAGGCCGGTTACGCCGTGAGCATCGTCAAGGCAGGCGCGAAAATCGCCGGCTATGACGCAGGCCCGGTGCGCACCCCGCTGACCGATCTGCTGCCGGAAGAATACGAAGCCCTGGCCGCGCTGATCGACAAGCAAGGTCCGCAATAAATTATCCACAAGGCCGCTGAGCAATCAGCGGCCTTTTGCGTCAGGAGAAGATTCGTGTCTCAAGCTCAACGTTTTGATAACTACATCAATGGCCAGTGGGTGGCCGGCGCTGACTATTGCGTCAACCTCAACCCGTCGGAGTTGTCCGATGTCATTGGCGAATACGCCAAGGCTGACGTTGCTCAAGTCAACACCGCCATTGATGCTGCCCGCGCCGCGTTCCCGGCTTGGTCCACTTCCGGGATCCAGGCTCGCCACGATGCCTTGGATAAAGTCGGCAGCGAAATCCTCGCTCGCCGGGAAGAGCTCGGCACCCTGCTGGCCCGTGAAGAGGGCAAGACCCTGCCCGAAGCCATTGGCGAAGTGACCCGCGCCGGTAACATCTTCAAGTTCTTCGCCGGTGAGTGCCTGCGCCTGTCCGGTGACTACGTGCCATCGGTTCGCCCGGGCGTCAATGTCGAAGTCACCCGCGAAGCCCTGGGTGTGGTCGGTTTGATCACGCCGTGGAACTTCCCGATCGCCATCCCTGCGTGGAAAATCGCCCCGGCCTTGGCCTACGGTAACTGCGTGGTGATCAAGCCCGCCGAGCTGGTACCGGGCTGCGCCTGGGCCCTGGCAGAGATCATTTCCCGTGCCGGTTTCCCCGCCGGTGTATTCAACCTGGTAATGGGCAGCGGCCGTGTGGTCGGTGATGTGCTGGTCAACAGCCCGAAAGTCGATGGCATCAGCTTCACCGGTTCGGTGGGTGTCGGTCGCCAGATCGCCGTCAGCTGCGTGTCGCGCCAGGCCAAAGTGCAGTTGGAAATGGGCGGCAAGAACCCGCAGATCATTCTGGACGACGCCGACCTCAAGCAGGCCGTCGAGCTGTCCGTACAGAGCGCGTTCTACTCCACCGGCCAGCGTTGCACGGCGTCCAGTCGCCTGATCGTCACCGCCGGTATCCACGACCAGTTCGTCGCGGCCATGGCTGAGCGCATGAAGTCGATCAAGGTCGGCCACGCCCTCAAAAGCGGCACCGACATTGGCCCGGTGGTTTCCCAGGCCCAGTTGGACCAGGACCTCAAGTACATCGACATCGGCCAAAGCGAAGGTGCGCGGCTGGTCAGCGGTGGTGGCCTGGTGACCTGCGATACCGAAGGTTATTACCTGGCGCCGACGCTGTTTGCCGACAGCGAAGCCGCCATGCGCATCAGCCGTGAAGAGATCTTCGGCCCAGTGGCCAACGTAGTGCGCGTCGCGGACTACGAGGCGGCGCTGGCCATGGCCAATGACACCGAGTTCGGTTTGTCGGCGGGCATTGCCACGACGTCGCTGAAGTACGCCAACCACTTCAAGCGCCACTCCCAGGCCGGGATGGTAATGGTCAACCTGCCAACCGCCGGTGTGGACTATCACGTTCCGTTCGGTGGCCGTAAGGGTTCATCCTATGGTTCGCGTGAGCAAGGTCGCTATGCGCAAGAGTTCTACACCGTGGTGAAAACCAGCTACATCGGTTCGTAACACGCAACACCTGTGGAACCCGCTTATGTGGGAGCTGGCTTGTCTGCATCGCAGGCAAGCCAGCTCCCACATAAAGCGGTCCTCAGTAGCAATACACACAACAATTACCCGCAAAAAAAATAATTAGTGGGAGTACTTCTAGATGCAAGCGACCAAGCCGACCCACGTCCGCTATTTGATCCTGCTCATGCTGTTCCTGGTGACCACGATCAACTACGCCGACCGGGCCACCATCGCCATCGCGGGCTCCAGCCTGCAAAAAGACCTCGGCATCGACGCGGTCACCCTCGGTTATATCTTCTCCGCATTCGGTTGGGCCTACGTGGCCGGGCAAATCCCCGGCGGCTGGCTGCTCGACCGCTTCGGTTCGAAAAAAGTCTATGCCCTGAGCATTTTCACCTGGTCGCTGTTCACCGTGCTGCAAGGCTATGTCGGTGAGTTCGGTGTCTCCACTGCGGTTGTCGCGCTGTTTATGCTGCGTTTCATGGTGGGTCTGGCTGAAGCGCCATCCTTCCCGGGTAACGCACGCATTGTGGCCGCCTGGTTCCCGACGGCCGAGCGCGGTACGGCATCGGCTATCTTCAACTCGGCGCAGTACTTCGCCACGGTGCTGTTTGCACCGCTGATGGGATGGATCGTCTACCGCTTCGGCTGGCAGCACGTGTTTATCGTGATGGGCGTGATCGGCATCGTGTTCTCGCTGATCTGGCTGAAAGTGATCCACAGCCCACGCCAGCACCCAATGATCAACGAAGCCGAGCTCAACCACATCGCCGCCAATGGCGCGATGGTCGATATGGACCAGGATAAGGGCAAGGGTAAGAAAACCGACGGTCCTAAGTGGGATTACATCCGCCAGTTACTGACCAACCGCATGATGCTCGGCGTGTACCTGGGCCAGTATTGCATCAATGGCATCACCTACTTCTTCCTGACCTGGTTCCCGGTGTACCTGGTGCAGGACCGTGGTATGACCATCCTCAAGGCCGGTTTCATCGCCTCGTTGCCGGCGATCTGCGGCTTCATCGGCGGCGTGCTGGGTGGGGTGATTTCCGACTACCTGCTGCGCAAGGGCCATTCGCTGACGTTCGCCCGCAAGGCGCCGATCATCGCCGGCTTGCTGGTCTCCAGCAGCATCATTGCGTGTAACTATGTCGATGTTGAATGGATGGTCGTGGGCTTCATGGCCTTGGCTTTCTTCGGCAAAGGCGTTGGCGCACTGGGCTGGGCGGTGGTGTCTGACACGTCGCCGAAACAAATCGCCGGTCTCAGTGGCGGCTTGTTCAACACCTTCGGTAACCTGGCCTCGATCACTACGCCGATTGTCATCGGCTACATCATCAGCACCACCGGTTCGTTCAAATGGGCCCTGGTGTTCGTCGGCGCCAACGCGCTGGTGGCAGTGTTCAGCTATCTGGTCATCGTTGGCCCGATCAAGCGTGTAGTACTCAAAGAGCCGCCAGCCAAGGGCCCTGAGTTGAACAACCTAACCGAAGCGCATTCCTGAGGGGCCGTGTGATGCAGTTGATTGAACATGCCGACTCGCCGCGCTCGATTCGTTTGCACGAGCGCGACAACGTGGTGATCGTGGTCAATGACCAGGGCGTACCGGCCGGGACGGAGTTCCCGGACGGCCTGGTGACCGTGGATTTCATCCCCCAGAGCCATAAGGTGACCCTGGAAGATATCCCCGAAGGCGGTCAGATTATTCGCTACGGCCAGACCATTGGTTACGCCTTGGCGCCGATTCCGCGCGGCAGTTGGGTCCAGGAAGATCAACTGCGCATGCCGACCGCGCCACCGCTGGACAGCTTGCCGCTGTCCACCGAGGTGCCTGAAACCCAGGCGCCGCTGGAAGGGTTTACGTTCGAGGGTTACCGCAATGCCGACGGCACCGTGGGCACGCGCAATATCCTCGGCATCACCACCACGGTGCAATGCGTTACCGGTGTGCTGGACCACGCGGTCAAGCGCATCAAGGACGAATTGCTGCCCAAATACCCCCACGTCGATGACGTGGTGGCGCTGACCCACAGCTACGGCTGTGGGGTGGCGATTACGGCGACGGATGCCTACATCCCGATCCGTACCGTGCGTAACCTGGCGCGCAACCCGAACCTGGGCGGCGAAGCCTTGGTGATCAGCCTGGGCTGCGAGAAATTGCAGGCCGGGCAGGTGATGCACGACAACGACAGCTCCGTCGACCTGAGCGAGCCGTGGTTGTACCGGTTGCAGGATTCCAGCCACGGGTTTACCGAAATGATCGAGCAGATCATGGCGCTGGCCGAGGTGCGCTTGAAGAAGCTCGACCAGCGCCGCCGGGAAACCGTGCCGGCGTCGGAGCTGATCCTGGGCATGCAGTGCGGCGGCAGTGATGCGTTTTCCGGCATCACCGCCAACCCGGCGCTGGGTTATGCCTCGGATTTGCTGCTACGGGCCGGGGCGACGGTGATGTTCTCCGAAGTGACTGAAGTCCGCGATGCCATTTACCTGCTGACTTCGCGTGCAGAGACGAAGGAAGTTGCCGAGGAGCTGGTACGGGAAATGGACTGGTACGACCGTTACCTGGCCAAGGGCGAGGCGGATCGCAGCGCCAACACCACGCCAGGCAACAAGAAAGGCGGGTTGTCGAATATTGTCGAGAAGTCCCTGGGCTCCATCGTCAAATCCGGCAGCAGCGCGATCAACGGCGTGCTGGGTCCGGGCGAGCGGTTCAAGGGCAAGGGCCTGATCTTTTGCGCCACGCCGGCCAGCGACTTTGTGTGCGGCACCTTGCAACTGGCGGCGGGGATGAACCTGCACGTGTTCACCACTGGGCGTGGCACGCCTTATGGGTTGGCCATGGCGCCGGTAGTGAAGGTCTCGACCCGTACGGAGTTGGCGCAGCGCTGGCCGGACCTCATCGATATCGACGCCGGGCGCATTGCCACCGGGCGCGCGACCATCGAAGAGTTGGGCTGGGAGTTGTTCCACTTCTACCTGGATGTGGCCAGCGGCAAGAAGCAAACGTGGGCGGAGCATCACAAGTTGCATAACGACATTACGTTGTTCAACCCGGCGCCGATCACCTAGGTCTTCTTGCTGGAATCAAGGCAGTGCCCTCATCAAGGCCTGGAGATGGGGGTAAACCTGTTTCGGGCTGTCAGCCCGGAGGATATGCCCGGACATCTCGGGCATAGGCTGCGTCGTGTAGTAGTCGGCGCAGACAAAGCCGTCAACCCAGCCATCGGCATACACCTGATGGTCGGAGCCAGCGTCTCCGACCATCAGGACGCTTCCCTGGAGCCGGCCGTTCTTGCGCCATTGCCGAACAATCTTGCTCTTGCCCCTGCTGGGGTTTATCAGTGGCGACGGTCGCGGGCACACGGCGCGTGATCCGGCCCAGAAAAGACGGTTGGCTTTAACGTCCTGTGCGTTGATATTCAGTGAGTGAGCAATGGGGGCAATCCACTCTGTGTATCCGCCGGAAAGGATATGCACTTGTGTACCTTCTTGCTGCAGGTTGTGCAGCGTTTGCACAAGCGCTGGGTCGAGGTTGCCAATGATCGCTTGGGTATAACGATGAACGTGATGCTTGCGCACGCACGCCAGGGTCTTCATCAAGTACAGCAACTCCCGGATATTGGCTTGGCCTGACAAGGCTTTGGGCACAATCAAGTTGAGTTGTTCCAGCGTTACCTGAGCGTTCGGGCTGTCGGCAATTGCCGATTTGACGATCTCAAGCGTGCTTTCGTGGTTCACCAAGGTCTGGTCGAAGTCGAAAATGACATGCGTTGCAGGGGGCGCTTTCATCGGCGTGCCTGCGCATCTATCTGGCGATAGCGGTGCTTATCCTCTCGGGTCCAGTGGGTCGCGGCAATTCCCAAGTGCTGGGCGATGCGTGCTTGTATCTGGTCGGCAAACGCTTGCCCGCTCTGATGCTCCTCGCGTTCCAGGCGTTCCAGATAGGTCATTTCGCAGACCATCCAGGGCATCATCAGCAAGCGTAGGAAACTCGCCAGGGCGGAGGCATGAAGCGGGCTTGCGACCAGGCCGAACGGGAGAGTCAGGCGCCCGGCCAGTGGCACGACGGGTAACTGGCGGCTCAACAGCCCAGCCCGAAAGCGATACAAGCCGTGGCCATTGTTAATGGTCGCTTCGGGGGTGGTGTAGAGAGCGGTCCCTTGGGGGTTGGTTCGCATCTTTTGCAGATTGCGGGAGAAGGTCTTCTTATCGGCACCGTTCCAGAAGTGCCCACCCGAGCATTTGATCAGCAGCAAAGCCGTGAGGGCGACAACCCGGTTGTAGCCGCTGGACGCCACCAGCGTTGCTCCAGGCATCGCCAGGATTGCAAACGGATCAATCACGCTGACGTGGTTGGCGGCCACCACACAACCGCTGGTGAGCGTTGAGATTTGTCGCGGTGACAGGGCGCACTTGATGCGAATGCCCAGTATCCAGAGAAGGCCTCGATACAGGATTCGCTTGGCGCCTACTGGAAGCGGCCAGGCGATCAGGCTCACTGCGATCATCGAGACCAGGCGCACACACGCCAGCACACAACCGAAGGGCAGGTAAAGTTGCCGTAGAACGCTGGGGAACGCCCAGGTTTTCCGGGTGCACAGGCCTGCTATAGAGTGAAGGGGGTCGAGTGGCGGCACTTTGTTGTTCATGGTGGCTTACTCAGCAGTGTTTTTTTCAAGCCAGCTTTTTCTGCTCGGCAGTTTTCATTCGGCGTGAGAACCGATTGATTCGCTCCAGGTTGGCAGGGCTTATTTCTTTGAAGCGCTCACACGTAAGGTCGATCTTTGTGTGAGGGCCGAAGGCGGTTTCCATCACCTCTCCTGTGAGCTCCGGCATGTGCAAGAATGCTTTGTTCATTTCCAGCGCACGGTGATGGTTGACGTTGGTCAGTGTGTAAATGCGGTCAAAACCCACGTGCAAAAAACCGTACTCAAGTGCCAGGTGGATGGCAATAAAGGGATAGGGTGTGCCCCAGTATTTTTTGAGGAAACGATTGCCAAAGTTAATGCCATGCTCTTTTTTCGAGAATCCGGCATAACCAATAAAGGGGCCGTCCAGGCCAATGCTTACAGCCCAGCGCGACCAGTTCTGCTCGGCAATTTCTTTTTTGAACGTTGATATTTCGTTTATGGCAGCGGCCCTGTCTCGCGTGCTGCCGGCCGAAATGAACTTCATTGCCTCGGGGTCGCTGAGGAGTTCGGTATAACCCTCAACGTCCTGATCATCCCAACTTCTGATATACACATTGTGTAAATGGTTGAAGGATTTACGCATGAGCCCCTCTCGCGCCTCGAAATAATGGTGGTTTGCTGCTGAGTTGTGATTTCGTTACAGAGGGATTTTCAGGGGCGGCAATTATGAAGAAGAGGTGTGGAGTCCCATTTATGCGTAGGAGTCTGTGTAGCGTTGTGTGCGAGGAATACGTGATGGGTGAGATCCCGTGGTTATTTCATACGAAATAGGCACAGTTCCGAGTTCAAGTTTTTTTAGTTTGTATTGATGTGTCGAAATGAAGTGCGAGCAACCAGCGCGACTGCTTTATAATCGCAACCCCTGATAACAGGACTTAAGGCTGATACAGCATGCTCGCCATTTTCCTTGCGACGCTCACCATCACCGCGCCGGTGTTTGCCATGCTGTTTCTCGGTGTGTTGCTCAAGCGCCTCAACTGGATCAACGACAACTTTATCCACACCGCCTCGTCCCTGGTGTTCAATGTCACCATGCCGGCGTTGTTGTTCCTCGGCATCCTGCATGCCGACCTGCATTCGGCGCTCAAACCGGGTTTGCTGATCTACTTTGCCGTCGCCACGCTGCTCAGCTTTGCCTTGGCCTGGGGCTGGGCGATTTTCCGTTGCAAGCGTGAAGACCGTGGCATCTATACCCAGGGCGCGTTTCGCGGCAATAACGGCGTGATCGGCCTGGCACTCGCGGCCAGTATGTACGGCGACTACGGTATCTCTCTCGGCGCGATCCTCGCCGCACTGGTGATCCTGTTCTACAACACGTTGTCGACCATCGTGCTGGCGGTCTACAGCCCAGTCATCAAGTCCGACCCGTGGAGCATCTTCAAAAGTGTGGTGGCCAACCCGCTGATCATCAGCGTGATTGTCGCCGCCCCGTTCGCCTATTTTCAGATCGGCTTGCCGGGTTGGCTGGAAAAATCCTTGGGGTACCTGGCAGACACCACGTTGCCGCTGGCGCTGATCTGCATTGGTGGCACCTTGTCGTTGGCCGCATTGCGCAAGAGCGGCAACATGGCCCTGAGCGCGAGCCTGATGAAAATGGTCTGGCTCCCGGTGGTCGCCACCCTGGGCGCCTGGCTGCTGGGGTTCCGAGGGCCGGAGTTGGGGATTCTGTTCCTGTATTTCGGCGCGCCGACGGCCGCTGCGAGCTTTGTCATGGCCAGGGCGGCCGAGGGCAATCATGAGCTGGCGGCGGCGATTATTGTGATCACCACCCTGATGGCGGCAGTGACCACGAATATCGGGATCTTTGTGTTGCAGGCGGGTGGTTGGATCTGAACGCTCGGGTGCCTGTGAGGGCCAATCGGGGGCAAGCCCCCTCCCACATTTGGATGGGTGAACACCTTCATTGTGAGAGGGGCTTGCCCCCGATAGCTATCTGACCGTCACTGCTGATCTGCCTGATACGCCTCGATCACTTCCTGCGCCGCACGAAACGCATCAATCGCCGCCGGCACTCCGGCGTACACCGCGCAATGCAGCAGCGCTTCGCGGATCTCTTCCACGCTGCAACCATTGTTCAGCGCGCCGCGCACATGGCCCTTGAGCTCTTGCGGGCACTTCAGCGCGGTCAGGGCGGCGAGGGTGATCAGGCTGCGGGTTTTCAGCGACAACCCCTCGCGGTTCCACACACTGCCCCAGGCGTGCTCGTTGACGAAGTCCTGCAGCGGCTGGGTGAACTCGGTGGCATTGCCCAAGGCACGGTCGACGAATACATCCCCCATGACCTGGCGACGCATTTCAACCCCAGGCTTTTTTTGATCGGTCATTGCGATTCCCTCTTGTGTTGGCGGCGCCAGGCTCGCAGCGTGCTGAACAACAGAAACGCCACCAGCACCGGCAAGACGTAATACAGCATCAGTTGTTCAAGCTTGTTGGCCAGGGGCATGCCGGTGGTGAACGTCATTACATGCAGCCCGTACGCCAGGTACAGGCCCAGCAGCACCAGGCCTTCGGCACGGGTCACGCGGTAACCGGTGTAGAACACCGGCAGGCACAGCACCACCACGCCGAGCATCACCGGCAGGTCAAAGTCCAAGGCATTCGGCGAAACCGACAGCGGCGAGGGCGCGAGCAAGGCGGTCAGCCCCAATACGCCGAGCAGGTTGAACAGGTTGCTGCCGATCACGTTGCCCACGGCAATTTCCCGCTCGCCGCGCAGGGCGGCAATCAGCGAGGTGGCCAGGCACGGCAGCGAGGTGCCGACACCGATCAGCGTCAGGCCGATGATGCGTTCCGACAGGCCCAGGTCGCTCGCCACGTCCACGGCAGCGCCGAGCAACAGATGCCCGGCCAGCACCAGAATCAGCAGCCCGCCGAGCATCAACAGCACGCTGCTCAGCCATGGCGCCCTGGCCACGGTGTCCAGCGTGCGCGGGCGGCGGGAGTGGCGCGTCTGGTAATGCAGCACGCCGAGGTAGGCGATCAGGGCCACGAGCAACAGCAGGCCGTCGATGGGTGTGAGCTCTTCATTGGCTGCCAGGGTAAACACCAGCAGGCCGGCCAGGATCATCACCGGGATATCCAGGCGTACCAGTTGCCGGGAGACCCGCAGCGGAATGATCAGCGCCGACAGGCCCAGGGTTACAAGGATGTTGAAGATGCTGCTGCCGATCACGCTGCCCACGGCGATATCCGTATTGCCGGCCAGGGTGGCCTGCAGGCTCACGGTCATCTGTGGCGCGCTGCTGCCGAAGGCGACGATGGTCAGGCCAATGATCAACGGCCGCACCTTGAGGCTCGCGGCCAGGCGTACGGCGGCCCGCACCAGGATTTCGGCGCCGACGATCAGCAGCAGGAGGCCGCTGACCAATTCCAGAAGGCTCCAGGGGGAGAGGGCGGTTAGTCTGAAAATGGCCGGGCCTCCATCGTCAGTTGCTCAAGGCTTGTACGCGCACGCGTGCGGTGCCGCTGCTGATCATACCCAGCTGCTCGGCGGCCTTGCGTGAAAGATCAATCAAGCGCCCACGGGTATGCGGGCCGCGATCGTTGATGCGCACAACCACGGATCTGTCGTTGTCGAGGTTGGTGACCTTGACCTGGGTGCCGAAGGGCAATCGCCGATGGGCGGCGGTCAAGGCGTTCTGGTTGAAAGGTTCACCGCTGGCAGTCTTGTTGCCATGGTGTTTGGCGCCGTAATAGGAAGCGGTGCCGGTTTCGTCGTAACCGTTGGGGTTGATGACGCCGCTGGCGCAGCCGGCCAGCAGGGAGGACAGGATCATCAGGCCGAGTAGGCGCTTCATTCAAGGTATCCCCATATCAAAGGTGGAAGGGGCTTATGTGGGAGGGGGCTTGCCCCCGATAGCGGTGTATCAGCCAGGCATTCGTCAGCTGACACTCTGCAATCGGGGGGCAAGCCCCCTCCCACCTTGGTCCGAGCCGAGCATGAGATCTCAGTCGGCCCCTTCATCGCTATCAGCCTTCAAGCTTGCTTTTCAGCAGCTCGTTCACCTGTTGCGGGTTGGCCTTGCCTTTGGAGGCTTTCATCGCCTGGCCCACAAAGAAGCCGAACATCTTGCCGCGCTTGGCTTCGTCTGCCGCACGGTATTGCTCGACCTGCTCGGCATTGGCCGCGAGCATTTCATCCAGCACGGCCGAAATCGCGCCGCTGTCGGTGACTTGCTTGAGGCCACGCTTCTCGATGATCTCGTCGGCACTGCCTTCACCGCTGGCCATGGCTTCGAACACGGTCTTGGCAATTTTGCCGGAGATGGTGTTGTCCTT
Source organism: Pseudomonas marginalis (assembly GCF_001645105.1). GTDB lineage: Bacteria > Pseudomonadota > Gammaproteobacteria > Pseudomonadales > Pseudomonadaceae > Aquipseudomonas > Aquipseudomonas petroselini. Next base: position 200,374 of record NZ_LKEG01000052.1, read on the forward strand.
GATGCGCAGCAGCATGCCGCCCAGTTGCTCGGCGGTGACGGGGGCTTCGTCGATTTCCAGGCCCTGTTTGTTCAGCAGGCTGCCCAGCTCGACCATCACCCAGTTGGCCGCCAGCTTGGCGTCACCGGCGATGCTCACGACTTTTTCGAAGTAGTCGGCTTGTTCGCGGCTGGAAGCCAGCACGCTCGCATCGTAGACCGACAGGCCGAACTGCGCCTGGAAGCGTTCGCGTTTTTGCGGCGGCAGTTCCGGCAGGGTAGCGCGGATGTCATTGAGGAACGAATCCTCGATCACCACCGGCAACAGGTCCGGGTCGGGGAAGTAACGGTAGTCGTTGGCTTCCTCTTTGCTGCGCATGGCGCGGGTTTCGTCTTTGTTCGGGTCGTACAGGCGGGTTTGCTGGATCACTTTGCCGCCGTCCTCGATCAGTTCGATCTGGCGACGTACTTCGGTGTTGATCGCCTTCTCGATGAAGCGGAACGAGTTGACGTTCTTGATCTCGCAGCGAGTGCCGTACTCGGCCTGGCCTTTGGGGCGTACCGACACGTTGCAGTCGCACCGCAGCGAGCCTTCGGCCATGTTGCCGTCGCAGATGCCCAGGTAACGCACCAGCGCGTGGATGGTCTTGACGTAGGCCACGGCTTCCTTGGCGCTGCGCATGTCCGGTTCGGAAACGATCTCGAGCAGCGGTGTGCCGGCGCGGTTCAGGTCGATGCCGGTGGCGCCGTTGAATTCTTCATGCAGGCTTTTGCCGGCGTCTTCTTCCAAATGTGCGCGGGTTACGCCGACGCGCTTGATGGTGCCGTCTTCCAGTGGGATGTCCAGGTAGCCCTTGCCGACGATTGGCAACTCCATCTGGCTGATCTGGTAGCCCTTGGGCAGGTCCGGGTAGAAGTAGTTCTTGCGCGCGAACACGTTGTGCTGGCCGATCTCGGCGTCAATCGCCAGGCCGAACATCACCGCCATGCGCACCGCTTCCTGGTTCAGCACCGGCAGCACGCCGGGCATGCCCAGGTCTACCAGGCTCGCCTGGGTGTTGGGCTCGGAGCCGAACGTGGTGGCGCTACCGGAGAAAATCTTCGATTGGGTGGCGAGCTGGGTATGAATCTCCAGCCCGATCACAACTTCCCATTGCATAGTGTTCTCCTCAGAAGCCGGTAGGGGTGCGAGTGTGCCAGTCGGTGTTCAACTGGTACTGGTGCGCCACATTGAGCAGGCGGCCTTCCTGGAAATATGGGGCGAGCAATTGCACGCCGACCGGCAGGCCATCGACGAAACCGGCGGGAATGGACAAGCCCGGCAGGCCCGCGAGGTTGGCGGTGATGGTGTAGAGGTCTTCCAGGTACTCGGCAATCGGGTCGCCTGTCTTGGCGCCGATCTTCCAGGCCGGGTTCGGCGTGGTCGGGCCGAGGATCACGTCGACTTCTTCAAAGGCCGCCATGAAGTCGTTCTTGATCAGGCGACGGATTTTCTGCGCCTTGAGGTAGTACGCGTCGTAGTAGCCCGCCGACAGGGCGTAGGCCCCGACCATGATCCGGCGTTGTACTTCGGCGCCGAAGCCTTCGCCACGGGAGCGTTTGTACAGGTCGGTGAGGTCTTTCGGGTTTTCGCAGCGGTAGCCAAAGCGCACGCCGTCGAAACGCGACAGGTTGGAAGAGGCTTCCGCTGGCGCGATCACATAGTAGGCAGGAATCGCGTGCTGGTTGTTCGGCAGGCTGATTTCCTTGATCACCGCACCGAGGCCTTCCAGCGTCTTGACGCTGTTGTGCACCAGCTCGGCGATACGCGGGTCGAGACCGGCGCTGAAGTATTCCTTCGGCACGCCGATGCGCAGGCCCTTGATCGAGGTGTTCAGGCTGGCGCTGTAGTCCGGCACGGGCTCATCGATGCTGGTGGAGTCCTGTTTATCGAACCCGGCCATACCTTGTAACAAAATTGCGCAGTCTTCAGCAGTACGGGCCAGGGGGCCGCCCTGATCCAGGCTGGAGGCGTAGGCGATCATGCCCCAGCGGGAAACGCGACCGTAGGTCGGCTTCAACCCGGTAAGGTTGGTGAACGCCGCCGGCTGGCGGATCGAACCGCCCGTGTCGGTGGCCGTGGCAGCCGGCAGGAAACGCGCGGCAACGGCGGCGGCCGAACCACCGGACGAACCACCGGGCACGTGGTCGAGGTTCCACGGGTTTTTCACCGCGCCGTAGTAGCTCGACTCGTTGGCCGAACCCATGGCGAACTCGTCCATGTTGGTCTTGCCCAGGGTCACAGCCCCGGCGGCAGCCAGCTTGGACACCACGGTGGCGTCGTAGGGGGCCTTGAAGTTGTCGAGCATCTTCGAGCCGCAACTGGTGCGAATGCCCTGGGTGCAGAACAGGTCCTTGTGGGCGATAGGGGCGCCCAGCAGTGCGCCCTGTTCACCGTTGGCGCGACGTGCGTCGGCAGCCTTGGCCTGGCTCAAGGCCAGCTCTTCGGTGAGGCTGATGAAGCTGTTGACCTTCGGATCGTGCTCGGCGATACGCGCCAGCAGGGTCTTGGTCAGCTCTTCGGAAGAAAACTTTTTGTCGGCGAGACCGCGGGCGATCTCGGCCAGAGTCATGTGATGCATTGCAGGCTCTTTCCCTTTAGTCGATGACTTTCGGAACCAGGTACAGGCCGTTTTCGACCGATGGCGCGATGGACTGGTAGGCCTCGCGATTATTACTTTCGGTCACGACGTCTGCGCGCAGGCGCTGGCTGGCTTCCAGCGGGTGAGCCAGGGGCTCGATGCCGTCGGTATTCACGGCCTGCATTTGGTCGACCAGCCCGAGAATACTGTTCAGGGCTGCGGTGGTCTGTGGAAGATCGTCTTCATTCAGGCCAAGCGAGGCCAAATGCGCGATTTTTTCCACATCGGAGCGTTCAAGCGTCATGGGAATCTCCAGTGGAAAACAGAACGGAGGCTGTCCGTGTGTTAGATTGTCGGAACACTACCGCATTTCTACGGTCTTACGGCCGCGATTGTGGGGGTTGGTGCACAGAAAGTCGGCCAATTTAGCACATTGGCGCCTTGCCCAAAATCCCTGTCGTTGTTAGAGTTTGCCGCACTTTTTTACCCACGCGTTGCCTAGGGTCCCTTTCCCATGTTCAAGAAACTGCGTGGCATGTTTTCCAGCGATCTTTCCATTGACCTGGGCACTGCCAACACCCTTATTTACGTGCGCGAGCGCGGTATCGTCCTGAATGAGCCATCGGTTGTGGCCATTCGGACCCATGGTAATCAGAAAAGTGTCGTTGCCGTCGGCACCGAGGCCAAGCGCATGCTCGGCCGTACACCAGGCAATATTGCTGCCATTCGTCCGATGAAAGACGGCGTGATCGCCGACTTCAGTGTCTGCGAGAAGATGCTGCAGTACTTCATCAACAAGGTTCACGAAAACAGTTTCCTGCAGCCCAGCCCTCGTGTGCTGATCTGCGTTCCATGCAAATCCACCCAGGTTGAGCGTCGTGCCATCCGTGAATCGGCCCTTGGTGCCGGTGCTCGCGAAGTGTTCCTGATCGAAGAGCCGATGGCTGCTGCGATCGGTGCCGGCCTGCCGGTAGAAGAAGCCCGCGGTTCGATGGTGGTGGATATCGGTGGTGGTACCACTGAAATCGCCCTGATTTCCCTGAACGGTGTGGTGTATGCCGAATCCGTACGCGTCGGCGGCGACCGTTTCGACGAAGCGATCATCACCTATGTGCGTCGTAACTACGGCAGCCTGATCGGCGAATCCACCGCCGAGCGCATCAAGCAGGAAATCGGTACCGCTTATCCGGGCGGCGAAGTGCGCGAAGTCGATGTTCGCGGTCGCAACCTGGCCGAAGGCGTTCCACGTGCCTTCACCCTGAACTCCAATGAAGTGCTGGAAGCTCTGCAAGAGTCCCTGGCCACTATCGTTCAGGCCGTGAAGAGCGCCCTGGAGCAATCGCCGCCGGAACTGGCTTCCGATATCGCCGAGCGTGGGCTGGTGCTGACCGGTGGTGGCGCCTTGCTGCGCGACCTCGACAAACTGCTGGCCCAGGAAACCGGCTTGCCGGTGATTGTCGCCGAAGACCCGCTGACCTGCGTCGCCCGTGGCGGTGGCCGTGCACTGGAAATGATGGATAAACACACCATGGACCTGCTTTCCAGCGAATAAGCATTTGCTGATTAGCCCATGTTTCGCCCGCAGGCAGCACTTTGCAGTGCTGCCTGTTGGCGTTTATCTTCTTCAATCTGCATCCAGGCCGGTTAGATGCCGTATGAATAAAGAGAACATTTGCCTGGGAGGAGCGGCTTATTAAACCGCTTTTCGCCAAAGGCCCCTCATTGGGCGTGCGCCTGTTGGTGCTGGTCGTGCTTTCGGTCGCGCTGATGGTGGTCGATGCCCGCTTTGCACTGCTCAAGCCCGTGCGTAGCCAGATGTCGCTGGTGTTGATGCAGACTTACTGGATCACCGACCTGCCACAACGTCTCTACCAGGGCGTGGCCAGCCAATTCGGCAGCCGCACCGAGCTGGTCGCCGAGAACGAAAAACTCAAGACCGAAAACCTGCTGTTGCAGGGGCGCATGCAAAAGCTCGCGGCCCTCACCGAGCAGAACGTTCGGCTGCGCGAGTTGCTCAATTCCTCCGCACTGGTCAACGAAAAGGTCGAAGTGGCCGAGTTGATCGGCATGGACCCCAACCCCTTCACCCATCGCATCATCATCAACAAGGGTGAGCGCGACGGTGTGGTCCTTGGCCAGCCGGTGCTCGATGCCCGTGGCCTGATGGGCCAGGTGGTTGAGCTGATGCCCTACACCTCACGGGTGTTGCTGCTGACGGACACCACCCACAGCATTCCGGTGCAGGTGAACCGCAACGGCCTGCGTGCGATCGCCAGCGGCACCGGTAACCCTGAACGGCTGGAGTTGCGCCATGTGGCCGATACTGCCGACATCAAGGAAGGCGACTTGTTGGTCAGTTCCGGCCTGGGTCAGCGTTTCCCAGCGGGTTACCCGGTGGCGACCGTCAAGGAAGTGATCCACGATTCCGGCCAGCCGTTCGCCATTGTGCGTGCCGTGCCTACCGCCGCCTTGAACCGCAGCCGCTACCTGCTGCTGGTGTTCAGCGACAACCGCACCCCGGAAGAGCGCGCCAACGACGCCGCCCAGGCCCAGGAGGCGGAAGACAAGCAAAACGGTACAGCGCCGATCGTTCCCACAACCGTGCCGAAACCGGCATTCGTGGGGCCGCCCGCGCCTGTCGCTGCTCCGGCAGCGCCGGTGGCCACCCCGGTCAAACCGGCAGCCCACAGCGCACGCCCGGTTAAACCGACAACGACTAAGCCACCGGCCACCACGCCTGCAGCCAAGCCTCCGGCAAGCGCGCCGACCACCACGCGGCAGAGGGAGGAATAATGGCCGGTACTCATTCGCGCAATGGCTGGATCGTCTGGCTGACCTTCGCCATTGGCTTGCTGCTCAGCGTTTCGCCGCTGCCGCAGTTCATGGAAATCCTGCGCCCGCTCTGGCTGGCTTTGCTGCTGGCCTTCTGGTCGCTGAACCTGCCGCACAAAGTGGGTATGGTCACGGCGATGTTCCTGGGCTTGGCCGAGGATGTGCTCTATGGCACCTTGCTGGGCCAGAACGCGTTGATCCTGACCCTGATCACCTTCCTGGTGCTGTCGTTGCAGCAGCGCCTGCGCATGTTCCCGATGTGGCAGCAGTGCCTGGTGATCCTAGTGATCTTCGGCCTGGCGCAGCTTGTTCAACTGTGGCTCAGCGCCTTGACCGGCAATCGCCAGCCAACCCTGGCGCTGGTGCTGCCGGCCCTGGTCAGTGCCTTGCTGTGGCCATGGATCAGTTTCGGTCTGCGCGGGCTGCGTCGTCGTTATAAAATCAATTGAATGGATTGCGAGGCTCTGCCTGGTTATCGAACCCTACAGGGAGAGTCTGCAATGAATTCGCTTTACTTGGCCTCGGGCTCTCCGAGGCGGCGTGAACTGCTGACCCAGATCGGTGTGCCCTTCACCGTGGTCAGCGCCGCCATTGATGAAACGCCTCTTACAAACGAAACCCCTGTTTCCTACGTCGAGCGCCTTGCGCGCGGCAAGGCAACGGCGGGTTTTGCTGCGCTTGAGCACACAACAGGCGCCTGCGTGCTGGGCGCCGATACCGCCGTGATTGTCGATGGCAAGATCCTCGGCAAACCGGTGGATCAGGCCGATGCCCTGGCCATGTTGACGGCCTTGGCGGGACGCGAACATGAAGTCCTTACCGCCATCGCGCTCACTGACGGCCAGCACTGCGAAACGCGATGTGTCAGCAGTCGAGTGCTTTTCCGTGGGATTTCCGTCGAGGAGGCCACAACCTACTGGCACAGTGGCGAACCCCATGACAAAGCGGGCGGCTATGCTATCCAAGGCCTGGGTTCGGTGTTTGTCGCCGGGCTCAATGGCAGTTATTCCGCTGTGGTAGGCCTGCCGGTGTGTGAAACCGCGCAACTGCTCGATCAATTCGGCATACCCTGTTGGCAAAACATCACCGCGCGCTGAACGCCGTACGCCAGCGCCCAGCCTTAAGCGATCGGTCACTATTGTGAAAACGCCTGAACGAGACCCAGCCATGAGTGAAGAGATTCTGATCAATATCACGCCGATGGAATCGCGCGTGGCGGTGGTAGAGAACGGTGTTCTGCAAGAAGTGCACGTGGAGCGCACCCAGAAGCGCGGAATTGTCGGCAATATCTACAAAGGCAAGGTGGTGCGCGTACTGCCGGGCATGCAGGCGGCATTTGTCGACATCGGCCTGGACCGCGCGGCGTTTATCCATGCTTCGGAAATTTCCCTGCGCGAAGGCCCTGCGGTAGAAAGCATCAGCGCCCTGGTGCATGAAGGGCAAAGCCTGGTGGTGCAAGTCACCAAGGACCCCATCGGCTCAAAGGGCGCACGCCTGACCACTCAGCTGTCGATTCCGTCGCGGTACCTGGTTTATATGCCGCGCACTGCCCATGTCGGCATTTCCCTGAAGATCGAAGACGAAGCCGAGCGCGAGCGCCTGAAGAAGGTGGTCAGCGACTGCGTGGCGGCCGAAGGCATCAAGGAGGCGGGCGGTTTTATCCTGCGTACCGCCGCCGAAGGTGCCGGTGCCGATGAGATCCTGATGGACATCCGTTACCTGCGACGCCTGTGGGACCAGATCGATGCCCAGATCAAGACCATCAGTGCGCCAAGCGTTATTTATGAAGACCTGGGCCTGGCCCTGCGCACGCTGCGCGATTTGGTCAGCCCCAAGATTGAGAAAATTCGCATCGACTCGCGGGAAACTTTTCAGCGCACCACGCAGTTTGTTGCCGAGCTGATGCCGGAAATTGCCGACCGCCTGGAACATTACCCTGGCGAGCGACCGATTTTCGACCTGTATGGCGTCGAAGACGAAATCCAGAAGGCCCTCGAGCGCAAAGTGCCGCTCAAATCCGGCGGCTACCTGGTGGTCGACCCGGCGGAAGCCATGACCACCATTGACGTCAACACCGGTGCGTTTGTCGGCCATCGCAACCTTGAAGAGACCATCTTCAAGACCAACCTCGAAGCGGCCACCGCGATTGCCCGCCAGCTGCGCCTGCGTAACCTGGGCGGCATCATCATCATCGACTTCATTGACATGGAAGACGAAGAGCACCAGCGCCAAGTGTTGCGTACCCTCGAAAAGCAGCTGGAACGCGACCACGCCAAGACCAATATCATCGGCATCACCGAGCTGGGCCTGGTGCAGATGACCCGCAAGCGCACCCGCGAAAGTCTCGAGCAAGTGCTGTGCGAGCCGTGCAGCAGTTGCCAGGGGCGCGGTAAGTTGAAGACCCCGGAAACGGTTTGCTACGAGATTTTCCGGGAAATCTTACGAGAGGCGCGTGCCTACCAGGCCGAAGGTTATAGAGTGCTCGCCAACCAGAAGGTGGTCGACCGGTTGCTGGACGAAGAGTCCGGTAACGTGGCCGAACTGGAGGGGTTTATCGGGCGCACCATTCGTTTCCAGGTTGAAACCATGTATTCACAGGAACAATACGACGTGGTGCTGCTCTGATCCTCATTCGTTTACTTTTCAAGAGACCGGCAGACCTTGATCTGCCGTCCGACTACCGCCTTGAGGGTCGCCTGACATGGAGCGTCTGATACGCTTTTTTGCCGCTTTGACCCGTTGGGGCCTGGGCCTCTGCGCGTTGCTGCTGGTATTGGCGGCGGTGTACGTGAGCCTCGGTCGTGAGTTGACCCCGCTGGTGGCCGAGTACCGTGCCGAAGTCGAGGTCAAGGCCCAGGCTGCGGTGCAGATGCCTTTGCACATCGGCAGCCTCGAAGGCCGCTGGAGCGGCTTCGCGCCGGTATTGCTGGCCCATGATGTGATGGTGGGCGAGGGCAGCAGTGCCTTGCGCCTGGACCAGGTCGAAGTGGTGCCGGATATCTGGGCCAGCCTGATGGCCCGCGAAGTCCGCATTGCGCATCTGCAGGTCAGTGGCCTGCAACTCAGCGTCAAGGAAGACAAGGACGGGCATTGGGCACTGCAAGGCCTGCCGGTGCAGGACGACCAGCCGCTGGACCCGGAGCAGTTGCTCAAGCGCATGCAAGTGGTCAAGCGCGTGTCTCTGCTCGACAGCCAGGTGACGTTGCAACCGTTTGACCATGCACCGGTGACCCTTACCTATGTCGGCCTGAGCCTGCACACCGGCGCCACCCGCCAGCGCCTGGACGCGCGCCTGACCCTGCCCGACGGCCAGCCCCTTGCCGTCAGCCTGCGCACCCGTATTCGCGCCAGCCAGTGGAAGGAGGGTGAAGTCCAGGCCTACCTGAGCCTGCCGCAAAGCGATTGGGCCAAGTGGATTCCGGCCAAGCTGACCCAACAGTGGAAACTCACCCAATTCAAGGCCGGCGGCGAATTCTGGCTGAACTGGGCCAAGGGCACTGTGCAGAGCGCGGTGGTGCGCCTTAACTCGCCGCAGGTGAAGGGCAGCTACGCCGACCGTAAGCCTGTCCATATCGAAAATCTCGCGCTCACCGCTTACCTGCAACGCAGTGACACCGGCCTCAAGGTGCTGTTCGACTCGCTGGCGATGAACCTGGGGGAGACCCGCTGGGAATCTCGCCTGCAAGTGCAACAGCGCCTGGCCACCGACAAGGACCCGGAAGTCTGGAAGCTCCAGGCTGACCGTCTGGACCTGACGCCGATCACACCATTGCTCAACGCCCTGGCGCCGCTGCCGGAAGGTTTTGCCAAGACGATCCAGCACCTCAAGGCCACAGGCCTGCTACGCAATGTGCTGGTGGATTTTCGGCCTCAAGACACTACCGATCAAAAAGTCAGCTTCGCCGCTAACCTCGAGCGCATCGGTTTTGATGCCTACTTCGGCGCGCCGGCTGCGCGTAACGTGTCCGGCAGCATCAGCGGCGACCTGGGTCATGGCGAGTTGCGCATGGACAGCAAGGACTTTTCCCTGCACCTCGATCCGATCTTTGCCAAGCCCTGGCAGTACATGCAGGCGAATGCGCGCCTGACGTGGAAACTGGACAAAGAGGGGTTCACCCTGATTGCGCCGTATATCAAGGTGCTGGGGGAAGAGGGCAAGATCGCCGCCGATTTCCTGATTCGCCTGCATTTTGATCACAACCAGGAAGACTACATGGACCTGCGGGTCGGCATGGTCGATGGCGATGGGCGCTTCACGCCCAAATACCTGCCGGCGGTGTTGAGTCCTGCGCTGGATGAGTGGCTACGCACCGCGATCCTCAAGGGCGCAGTGGATGAAGGCTTCTTCCAGTATCAAGGTTCGTTGAACCACGATGCGCTGCCGGCCTCGCGCAATATCAGCCTGTTCTTCAAGGTGCATGATGCCGAACTGGCCTTCCAGCCGGGCTGGCCTCATGTCAGCAAGGTCAAGGGCGAGGTCTTCGTCGAGGAAAGTGGTGTGCGTATCCTCGCCAGCAAAGGCCAGTTGCTCGACACCAAGGTCAAGGACATCTACGTCAATATTCCCCACGCACCTGAAGGCAAAGACAGCCATCTGCTGCTCACGGGTGGGTTTGCCGGTGGCTTGGGCGATGGTCTGAAAATCCTCCAGGACGCGCCGATCGGCACGGCATCGACGTTTGCCGGCTGGAAAGGTGAGGGCGACTTGCAAGGCAGCCTTGACCTGGACATTCCGCTGGCCAAGGGCACTGAGCCGAAAATCGTGGTGGACTTCAAAACGGATAAGGCGCGCCTGCAACTGGCTGAGCCCACCCTGGACCTGACCCAGCTCAAGGGCGACTTCCGTTTCGACAGCGCCAAGGGCCTCAGTGGCCAGAACATCACAGCCCAGGCGTTCGACCGGCCAATCACCGCGCAGATCTTTGCCGACGGCAAACCGGGCAACATCAGCACACGCGTGGTTGCCAAGGGCCAGGTGACGGTCAAGCGGCTGACGGATTGGCTGAAAATTACCCAGCCGTTACCGGTGTCCGGCGATATTCCGTACCAGTTGCAACTGACTCTGGACGGCGCCGACAGCCAGTTGATGGTCAGCTCCAACCTCAAGGGCGTGGCAGTGGACTTGCCGGCGCCGTTCGGCATGCCGGCCAGCCAAGGGCGTGACAGTGTGTTCCGCATGACGTTACAAGGGGCCGAGCGCCGTTATTGGTTCGATTACGGCGAGTTGGCCAACTTTACCTTTGCTGCGCCGCCGGACAAATTCAATGACGGTCGCGGTGAGCTGTTCCTCGGTGATGGCGACGCCGTGCTACCGGGTGCCAAGGGATTGCGCATTCGCGGTGTGTTGTCGGAGCTCGATATCGATCCCTGGAAGAAACTGGTGGAGCGCTATGCCGGCAACGATCCGGGCGGCAGCGCCAAGCAATTGCTCAGCGGTGCCGACTTCAAGGTAGGCAAGCTGACTGGGCTTGGCACCCAGTTCGATCAGGTCACTTTGCAGCTGGACCGCAAACCTGCGGCGTGGGGTTTGCAACTCGACAGCCAGCAGGCCAAGGGCACGGTTAACGTGCCCGACGCCAAAGGCGCGCCGATTGCGATCAACCTGCAATACGTGAAGCTGCCGGCGGTGGACCCAACGGTGCAAGCGGACGAAAACGCGCCGGACCCCTTGGCGAGTATCGATCCCAAGGATATTCCCGCGCTGGATATCGCCATCGACCAGTTGTTCCAAGGCCCGGACCTGATAGGTGCGTGGTCGCTGAAAATTCGCCCGACGGCCAAGGGCCTGGCCTTCAACAACCTGGACCTGGGCCTCAAGGGCATGCAGCTCAAGGGCGCCGGTGGTTGGGAAGGTGCGGCGGGTGACAGCAGCAGTTGGTACAAGGGCCGCTTGGACGGCAAGAACATTGGCGATGTGCTCAAGGGCTGGGGTTATGCGCCCACCGTCACCAGCCAGGATTTCCACCTGGATGTGGACGGACGTTGGCCCGGTTCGCCGGCCTATGTGGGGCCCAAGCGTTTCTCCGGCAGCCTGGATGCGGCATTCCGCAATGGCCAGTTTGTGGAAGTGGAAGGCGGTGCCCAGGCCCTGCGGGTATTCGGCCTGCTGAACTTCAACTCCATCGGGCGCCGGCTGCGCCTGGACTTCTCGGACTTGCTCGGCAAAGGCTTGAGTTATGACCGGGTAAAAGGCTTGTTGGCGGCCAGTAACGGTGTGTTCGTGACCCGTGAGCCGATCACCATGACCGGGCCTTCCACTAATCTGGAACTGAATGGCACCCTGGACCTGGTGGCTGACCGCGTTGATGCCAAGTTGCTGGTAACGCTGCCGGTGACCAACAACCTGCCGATCGCGGCGTTGATCGTTGGCGCGCCCGCGATTGGCGGTGCGTTGTTCCTGATCGACAAGTTGATTGGTGATCGGGTTTCCCGCTTCGCCAGCGTGCAATACAAAGTGGAAGGGCCATGGAAGGACCCAAAAATCACCTTCGACAAGCCATTTGAAAAGCCAAACTGAGAGCCTGTGGAGTAGCATGGCCGTACGCCCCTTACGGAGAGTCGGCCCATGTCCTTTGCGGTAATTCAAATGGTCAGCCAGAGCGATGTGCTGGCCAACCTGGCCCAGGCCCGTCGCTTGCTGGAGCAGGCTGCGGCAGGCGGTGCAAAGCTGGCGGTGCTGCCGGAAAACTTCGCTGCCATGGGCCGCCGCGACGTGGCGGATATCGGTCGCGCCGAGGCGCTGGGCGAAGGCCCGATCCTGCCATGGTTGAAACAGACCGCCCGCGACCTCACCTTATGGATAGTGGCGGGGACTTTGCCGCTGCCGCCGAAGGATCAACCGCACGCCAAGTCCAACGCTTGCTCGCTGCTGGTCGACGATCAGGGCGAAATCGTTGCCCGTTACGACAAGCTGCACCTGTTCGATGTGGATGTCGCCGATGCTCGCGGTCGTTATCGCGAATCCGACGACTATGCTTTCGGGGGCAATGTGGTGGTGGCGGATACGCCCGTCGGTCGATTGGGCCTGACGGTGTGTTACGACTTGCGCTTCCCTGAGCTGTACAGCGAATTGCGCGCGGCGGGGGCCGAATTGATTACTGCGCCGTCGGCGTTTACGGCAGTGACCGGCGCGGCGCACTGGGATGTGCTAATTCGCGCTCGTGCCATCGAGACCCAGTGCTACCTGCTGGCGGCCGCCCAAGGTGGCGTGCATCCGGGGCCACGGGAAACCTATGGCCATGCAGCGATTGTCGACCCCTGGGGACGCGTGCTGGCACAACAGGATCAAGGCGAAGCGGTGCTGCTGGCCGAACGCGATAGCAGTGAACAGGCGTCGATAAGGGCGCGCATGCCGGTGGTCAACCATCGGCGCTTTTTCTCGCAGGGCGCACAGCGACCTGCTTCGGAACGATGAATTTAAGGCCCTACCTATGAGCGAGTTGTTGTCCTCAGTCAGTGAACACCTCCTGGCACCCGGTGGCGTGACCATCGAAAGTTTGCAAACCGTGCTGGGCGATCTCGCCGGGCCCGGCATCGACGCGGCCGACCTGTATTTCCAGGGCCAGATCTCCGAGTCCTGGGCCCTTGAAGACGGGATCGTCAAGGAAGGCAGCTTCAACCTGGATCAAGGGGTGGGTGTCCGTGCGCAATCCGGTGAGAAAACCGGTTTTGCCTACAGTAACGCAATCACCCTGGAAGCCTTGGGCCTGGCGGCGCGTGCCGCGCGTTCGATCTCCCGTGCCGGGCAAAATGGCACGGTGCAGGCATTCAGCACCCAGGACGTGGCACAGTTGTACGCGCCGGATAATCCCCTGGAAGTGATCAGCCGCGCGGAAAAGGTCGAGTTGCTCAAGCGTATCGACGCCGCCACCCGTGCCCTTGACCCGCGTATCCAGCAAGTCACCGTCAGCATGGCGGGTGTGTGGGAACGAATCCTGGTGGCGTCCACCGATGGTGGCCTGGCGGCCGATGTGCGTCCGTTGGTGCGTTTCAATGTCAGTGTGATCGTCGAACAGAACGGTCGCCGCGAACGCGGTGGTCATGGCGGCGGCGGGCGAACCGACTACCGTTATTTCCTCACCGACGACCGTGCCATGGGCTACGCCCGTGAAGCGTTGCGCCAAGCATTGGTCAATCTGGAAGCCATTCCGGCGCCGGCCGGTACCTTGCCGGTGGTGCTGGGTTCGGGCTGGTCCGGCGTGCTGCTGCACGAGGCCGTCGGCCATGGACTGGAAGGTGACTTCAACCGCAAGGGCAGTTCGGCCTACAGCGGGCGCATGGGCGAGATGGTTGCGTCCAAGCTCTGCACGATCGTGGATGACGGCACCCTGGCCGGGCGCCGTGGTTCGCTGAGCGTCGATGACGAAGGCACGCCGACCGAGTGCACCACCTTGATCGAGAACGGTGTGCTCAAGGGCTACATGCAAGACAAGCTCAACGCCCGCCTGATGGGCGTGGCACGCACCGGTAACGGTCGCCGTGAATCCTACGCGCACCTGCCGATGCCGCGCATGACCAACACCTACATGCTTGGTGGCGAAAGCGACCCGGCGGAAATCATCGCCTCGGTGAAACGCGGCATCTACTGCGCCAACCTCGGTGGCGGCCAGGTGGACATCACCAGCGGCAAGTTCGTGTTTTCCACCAGCGAGGCGTATCTGATCGAAGACGGCAAGATTACCGCGCCGGTCAAAGGCGCAACGTTGATCGGTAATGGTCCGGAAGCCATGAGCAAGGTGTCGATGGTGGGTAACGACCTGTCGCTGGACAGCGGCGTGGGTACGTGCGGGAAAGATGGGCAGTCGGTGCCGGTGGGTGTCGGCCAGCCAACGCTGAAGATTGATGCGATCACCGTGGGTGGCACGGGGTCGTAAGCGGTGGAGCTTCGGGTGGCGAAGACCGCCACCCGGGGAAGGGCATCAACGCAGGCCGCGTTGAGTCTCGTCCAGCTCACGGATGTATTTGAAGATTTTACGGCTGGTGGCCGGCGCCTTGTTATGCGCCTGCTCGTGCTGGGCTTGACGGATCAGGGAACGCAGTTGCTGGCGGTCCGCGTCCGGGTAGTCCAACACGAATTTCTCCAGCACCCCGTCATCGCCCGCGATCAGGCGGTCACGCCAACGCTCCAGGTTATGGAAGCGTTCGTTGTACTGGCGAGTGGAGGCATCGGTTTGATCAAGCAAAGCCAGAATGGCGTCAGTGTCCTGATCGCGCATGAGTTTGCCGATAAACATGATGTGCCGTTTACGCGCGATATTCGCGGTGTGCTTGGGTGCGTCCGCAAGAGCCCGGCGCATTTCGTCGGTCAGTGGCAGTTTTGCAATCAAGTCTTTCTTGAGCGTTGTAAGGCGCTCGCCCAGGTCAACCAGAGCATGCAGCTCACGTTTGACCTGGGTTTTGCTTTTCTCCCCATCGAGGGAGTCGTCGTAAGAATCAACCATGGTGGCAGTCCGCAAAGAAACGCCGCCATGATAACCAGTCGGGGGCCGCTTGTCCGGCCCGGTCGCTCGATGGCCTTAACCGAAAGCAGAATTTGAGTGGAGAAAACCATGAGTGCAGCCCAAAGCGTCGGTCCACAAGCGTTACCGGCACTGCAGGAACAAGTCGAGCAGATCCTTGCCGAGGCCAAGCGCCAGGGGGCCAGTGCCTGTGAAGTGGCGGTATCGCTGGAGCAGGGGTTGTCGACATCGGTTCGTCAGCGGGAAGTGGAGACGGTTGAGTTCAACCGCGACCAAGGCTTTGGCATCACCTTGTATGTCGGACAGCGCAAAGGTTCTGCCAGTACCTCGGCCAGTGGCCCGGAAGCGATTCGCGAGACCGTCGCGGCGGCGTTGGCGATTGCCAAGCACACCTCTGAGGATGAAAGCTCGGGTTTGGCCGACAAGGCACTGATGGCCAAGGACTTGAAGGATTTTGATCTGTTCCACGCCTGGGACATCACGCCCGAGCAGGCCATCGAGCAGGCGCTGACGTGTGAAGCGGCGGCGTTCGATGCCGATGCCCGCATCAAGAACGCTGATGGCACCACGTTGAGCACCCATCAGGGCTGTCGCGTGTATGGCAACAGCCATGGTTTTATCGGCGGTTATGCGTCGACGCGTCATAGCCTGAGCTGCGTGATGATCGCCGAGGCCAACGGCCAGATGCAGCGCGATTACTGGTATGACGTGAACCGCCAGGGTGATTTGCTGGCAGACCCGGTCAGCATCGGCCAGCGTGCTGCACAGCGTGCGGCCAGCCGCCTGGGCGCGCGCCCTGTGCCGACCTGTGAAGTGCCGGTGCTGTTTTCGGCGGAACTGGCCGGTGGCTTATTTGGCAGTTTCCTGGGAGCGATCTCCGGTGGCAACCTGTACCGCAAGTCCTCGTTCCTGGAGGGGGCGATTGGCCAGAAACTGTTTCCCGAGTGGCTGACCATCGATGAACGTCCCCACCTGATGCGTGCTATGGGGAGCACGTCGTTTGATGGCGATGGCTTGGCGACTTATGCCAAGCCGTTCGTCGAAAGCGGCGAGTTGGTCTCCTACGTCCTGGGCACTTATGCCGGGCGCAAACTGGGCCTGCCAAGCACCGCCAACTCCGGCGGGGTGCATAACCTGTTCGTCACCCATGGCGACGAAGACCAGGCGGCGCTGTTGCGGCGGATGGGGCGTGGCCTGCTGGTGACTGAGTTGATGGGGCACGGGCTGAACATGGTCACGGGCGATTATTCCCGTGGCGCGGCAGGTTTCTGGGTGGAAAACGGCGAGATTCAGTTTGCCGTCCAGGAAGTGACAATCGCCGGCAACATGCGCGATATGTTCAAGCAGATCGTTGCCGTCGGAAACGACCTGGAACTGCGCAGCAATATCCGTACGGGTTCGGTGTTGATCGAGCGGATGACCGTCGCCGGTAGCTGATCCTTCCAACACGCTTCAACAAAAAAGGCGCGCCATCTTCAAGATGGCGCGCCTTTTTTGTGGCCGCGTGTCAGTGGGATTAACGTGCCGCCCTTGTTTTGATTCTCAATATCATTTAATAATAAATATCATTACCGGATGAGTGTGGATCATGAGTTCTGTCCTGCATGAGGATCCTTACCTTGAAAGCTGGCGCTGGATGAGTCGCCAGATTCGCTGCGGCCTCGATCCCAACGAGCCGCGCCTGATCGAACATTACCTCAATGAGGGTCGATACCTGGCGTGCTGCACCGCGACCCATCCGTGGACGATCGCTGAAACCTCATTTCGCCTATTGCTCGACACCGCCAGTGATATCGCACTGCCCTGGCACTGGCGCTCCGTGTGCCTGGACCAGGCCTGGCGCCCCCTGCGTGACCTGGAAAAACTCTCCCACTGTGCCTGCCGCCTCAAGCGCTGGCAGACCTTTGCCTGGCAATTGGCGACCTGCGAATTGCTGCCGTCTATTTCTGTTTCTGACTTGGTGCAAGGATCTAACGATGAGTAACACCCGTATCGAACGCGACAGCATGGGCGAACTGCAAGTGCCTGCCGAGGCCCTGTATGGTGCGCAAACCCAACGCGCGGTGAACAACTTTCCGATCAGCAACCAACGCATGCCGGCGCAATTTATCCGCGCCCTGATCCTGGCCAAAGCCGCTGCTGCCAAGGTCAACGTCGATCTCAAGCAAATCAGCGAAGGGCAGGGCAAGGCCATTGTCGATGCCGCCCAGGGCTTGCTGGAAGGCGACTTCATGCAGCACTTCCCGGTGGATATCTTCCAGACCGGCTCCGGCACCAGCTCCAATATGAACGCCAACGAAGTGATTGCGACCCTCGCCAGCCGCGTGCTGGGCGAGTCGGTCAACCCGAACGACCACGTGAATTGCGGCCAAAGCAGCAACGACATCATTCCAACCACTATCCACGTCAGCGCCGCGTTGGTCTTGCACGAACAAACGCTGCCGGCCCTGCTGCACCTGGTGCAGGTGATCGAGCGGAAGGCTGAAGAGGTTCACCCGTTCATCAAGACCGGCCGCACGCACCTGATGGACGCCATGCCGGTGCGCATGAGCCAGGTGCTCAACGGCTGGGCGCAGCAGCTCAAGGCCAATATCGGTCATCTGCAGGACCTTCTGCCGAGTCTTCAGGCGCTGGCCCAGGGCGGCACGGCGGTCGGTACCGGGATCAACGCACACCCTGAATTTGCTGCGCGTTTCAGCCAGCAACTGAGCAGCCTGACCGGCGTGAAATTCACCCCCGGCAAAAACCTGTTCGCCTTGATTGGCTCCCAGGACACTGCCGTTGCCGTGTCCGGCCAATTGAAGGCCACCGCCGTGTCGCTGATGAAAATCGCCAACGACCTGCGCTGGATGAACTCCGGTCCGCTCGCCGGCTTGGGTGAAATTGAGTTGGAAGGCCTGCAGCCTGGCTCTTCGATCATGCCTGGCAAGGTCAATCCGGTGATTCCTGAAGCGACTGCCATGGTCGCCGCGCAAGTCATCGGGAATGACACGGTGATCACCGTCGCCGGTCAGTCGGGCAATTTCGAGCTGAACGTGATGCTGCCGATCATCGCGCAGAACCTGTTGAGCAGCCTTGAGCTGCTGGCCAACGCCAGCCATCTGCTGGCGGACAAGGCCATCGCCAGTTTCAAGGTCAATGAAGCGAAGCTAAAAGAAGCGCTGTCGCGCAACCCGATCCTGGTCACCGCACTCAACCCGATCATCGGTTATCAAAAAGCTGCTGAAATCGCCAAGAAGGCCTATCAGCAAGGCCGTCCGGTGATTGACGTCGCTCTCGAGCACACCGACTTGCCGCGTAGCCAACTGGAGATCCTGCTGGATCCGGAAAAGCTCACGGCCGGCGGCGTGTAATCACCGACCCTGCTTTGGAGGCTCACCATGGAGCACTGGAAACGCACGATCGAACGGGCCAATCGCTGCTTTATGGCAGGCGAGCTGGTCGACGCTCGCGAGGCCTATTTGCAAGCCCTGGCCCTGGCCCAAGTGTTGTTCGAACGCTGGGCGGATGCCGACGAAGCAGTGGCGGCGTGCGTCATTTCCCATCACAACCTGGCGGACCTGCACCTGCGCCTGAACCAACCGGAGGAGAGCGCGGAATACCTCTGCGCTATCCACCAGCGCCTGCTGCAGACCATGCAGGACCCGCGACTCAGCCCGCAATTGCGGGAAGCGGCCCTGCGCCAGAGCAGCAAAACCTACGTCGAGCTGTTGAATTTCATCAGCGATCACGGCGAGTACCCGCGTACTCATCGTTTGTTGGGCGGCACTGCGGCACAGCCGACCACGCCTCAATACGGAGCACATTGATATGACTTACACCTTGCCTGCCTTACCTTACGCGTACGACGCCCTGGAGCCGCATATTGATGCGCAAACCATGGAGATCCACTACAGCAAGCATCACCAGACTTACATCAACAACCTCAACGCTGCGGTAGAGGGCACTGAATTCGCCGGCTGGCCGGTCGAGAAGCTGGTGTCCAGCGTGCAGCAACTGCCGGAAAAACTGCGTGCCGCCGTGATCAACCAGGGCGGCGGCCATGCCAACCACTCGTTGTTCTGGGCGGTGATGTCGCCCAAAGGTGGCGGCAAACCCGAAGGTGCATTGGGCAAAGCCATTGATGAACAGCTTGGCGGTTTTGATAGCTTCAAGGAGGCTTTCACCAAAGCGGCGTTGACGCGTTTCGGCAGCGGTTGGGCGTGGCTGAGTGTCACCCCGCAAAAGACCCTGGTGGTGGAGAGCAGCGGCAACCAGGACAGCCCACTGATGAACGGCAACACGCCGATCCTAGGCCTGGACGTGTGGGAACACGCCTATTACCTGCTGTACCAGAACCGCCGCCCCGAATACATCAACGCCTTCTACAGTGTTATCAACTGGCCAGAAGTTGCAGACCGCTACCAGGCCGCCGTGGCCTGACATCCACCTTCATAACAAGACCTAAGGCCGACTATGGGCACTGAAACACTGGCGATCAGCAGCGGGCGAATGTTTCGTTATGCGTTTGGCTCGCTGCTGCTACTGGCAGGTACTGCATTGCTGGTGGCCCACGGGCTGGCCTGGCTGGACCTGGAACCGCGGATTCTACGCGCCCTGCAGGGCGGCTCCATTTGCGCGCTCGGCACTGCGCTCGGTGCGGTCCCGGTGCTGGTGATTCGCCATATGCCGGTCGCGTTGAGCGATACATTGCTGGGCTTTGGTGCGGGGGTCATGTTGGCGGCGACGGCGTTTTCGCTGATCGTGCCGGGCATTGCGGCGGCAGAAGGCTTGGGGCTTTCGCCCTGGAGCGCCAGCGGCTTGATCAGCTTCGGCATCATGCTGGGAGCGTTCGGGCTGTATCTGGTTGACCGCAAGGTCTCCGGCGCCAGTCCGGAAATGCTGGTCGGCACGCCGGATAAACCGGTGATCCCGCCGCGTATCTGGCTGTTTGTGTTTGCCATCATCGCCCACAACATTCCCGAAGGCATGGCGGTCGGTGTATCCGCTGGCGGCGGTATGCCGGATGCCGACAGCCTTGCCATGGGGATTGCCCTGCAAGACGTGCCCGAAGGCCTGGTGATTGCGTTGGTCTTGGCCGGGGCCGGCATGTCGCGGATCAAGGCGTTCCTGATCGGCGCGGCGTCAGGTCTGGTGGAGCCCGTGTTTGCTGTGCTCTGTGCCTGGCTGGTAAGCCTGGCAGAAGTGCTATTACCGTTGGGCCTGGCCCTGGCCGCTGGTGCGATGCTGCTGGTCGTCACTCACGAGGTGATCCCCGAGTCGCGCCGCAATGGTCACGAAAAGCTCGCCAGCCTGGGTTTGTGCATCGGTTTTTGTTTGATGATGGTGATGGACACGGCGCTGGGGTGAGGTCGTTGCGACTTCATCCCGCCTCAAAGGGTGAGTTTACTCACCCTCATCAAAGTAGTTATTGATCAGCGCCACCAGGGCGTCCATCGCTTCCTGCTCTTGCTCACCTTCTGTCTTCAAGTGAATCTTGGTGCCTTTGCCGGCGGCCAACATCATCATGGCCATGATGCTTTTGCCATCGACCATGGACTCTGGCGTGCGTCCGGCGCGGATCTGGCAAGGGAACTGTCCGGCAACGCCGACGAACTTGGCTGACGCCCGGGCGTGCAAGCCCAGCTTGTTGATGATTTCAATTTCCAGAGCGGGCATCGCGCAGGTGTTCCTTTCAGCTGAGGTCACGGTGGCGGACCTGGACGTTCTTGAGGGTTTTTTGCAGCACCTGGCCCAGGCGCTCGGTCAGATAGACGGAGCGGTGGTGACCGCCGGTGCAGCCGATGGCAATGGTGACATAGGCCCGATTGCTGGCAGCAAATCGGGGTAACCATTTGAGCAAGTAGCTGGAAATGTCCTGGAACATCTCCTCCACATCCGGTTGTGCAGCCAGGTAATCGGCGACGGGCTGATCCAGTCCGGACTGATCACGCAGTTCCGGCTTCCAATAAGGGTTGGGCAGGCATCGCACATCGAATACCAAGTCGGCGTCGACCGGCATGCCGCGCTTGAAACCAAACGACTCCACCAGAAACGCCGTGCCTGGCTCCGGTTGGTTCAGCAGGCGCAGCTTGATGGCATCGCGCAGCTGGTACAGGTTAAGGCTGGTCGTGTTGATCTTGAGGTCGGCGAGGTCAATGATCGGTCCCAGCAGCTTGGTTTCATCTTCGATGGCTTCTGCCAGCGAGCGATGAGGGCTGCTGAGGGGGTGACGCCGGCGGGTTTCGGAGAACCGCTTGAGCAGTGTCTCTTCGTCGGCATCCAGGTACAGCACATCGCAATGAATGTGCTTGGCCCGCACTTCCTCGAGCAATTGCGGGAATCGCTCCAGGTGGCTGGGCAGGTTGCGGGCATCAATCGAAACGGCGACCAGGGGTTGAGCCAGTTCGGTGTGGATCAACGCGCGTTCTGCCAACTCCGGCAGCAGGCCGGCGGGCAGGTTGTCGATGCAATAGAAACCGTTGTCCTCAAGAACATTGAGGGCGGTACTTTTACCCGAGCCGGAGCGGCCGCTGACGATGATCAAGCGCATGGTTACTGCCCGTTCTGTTCATCCAGGACAACCTGGTACAGCGCCTCATTGCTGCTGGCGCTGCGCAGTTTGTCGCGTACGTCCTTGCGGTCGAGCATGCTGGCGATCTGCCGGAGCAGTTCCAGGTGCGCATCGGTGGCAGCTTCCGGGACCAGCAGAACGAACAGCAGGTCGACCGGGGCACCGTCGATGGCGTCGAAATCGATAGGGGCGTCCAGGTGCAGCAGGGCGCTGACAGGTGTCTCGCAGCCTTTGAGGCGGCAGTGGGGAATGGCGATGCCGTTGCCAAAACCGGTCGAGCCAAGTTTTTCACGGGCAATCAGTGCCTCATACACAGCTTGCGTATCCAGTTCGGGCACTTCACGGCCGATCAGGTTGGCAATTTGTTCGAGGGCGCGTTTTTTACTGCCACCCGGCACGTTCACGAGGGAACGGCCGGGGGTCAGGATGGTTTCAAGTCGGATCATGGGGGGAGAGTTAACGACCTGTACCTTGCATCAGGTGCAGATTCTTTTCCTTATGCTTTATGAGTTGGCGGTCCAGCTTGTCGTAGAGCGAGTCGATCGCCGCGTACATGTCTTCATGTTCCGCATTGGCGACGAGCTTGGCATTCGGTACATGCAGGGTGGCCTCGATTTTCTGCTTGAGCTTGTCGACCTCCATGATGACCTGCACGTTGGTGATCTTGTCAAAATGCCCCGCAAGCTTGTTCAACTTGCTTTCGGTGTACTCACGCAGGGGCTTGGTAACTTCCAGTTGGTGTCCACTGATGTTGACTTGCATACAGCTTCTCCTTCGTTGCCAGTGCATAACGCGACGGGTAGGAATACCCGCCACTGGTATGCATTTTAAAACTGCCTGCGCGTCGATCATGCTGCGTTAAAAACAGGCTGATCGCCGCTCTGCGAGTTTTAAAACGCATCCCGGAACGCTGTGGCCCGCCCGTCACATCAAACGCTTACGCTCGCTGGAAGGCGCGATCCCAAGGGATTCGCGGTACTTGGCGACGGTTCGACGGGCGACCTGAATGCCTTGTGCCTCCAGTAAACCAGCGATCTTACTGTCACTCAATGGCTTTTTCTGATTTTCAGCAGCAACCAGTTTTTTGATGATCGCGCGGATCGCCGTGGACGAGCATTCACCGCCTTCGGAGGTGCTGACGTGGCTGGAGAAAAAGTATTTCAGTTCATAAATACCCCGAGGGGTATGCATGAATTTTTGCGTGGTCACCCGGGAAATCGTCGATTCATGCATGCCGACCGCTTCGGCGATGTCATGCAGCACCAGCGGTTTCATCGCTTCGTCGCCGTACTCCAGGAAGCCGCGCTGATGCTCGACGATCTGGGTGGCGACTTTCATCAGGGTTTCGTTGCGGCTTTGCAGGCTCTTGATGAACCAGCGCGCTTCCTGCAACTGGTTGCGCATGAAGGTGTTGTCGGCACTGGTATCGGCGCGACGTACGAAGCCGGCGTATTGCGGGTTCACCCGCAGGCGCGGCACCGACTCCTGGTTCAGCTCTACCAGCCAGCGCTCGTTGTCCTTGCGCACGATCACATCGGGAACCACGTATTCGGCTTCGCTCGACTCGATTTGTGAGCCAGGACGCGGGTTGAGGCTCTGTACCAGCTCGATGACCTGGCGCAGGTCGTCTTCCTTGAGCTTCATGCGGCGCATCAACTGGCTGTAGTCGCGGCTGCCCAGCAGGTCGATGTAATCGGTCACCAAGCGCTGGGCTTCGGCGAGCCAGGGGGTCTTGGCCGGTAACTGGCGCAATTGCAGCAACAGGCATTCGCTGAGGGTGCGTGCGCCGATGCCGGCGGGCTCGAACTGTTGGATGCGGTGCAGGACGGCTTCGATCTCGTCCAGCTCGATATCCAGCTCCGGATCGAAGGCTTCAAGAATTTCTTCGAGCGTCTCGTCCAAGTAACCCTGGTTATTGATGCAGTCGATCAGGGTCACGGCGATCAAGCGATCGGTGTCCGACATCGGCGCAAGGTTCAGTTGCCACAGCAGGTGGCTCTGCAGGCTCTCGCCAACGGAGGTGCGGGTGGTGAAGTCCCACTCGTCATCGTCATTGCTGGGCAGGCTGCTGGCGCTGGTCTGGTAGACGTCTTCCCAGGCCGTGTCGACCGGAAGCTCGTTGGGAATGCGTTCGTTCCAGTCGCCTTCCTCAAGGTTATCCACCGTAGGGGCGGTTTCCTGGTAGGAGGGTTCCTGCACGTCGGGATTGGGTTTTTGCTCGATATTATCGGCCAGCGGGTCTGCATTATCGAAGTCGTCGCCTTCCTCCTGGCGTTCGAGCATCGGATTGGACTCCAGGGCCTCCTGGATTTCCTGTTGCAGGTCCAGGGTCGACAATTGGAGCAGGCGGATGGCCTGTTGCAGCTGCGGTGTCATCGTCAGCTGCTGGCCCATTCTCAGGACTAGCGATGGTTTCATGGCAGGGGCTTAACACCTTATTCGCCGGCGCAATGCGCCATCCACGACAGGGCGCGTGAGCGCCAAACATAAGCAAATTATATGCCTGATGTCGGGGGCTTTGCCTAGAGCGCGGTAACAATAAAAATCCGGAGGTTTTCATTGACTCCCGCGCACCTTGGCGAACAGCCGTGACACCACGGTGTTTACAGGCGGAACTCGTGACCCAGGTACACTTCCTTGACCAGCTCGTTGGCCAGGATGGTGGCGGAATCACCTTCGGCGATCAGCTGGCCATCGTTGACGATATACGCTGTTTCGCAGATATCGAGGGTCTCACGGACGTTGTGGTCGGTGATCAGCACGCCAATGCCCTTGGCCTTGAGGTGATGGATGATCTGTTTTATGTCGCCCACCGAGATCGGGTCGACGCCCGCAAACGGTTCGTCCAGCAGGATGAACTTGGGCGCAGTGGCCAGGGCGCGGGCGATTTCCACACGGCGACGCTCACCGCCGGACAGGCTCATGCCGAGGTTGTCGCGGATATGGTTGATGTGGAACTCCTGCAGCAGGCTTTCCAGCTCCTTGCGACGGCCGTCACGGTCGAGTTCCTTGCGGGTCTCGAGGATGGCCATGATGTTATCGGCGACCGACAGTTTGCGGAAGATCGACGCTTCCTGCGGGAGATAGCCGATACCGGCGCGGGCGCGGCCGTGCATCGGCTGGTGACTCACGTCCAGGTCGTCGATCAGCACGCGGCCCTGATCCGCCTGGACCAGGCCGACGATCATGTAGAAGCAGGTGGTCTTGCCGGCGCCGTTAGGGCCGAGCAAGCCGACGATCTGGCCGCTGTCGATCGACAGGCTGACGTCGCGCACGACCTGACGGCTTTTATAGGCCTTGGCCAGATGCTGGGCTTTCAGGGTTGCCATTACTCGGCCTTCTTCTTCGGCTGGATGACCATGTCGATCCGTGGACGAGGTGCAGTGACCTTGTTGCCATTGGCGCGACCGGCGTTAGCGATCTGTTTCACGGTGTCATAGGTGATCTTTTCACCTTCCGTGGAGTTGCCGTCCGGGCTGAGTACTTTCGCCTGGTCGATCAGTACGATGCGGTTCTGCTGGGCGTGATACTGGATGGTCTTGCCGTAGCCCTTCATCGGACCGGTATCGGCAGCGGACTGCTTCTGTTCGAAGTAAGCCAGGTTGCCGACCGAGGTCACCACATCAATGTCGCCAGCCGGGGTGCGAGTCAGGGTCACGGTATTACCAGTGATCTTCATCGAGCCTTGGGTGATGATCACGCCGCCGGTATAGGTGGCGACGCCTTGTTTATCATCCAACTGCGCATCGTCAGCCGAGATGTGGATCGGTTGCTGGCTATCGTTCGGCAGAGCCCAGGCGCTCACGCTTCCCAGTGCTGCGCCCAGACCGAGCAAAATAGGGAGAGTTTTAAC
Organism: Pseudomonas marginalis; assembly: GCF_001645105.1. Taxonomy (GTDB): domain Bacteria; phylum Pseudomonadota; class Gammaproteobacteria; order Pseudomonadales; family Pseudomonadaceae; genus Aquipseudomonas; species Aquipseudomonas petroselini. The sequence goes on from NZ_LKEG01000052.1 coordinate 225,669, forward strand.
GAGCCTCATACTGTCCTCTTACGTTCGATAGCAGGTGTATCCTGCTTTCTTTCAAATACGCTTTCATTCCCTTGCCAGTCGATACACCGCCAGCGCCGTCGATTCTAACGTCTTGCTCGGTCTGCGCATATTGCTTCTGCGGGAATACGGTCATGCGACTGCTGGTAATCACGGTCTCACGTTTTTTATCGTCAGTGCGCGCAACGCGCACCGAGTCGATCAGTTCCACCTCGGTACCGTCCGGGTTGACCTCGCCACGTTTGCTGGTGACGTGCCATGGGAACTCGGTACCGCGGTAAATGTTCATGTCGGGGTTGGTCAGCAGGGTGACTTCGCTGGCCTTGACGTGTTCGACCTTGTCCGAGGTCATCTCGTACTGCACTTTGCCGTCGGGCAGGAACTGCACGCTCTTGGCATTGGTGGCGTAATAGTCGATAGCGCCTTCGTCAACCTGTGCGGCAGGCTGGTCGAGAAAGCGCTCCGGGCTGATATTCCAGTAGCCCACCGCCAGGAACAGCGCAGCGATGACCCCGAATAACAGGAAGTTGCGAATCTTTTTGCTCAGCATAAAACGCTCTATAAGTAGGCGGCGTGGGCCGCTTCAAGGCTACCCTGGGCTCGCAGGATCAGCTCGCAGAACTCGCGTGCGGCACCTTCACCGCCACGGGCGGTAGTGATGCCATGGGCGTGCTCTCGAACAAAGGCTGCCGCGTTGGCGACCGCCATGCCCAGGCCCACTCGGCGGATCACCGGCAAGTCGGGCAAGTCATCGCCCAAGTAGGCGACCTGCTCATAGCTTAGGTTGAGTTGGCCAAGAAGCTCGTCCAGAACCACCAGTTTATCCTCGCGGCCCTGATACAGGTGAGGAATCCCCAGGTTTTGTGCGCGACGTTCCACAACGGGGGTTTTTCTGCCGCTGATAATCGCCGTTTGCACGCCCGACGCCATCAGCATCTTGATGCCCTGGCCGTCGAGGGTGTTAAAAGTCTTGAATTCACTGCCGTCTTCGAGGAAGTACAAACGGCCATCGGTCAGCACGCCGTCAACGTCGAAAATCGCCAGCTTGATGTTTTTACCGCGTTGCAACAGGTCGCTGGTCATTTACATCACTCCCGCACGCAGCAAGTCGTGCATGTTCAGGGCGCCAATCGGGCGGTCGTCGCCATCGACCACCACCAGTGCGCCGATCTTGTGGTCTTCCATGATTTTCAAGGCCTCGGCTGCCAGCATTTCGGGGCGCGCGGTCTTGCCGTGAGGTGTCATCACTGCGTCGATGCTGGCGGTGTGGATGTCGATGGTGCGGTCCAGGGTGCGGCGCAAGTCACCGTCGGTGAACACCCCGGCCAGGCGGCCATCGGTTTCCAGGATCACCGTCATGCCTAAACCCTTGCGAGTCATTTCCATCAGCGCGTCCTTCAGCAGGGTGCCGCGCTGGACGTGGGGCAACTCATCACCCGAGTGCATGACGTTTTCCACTTTCAGCAGCAGGCGGCGGCCCAGGGCGCCCCCGGGGTGCGAAAACGCAAAGTCCTCGGCGGTAAATCCACGCGCCTCCAGCAGTGCCACCGCCAGGGCATCACCCATCACCAGGGCGGCAGTGGTGGAGGAAGTCGGCGCCAGGTTCAGCGGGCAGGCTTCGTGGTCCACGTGAACGTTGAGGTTGACTTCGGCGGCCTTGGCCAGCGTCGATTCCGGGTTGCCGGTGATGCTGATCATCTGGATGCCCAGGCGCTTAATCAGCGGCAACAGGGTCACGATTTCGTTGGTGCTGCCGGAGTTGGACAGCGCCAGGATGATGTCATCCTTGGTGATCATGCCCATGTCGCCGTGACTGGCTTCTGCGGGGTGCACGAAAAACGCGGTGGTCCCGGTGCTGGCCAGGGTGGCGGCGATCTTGTTGCCAACGTGGCCTGACTTGCCCATGCCGACCACGACAACGCGGCCCTTGCTGGCCAGAATCATCTCGCAGGCGCGTACGAAATCTGCGTCGATATGCGCCAGCAAGCCTTCTACGGCTTCAAGCTCGAGGCGGATGGTGCGTTGTGCGGATTGAATAAGGTCGCTGGATTGGCTCATGTCTGAAATCGTATAGCCTGACGAAAAGTCGGCGATTATAGCGGTAATGATCAATTCCCTCACGCAAGTTCGTCAGGGTTTGTTCGCGGTGCGCTTGGGATTCCCTCCTTAGTAACATAGCTGGCAACGTTTTTTCCCTGTCCCGGATCTGAACAAGCACTGTTCCGGCCTTGGGCGCCCTGCACCAGCAGTGATATAGTTCGCGGCCAGTTCGGTCCGCTCTGCCCATGTGGCCATCGATTGCGCAACTATTGTGCGGCTGATGCAAACGTTTGTCGCAAGCGTGGTGTCTGAGTGAGAGGCTGCATCCCAAGGAGTTTAGATGAGTGCCGATAACGCCTACGCGGTCGAGCTGAAGGGACTGACCTTCAAGCGCGGGACGCGCAGCATCTTCAATAACGTCGATATCCGCATTCCGCGCGGCAAGGTCACGGGCATCATGGGGCCTTCTGGTAGTGGCAAGACGACCCTGTTGCGCTTGATGGGCATGCAATTGCGGCCCAGTGCCGGCGAAGTGTGGGTAAACGGCCAGAACCTGCCGACGCTGTCGCGCAGCGATCTGTTCGACGCGCGTAAGCACATGGGTGTGCTGTTCCAGAGCGGTGCGCTGTTTACCGACCTTGATGTGTTCGAGAACGTGGCGTTTCCGCTGCGTGTGCATACCCAACTGTCTGACGAAATGATTCGTGACATTGTGTTGCTGAAACTGCAGGCCGTAGGCCTGCGCGGTGCCATCGACCTGATGCCCGACGAACTGTCGGGCGGTATGAAGCGTCGTGTGGCCCTGGCCCGCGCCATTGCCCTCGACCCGCAGATCCTCATGTATGACGAGCCCTTCGTCGGTCAGGACCCTATCGCCATGGGCGTGTTGGTGCGCCTGATCCGCTTGCTCAACGATGCACTGGGCATCACCAGCATCGTGGTCTCCCATGACCTTGCAGAAACCGCGAGCATTGCCGATTACCTCTATGTCGTCGGCGATGGCCAGGTGCTGGGGCAGGGCACGCCCGAAGAACTGATGAACGCTGATAACCCGCGCATTCGCCAATTCATGACCGGCGATCCTGATGGCCCCGTGCCTTTTCACTTTCCGGCAGCGGATTACCGCTCAGATCTTCTGGGGAAGCGCTGATGCGCAAGACATCTCTTATCGAAAAGGTTCGCCTTTTCGGTCGCTCGGGCATCGACATCGTCGAAGTGCTGGGCCGTTCGACGATTTTCCTGTTTCACGCCTTGCTCGGCCGCGGCGGCATAGGTGGCGGCTTCGGCCTGCTGGTCAAGCAGTTGCACGCTGTAGGTGTGATGTCCCTGGTGATCATCGTGGTCTCCGGGGTGTTCATCGGCATGGTGCTGGCGCTGCAGGGCTTCAATATTCTGTCCAGCTATGGTTCGGAGCAGGCGGTGGGGCAGATGGTCGCCCTGACGTTGTTGCGAGAGCTGGGGCCGGTGGTGACCGCTTTGCTGTTCGCCGGGCGTGCGGGTTCCGCGCTGACCGCCGAAATCGGCAACATGAAGTCCACCGAGCAGCTGTCCAGCCTGGAAATGATCGGCGTGGACCCGCTCAAGTATATTGTTGCCCCGCGTCTGTGGGCCGGTTTCATTTCCCTGCCACTGCTGACGATCATCTTCAGCGTGGTGGGTATCTGGGGCGGTTCGTGGGTGGCGGTGGACTGGCTGGGCGTCTACGACGGCTCTTACTGGGCCAACATGCAAAACAGCGTGACGTTCACGGGCGACGTGCTCAACGGCATCATAAAGAGCATCGTCTTCGCCTTTGTAGTGACCTGGATCGCCGTATTCCAAGGCTACGACTGTGAGCCCACTTCAGAAGGGATCAGTCGTGCCACCACCAAGACCGTTGTGTACGCCTCGCTGGCGGTACTGGGCCTTGACTTCATTTTGACCGCCTTGATGTTTGGAGATTTCTGATGCAAAACCGCACTGTGGAAATCGGTGTCGGCCTTTTCTTGCTGGCTGGCATCCTGGCTTTACTGTTGTTGGCCCTGCGAGTCAGCGGTCTTTCGGCCAGCCCCACCGCCGATACTTATAAACTTTACGCGTACTTCGACAATATCGCCGGTTTGACTGTCAGAGCTAAAGTGACCATGGCCGGTGTGACGATCGGCAAGGTCACTGCAATCGATCTGGACCGCGACAGCTTCACCGGTCGAGTGACAATGCAGCTGGATAAGAAGGTTGATAATCTGCCGACCGACTCCACTGCATCTATCCTCACTGCGGGGCTGCTGGGCGAGAAGTACATCGGTGTCAGCGTGGGCGGGGAATCAGCCCTGCTCAAGGATGGCTCGACAATCCACGACACACAGTCGTCGCTGGTGCTTGAAGACCTGATCGGTAAATTCCTGCTTAATACGGTCAATAAAGACGCCAAATGAGGAATCTGTACATGATCTCTACCTTGCGACGTGGCCTTCTGGTACTGCTTGCAGCGCTGCCGTTGATGGCCAACGCAGCGGGTTCTGCCCACGATCTGGTGCAGGACACGACCAACAAGATGTTGGCTGACCTGTCGGCCAACAAAGAAAAGTACAAACAAGACCCGAGTCAGTTCTACAACGCGCTCAATACCATTGTGGGGCCGGTGGTGGATGCTGAAGGCATCTCCAAAAGCATCATGACGGTCAAGTATTCGCGCAAGGCTACGCCGGCGCAGATGCAGACCTTCCAGGAAAACTTCAAGAAAGGCCTGTTCCAGTTCTACGGCAACGCTCTTCTTGAATACAACAACCAGGGCATTACCGTCGCTCCTGCCGGGGATGAGTCGGGTGATCGCACCAGCGTCAACATGAGCGTCAAGGGCAACAATGGCGCGGTCTACCCTGTGCAGTACACGCTGGAGAAGGTCAACGGCGAGTGGAAGCTGCGTAACGTGATCATCAACGGCATCAACATTGGCAAGCTGTTCCGTGACCAGTTCGCGGATGCGATGCAGCGCAATGGCAACGATCTGGACAAAACCATCAATGGTTGGGCCGGTGAAGTCGCCAAGGCTAAGGAAGAGACCGATAAAGCTGCTGGGAAGCCCGCGCAATGATCGAGTCGGCTGTTCGTCTCGGCGACGCCGGCGAGCTGTTCATCAGTGGCGTGCTGGATTACCGCACCGGGCCTGACCTGCGCAAGCAGGGTCAGGCACTGATCAAGACCAGCACTGCGCCTGCGTTGGTGCTGGACTGTTCGGCCGTGACCAAGTCCAGCAGCGTCGGCTTATCGCTGTTGCTGTGCTTCATGCGCGATGCCGAAGCGGCCAAAAAAGCGGTCAGCGTTCGGGCGTTGCCCGAAGACATGCGCGAAATTGCCGAAGTTTCCGGTCTGACCGAGCTGCTGGCGCACCCCTAATACACATTATTAAAGAGGCCCCCCGTCAGAGTCCTGCTATGCGGGGTTCGCAGGCGCGGGGCTTTTTTGTATGATGTGCGACCCGCGCGCACTGGGCGCCGATAGAGGTTGAGCATGCAGGCCCTAGAAGTTAAGAGCTTTCTTGAAGGAAAGCTGCCGGAAACGACCGTAGAAGTTGAAGGCGAAGGCTGCAACTTCCAGCTGAACGTGATTAGCGATGAACTGGCGGCACTCAGCCCGGTCAAGCGTCAGCAGCAGATCTATGCCCATTTGAACCCGTGGATCACCGATGGCAGCATCCATGCGGTCACTATGAAATTTTTCAGCCGCGCGGCCTGGGCCGAGCGCACCTGAGCCCCCAAGGCGTCGAGATTCTTATGGATAAATTGATTATTACCGGCGGTGCCCGCCTTGATGGCGAGATTCGCATCTCCGGTGCAAAAAACTCCGCCTTGCCGATCCTGGCAGCGACCCTGCTGTGCGATGGTCCGGTCACCGTGGCCAACTTGCCGCACCTGCACGACATCACCACCATGATCGAGTTGTTCGGTCGCATGGGTATCGAGCCGGTTATCGACGAGAAATTGTCGGTTGAAATCGACCCGCGCACCATCAAGACCCTGATCGCTCCGTACGAACTGGTGAAAACCATGCGTGCGTCGATCCTGGTGTTGGGCCCGATGGTTGCCCGTTTCGGTGAAGCCGAAGTGGCCCTGCCTGGTGGTTGCGCCATCGGCTCGCGTCCGGTGGACCTGCACATCCGTGGCCTCGAAGCCATGGGCGCGACCATCGACGTCGAAGGCGGCTACATCAAGGCCAAGGCGCCGGAGGGCGGCCTGCGTGGCGCCAACTTCTTCTTTGATACCGTCAGCGTGACCGGTACCGAGAACATCATGATGGCCGCTGCCCTGGCCAACGGCCGCAGCGTCCTGCAAAACGCCGCGCGCGAGCCGGAAGTGGTCGACCTGGCCAACTTCCTGATCGCCATGGGAGCCAACATCACCGGCGCCGGCACCGACACCATCACCATCGACGGCGTAAAACGCCTGCACCCGGCCACCTACAAGGTGATGCCGGACCGCATCGAGACCGGTACCTACTTGGTTGCCGCCGCCGTTACCGGTGGCCGCGTCAAGGTCAAGGACACCGATCCGACGATCCTGGAAGCGGTCCTGGAAAAGCTGCGCGAAGCGGGTGCCGAAATCACCACCGGCGAAGACTGGATCGAGCTGAACATGCACGGCAAGCGTCCTAAAGCCGTCAACGTGCGTACCGCTCCGTACCCGGCGTTCCCGACCGACATGCAAGCGCAGTTCATTTCCTTGAACGCCATTGCCGAAGGCACCGGTGCCGTGATCGAGACCATCTTCGAAAACCGTTTCATGCACGTGTACGAACTGCACCGCATGGGCGCGAAGATCCAGGTTGAAGGCAACACCGCCATCGTCACCGGCACCGAGAAGCTCAAGGGCGCGCCAGTCATGGCCACCGACCTCCGGGCTTCGGCCAGCCTGGTGATCTCTGCGCTGATCGCCGAAGGCGACACCCTGATCGACCGCATCTACCACATAGACCGTGGCTACGAGTGCATCGAAGAAAAACTGCAGATGCTCGGCGCGAAAATCCGCCGCGTACCGGGCTAGTCCCCGGCGCTGCAAACACCTTAACCGTGGCGAGGGAGCTTGCTCCCGTTGGACTGCGCAGCAGTCCCGCTTTTGAGGGCCGCTTCGCGACCCAGCGGGAGCAAGCTCCCTCGCCACAGGAAGGTGTTTGTTGTTAAATGGTTTGTTTCAAATCGGGGCTGTAATGGCCTCGATCTGTGTCTGGCGCCGTTCGCGACCGGACAGCAATAGCCTGATGAAGGACTGACGTTTCCCATGTTGACCATCGCACTGTCCAAGGGCCGCATCCTTGACGACACGTTGCCGCTTCTGGCTGAAGCGGGCATCGTGCCGACCGAGAATCCGGACAAGAGCCGCAAGCTGATCATCCCCACGACCCAGGACGACGTTCGCCTGTTGATCGTGCGGGCTACCGACGTGCCGACCTACGTTGAACATGGCGCGGCCGACCTCGGTGTCGCGGGTAAAGACGTGCTGATGGAATACGGCGGCCAGGGCTTGTACGAGCCATTGGACCTGCGTATCGCTCTGTGCAAGCTGATGACCGCCGGCCGTGTCGGTGATGTCGAGCCCAAGGGCCGCCTGCGCGTGGCAACCAAGTTCGTCAACGTCGCCAAGCGCTACTACGCCGAGCAAGGTCGTCAGGTCGACATTATCAAGCTGTACGGCTCGATGGAGCTGGCGCCGCTGATCGGCCTGGCCGACAAGATCATCGACGTGGTCGACACCGGCAACACCCTGCGTGCCAACGGTTTGGAGCCGCAGGATTTCATTGCCGATATCAGCTCTCGCCTGATCGTCAACAAAGCATCGATGAAGATGCAGCACGCCCGTATCCAGGCGTTGATCGACACCCTGCGCAAGGCAGTGGAGTCGCGACACCGCGGTTGACCTACCTGCGTAGCTGAAAAGCTACGCCCGTCTATCCGCCTCATACCAGAATTCTCAGGTGCCCAAGCGGAAACGACTGCTGGAAAGGTGCGCTGACGTTCAATAACGAAGCGCGTTATTGAACGTCAGCGCACCTTCGGGCGCCTGAGTTTTTGCCAATTCTATTGAGGCCCTCGCTATGACCACGTCCACTGCAATTGCCCGACTCAACGCTGCCGACCCGGATTTCGCCCATCATCTGGATCATCTGCTGAGCTGGGAAAGCGTGTCCGACGACTCGGTCAACCAGCGGGTGCTCGACATCATCAAGGCCGTGCGTGAGCGCGGTGATGCGGCGCTGGTGGACTTCACCCGCCAGTTCGACGGCCTGGACGTCAAGTCCATGTCTGACCTGATCCTGCCCCGCGAACGCCTTGAGCTAGCCCTGACACGCATCACCGCGCCGCAGCGCGAGGCCCTGGAAGTGGCGGCGTCTCGCGTGCGCAGCTACCACGAAAAGCAGAAACAGGACTCCTGGAGCTACACCGAGGCTGACGGCACGGTGCTGGGCCAGAAGGTCACGCCGCTGGACCGTGCCGGTTTGTACGTGCCGGGCGGTAAGGCGTCGTATCCGTCATCGGTGTTGATGAACGCAATCCCGGCCAAAGTGGCGGGCGTGACCGAAGTGGTCATGGTGGTACCGACCCCGCGCGGTGAAATCAACGAGCTGGTGCTGGCTGCCGCTTGCATCGCCGGTGTCGACCGCGTGTTCACCATCGGTGGCGCCCAAGCCGTCGCCGCCCTGGCCTATGGCACCGAAAGCGTACCGAAAGTCGATAAAGTGGTCGGTCCCGGCAACATCTACGTCGCCACTGCCAAGCGCCACGTGTTTGGCCAGGTCGGTATCGACATGATCGCCGGCCCTTCGGAAATCCTCGTGGTATGCGACGGCCAGACCGATCCGGACTGGATCGCCATGGACCTGTTCTCCCAGGCCGAGCACGATGAAGACGCCCAGGCGATCCTGGTCAGCCCGGACGCCGAGTTCCTCGACCAAGTGGCGGCCAGCATCAATAAGCTGCTTCCGACCATGGAGCGCGCCGAGATCATCGAGAAGTCGATCAATGGCCGTGGCGCATTGATCCTGGTGCGCGACATGGAGCAGGCCATCGAAGTGGCCAACCGCATCGCGCCGGAGCACTTGGAGTTGTCCGTAGCCGACCCACAAGCCTGGCTGCCGTCGATTCGCCACGCCGGTGCGATCTTCATGGGCCGCCACACCAGCGAAGCCCTGGGCGACTACTGCGCGGGCCCGAACCACGTGCTGCCGACCTCCGGCACCGCGCGTTTCTCGTCGCCGCTGGGCGTGTATGACTTCCAGAAGCGTTCGTCGATCATCTTCTGCTCGCCGCAAGGCGCCTCGGAGCTGGGCAAGACCGCTTCCGTGCTGGCCCGAGGTGAATCCCTGAGTGCCCACGCCCGCAGCGCCGAATACCGCATCCTTGAAGAGAAGGGGAACTGAAACATGAGTAAATTCTGGAGCCCTTTCGTCAAGGACTTGGTGCCTTACGTACCCGGCGAACAACCCAAGCTGACCAAGCTGGTCAAGCTCAACACCAACGAAAACCCCTACGGCCCATCGCCCAAGGCGTTGGCGGCGATGCAGGCCGAGTTGAACGACAGCCTGCGCCTGTACCCGGACCCCAACAGTGACCTGCTCAAGCAGGCCGTGGCCAAGTATTACGGGATCGACGCTGGTAAAGTTTTCCTCGGCAACGGTTCCGATGAAGTCCTTGCACACATCTTTCACGGTCTGTTCCAGCACGATTTGCCGCTGCTGTTCCCGGACATCAGCTACAGCTTCTACCCGGTTTACTGCGGTCTTTATGGCATCAAGTCCGACCCGGTGCCGCTGGACGAGCAGTTCCAGATCCGCGTGGCGGACTACGCCAAGCCCAACGGCGGGATCATCTTCCCCAACCCGAACGCGCCTACTGGCTGTGTGCTGGCGCTGGACGCGGTGGAGCAGATCCTCAAGGGCAGTCCGGATTCGGTGGTGGTGGTCGATGAAGCCTATATCGACTTCGGCGGCGAAACCGCGATCAGCCTGGTAGACCGCTACCCGAACCTGCTGGTGACCCAGACCCTGTCCAAATCGCGCTCACTCGCCGGTCTGCGCGTGGGACTGGCCGTGGGCCACCCGGACCTGATCGAAGCGCTGGAGCGGGTCAAGAACAGCTTCAACTCTTATCCACTGGATCGCCTGGCGATTGTCGGTGCAGCGGCGGCGTTCGAAGACCGTGAGTATTTTGAGAGGACGTGCCGGTTAGTCATCGATAGCCGTGACAAGCTGGTCGCTCAATTGGAGGAGAAGGGTTTTGAGGTGTTGCCGTCGGCAGCCAACTTCATCTTTGCCCGCCACCCTGAGCACGACGCTGCCAGCCTGGCGGCCAAGTTGCGGGAGCAAGGGGTGATCTTACGGCACTTCAAGCAGGCGCGGATTGCCCAGTTCCTGCGGATCAGCATTGGCACGCCTGAGCAGAACCAGGCGTTGATCGATGGGCTCGGTGAGCTCTAAGCCACACTGAAGAGCAAAATGTGGGAGGGGGCTTGCCCCCGATTGCGGTGTATCAGTCAGCTAATGCATTGACTGACACACTGCTATCGGGGGCAAGCCCCCTCCCACATTCAGTTTTGCAGTACTGGTTAGATCAGTGGCTCGTCAGGCTTTTTGTTCTTCCAGCCATCATTGCCCGGCAGCAGCAGGTTCAAACCAATCGCCACCACCGCGCACAGGGCGATGCCCTTGAGGCCGAAGTCATCCGGGCCGGTGCCGGTACCCACCAGCACACCGCCAATCCCGAACACCAACGTCACCGACACGATCACCAGGTTGCGTGCCTCGCCCAGGTCGATCTTGTGGCGGATCAGTGTGTTCATCCCCACCGCAGCAATCGAGCCGAACAGCAGGCACAGAATCCCGCCCATCACCGGCACCGGGATGCTCTGCAGCAGCGCGCCGAACTTACCGATAAACGCCAGGCTGATGGCAAACACCGCCGCCCAGGTCATGATCTTCGGATTGTAGTTCTTGGTCAGCATCACCGCGCCGGTCACTTCGGCGTAGGTGGTGTTCGGCGGGCCGCCAAACAGGCCGGCGGCCGTGGTGGCAATGCCGTCACCCAGCAAGGTACGGTGCAGGCCGGGCTTCTTCAGGTAGTCGCGACCGGTCACGCTGCCCACCGCAATCACACCGCCGATATGTTCGATCGCCGGGGCCAGGGCCACCGGGACGATAAACAGGATCGCCTGCCAGTTGAATTCCGGCGCGGTGAAGTGGGGCAAGGCGAACCAGGGGGCGGCGGCGATCTTCGCGGTGTCGACCACGCCAAAGTAGAACGACATGGCAAAACCCACCAGCACGCCGGAGATGATCGGCACCAGGCGGAAAATACCCTTGCCGAACACCGCCACGATCAGGGTGGTCAGCAGCGCCGGCATCGAGATCAGCATCGCCGTCTGGTAGTGGATCAGCTCGGCACCGTCGCCGGATTTACCCATCGCCATGTTGGCGGCAATCGGCGCCATGGCCAGGCCGATCGAAATGATCACCGGGCCGATGACCACTGGCGGCAGCAACCGGTCGATAAACCCGGTGCCCTTGATCTTCACCGCCAGGCCCAGGAAGGTATAAACGAAACCGGCCGCCATCACCCCGCCCATCGTCGCCGCGAGGCCGAACTGGTCCTTGGCGAGAATGATCGGGGTGATGAAGGCAAAGCTCGACGCCAGGAAGACCGGCACCTGTCGCCCTGTCACCACCTGGAACAGCAAGGTGCCCAGGCCCGCGGTGAACAGTGCGACGTTTGGATCAAGGCCTGTGATCAGCGGCATCAACACCAGCGCGCCAAATGCTACGAAGAGCATCTGTGCGCCAGACAGGATCTGGCGCCAAAGCGGGTCGTTGAATTCATCCTGCATGCTCACGCGTCCTTCTGCTTGGTGCCGAAGATCTTGTCACCGGCATCGCCCAGGCCTGGGATGATGTAGCCGTGTTCGTTGAGGCGCTCATCGATGGACGCGGTGTAGATCTGCACGTCCGGGTGGGCCTTCTCGACGGCAGCGATGCCTTCGGGCGCGGCAACCAGCACCATGGCGCGGATGTCCTTGCAACCGGCTTTCTTCAGCAGGTCGATAGTGGCAACCATGGAACTGCCGGTGGCGAGCATCGGGTCGATGATCATCGCCAGGCGCTCGTTGATTTCCGGGACCAGTTTTTCCAGGTAGGTATGGGCCTGCAGCGTTTCTTCATTGCGGGCCACGCCGACGGCGCTGACCTTGGCGCCCGGGATCAGGCTGAGTACGCCTTCGAGCATGCCGATACCGGCGCGCAGGATCGGCACCACGGTGATTTTCTTACCGGCGATCTTCTCGACTTGGACGGTACCGGCCCAGCCTTCGATATCGTAGGTTTCCAGGGGTAAATCTTTGGTGGCTTCGTAAGTGAGCAACGCTCCGACTTCCTGAGCAAGCTCACGGAAGTTCTTCGTGCTAATGTCGGCGCGGCGCATAAGGCCGAGCTTGTGTCGGATCAGCGGGTGGCGGATCTCGCGAGTGGGCATGGGAAAGGCTCCGGCGGCGGGCAAAAAAACCGGCCTAGATTAATCTATCCGAGGGTGTTGTCCTATAGACATCTAGTACGTTAGTCCATTAAGGCTTGCTCGGAGCGCATGAGAAGCGTACCTTCGCCCGCTTTTCTTGCCACAGCACCCCCTTGGAGAGCGCCATGTCCGCTGATCTCGAGCATATCCGTCAAATCATGCGCGAGGCTGACTGCCTGTACACCGAAGCGCAAGTCGAAGAGGCGATCGCCAAGGTTGGCGCGCACATCACCCGCGAGATGGCCGACACTAACCCGGTGGTCTTCTGCGTGATGAACGGTGGCCTGATCTTCGCCGGCAAATTGCTCACCCACCTGCAATTTCCGCTTGAAGCGTCCTACCTGCACGCCACCCGCTATCGCAACGAAACCAGCGGCGGCGACCTGTTCTGGAAAGCCAAGCCGGAAGTCTCCTTCATTGATCGCGACGTGCTGATCATCGATGACATTCTCGACGAAGGTCACACCCTGGGCGCGATCATCGACTTCTTCAAACACGCCGGTGCGCGCAAAGTGCACACCGCCGTGCTGATCGACAAAGACCACGACCGCAAGGCCCGCCCTGAGCTCAAAGCCGATTTCGTCGGCCTGCCGTGCATCGACCGTTACATCTTCGGCTATGGCATGGACTACAAGGGCTACTGGCGCAACGCCAATGGCATTTACGCCGTCAAAGGGATGTAAGCCATGGCCCGTTTTCTTGATCAGACGCTGTTTGCCGAACTGGCCGAGAAAGCGGGCGCCAGCCCTCGTGGCCGGCACCACCACAACTTCCACCAGATGGAAGAACCCTGTCATCGCCTGGCCGTGGGCCTGCAACCTGACACCTATGTCCCGCCCCATCGGCACCTGAGCGCGGACAAGGCCGAAACCTTGTTGGTGCTGCAGGGCCGTTTGGGCTTGCTGGTTTTCAGCGACACCGGCGAAGTGCTCGCCAAGCGCGTCATGCAGGCGGGTGGTGAATGCTCGGGCGTTGATCTGCCGCCGGGTGTATTCCATGGCCTGGTGGTGCTGGCGCCCGACACGGTGATGTTCGAGTGCAAGGCCGGGCCTTATCGTCCGGTGGGCGAGGGTGAGCTGGCCGACTGGGCGCCCCGGGAAGGCGAGGCCGGCGTGGCCGAGTATCAACGCTGGATGCTTGCCCAGTTCAGTTGAGCTACAGTGCTGGGCTACCTCGCACGGAGCGGCCCATGAGCCTGTTGATTCGCACCTGCGCCGCCTTGGCGCTGACCCTCAGCTTACCCCTGGCAGCGGCGCCTGCGCCGATGCACAGCCAATTCCTGCCGGCGGACGACCTCACCCTGCGTGCCCAAATCCCTGACCAGCAGCAACTGCTGCAAGTCACTGAGTACGCAGTGGTGGTGGGCAACCAGCGCCAATCCAACCAGCAACCGATCCCGGTGACCTCGCCGCTGATGATCCGCCTCAAGGGCAAGTCCTTGAACAAAGGCGCAACAATCAGCCAAGTGGTGCTCAATTTTGATGCTGAAAGCAAAAGCCTGAAAAAACCGGTGTATGACGACTCCAGCAAAACCCTGACGCTGTCTTACCCCTTGGCCCAATACCGGGTGATTGTCGACCTGCTGCGCAATGACACGGTGTATGTGCAGTTCCTCAGTTATGCCAATGGGCATATCTGGGCAGATTTGCATACCGGTGCGGTGCGTACCCAATAGCAAGAACACTGAAAAGCTAGTGTGGGAGGGGGGCAAGCCCCATCCCACATTGAATCTCCAGCGCTTTCGAAGCCTGCGTCGCACAGGTAGACTTCAAACCCCGTGTAAATGTCTGCAGGCTGGAGTCGGTAATGCGTAAAGATAAGAAACAGGTGATTGGTGACGAGATCGGTGACGATCAGATCAAGTTGTTCCTGGACTTCGAGCCGGTCGACGCGACTTCACCGTCCCTGCACAAACTGATCAAGGCCTACCGTGGCCTGCGTATCGACGACTTCGAACGGTTCCTGGGCTTCTTCAAGGAAGCTGGCCTGGACCTCGACGGCAAGGATGAGCATGGCCAGACCTTCGTCGATCTGATCAAGGATCAGCGCCACGCGGACGAGTACATCGAACTGATCGAAAACGCTCGCGGCTGATTATCCGAGACATAAAAAAACGCCCCGTTCTCATCACGAGAGCGGGGCGTTTTTTATGGCGTCACGGCCTCAAGCGTAGCTCTCGGTCTCGGCGGCAGGTGCAACCAGCTCCAGGCTGATGTTGTTCTGCATGTTGATCTTGCGATACAGCTCGGCGTCGGTCTCCAGGACTTTCTCCCGCGCCGGGAAGATTTCCTGCAACTTGGTCGCCCATTCCCCGGCGGTTTTTTCCGGGAAGCAGCGTTCGATCAGTTCCAGCATGATCGAAACCGTCACCGAAGCGCCTGGGGATGCGCCCAAGAGTGCTGCCAGCGAACCATCTTTGGCCGCGACCAGCTCGGTACCAAATTGCAGCACGCCGCCTTTCTTCGGGTCTTTCTTGATGATCTGCACCCGTTGGCCGGCCACTTCCAGGCGCCAGTCTTCGGCTTTCGCCTCCGGGTAGAAGCGGCGCAGGGATTCCAGGCGCTGCTCCATGGACTGCATCACTTCGCTGACCAAGTATTTGGTCAGGTCCATGTTGTCCCGGGCCACGGCCAGCATCGGGCCGATGTTGCCGGCGCGAACCGACAGGGGCAGGTCAAGGAATGAGCCGTGCTTGAGGAACTTGGTGGTGAACCCGGCGTATGGCCCGAACAGCAGGGACTTCTTGCCATCCACCACGCGGGTGTCCAAGTGCGGCACGGACATCGGTGGCGAACCCACCGCCGCCTGGCTGTAGACCTTGGCCTGGTGATGCTTGACCACTTCCGGGTTGTCGCAACGCAGCCATTGGCCGCTGACCGGGAAGCCGCCAAAGCCTTTGCTTTCTTCGATGCCCGAGGCTTGCAGCAGCGGCAGGGCCGCGCCACCGGCGCCGAGGAACACGAACTTGGCATCGACTTCACGGCTGTTGCCGCTGTTGACGTCCTTGATGCTCACGGTCCAGCCCGCGCCATTGCGCTTGAGGCCGGTGACACGCTTGCTGTACTTGACCTGGGCATCCGGCGAGCTGGACAGGTGGCTGAGCAGCTGGTTGGTCAGCGCGCCGAAGTTGACGTCGGTACCGTTCATCACGCGGGTGGCCGCGATTTTTTCGTCGAGCGGGCGGCCCGGCATCATCAGCGGCATCCACTCGGCCATCTCGTTGCGATCTTCGGTGTAGTGCATGTCCGAAAACGCGTGATGCTGGCTGAGGGTTTCAAAGCGCTGCTTGAGGAAAGACACACCTTTTTCGCCCTGCACGAAGCTCAGGTGCGGCACCGGGCTGATAAAGGACTTGGACGAGCCAAAGGTGCCCTTTTGGGTCAGGTACGCCCAGAACTGCTTCGACACCTCGAACTGGGTGTTGATGTGCACGGCTTTCTTGATGTCGATGGAGCCATCTGCGGCCTGCGGCGTGTAGTTGAGCTCACACAGGCCGGCGTGGCCGGTACCAGCGTTGTTCCACGGGTTGGAACTTTCCGCGGCACCCGAATCCATCAGCTCAACGACTTCCAGCTTGAGGCCGGGGTCGAGCTCTTTGAGCAGTACGGCCAGGGTGGCACTCATGATGCCGGCCCCTACCAGTACTACGTCGACTGCTTCGTTATGCGCCATTTAACGCGTCTCCAAAATCTGCAGCACCAAATTGACGGCATGGCTGCCAGGAGTGACGGGGCGGTTCACGTGTTGCCCCAGGTTACCCATGGCCAGGATCGCCATGTCCGATTCGCAATTCTTTGCAACTTCAGCACACGCTTCCTGCCGGGCGAATCTGCCTATGAACGCATTCATGGGCGCCTGTGGCAATTCGACTTATGGTCAAAGCGTGTGATTCGTGCAATCAATCCGTAGCGGACAGGCTCAAGCTCCGGTTGTTGAGGAGTACTCGGTCCTGTGTGGTTGGGCTGTTCCAGACGCTGATGGTGCTTGTACAAACGCCAAACTATTCATTTGCTCGCCACACTCTTGTGAAGTTGTGAAAACCCGTTTTTTCACGCTCTTTTGAAGACGTGAACCTCAAAAAAGGGCTGCCCCAGCCTGGCACCTGGCCCGGATACCTTGCCGACACGCGGCAAAACGGGCAAACAACTCAAGTGGCCGAGCGCAATGGCAGCTCTGGCAGATTCGGTAAAGACGGGTGGTTTGCAAAAAAACAGCAAGCGCGCCAGCTTCACTCGATCTGTGTGGGCGGCTCTCTGTGGGCGATTCTTGGGGTTAATGCCGAGGCATTAACGATGCTGCGAGGCCCGATCAGGAGACGTCCTTATAATCGGGGGGAGATTGTAGCGAAGAACGCCAAGGAAATGGGCGTGTTTTATGACTTTTATTAGGCGTTCGGTCAGGCGGCCAACGGCTGGTGCCGGGGTGACTGCGCTGGACGCGGGCTGACACGGGCGCGGGCCGGCAGCGGGTGGTGCATCCAGCTCAGGCGGATTTCGTCAATTTCCACCCAGCCGTCACCTACAGGAGGCTGGCTGCACTCCTTGAAGGCCTGGCAACGACCTTGCGCATCGAGCAGGGCGTACTGGCGAAGGGCGGTCTTGCGCGTGAACAGTGACCAGAAAAAATGCATGGCGATCAACCTCCTGAGATTGGGGCCAAGCTTGCCTGTCGGGCATGACGGGCCTGTGTATCGGTCATGACATAT
Source organism: Pseudomonas marginalis (assembly GCF_001645105.1). GTDB lineage: Bacteria > Pseudomonadota > Gammaproteobacteria > Pseudomonadales > Pseudomonadaceae > Aquipseudomonas > Aquipseudomonas petroselini. The sequence goes on from NZ_LKEG01000052.1 coordinate 242,960, forward strand.
CAGTGACATCGAACCGCTACAGTCCGCACGGGTCTCAGGATGTAACTGGCGCTAGTTCCCGGCACTGGCGCACCGCTATACTGCCCGCCTGTCGGTACTCGATTTCTGGAGAGAAGAGCATGTTGCAACGCCTGTTGTTCGGTTTGATCACTGTGACCAGTTTGACCTTGGTTGGCTGCGCCAACAGTCCGCAACAACTGACCCCGGAACCGAAGATCACCACCCAGTTGGCCCCAGTCGGCCACGGCCAGGCGGTATCGGTGCGTGTGGTGGATGGTCGTCCATCGCCGACACTCGGCTCGCGCGGTGGCCTGTACCCGGAAACTGCCCTGGTCTCGGTGAACGCTCAGGACGTACTGCCCAAGCTGCAAGCCCAGGCTGAAGCTGCCGTGCGCCTGCTGGGTTTCACCCCGAGCCCCAACGCGCCGGGTGCTCCGCAGTTGACCATCACCCTGGCCGAATTGAAATATCAGTCGCCTAAAGACGGCCTGTACGTGACCGAGGCGTCCATCGGCGCGACCTTCAAGTCCGACGTCAGCGCCGGTACCCGTCGCTACAGCGGTCGCTACGGTGCGTCCCTGAACCAGCGGTTCGGTATGTCGCCGAACCAGGAAACCAACACCAAGTTGGTCAGCGATGTCCTGAGTGACGCCTTGACTCGACTGTTCAAGGACCCAAGCATCGGTTCATTGCTCAGCTCGCAATAACCGCTTCCCAAAAAAACCGGACGCTGCGAGGCGTCCGGTTTTTTTTCGCCTTCAGTTTCATGCGGCGGTGTCGATACAGAAGTCCAGCAGGCTCACCCCCGTCAACAGATCGGTCTCCGGCAAGTCCGCATGCTGGTGCCCGCCAAGCGCGCAATACACCAGCCAGTGGCGGTCCTGGACGTTGAAGGCCAGGCCGCCGATCAGCGCCTCTTGCTCTTCGCTTTGGGCGATCAGGTACAGCCGATCCTGGTTTTGCGCGTGCAACATGACAAGCTCCTAAAGCGTCGAAGGGCAACAGAGTGGCCTGTTAAGGTGACGTTCAGGTGACGACGTAAATTACTGGATACATTAGCCGCCAATGGGGGAGGGAGCATTTGCGGCGCTGGAGGCCACTATCGTTCAGGTTTGTATCTGAACTGATACCAAGACACTGTCTACTGAGGTTTGCGATGGCGCTGCCCGCACTATTGATTAATGTTGTGGCTTTATTGGTGGCCTGCCCGGGTGCCGCGCTGCTGTTCATCACCCGCCTGCACGAACAGCGCGCGATGGCCGAACTGACCGCACAACGCGAAGACCGCGCGATCGACCAGCCGATGTTGTTTCTGGATGTGCGCACCGAGCGGGCGCATCGCCTGGCTTACCGCGTCGGGTTCGCCTGCCTGGGGTTGGCGCTGGCCCTCTCCTGGCTCAGCACCCGTCTTTAAACACGCCATAAAGCAAATGTGGGAGGGGGCTTGCCCCCGATAGCGGTGTGCCAGTCAATTAGATGTCGACTGACACTCCGTCATCGGGGGCAAGCCCCCTCCCACATTTGGATCGGTGTTTTACAGCGGAATGCCCGCTTTGACCCGATACTGATTACGCACCGGGGTTGCATATTGCACCACCAGGTACGGCCGGTGCTCGGCCGGGCATTCGTTCAGGCGGCGCTCCCATTCAGCCTTGGCCTTGGCCAGTTCGTCCGCCGGGAACACTTCGGCCGCCGTCGGCACCTGCAATTGCGGGTCGGCGTCGCTCCACTGCTGGTACGCCAGGTAGTGCACCGGGAACAGCCTGTAACCGCCCAAAATCTGCCGGTCCATTTCCACCGCCAGCAGCTTGGTGTCTTCGAAGCGTTCGGTAATCGGCGGTGCGAAGTTGATATGCACCCGGCCCTTGTAGCCCGTGATGCCAAGGGCGATGCTCACGTCATCCTCACCCGGTGCCTTGCAGTAGGTACCCGTCGTGGCGCGGATATACAGCTCGCGAGCCTTGGCGGTATCGCAAGGGTCGTACTCGTAGCTGATCGATACTGGCGTCAGGTTCAGCGACTGGATCACCTCGGCAAACGGCTCGTCCTTGCGGCTGACGTGGAACATCTTGAGGATCGCCGACTCGGTGCGATCATCCCCATCCTTGGCGCGCCCTTCGGCCTGGGCGATCCAGATCGACTGGCAGTCGTTGCGGATCGAGTGGTTGATGTAGGCCGACAGCAGGTTGTAGGCCGCCATCTTCTCCTTTCGCCCGGTGATCGAGCGGTGCACGATAAAGCTCTTGTTCAGGCGCATCAGGTCGCTGACAAACGGCTTTTGCAGCAGGTTGTCGCCGATGGCGATGCGGGGCGTCGGCAGGCCGGCGTGGTATACGGCATAGTTGACGAAGGCCGGGTCCATTACGATATCGCGGTGGTTGGCCAGGAATACGTAGGCGGTGCCAGACTTGAGTTGCTCTACACCGGTATAAGTGACGCCGTCGGTCGCTCGATCAATGGTGTGATCGACGTAATACTCGACTTTGTCCTGCAGCGTGGCCACGGTGGTGACGCCGGCGAATTCACGGCGCAGCTTGCGGGCGATCATTGGCTTGAGCAGCCAGCCCAGGGCGCCGGCAAAGCGCGGGAAGCGAAAGTGGGTCAGGATGTCCAGAAAGGCCTTGTCACTGAACAGCCGGTCCAGTACTGCCGGGACTTCGCTGTCGTTGTAAGGTCGGATGGTATCGAATTGGCCCATCATGCTCTCTTGTTAGAAACGGCTAGGGTAAGTAAAGGAAATACCAGGGCGCGGCCTGAGTAATGGGCTCAGCCGAACGATAACCCTGTAAATAGACCGGCGATTATACGCACAAGTCACCTTGGAGGCTGCGATGCTGGAAAGCGCGACGTACGATTGTCCTTATTGTGGTGAAGTGGTCGAGACAACGGTGGATTTGTCGGGTGGTGACCAGACCTATATAGAGGACTGCCAGGTGTGTTGCCGACCGATTATTTTCGATCTGCAGGTCCATGGTGAAGAATGGATGCTTGAAACCCGCAGCGAGAACGAATAACGGGGACGCCCATGCAGCGAATCTACGAACCGGAAAACCTGATGGAAGGCGAGCTGCTGCAACAGATGCTCGCCAGTGAGGGCATCGAGGCGCACCTGGTGGGGCGCCATTTGCTGGGCGGCACTGGCGAATTGCCGATCTTCGGCCTATTGGGGCTGGAGGTGGACAACGACCGGGCCGTTGACGCCCGCGAGCTGATCACTGCCTACATTGGCGCGCAACCCTTGCCCGGCGACGAACCGGACAGCTTCCCCGACGTGCTGGTCTGTTAGGCTGTCGGTCGGTTTACCCAAGAGTCGTGTTGCCCCATGTGTGGACGTTATGCCCTGTTTCGCTGGAGCCCTGCTTTTGCTGCCTTGCCGGGCTTCCCGGCCGACCAGCAGGCCCAGTGGAACATCTCCCCGAATGATTCGGTGCTGATCCAGCGCGCCACCGACGGCCAGCGCACCCTGGCGCGAGCCCGCTGGGGGCTTACACCGCCCTGGCTGACCGACCTGTCCCGCACGCCTGCGCATGCGCGAGCCGAAACCTTGGCCGAACAACCGATGTTCCGCGAAGCGTTCCGCCAGCGTCGCTGCCTGCTGCCCGCCAACGGTTTCTACGAATGGCGCGGTACCCAGCGCAAACGCCCGTATTGGTTGACGCCGGGGGAGGGCTCCACGCTGTTTTTCGCCGCGATCTGGGAGGCGTACCCCGTGCAGGAGCAGGTGTGGCTGAGCACGGCGGTGGTGACCCAGGCCGCACAGGCTCAGCGCCGGCCGTTAATCCTGGATGCAGCAGGGCAGGAAGCCTGGCTTGATCCCGAGACGCCGTTGCCTGTGTTGCAAGGCTTGTTGGCCAGTGAGCCGACCGCGTTGCGCGAGCGGGTTTTGGCCAACATGGTCAATGATCCGAAGCTCAATGGGCCGGAGTGCCTGACGCCGGCGTGAGTCTGGGTGTTATGGGATGTCTTTGAGGGCCTCATCGCAGGCAAGCCAGCTCCCACCTTCGACTGTATTCACAGATCCAAGTGTGGAAGCTGGCTTGCCTGCGATAGGGCCCTCAAGAACGCTGAAATCTAAACCTTGAACTGAATGATCAGCCGCCGTTGCTGCTCCGCCAACTTGGTCAAATCTGCACTGGCCGCGCTGGACTCCTCCGCCTCGATGGCTGCGTTGAGGGCCAACAGATTGGTCTGCTCAGCGATCCCGCGAATGGCCGTGAGGATGGCGTTGATGTTCTCGCTGTCCTCGAATAGGGCTGCCTTTTTGTATCGGCCACGGGCCCAATGGGCATGAGGGGGCGCCCGGTAAAATAGTGGGGTGTGTCGCAAATGGAATGGTCGCGCCGCTGGCAAACTGTGCGATGTATCCGAAATTCAGCGGTTACACGTCTGGTGTATCTGGCGCCGATACACATGAGCGCCTACGATACGCGCCATGTTTTCAGGCGTCTTTTCAGGGAGAGTGTGTTGATGAAGAAATCAATGGCGATAAGTGGATTGGTTGCAGCGATGTTGCTGGCCGGTTGTCAGTCGGTCAACACCACCAGCGGCGGTGCCGTTGGGGTCGAGCGTAAGCAGTACATGTTCAGCATGCTGTCGAGCCAGGAAGTCGACCAGATGTATGCCCAGTCCTACCAGCAGACACTGGGCGAAGCCAGCAGCAAGGGCCAGTTGGACAAGACCAGCGCCAACGCCAAGCGCGTGCAGGCCATTGCCAAGCGCCTGATTGCCCAGGCGCCGACCTTCCGCCCGGATGCGGCGCAGTGGAAGTGGGAAGTGAACCTGATCAAGAGCGACGAGATGAACGCCAACTGCGGGCCTGGCGGCAAGATCTTCGTGTACAGCGCGTTGATCGATAACCTCAAGCTCACCGATGACGAACTGGCCGCGGTCATGGGCCATGAAATTGCGCATGCCTTGCGTGAGCATGGTCGCGAAGCCATGTCCAAGGCCTACGGGATCGAGATGGCCAAGCAGGGGGCCGGTGCACTCTTTGGCCTCGGCCAGGACAGCCTGGCATTGGCCGATACCGTGGCCAACTACGGCATGACCTTGCCCAACAGCCGCAGCAATGAAAACGAAGCAGACCTGATCGGCCTGGAACTGTCGGCTCGCGCGGGCTACAACCCGAATGCGGCGATCACGCTGTGGAATAAGATGGCCAAGGCTTCGGAAGGCTCGCCGCCTGAGTTCATGAGCACTCACCCGGCGTCCGACAGCCGAATTGCCTCGTTGCAGGCGGCGATTCCGAAAGTGATGCCGCTGTACCAGCAGGCCAAAAAATCCTGATCCACCGATAAGCACATGGCTGGATTTTTGTAGTGAGCGAGCTTGCCTCGCGCGGGGCAAGCCCGCTCACTACAGAACTGTGCTCATGAGCGCCTTAGATCCAGCCGCTGCTCTGCATGGCCTTGTACACCGCCACAATCGCCAGGACGAAAAACGCTGTCGCCGCCAGTCGACGAATCAAGGTCAATGGCAGTTTTTCCGCCGCAAAATTGCCCGCCAATACCACCGGCACGTTGGCAATCAGCATGCCCACGGTGGTGCCGATAATCACCAGCCACAGTTCCGGGTACTGCGCCGCCAGCATGACCGTGGCGATCTGCGTCTTGTCACCGATTTCCGCGAGGAAGAACGCAATCAACGTGGTCAGGAATGGCCCGAATTTGCGGCTGGTACTGGCTTCGTCATCATCGAGTTTGTCCGGCACCAGGGTCCACAGCGCCGTGGCGCAGAAGCTCGCCGCCAGGATCCAGTGCAGCACAGCATCCGAGAAGAAACTCCCGAACCAGGCCCCCACGGCACCGGCAGCCGCATGGTTGGCCAGGGTCGCGGCGACGATGCCGGCGATGATCGGCCAGGGCTTGCGGAAGCGAGCGGCAAGGATGAGCGCGAGCAGTTGCGTCTTGTCGCCGATTTCGGCCAAGGCAACGATTGCGGTAGGAACGAGTAGTGAATCCAGCATCAGGTAGGTTTCCAGGGGCGGGTCGACACGGCTATGACACGTACAGCCTTCCCGCCCCGGGTAAGGTGTGCGTGTCATAGGTCTTGTCAAACCCCGGTCCGTCTGTGCGGACTCCTGGGTCGCATACGCCATGGTCTGCTGACCAAGTATGTTGACGTATGCCGGACGAGCGTGGCGCTCGTGGGAGACTACTCCCCTAGGACGGAGCGGATTCTGCCTAGGCAAAATCCATTCGGCAAGTGTTCTTTTTCAAACGCCCGTCAGCCGCGCTTGGCACGGTAGATGCGGAAACCATTGCCTTCGGCCTTCACCGCACACACGCCCAGATGCTCTTCGATCAGCGGCTGGTACTTCAGGAAGCTATTGGCGACCAGGCGCAGTTCGCCGCCTTTTGCCAGATGTTTCGCCGCTTTTCGCAGCAGGTTCTCGGTGGCGAAATAATCGGTATGCACCCCGACATGGAACGGTGGGTTGCTCAAAATTGCGTTCAACCCCATCGGCGCCGCGTCGATGCCATCACCGGTCAGCACCTCGGCTTCCAGGCCATTGGCGGTCAAGGTCAAGCGACTGCTGGCCGCAGCAAACGCATCCACATCCAGCATCGTGACGGTGTTGTGCGGGTAGCGACGTTTTACCGCAGCCCCCAGTACGCCAGCGCCGCAACCAAAGTCGAGCAGATGACCACTCGGCAGTTTGTCCAAATGCGCCAGCAACAGCTCGGTGCCGCGATCCAGGCGACCGTGGCTGAACACGCCCGGCAAGCTCACCACCTTCAGGGGGCCTTCGGCCAGCGGCACCTCGAAGACCTGCGCAAGGCTTTCCAGTTCGACCGCCTGCGGCGCGTTGGCCACGGTGACCTGCCACAGCTGGCAATGCCGCGCGTTGTCGAGCTTGCGCGGTTTGCCGAAGGGAATCATCTGCTTGGCGGCGCTTTCGATACCGGCCTTTTTCTCGCCGACCAGGAACAACTCGGCGCCGGGCAAGCGTGCAGCCACGGCGTTGAGCAGGTAGTCGGTGAGGTCCTTGGACTTGGGCAGGAAGATCACCGCCGCGTTAAAGGCGCGCTCCGGCACGGTCACACCGAAGTGGCTACGCTCGGCGAAGCGTGCGTCGAGTGCCGCCTGGTCGCCGGCATGCCAGCTCCAACCGTGGGCGTTGGGCAGGCGCCCCAGCAGGTCGTCGGCAGGCAAACCCACCAATAGCAGGTTGCCTTGAAAAAGTTCGGCCTGACGAAGCAGTACTTCACTGCGCGGATCCATGGTCTGCTCCTTGAAAAGGGGCGCAGTTTATCAACTGACGACGCGCAGCGGGGCGCCGCTGAAAAAGCTCCGGGCGTTTTCCGCCAGTTGACCGACGATGCGCTGGCGCGCTTCTCGACTGCCCCAGGCGTTGTGCGGTGTCACGATCAGCCGAGGGATATCGCCGGCCAGCAGCGGGTTGCCGTCGATCGGCGGTTCCACGCTCAGCACATCGGTCGCCGCGCCACCCAGGTGGCCGTTGCGCAACGCATCAGCCAGGGCCTGTTCGTTGATCAAACCACCGCGTGCGGTATTGACCACAAACGCACCCGGCTTGAGCAGCGCCAGTTCGCGGGCGCCGATAAAGTCGCGGGTGTGTTCATTGAGCGGGCAGTGCAGGGTGAGGGCGTCGACCTGCGCGAGCAGTTCATCCAGCGGCACGCGGTCGGCACGGGCAGGGCGTCCCGGAATCGCACCGAGCACCACGCGCATACCAAAGGCTTGCGCCAGGCGTGCTACGGCGCTGCCCAATTCACCGTGACCGAGCAGGCCGAGGGTTTTGCCTTCCAGCTCGACGATGGGGTGGTCCAGCAGGCAGAACTGCTTGGCTTGCTGCCACTTGCCGGCGCTTACATCCCGTTGATAGTCCTTCAAGCGCGTCGCCAGGTTGAGCAGCAGCATGATCGTGTGCTGCGCCACCGACGGCGTGCCGTAGCCCTGGCAGTTGCTCACGGTGATGCCTTGGGCGCGGGCGGCTTCGAGGTCGACGTTATTGGTGCCGGTGGCCGACACCAGAATCAGCTTGAGTTCCGGGCAGGCCGCCAGGGTTTCGCGGTTGAGGGCGATTTTGTTGCTGATGGCTACCTGAACGCCTTGCAGGCGTTCAACCACATTCTGCGGCGTGGTGCCTGTAAACAACTGCAACTCGCTGAAGCTGTTGCGCAGCTCGCTGAGGTCAAGGTCCCCCAAGTCCAGGGACGGGTGATCAAGGAAGACGGCGCGACGATTGTTCGTCATCAACTGTACCTTTTGCGACAGGGTTCGAAGGCGTAATCTGCCGAGCCTATCAGATGAAATAATCAGTTACTTAAAGGGAGTGAGCATGTACGCCGCCGAGTTCTTGACTGTAGCCCTGATTCACTTATTGGCGGTGGCCAGCCCCGGCCCGGATTTCGCGGTGGTGGTGCGTGAAAGTGTGACCCACGGCCGCCGCGCCGGCACCTGGACCGCACTGGGCGTGGGCTCGGCGATATTCCTGCACGTGGGGTACTCGCTGCTCGGTATCGGCCTGATCGTGTCCCAGTCCATCGTGCTGTTCAACGCGCTCAAATGGGCGGCGGCGGCCTACCTGCTGTACATCGGCTTCAAGGCCCTGCGCGCGCAGCCGGCCAAGCCGGCCGCCGAGGGCGAGTTGCACCGCGAGGCGGGCGAGCGCACCCCGCGTGGGGCGTTCACTGCCGGCTTCGTGACCAACGGCTTGAACCCCAAAGCCACGCTGTTCTTCCTGTCGTTGTTTACCGTGGTGATCAACCCGCACACACCGCTGGCGATCCAGGCCGGTTACGGCGTGTACCTGGCGGTAGCGACGGCGCTGTGGTTCTGCCTGGTGGCGATGCTGTTCAGCCAGCAGCGCGTGCGCGCAGGGTTTGCGCGGATGGGGCATTGGTTTGATCGGACCATGGGCGCGGTGTTGATCGCCATCGGGGTAAAGCTGGCCTTCACCAGCATGAAATAGGCTGGATGCTGGCGCAAAGCTAGCATTCATTGGGGTTTGCAAATCATTCCTTTGGCTGATTTAGCTGAAACATAAGGTCTCTAAAGTGCAGGTCTTCAAGCCAAGACCGTGCAGTCATAAAAGGGATTCGTATGTTGCAGACCCGTGTTATCCCGCCCGCCGAAGGTGCGTACCAATACCCGCTGTTGATCAAACGCCTGTTGATGTCCGGCACCCGTTACGAGAAGACCCGGGAAATCGTCTACCGCGACAAGCTGCGCTACACCTACCCGACGTTGATCGAGCGGGTCGCGCGCCTGGCGAATGTGTTGACCGACGCCGGCGTCAAGGCCGGTGACACCGTGGCGGTGATGGATTGGGACAGCCATCGCTACCTGGAATGCATGTTCGCCATCCCGATGATCGGCGCGGTGATCCACACCATCAACGTGCGCCTGTCGCCGGAACAGATCCTGTACACCATGAACCACGCCGAGGACCGCTTCGTGCTGGTCAACAGCGAGTTCGTGGGCCTTTACCAGGCCATCGCCGGGCAGCTCACCACCGTCGACAAGACCCTGCTGCTCACCGACGGCGAGACCAAGACCGCCGAGTTGCCCAACCTGGTGGGCGAGTACGAAACCCTGCTGGCCGCCGCGAGCCCGACATACGACTTCCAGGACTTCGACGAGCATTCCGTCGCCACCACCTTCTACACCACTGGCACCACCGGTAACCCTAAGGGTGTGTATTTCACCCATCGCCAACTGGTGCTGCACACCATCGGCGTGGCGACCATCATGGGCAGCGTCGACAGCGTGCGCCTGCTCGGCACCAACGACGTGTACATGCCCATTACACCGATGTTCCACGTGCACGCCTGGGGCCTGCCGTACGTGGCGACCATGCTTGGCCTGAAACAGGTCTATCCCGGCCGCTACGATCCGGAATACCTGGTGGAGCTGTGGCGCAAGGAGAAGGTCACGTTCTCCCACTGCGTGCCGACCATCCTGCAAATGGTGCTCAATGCCAAGGCCGCCCAGGGCGTGGATTTTGGCGGCTGGAAAATCGTCATCGGCGGCAGCGCGCTCAACCGTTCGCTGTATGAAGCGTCCAAGGCGCGTGGCATCCAATTGACCGCTGCGTACGGCATGTCCGAGACCGGGCCGCTGGTGTCCTGCGCCCACCTCAACGACGAGTTGATGGCCGGCAGCGAAGATGAGCGCATTACTTACCGCATCAAGGCCGGCGTGCCGGGGCCGTTGGTGGAGGCGGCGATCATCGACGGCGACGGCAATTTCCTGCCTGCCGACGGTGAGTCCCAGGGTGAATTGGTGTTGCGTGCGCCGTGGCTCAGCGAAGGTTATTTCAACGAGCCGCAAAAGGGCGCCGAGCTGTGGGCCGGCGGCTGGATGCACACCGGCGACGTGGCCACGCTGGATGCCTTTGGCGTGATCGACATCCGCGACCGCATTAAAGACGTGATCAAGACCGGCGGCGAGTGGATCTCGTCCCTGGCCCTCGAAGACCTGGTCAGCCGCCACCCGGCGGTACGCGAAGTAGCGGTGGTGGGCATCGCCGACCCGCAGTGGGGCGAGCGCCCGTTTGCGCTGCTGGTGGTGCGTGATGGCCATGTGATAGGGGCCCGCGAGCTCAAGGAACACCTCAAGCCGTTCGTCGAACTGGGCCACTTGAGCAAGTGGGCAATTCCGAGCCAGATCGCCGTTGTTACGGAAATTCCCAAGACCAGCGTCGGCAAGCTCGACAAAAAACGTATCCGAGTTGACATCATTGAGTGGCAGGCCAACAACAGCACGTTCCTGTCGACGCTCTAATGCCTGCGCCGTGCCCATTCGGGCACGGCACTGCTCTATCTCGCGCCTTCACTTGTGATTTGCCAATTTTCAGCCATCCTTGCCGCGTCGGCCTTCGCCGACATGGCGAAAGGGTCGTGGCAGACGGGTTGGTGATGCAAATCACACTTTAGAGGGATCAAGCACTACCCCCTGCTGGCTATAGTCCCTTCCAGAGTTTTTCACGGATGTTCCGCTTCGGGCCATGGGGGCTCGGCTGCCGAGCGGCATTGGAATCGTTGTATTCCGGCCGTTACAAGCATCACAGAACGAACTCACTGCCATAACAATAATGCACATGGAGTAGCGTCGATGACCTCAGTAAACCAGTTCTGGCGCCGGGCAAAACTGCCCCTGGCCGTCAGTCTCGCCTCTACGCTCGCCGGGCCCGCATTCGGCGTCAGTTTCAATATCGGTGAAATCGAAGGGAGTTTTGACTCGTCTCTTTCCGTGGGGGCGAGCTGGTCGACAGCCAAAGCCAACCGCGACCTGATAGGCGTCAACAACGGGGGCAGGGGCTTGTCCCAGACCTCCGATGACGGCCATTTGAACTTCAAGCGGGGTGAGACCTTCTCGAAGATCTTCAAAGGCATTCATGACCTGGAGCTGAAGTACGGCGACACCGGCGTGTTTGTGCGTGGCAAGTATTGGTATGACTTTGAGTTGAAAGACGAAAGCCGTCTGTTCAAGGACATCAGCGACAACAACCGTAAAGAGGGGGCAAAGTCCTCGGGCGGGCAAATTCTCGATGCGTTCGTCTACCACAACTATGCGATCGCCGATCAGCCGGGTTCGGTGCGGTTGGGCAAGCAGGTTGTAAGTTGGGGGGAGAGTACTTTCATCGGCGGCGGCATCAACTCCATCAACCCGATCGACGTGTCTGCATTCCGTCGTCCAGGTGCGGAAATCAAGGAAGGCTTGATTCCGGTCAACATGTTTTATGTATCCCAATCCCTCACCGAAAACCTGTCGGCAGAAGCGTTTTACCAGTTGGAATGGGACCAGACGGTTACCGACAACTGCGGCACGTTCTTCTCTCAGCCTGACGTCGTTTCAGATGGTTGCAGCAATAACCTGCGGGTGTTGAACAGCCGTCGATTCCTGCCCGGGGCCGGAGCCTTTCTGCCCGGCCTAGCGGCCAATGGTGTAGATATCAATAACGAGGGCGTCCTCGTTCGACGCGGCCCAGACCGTGATGCGCGCGACAGCGGCCAATTCGGTGCAGCATTCCGCTACAACTATGAGCCGTTGGACACGGAGTTCGGGGCTTACTTCATGAACTACCACAGTCGTGCGCCAATTTTCAGTGCCCAAGGCGCACCACAATCCGCTTACACCGGGGCAACGCCGGGTGTACCAGGTGCACTGCGCCCTCTGGTGGTTGCGGGTAACTCCAACTATTTCATCGAGTACCCTGAGGACATTCGTCTTTATGGCTTGAGTTTCTCCACCACCTTGCCCACGGGGACCGCGTGGAGTGGCGAGCTGAGTTATCGTCCTAATGCTCCTGTTCAACTGAGCACTACCGATATTCTTTTTGCGGGCGTCACGCCAATTCCTGGCTTTGGCAATGCGTCGGTGCTCAAGGGCAATCCCGGGCAAGATCTGCATGGCTATAAACGCAAGGAAGTCACCCAGTTCCAAACCACCTTCACGCACTTCTTCGATCAAGTCATGGGCGCCAGCCGCTTGACCACCGTCGGTGAAATCGGCGTGACCCACGTCGGTGGACTGGAGAGTAAATCCGAGGCGCGTTATGGCCGTGACCCGGTCTTTGGTCCGGGTTCGCTGCCAGGTGGTTTCTGCAACACGCTCAACAACTCCACAGCGCAAGGGGGTGGTTTGCCTAACGCCGCCAGCCTGAACACCAATTGCAACAACGACGGTTACACCACTGCTACATCCTGGGGCTACCGCGCCCGAGCCATCTGGGAATATCCGGACGTGTTCGCTGGCGTCAACCTCAAACCTAACGTGGCGTGGTCCCATGACGTAAAAGGTTATTCGCCAGGCCCTGGCGGTAACTTCGAAGAAGGTCGCAAGGCGGTCAGCCTGGGCCTGGATGCCGAGTATCAGAACACCTATACCGCCAGCCTGGCCTACACCAACTTCTTTGGTGGCAAGTTCAGTACGGTGGATGACCGCGACTTCGTCGCTTTGAGCTTCGGCGCCAACTTCTAAGCACACTGCATTTCAGGAAGACCAGAACATGAAAATAACCAAAAGTCTGTTGCACGTGGGTGTGCTTGGGCTGTCGATCCTGGCGAGCAACGTCATGGCCGCAGTCTCGGCGGATGAAGCGGCCAAGTTGGGCACGAGCCTGACGCCGATGGGCGCCGAGATGGCCGGTAACGCCGCAGGCACCATTCCTAAATGGTCGCCGCTGCCTACCAACGCCGGCGCCGTCGACGCCCGTGGGTTCCTGGCCAACCCCTACGCCAGTGAGCAACCGCAATTCACCATCACTGCGGCGAACGTCGAGCAATACAAAGACAAGCTGGCACCGGGGCAGTACGCGATGTTCAAGCGTTACCCGGAAACCTTCAAGATGCCGGTCTACCCGACCCATCGCGGCGCCACCGTGCCGGCTGATGTGTTCGCCGCGATCAAGAAGAACGCCACCACCACCAACCTGGTGTCGGGCGGCAACGGCCTGGAAAACTTCGAAACCGCCGTGCCGTTCCCGATTCCCAAAAGCGGCGTTGAAGTCATCTGGAACCACATCACCCGTTATCGCGGTGGCAGCGTGACCCGTCTGGTAACCCAGGCTACGCCACAAACCAACGGTTCCTACAGCCTGGTGTACTTCCGCGACCAGTTTGTGTTCCGCGACAAGATGAAAGACTTCGACCCGAAAAACCCGGGTAACGTGCTGTTCTACTTCAAGCAGCAAGTGACCGCGCCGGCCCGTCTGGCCGGTGGTGTGCTGCTGGTGCACGAAACCCTGGACCAGGTGAAGGAGCCGCGTTCGGCCTGGGTCTACAACGCCGGCCAGCGCCGTGTGCGCCGGGCGCCGCAAGTGTCCTATGACGGCCCAGGTACCGCCGCCGATGGCCTGCGTACGTCCGACAACCTCGACATGTACAACGGTGCACCGGATCGCTACGACTGGAAGCTCGAAGGCAAGAAAGAAATCTACATCGCCTCCAACAGCTACAAGATCGATGATCCGAAGCTCAAGTACGCCGACATCATCAAGGCCGGCCACATCAACCAGGACTTGGCTCGCTACGAGCTGCGCCGCGTCTGGCACGTGGTCGCGACCTTGAAGGAAGGCCAGCGCCATATCTATGCCAAGCGTGATTTCTTCATCGACGAAGACACCTGGCAAGCGGCGGTCATCGACCACTACGACGGCCGTGGCCAGCTGTGGCGCGTTGCCGAAGCCCACGCCGAGAACTACTACGACAAACAAGTGCCGTGGTACGCCCTGGAAACCCTCTACGACCTGCAGTCCGGCCGCTACCTTGCACTGGGCATGAAGAACGAAGAGAAACAGGCGTATGACTTCGGCTTCACCGCCACCACCAGCGACTTCACGCCAGCGGCCTTGCGCCAGGATGGTGTTCGCTAAGCTGAGTTAACTCGCAAATGTGGGAGGGGGCTTGCCCCCGATAGCGGTGTGACAGTCAAAAAGTGCATTGACTGATCCGTCGCCATCGGGGGCTTGCCCCCTCCCACATTTTTTGTCGCAGTTCTTTTTCAGGCAAATGTTGCAAAGATCTACAAACCTGCCGCTTTTACCGCTAGTCTGCGGACATCTGCAATGCCGACAACAGCCTTCTACAAGAGCCCGGCGATGACTGATCTGTCCCGAATCCAAGGGCCTGCCAGTGCGGTAATCCCCACCCTGGAAGGTCGTTTCTACAGGCCACCCCTGCCTGACGGCTACGTGCTGCGACCGCGCCTGTGCGAGCGCCTGAGTGCCGGGCTGGAAGGGCGGCTGTTGCTGGTCAGCGCGCCGGCGGGGTTCGGCAAGAGTTCGTTGGCGGTGGAGTTCTGCCAGAGTCTGCCGCCCCATTGGCAGAGTTTGTGGCTGGGCCTGAGCCCGCGTGACAGCGACCCCGGCCGTTTCCTCGAACGCCTGCTCGACGGTTTGCAGCAATTCTTCCCGCAACTCGGCGCCCAATCCCTGGGCCTGCTGAAAATGCGCCAGCGTCACCAACCCTTTGCCTTCGAAGAATGGCTGGACGGCCTGCTCGATGAGCTGACGGTGCACCTGTCTACCCGCGCGCCGCTGTTGCTGGTGCTGGATGACTATCACCTGGCCCAAGGGCCGGTGCTCGATCGCTGCCTGCAGTTTTTCCTCAACCATTTGCCCGATGGCCTGGTGGTGCTGGTCACCAGCCGCCAGCGCCCGGACTGGCATCTGGCGCGGCTGCGGTTGTCGCGCCACCTGCTCGAGCTGCACGAACAAGACCTGCGCCTGACGCACGGCGAATCCCTGGCGGTGCTGGATCGCCACAGCAGTTCCTTGCGCGGCGAAGCCCTCGACAACCTGATCCGCCGCAGTGAAGGCTGGGTCGCCGGTTTGCGCTTCTGGTTGCTGGCCGCCTCTGAAGCCGGCAGTGACGGTGCCCTGCCCCAGAGCCTGCACGGGGGGGAAGGGCTGATCCGCGACTACCTGCTGGAAGAAGTGATCGACTGCCTGCCGGCCGACGTGCAGGCGTTTTTGTACGACACCGCCCCTCAGGATCGTTTTTGCAGCGCGCTCTGCGACGCCGTGCGCGAAGCTCATGACAGCGCCGAAATCCTGCGTTACCTGCAAGCCCACCAAGTGTTCCTGGTACCGCTCGACGAGCAGGGCCATTGGTACCGTTACCACCATTTGTTTTCCGACCTGCTGCGCACCCGACGCGCCAGCAGCAACGTGCTGCCGGCGGCCAGCCTGCACCTGCGTGCGTGCCGGTGGTTCAATGCCCAGGGCTTGATCGATGAAGCGGTGGAGCAGGCGTTGCGCGCCGGTCACCTGGATGTAGCCGCCAACCTGGTGCAGAACCTGTCCGAAGAGCAACTGTTGGCCGAGCAGAATGTGGGCATGCTGCTGCGCTGGAAAATGGACTTGCCCGACAGCCTGCTGATCAGCACGCCGCGCTTGATCGTGCTCTACAGCTGGGCTTTGGGCCTGGCCTGTCAGTTGGACGCGGCGGAGGAGCTGTCCAGCTATCTCAGCCGCTTCCTGCCGGCACCGTCGGCCACCGCGCAGAAATCGATGCTGGCTCAATGGCTGGCGCTGAGCGGGATCATCGCCCGGGGCCGGGGCGATCGCGAGCTGACCCAGCGCTATTGCAGCGAAGCGTTGGAAAGCCTGCCGCAACGGCGTTACGGCCAGCGACTGATGTGCCTGTCGACCCTCTCCAACCTGGCCATTGTCGATGCCGATCTGTGGCGTGCCCGTGGCTTGAATCGCGAATCCCTGGAGCTGGCGCAGCGCGTCGGCAACCCGTTGTTCGAGGCCCTGGCCCATTACGACCGTGCGCGTGTGTTGCAGGCGCGCGGCGAAATCCTGCGCTCCCTGGATGAAGTGCGCCAGGGCCTGCAACGCCTGCAGGGCCTGGCGCCTCAACGGTTGTACGCGGTGCGCGCGCGTCTATCGCTCTATGAAGGTTTTTTGCTGCTGGTGCGGCTCCAGCCCGAAGCCGGGCTCGCCCGCTTGCGCGCCGGCCTCGCCGAAGCCCGCGCTTGTCGCGACATCAGCGTGTTGATCGGCCATTGTGTGATCGCCAGTTTCGAAGGCCGTCGTGGCGACTTCGCCCGTGCCTTTGCCGAGCTCGCCGAGGCGGAGCGGCTGATGCATATCTGGGACGTGCCACCGATCTACTACCTGGCGATGATCACCCTGATCAAATGCGAGCTGTGGCTTGCCCAGGGCCGCACCGACCTGGCCGACGCCTGGCTGACCCGCCTGGCGCAAACCTACAACGGTGAGCAGGCTGCCGCCGCGCCAGAGTTTCATCCACACCTGCCGCAACATATCGGGTTGCAGCAGGCGGCCCTGGATGCCATTCGCCATCAACCCGCGGCGGCGCTGCTCCGGCTTGAAGAGTTGGCACAACAGGCCCACAACAGCGGCCGCCAGATGATCGCCCTCATGGCCCTGACTCAACAGGTGCAACTGCTGATTGAAGGCGGTCAGGAAACCAAGGCGCGTCCGGTGCTGGTCCAGGCACTGGAGGCGGGTGCCGGTGGCGCGTTGCAACCCTTCCAGCGGTTGTTGGAAGCCCACCCGGAATGGATGCGCGAGCAACTCGCCAAAGATCCTCATGGTTTACTCAACGAGAGCCTGCAGGCGCTGTTGCCGGCGGTCGTGGTGGTGGAGGCTGCTTCAACCCATGAAACCTTGAGTGCGCGGGAGCTGGCGGTGCTGCAATTGATCGCCCAAGGCTGTTCGAACCAGGAGATCAGCAATCGGCTGTTCATCTCGCTACACACCGTCAAGACTCACGCCAGTCACATCAACAGCAAACTGGGGGTTGAGCGGCGCACACAGGCGGTGGCGCGGGCGCAGGAACTGAGGTTGATTGGCTAGAGATACCCTGTGGCAAGCGAGCTTGCTCACGTTGGGCGGCGAAGCGGGCTCAGTCTGTTCTAATAGTGCAATTATTCTGGCGATACTCGCCTGAAAACGTCATTTCATTTGCACGAGAGCCCTTCCATGGAATCCGCCAAGCCGACTCTTATCCGCGAAACCTTCCCCGTCGGCCCCCTGCAGTGCAATTGCACCATCATCGGCGACCCGATCAGCAAAAAAGCCATCGTAGTCGACCCCGGTGGCAACCATGAGCTGATCTTGGCGCGGCTCGATGCCTTGGGCCTCAAGGTGGTCAGCATCATCCACACCCATGCCCACCTGGATCACTTCCTGGCGTCCGGACAGTTGAAAGAGAAGACCGGCGCTACATTGCACTTGCACAAGGAAGATCAATTCCTCTGGGACAATCTGGAAATGCAATGCCAGATGTTTCGCGTTCCCTACACCCCGGTGCCTTCGCCTGATCGCTGGCTGGAAGATGATGAGGAATTGGCCTGCGGTTGCGGCGTGGCGTTGCACACGCCGGGGCACACGCCGGGTTCGATGAGTTTCTGGTTTGCCGACGCCAAGCTGCTGATTGCGGGCGACACACTGTTTCGGCGCGGTATCGGGCGCACGGATCTATGGGGCGGGGACCAGGCGACCATTGTGCGTTCGATCAAACAACGGTTGTACACGCTGGATGAAGGGGCGACGGTGGTGACCGGCCATGGGCCGGATACCCGCTTGGGTGATGAAATGCGTGAGAACCCTTTTGTGCGGGCGTGAGGGAATAATTGCGGGGGCGGCGCTGTTCTCTGGCCAGGATTGGCAAGCGTTGTAGCAAAAACTCAGGTCGTGTTCAGCGTGGGTCTGCTACGGTTTCTGTAGGCACGGAATTTTTACCGTTTGTCGCGTTCAAAACTCGGCACAGGTCCATTGCCAATGTCCTCTGCACCTCAGAATGCAAAAGTAGGAGCTCCCTTCATGTTCACTTCGCGTCGTCTGCTTGTTGTTGCTACGGTCGTAGCCCTGTTGTCTGGCTGCGCATCACCTAACCCTTATGACGGCAGCAGCCAGGGACAGGCGAGTAATGAATCCGGCGGTATGAGCAAGACTGCCAAGTACGGTGGCCTGGGTGCCCTGGCCGGTGCATTGGCCGGTGCCGCCATCGACCATAATAACCGTGGCAAAGGCGCGCTGATCGGCGCGGTCGTTGCAGGTGCCGGTGCCGCAGGCTATGGCTACTATGCCGACCAGCAAGAAAAGAAACTGCGTGAAAGCATGGCCAACACCGGTGTTGAAGTTCAGCGCCAGGGCGACCAAATCAAGCTGATCATGCCCGGCAACATCACCTTCGCCACCAACTCCGACGCGATCTCCAGCAGCTTCTACCAGCCGTTGAATAACCTGGCCAACTCCCTCAAGCAGTTCAACCAGAACACCATCCAGATCGTGGGCTACACCGACAGCACCGGTAGCCGCCAACTGAATATGGACCTGTCCCAGCGCCGTGCGCAGAGCGTGGCCAACTACCTGACCTCCCAAGGCGTCAACGGTGCGAACTTGAGCGCTCGCGGTGCTGGCCCGGATAACCCGATTGCCAGCAATGCTGACGTCAACGGCCGTGCCCAGAACCGTCGCGTGGAAGTGAACCTCGGCCCGATCCCAGGCCAGCAGTACGGCCAGCCAGGTGCCCAGCAACAGGCGCCACAGCAGAACAACCAGTTCCAGGGCAACCCGTACTCGCAGTACCAGTAAACATTCGTTAATAAAAAAGGGCGCCTGTGTAAGGCGCCCTTTTTTGTGGCTGTCGGTTACATCAATCGATGTACTCGAAGACCTTGACGATTTTCTGTACGCCCGACACGCCCTGCACCAGGTTGGCGGCGCGAGTGGCTTCAGCCTGGGTCAGCAGGCCCATCAGGTAAACGATGCCGTTGTCGGTCACGACCTTGATGCGCGAGCCGGGAATCGCGTTATCGGTGAGCATCTGCGCCTTGATCTTGGTGGTCAGCAGGGCATCGTTGCTGATGGCCAGCAGCGTGATCGGGTCCATCACCTGCAGTTCGTTATGAACCTTCTTGACCCGCTGCACGGCCGCGGCGGCTTGTTCGGCCTGGGCCTTGAGGTCGGCACGCGGTGTCTGGCCGGCCAGCAGTACCACGCCGTTGAAGCTGGTGACGACGATGCGTGAAGCACCGTTGCCCAGGTCTGGAGCGGCTTTGGCGACGTTGACTTCGACCTTGGTTTCGATCAGCGAGTCATCGATCTTGCTGCCGAAAGTACGGGTGCCCTTGTCATCCTGAATAGGGGTGTCACGTGTTGCAGTGATGGCCGTGCTGCAGCCGCTGATAGCGAGGCACAGGGTGATGGCCAAAAGGCTGAGGCGGTTAACGGTCATTCTTCACTCCCAAACAGTTGGCTGTCGATCAGATCGCACAGGCAATGGATCGCCAGCAGGTGGACTTCCTGGATACGTGCGGTGACATTGGCCGGAACGCGAATCTCCACGTCTTCGGGCAACAGCAGCGAGGCCATGCCTCCACCATCGCGTCCGGTCAATGCTACGACAATCATTTCGCGATCATGTGCGGCCTGGATCGCTTGAATAATATTCGCCGAGTTGCCGCTGGTGGAAATCGCCAGCAGCACGTCACCTGGTTGGCCCAGGGCGCGGATCTGCTTGGAGAAGATTTCGTTGTAGCTGTAATCGTTGGCGATCGAGGTGATCGTCGACGAGTCGGTGGTCAAGGCGATGGCCGGCAGGCTCGGACGCTCACGCTCGAAGCGGTTGAGCAGCTCGGACGAGAAATGCTGGGCATCGCCGGCCGAACCGCCGTTGCCGCACGAAAGCATTTTGCCCTCGTTGAGCAGCGCATTGACCATGACCTGACTGGCTTGCTCGATGTGCGGTGCAAGTACGTCCATCGCCTGTTGCTTGGTGTCGATGCTGGCCTGGAAAAGCTGGCGAATTCGGGATTGCATGTCCATCTGTGTGACCTTAAGTAGCGCGGCTGTTTGGCACAGGAATGTGCAGCCCGCAAAGCAAAGAGCAAAAGTGTTGGGTGAAGATGTCCGGTGAATCAGCTGTCGAAGGCATCTTTGAGCCAGTTCAGATCAGCCTGACCAGACGGTGTGCTTTCTAGGGCAACCACATCGAAACGGCAGGGGGCGTCGGCCCAGCGATGCTCTTTTTGCAGGAAGAACTGCGCGGCGAGTATCAGCTTCTGACGCTTGCGCCCGTCAATACTGGCGAGCGCGCCACCCCATTGTGCGTGTTTTCTGTAGCGGACTTCGACGAATACTACTGTATCGCCGTCAAGCATGACCAGATCAAGCTCGCCACGTTTACATAACCAGTTCTGCGCCAGTAGGCGCAGACCCTGGTGCTGCAGGTATTTCAGCGCTTGAAGTTCGGCATCCTTGCCGCTTTGTGCGCTGGACCTCTCAGGCATCAGCGAGGGGTGTCCGGCAGGCGCTGGATCTCGCCGCCGACGAATTTCGCCCAAGGCATCTGGCGATCAACGCGTTGGTTGGCGCTGATGCCCAGGTTGCCCGACAGGCCGTCAACGCGGGTATCCGGCAATGCCTTGAGTTGCCCCAAGCGTGGCGCCAGGCGGTAGGCGTCGACGCCCATCGCGTACAGACGGCCAAGGCTGCCGTTGGCCTGCGGCCATTGTGCGGCAACCTGGTTGCGCAGCGGGTCGGTGGTGTTGAGCAGCCAAGGGGTTTCGCAGAACATCACGTTGGTCATGTCCAGGTACTGGTTCTTGTCGCCGCTGGCACTGAATACGTGGGACGTGGCGTACACCGGCACATCGCCGGCGTATTGGAAGTTCAGGGTCGGCTTGATCTGCTGGGCCAATTGCGGGGTCACGGCCAGGAAGATGAACTCGATGTCCTGGCGACGCGACGGCTGCGCGGCTACGTCGGTGCCGACGGTGCTTTGCAGGCTCTTGGCACGGCCTTCGCTTTTGCGCAGTTGGAACAGGTCGGCGATCTGCTGGGCCAGGGCCACTGGCTGATCAACGTACTCAACCCCCATGACCGTGCCACCGTTGGCTTCCCAATCCTGACGGAAGGCCTTGTAGACACGCTCACCCCATTCGCCACGCGGCACCATGGCCGCAGCACGATGCAGGCCGTCGGCCCGTGCACGGCGCGAGACTTCGCGGGCTTCGTCTTCCGCGGCCAGGCCGAACTGGAACAACTGCGCAGGGCTGCGATCCGTCTCACTGTAGTTCAGTGCCAAGGTGGTGATTGGCAATTGCGGGCGCGCGCTGAGTTGTTTGACCAGCGGCTTCTCCAGCGGGCCGACCACCAACTGCACGCCGGCGGCCTGGGCCTTGGCGTAGAACTCATCGATGGAGGTCAGGCGCGAGCTGTCATAGAACTCGATCACCGGCGGCTTCTGCCCGGCCTGTTCGGCCTGGTAGTGCGCAGCCATGAAACCTTCACGCAGCGCCTTGCCGACGGAGGCCAGCGGGCCATCCTGCGGCAGCAGCAGGGCGATCTTGTTCAGGGGCTGGCTGGCCAGTTCCTTGAGCTTGGTGAGCGGCGTCGGCAGCTGCACGGCAGCCGGGTGGCCCGGGTTCTGCGCGCGCCAGGTGTCGATGGCGGCTTGTTGTTGCTCCAGCGTACCGGCGCCCTTGACCGACTGGGCCAGGGTGATCCAGCCGTCCAGCACCGGGTTGCCGCTGGCTTGCAGTTGTTCGGCCGGCAGGGCGGCGATCAATGCCCAGATGGCTTCGTGGTTGCTGTTGGCGGCATCGCCTGTGAGCAGTGGGGCCATGGCAACGCGCTCGCGGGCGGCGGCCAGGGTCTGGCCATCGGCTTCATAAGCGCGGGCATGCACAGTGCCGGTGCGGATCTGCTGTTCAGGCGGCAGGTCCTTCAGGTTTTGCAGGCTCGGGTGGTTCAAGGCGGTCAGCGCGGCCTTGGGCTGGTTGCGCGTCATGGCCAGTTCGGCGGCCAGGGTGCTGGCAAATACTTGCGCGGCTGGCTTGAGGACATCCAGGGGCACCTGCGCAAGTATCTGCGACGAGCGGCCAGGATTGTTCTGTTTGTAGGCCAGGTCGGCTGCGCTCAGGCGCAGCATAGCCGCCTGTTCTGGCGTCTTGGCGGTAGTGGCCTGTTCGAGCAGTTGCTCGATACTGGCGTCCGGGGTCCGTGGAAGGTCGCCAAGGCTGGACGAGGGCGAGCTGGCACACGCGGCCAATAAGGCAGCGAGGCAGAGGGCGGAGAGCAGCCGCAGGCAAGCGATCATGTAAGTGTTCCTGATACCGATCAAATTAGCGTGGAATTGTACCCAAGCACTGGCCCAGGCGCGATGTTACTGGCGTGAAACCGTCGATTTAGGTTGTGCAAATGTTGATATTGGTGACGGAAGGCTGAAAAAGCGTCGGCCGTGATGGCATATTTTCAAGGCGCCTACGCGCTACAATGTGGCTTTTGCCAACCATCGAGGTGTGCGTTTTGACTGCTCCAGGTCCTTTGAATTCCACTGCAGGCTCGCTTTTTGTCGTGGCGACGCCCATTGGCAACCTGGACGACATCAGTGCCCGGGCGCTTAAAGTGTTGCGCGAGGTTAAATTGATCGCGGCCGAAGACACACGGCACTCCCAGCGGTTGATGCAGCATTTTGGTATCAGCACGCCCTTGGCAGCCTGCCATGAACACAATGAGCGCGAAGAAGGCAGCCGTTTTATCGTGCGCCTGCTGGCGGGCGACGACGTGGCGCTGATCTCCGACGCGGGTACCCCGCTGATCTCCGACCCTGGCTACCATCTGGTGCGCCAGGCGCGGGCCGCTGGTATCAATGTAGTGCCTGTTCCGGGAGCCTGCGCGCTGATCGCTGCATTGTCGGCGGCCGGCCTGCCTTCCGACCGCTTTATCTTCGAAGGTTTCTTGCCGGCCAAGGCGGTAGGGCGGCGTGCGCGTCTTCAAGCGCTAAAGGAAGAGCCGCGCACCTTGATTTTCTACGAAGCGCCTCATCGCATCCTTGAATGCCTGCAGGACATGGAGCTGGTGTTTGGCGGCGAGCGCCTGGCGCTGCTGGCCCGTGAGCTGACCAAAACGTTCGAAACCCTCAAGGGGCTGCCCTTGGAGGCGCTGCGTGGGTTTGTCGAAGGCGACAGCAATCAGCAGCGCGGCGAGTGTGTGGTGCTGGTGGCGGGTTGGACGGCACCGGAAAGCGAGGACGCCGTCAGTAGCGAGGCGATGCGTGTGCTGGACCTGCTGCTCAAGGAAATGCCCCTCAAGCGTGCTGCGGCGTTGGCCGCTGAAATTACCGGTGCACGCAAGAATGTGCTGTATCAAGTTGCGCTGGATAAACAGAAAGCCGAATAGTTCCGGGGTTAAACCGGTATTTCGTCCGAAGGTGATGGCATTGCTGTACTTTTAATACTTGTCCTAACTCCGCCGTGCCGTTAACCTGCGCGGCGGAGAGTCGATTGGACAGTCGCTGCCTTCTATGAAAATTAGGGGGGGGAGGAAAGTCCGGGCTCCATAGGGCGAAGTGCCAGGTAATGCCTGGGAGGCGTGAGCCTACGGAAAGTGCCACAGAAAATAACCGCCTAAGCGCTTCGGTGCCGGTAAGGGTGAAAAGGTGCGGTAAGAGCGCACCGCGCGACTGGCAACAGTTCGTGGCTAGGTAAACCCCACTTGGAGCAAGACCAAATAGGGTCCCAAGGCGTGGCCCGCGCTGGGACCGGGTAGGTTGCTAAAGATGTCCAGTGATGGCCATCGTAGACGAATGACTGTTCAAGACAGAACCCGGCTTATAGATCGACTCTCCACCTTTTTCCTTCTGTCCGAATCTCGGGCAGAAACCCGGTAGTAACGCAAGAATCCCTCCCTGCCAAATCATTGGCAGATGCATCTTCGTAATACCAAAAAAATCTTACTCTTAATAAATTACTTTAACTTTGGCCTATAGCGCTTTGAGCTATTTGCGCTTGTTGGGCCACAAATACCGTCGAACTCTGGTTTCTCCTCCGTTTGCGCTCCTAAATCTCCGTTCTGTAAGGCTTTTCCTTGAATCCGCGCCTTGACGGTGTGGTGGGCGCATTCCTATAGTGTGCGCAAGTGGCGGAAAGTGGCACAAAGTGGGTTTTTTGAACGTAAAACGCTAAAATTTGGAGAAACGCATCTGTGTTTCGCGGAGCTAACGCTATCAGTCTCGATGCAAAAGGCCGTCTCGCCATGCCGAGCCGGTATCGTGACGAGCTCATTTCGCGAAGTTCCGGACAGTTGATCATCACCATTGATGCCGTTGACCCTTGTTTATGTGTTTACCCGCTCGATGAGTGGGAGTTGATTGAAACCAAGTTGCGCGCCCTGCCTTCATTGCGTGAAGAAAACCGCCGCCTGCAGCGTTTGCTGATCGGTAATGCCGTCGACCTCGAGCTCGATGGCAGCGGTCGTTTCCTGGTGCCCCCGCGTTTGCGCGAGTACGCCAAGCTCGACAAGCGCGCAATGCTGGTCGGCCAACTGAACAAGTTCCAATTGTGGGACGAAGATGCCTGGGATGCTGTTTCTGCAGCAGACCTGGCTGCTATTCAACAACCGGGCGCCATGCCTGATGAACTGCGTGATTTGATCCTGTGACTATTGATAGCGGCTTTAACCACATCACCGTACTGCTTGACGAAGCCGTTGAGGCTCTCGCCGTACGCGCGGATGGCTGCTATTTGGATGGCACGTTCGGCAGGGGCGGGCATAGCCGGTTGATACTCAGCCAGCTCGGGTCCGACGGTAAGCTCCTCGGGTTCGACAAAGACCCCCAAGCGATTGCCACCGGGCAAGCGCTAGCGGCCGAAGACGGCCGCTTTGTCGTTGTGCAGCGCAGCTTTGCCGAGCTGGGTGCCGAAGTCGCCGAGCGCGGCATGGCAGGCAAGGTGGCCGGGGTTTTGCTCGATCTGGGCGTGTCTTCGCCACAGCTCGATGACCCTGAGCGCGGCTTCAGTTTCATGAACGATGGTCCGCTCGATATGCGCATGGACCCGACCCGTGGCGTGAGTGCTGCGCAGTTCATCGCCACCGCGCCAGTGGAAGAAATCGCCCGTGTGTTCAAGGAATACGGTGAAGAGCGCTTCGCCGGTCGCATGGCTCGCGCCGTGGTTGAGCGTCGCGAAATCCAGCCGTTTGAACGCACCGCTGACCTGGCCGAAGTGCTGAAGGTCGCCAACCCAGCATGGGAAAAGGGCAAGAACCCGGCCACCCGTGCGTTCCAGGGCCTGCGCATTCACGTCAACAACGAATTGGGCGACCTGGAGGCCGGCCTCGAGGCTGCCCTCGAGGCGCTGGAAGTGGGGGGGCGCCTGGTGGTGATCAGCTTCCACTCCCTGGAAGACCGTATCGTCAAATTGTTCATGCGCCGCCTGGTCAAGGGCGAGTCCGACAACCTGCCGCGCAACCTGCCGGTGCGTTTCGAAGCCTTTGTGCCGAAAATCAAAATCCATGGCAAAGCGCAGTTCGCTTCCGAAGCCGAACTCAAGGCCAACCCACGTTCCCGTAGCGCTGTCATGCGTGTTGCGGAGAAGTTGCGGTGAGCAAGCTTTTCGCCAAGCCCCTCCCGGGCGGCAGCTTCTTTATGTTGCTGTTGTTTGTCGGCGTGCTGGTTTCCGCGATTGCGGTGTCCTACAGCGCCCACTACAACCGTCAACTGCTCAATACCCTGTACGGGGAATTGAGCGTGCGTGACAAGGCGCAAGCGGAATGGGGTCGGTTGATCCTGGAGCAAAGCACCTGGACGGCCCATAGCCGCATCGAAGTGCTGGCCACCGAACAGCTGAAAATGCACATTCCGGGCGCTGCTGACGTTCGCATGGTGGCGCCATGATGAAACTCGAGGGCGCACTCTACCCATGGCGTTTCCGCCTGATGCTCGGCTTGCTGGCATTGATGGTGGGTGCGATCGCCTGGCGGATCATCGACCTGCAAGTGGTCGACCGCGACTTCCTGATCGGCCAGGGCGACGCCCGCAGCCTGCGGCATATTCCGATTCCTGCGCACCGCGGCCTGATCACTGACCGTAATGGCGAGCCCCTGGCCGTCAGTACACCGGTAACTACCCTGTGGGCCAACGCCAAAGAATTGCAGGTCGCCAAAGACCGCTGGCCGCAACTCGCTGCCGCCCTGGGCCAGGACCCGAAAGCCTTGGCTGAACGCCTTGAGGCCCAGGCCAACAAAGAATTCATCTACCTGGTGCGCGGCTTGACGCCCGAGCAAGGCCAGCAAGTGCTCGACCTTAAAGTCCCCGGTGTCTACGGCATCGAGGAATTCCGTCGTTTCTACCCGGCCGGTGAAACCACCGCGCATATGGTTGGCTTTACCGACATTGATGACCACGGCCGCGAAGGTGTGGAACTGGCCTACGATGAATGGCTGGCCGGGGTTCCCGGCAAACGACAAGTCATCAAGGATCGGCGCGGTAGGCTGATCAAGGATGTCCAAGTCACCAAAAACGCCAAGGCCGGTAAGCCCTTGGCGTTGTCGATTGACCTGCGCCTGCAATACCTGGCCAACCGCGAGCTGCGTAACGCGATCATCGAGAACGGCGCGAAGGCCGGGAGCTTGGTGATCATGGACGTCAAGACCGGCGAGATCCTCGCCATGGTCAACCAGCCGACCTACAACCCTAACAACCGTCGCAACCTGCAACCGGCGATGATGCGCAACCGCGCCATGATCGACGTGTTCGAGCCGGGTTCGACCATGAAAGCCATCTCCATGAGTGCCGCCCTCGAAACCGGGCGCTGGAAACCCAGCGACAAGGTCGAGGTGTATCCTGGCACGTTGCAGTTAGGCAAATACACCATTCGCGACGTGTCGCGCACCGAAGGTCCGGTGCTGGATTTGACAGGTATCCTGATCAACTCCAGTAACGTGGGCATGAGTAAGGTCGCCTTCGATATTGGCGGCGAAACCATCTACCACCTCGCACAGAAGATCGGTTTGGGCCAACCCACCGGCCTGGATTTCCCCGGCGAGCGTGTGGGTAACCTGCCGAACTACCGCGACTGGAAAAAGGCCGAGACCGCCACGCTTTCCTATGGTTACGGCCTGTCGGTGACGGCGATCCAATTGGCTCATGCTTTCTCTGTATTGGCGAATAATGGCCGAATGGTTCCACTGAGCCTGATCCACGTCGACGAGGCACCGAAAGCCACCCAGGTGATTCCCGAAAACGTCGCCAAGACCATGCAAGGCATGCTGCAACAAGTGATCGAAGCCCCTCGTGGTGTGTTCCGTGCCCAGGTGCCGGCGTACCACGTGGCCGGCAAGTCGGGTACGGCGCGTAAGACATCGGTGGGCACCAAGGGCTACGCCGAAAACTCCTACCGCTCGCTGTTCGCCGGTTTCGGCCCGATGAGCGACCCACGCTACGCCATTGTCGTGGTGATCGATGAACCGAGCAAAGCCGGTTACTTCGGTGGCCTGGTCTCGGCGCCGGTGTTCAGCAAAGTGATGTCCGGCACCCTGCGCCTGATGAACATCACGCCGGACAACCTGCCGCCGACCCAACAAGCGAACGCCGGACCACCGGCCGCTGCTGTAAAAGCCAATGGAGGGCGCGGCTGATGTCTCTTAGCCTGAACAAGATTTTTGCCCACGCCGGTCGTGATCTGTTGATTCGCGAGTTGACGCTGGACAGCCGTAATGTACGCGCCGGTGACCTGTTCCTGGCGGTGCCGGGCGGTAAGTACGATGGCCGTGCGCATATCGCCGATGCGTTGCAGCGCGGTGCTGCGGCAGTGGCTTATGAAGTGGAAGGCGCCACCGTGCTGCCGATCACCGATGTGCCGTTGATTCCGGTCAAAGGGTTGGCAAAACAGTTGTCGGATATTGCCGGTCGCTTCTATGGCGACCCGAGCCGTCACCTCAACCTGGTGGGCGTCACCGGCACCAACGGCAAGACCAGCGTGACCCAGTTGGTCGCGCAAGCGCTTGACCTGTTGGGGCAGCACTGCGGCATCGTCGGCACCTTGGGCACCGGCTTTTATGGCGCGCTGCAAAGCGGCCTGCACACCACGCCGAACCCGATCGCCGTGCAAGCGACCCTGGCCGGCCTGAAAAAGGCCGGTGCCAAGGCGGTCGCCATGGAAGTTTCTTCCCACGGCCTGGATCAGGGCCGCGTCACCGCCCTGGCTTTTGACGTGGCGGTGATGACCAACTTGTCCCGCGATCACCTGGACTACCACGGCACCATGGAGGCTTACGCCGCCGCCAAGGCCAAGCTGTTTGCCTGGAATGACCTGAAGTGTCGGGTGGTCAACCTGGATGACGCATTCGGCCGCCAACTGGCCGCCGAAGACAGCGAAGCGCGCCTGATCAGCTACAGCCTGGAAGATTCCAGCGCGTACCTGTTCTGCCGCGAAGCCCAATTTAATGACGAAGGCGTGCGCGCCACGTTGGTCACGCCTCAGGGCGAACACCATCTGCGCAGCACATTGCTCGGGCGCTTCAACCTGAGCAACGTCCTCGCCGCCATCGGTGCGCTGCTCGGCCTGGATTACGCCCTGGATGAAATCCTGCGCGTGCTGCCCAAGCTTGAGGGCCCGGCCGGTCGCATGCAGCGCCTCGGTGGCGGCAAGCAGCCGCTGGTGGTGGTCGATTACGCCCACACCCCCGACGCCCTGGAAAAAGTCCTGGAAGCCCTGCGCCCACACACCAAGGGCAAATTACTGTGCCTGTTCGGTTGTGGCGGTGATCGCGATCGCGGCAAGCGTCCGTTGATGGCCGAGATCGTCGAGCGCTTGGCCGATGGCGTGCTCGTCACCGACGACAACCCGCGCAGCGAAGACCCGAGCCAGATTTTCGACGACATCCGCGCGGGCTTCAACGACGTGTCCAAGGCCGCTTTCGTCGCCGGTCGCGGTGCGGCCATCGCCCAATTGATCGCCAGCGCCAGCGCTGACGATGTGGTGGTACTGGCCGGTAAAGGTCACGAGGACTATCAGGAAATCAACGGCGAACGCCATGCCTTCTCCGATCTGGTCGAGGCCGATCACGCCTTGACGGCCTGGGAGGTCGCCCATGCTTAAAGCGATGACATTCAACGAGCTGGCCCAGGCCCTGTCGGCCCGAGTGCTGTCGAGCGATTGCAGTTTCGACGGCGTCAGTATCGACAGTCGCAACATCAAGCCGGGGCAACTGTTTGTCGCGCTCGCCGGCCCGCGCTTCGATGGTCACGACTACCTGAATGACGTCGCCGCCAAAGGGGCTGTAGGTGCCTTGGTGCAGCGTGAAGTGGCGGACTCTGCATTGCCGCAACTGCTGGTCGCCGACACGCGCCTGGCCCTCGGCCAGCTGGGGGCGTTGAACCGTGCCGCATTCACTAATCCCGTTGCGGCCATCACCGGCTCCAGCGGCAAGACCACGGTCAAGGAACTGCTCGCCGGTGTGCTGCGCACGCGCGGCTCGGTGCTCGCTACCCGTGGCAACCTCAACAATGATTTCGGCGCACCCCTGACCCTGCTCGAACTGGCCCCGGAACACACGGCGGCGGTGATCGAACTGGGGGCTTCGCGCATCGGCGAAATCGCCTACACCGTGGCGTTGACCAAGCCCCACGTCGCGATTATCAACAACGCCGGTACCGCCCATGTCGGTGAGTTCGGTGGCCCGGAAAAAATCGTCGAAGCCAAGGGTGAAATCCTCGAAGGCCTCGACGCTTCGGGCACAGCGGTATTGAATCTGGACGATAAGGCCTTCGAAACCTGGCGTGTACGCGCCGCCGGTCGCAAGGTCCTGACGTTTGCCGTGCTCAACGCTGCGGCCGATTTCCACGCCTCGAACATCACTGTCGATGCCCGTGGTTGCCCGTCCTTTACCTTGCACTCCCCGCAAGGCAGCGAACATGTGCAGTTGAACCTGCTGGGTAACCATAACGTCGCCAACGCCTTGGCCGCTGCCGCTGCGGCCTATGCCTTGGGCGTGTCGTTGTTTGGTATCGCCACTGGCCTGGGCGCAGTGCAGCCGGTCAAGGGCCGCACCGTCGCGCAACTGGCAACTAACGGCATGCGCGTGATCGACGACACCTACAACGCGAACCAGTCCTCGGTCTGCGCCGCTATCGACCTGCTCAAAGGCTTCGACACTCGCAAGGTGCTGGTACTGGGCGATATCGCCGAACTGGGCGACTGGGCCGAGCAGTCCCACCGCGAAGTCGGCGCTTACGCCAGCGGCAAAGTCGATGCGCTCTACGCCGTCGGCCCGAACATGGCGCATGCCGTCAACGCGTTCGGGCCCGGTGCGCGGCATTTCGCGACCCAGGCCGAGCTGATCCAGGCGCTGACGGCGGCTGAACACGACACGCACACAACCATTTTGATCAAGGGATCGCGCAGCGCGGTGATGGAAAACGTCGTCGCGGCCTTGTGTGGCTCAAGTACGGAGAAACATTAATGCTGCTGCTGCTGGCTGAGTATCTGCAACAGTTCCACAAAGGCTTCGCGGTCTTTCAGTACCTGACCCTGCGCGGGATTCTGGGTGTGCTGACTGCGCTGTGTTTGTCGCTGTTCCTGGGGCCGTGGATGATCCGCACCCTGCAGAACCTGCAAATTGGTCAATCGGTCCGTAATGACGGCCCGCAGTCGCACCTGTCCAAATCCGGCACCCCGACCATGGGCGGCGCATTGATCCTGTCGTCCATCGGCATCAGCACCTTGCTGTGGGCTGACCTGCACAACCGCTACGTATGGGTGGTGCTGTTGGTGACCTTGCTGTTCGGTGCCATCGGTTGGGTGGATGACTACCGCAAAGTGATCGAGAAAAACTCCAAGGGGCTGCCAAGCCGCTGGAAGTATTTCTGGCAGTCGGTGTTTGGCCTCGGCGCCGCGATTTTCCTCTACACGACAGCGCCAAGTGCGGTCGAAACCACCTTGATCATCCCGATGCTCAAGGACGCCAGCATTCCACTGGGCATCGGCTTCGTGGTGCTGACCTACTTCGTGATCGTCGGCTCCAGCAACGCGGTGAACCTGACTGACGGCCTCGACGGCCTGGCGATCATGCCGACGGTGATGGTGGGCGGCGCGCTCGGCATCTTCTGCTACCTGTCGGGTAACGTGAAATTCGCTGAATACCTGCTGATCCCTTATGTACCGGGCGCAGGTGAATTGATCGTGTTCTGCGGCGCGCTGATCGGTGCCGGCCTGGGGTTCCTGTGGTTCAACACCTACCCCGCACAAGTCTTCATGGGCGACGTCGGCGCACTGGCGCTGGGCGCAGCCCTCGGCACCATTGCAGTGATCGTGCGCCAGGAAATCGTGCTGTTCATCATGGGCGGTGTGTTCGTGATGGAAACCCTGTCGGTGGTCATCCAGGTGGCGTCCTTCAAGTTGACCGGGCGCCGCGTGTTCCGCATGGCGCCGATTCACCACCACTTTGAACTCAAGGGCTGGCCTGAGCCACGCGTGATTGTCCGTTTCTGGATCATCACCGTGATTCTGGTACTGGTCGGCCTTGCCACCCTGAAACTGAGGTAGAAACGAGTGTCCCTGATCGCTTCAGACCACTTCCGCATCGTTGTCGGCCTCGGCAAGAGCGGCATGTCCCTGGTTCGCTTCCTGGCGAACCGGGGCAAGCCGTTTGCTGTGGCCGATACGCGGGAAAATCCACCGGAGCTGGTCACGCTGCGCCGTGACTACCCGCACGTGGAAGTGCGTTGTGGCGAGCTGGATGTCGAGTTTCTGTGCCGCGCCGATGAGCTCTACGTGAGCCCCGGCCTGGCGTTGGCGACACCGGCCCTGCAAGCCGCAGCGGCGCGTGGCGTGAAACTGTCCGGCGATATCGACCTGTTCGCGCGTCACGCGAAGGCGCCGATCGTGGCGATCAGCGGTTCCAACGCAAAAAGCACTGTCACCACCCTGGTCGGCGAGATGGCTGTGGCGGCCGGTAAGCGTGTCGCCGTGGGCGGCAACCTCGGTACGCCGGCGCTGGACCTGCTCAGCGACGACATCGAGTTGTACGTGATGGAGCTGTCGAGCTTCCAGCTGGAAACGACTCACGACCTTGGCGCCGAAGTCGCCACCGTCTTGAACGTCAGCGAAGATCACATGGACCGCTACAGCGGCCTGCCGGCGTATCACCTGGCCAAGCACCGAATCTTCCGCAGCGCCAAGCAAGTGGTGGTCAACCGCCAGGATGCGCTGAGCCGTCCGCTGATGGGCGAGGGCCTGCCGTGCTGGACCTTCGGCCTGAGCAAACCCGATTTCAAAGCCTTCGGCATCCGCGAAGAGCACGGCGAGAAGTACCTGGCCTTCGAATTCCAGAACCTGATGCCGGTGCGCGAGCTGAAAATCCGTGGCGCGCATAACCAGTCCAACGCCCTCGCGGCGTTGGCGCTCGGGCATGCGGTGGGCTTGCCGTTCGACGCCATGCTCGCGAGCCTGCGCACCTTCGGCGGCCTCGAGCATCGCTGTCAGTGGGTGCGTGACCTCGACGGCGTCAGCTATTACAACGATTCCAAGGCCACCAACGTCGGTGCGGCCCTGGCTGCCATCGAAGGCCTTGGCGCCGATATTGAAGGCAAGCTGGTGCTGATCGCCGGTGGCGACGGCAAGGGCGCCGACTTCAAGGACCTTAAAGGCCCGGTGGCCGCGCATTGCCGTGCCGTGGTGCTGATCGGGCGCGATTCTGACTTGATCGCCGCCGCCCTGGGCGATGCCGTGCCGCAAGTACGCGCCACGTCGCTGGACGACGCCATCGCCCACTGCAAAGCCCTGGCCCAGCCTGGCGATGCGGTGCTGCTGTCGCCGGCGTGCGCCAGCTTCGACATGTTCAAGAACTACGAAGAGCGCGGCCAGCTGTTCGCCCGCGCCGTGGAGGCCTTGGCATGAGTATCGACTTCAGAAACATCATCAAGCCGTACCCGTCGCCGATCATTACCGGGCGCGGTATCGACCTGGATTTCCCGATGCTCGCCGGTTGCCTGGCATTGCTGGGCCTGGGGTTGGTGATGATCACTTCGGCGTCCTCCGAAGTGGCTGCCGTGCAGTCGGGCAACACGCTCTACATGATGATCCGGCACTTGGTTTACCTGGTGATCGGCCTCGGCGCCTGCATCGTCACCATGATGATTCCCATCGCTACCTGGCAACGCCTGGGCTGGCTGATGCTGATCGGGGCGTTCGGCTTGCTGATCATGGTGATCCTGCCCGGCATCGGCCGCGAGGTGAACGGTTCGATGCGTTGGATCGGCTTCGGCGCGTTCAACGTGCAGCCGTCGGAAATCGCCAAGGTGTTCGTGGTGATTTACCTCGCCGGCTACCTGGTACGTCGCCAGAAAGAAGTGCGCGAGAGTTGGATGGGCTTCTTCAAGCCGTTCATCGTGCTGTTGCCCATGGCTGGCCTGCTGCTGATGGAGCCTGACTTCGGGGCCACCGTCGTGATGATGGGGGCAGCGGCGGCGATGCTGTTCCTCGGCGGCGTGGGTCTGTTCCGCTTTACCTTGATGGTGGTGCTGGCGGTGGCGGCGGTGACGGTGCTCGTGCAAGCGCAACCCTACCGGATGGCGCGTCTGATCACCTTTACCGACCCCTGGTCCGATCAGTTCGGCTCCGGTTATCAATTGACCCAGGCGTTGATCGCCTTCGGTCGTGGCGAGTGGCTGGGCGTCGGCCTGGGCAACAGCGTGCAAAAACAGTTCTACCTGCCGGAGGCGCACACCGACTTCGTGTTCTCGGTGTTGGCCGAAGAATTGGGCGTGGTGGGTTCGCTGTGCACCGTCGCGTTGTTCGTGTTCGTGTGTGTGCGCGGCATGTACATCGGCATGTGGGCCGAGAAGGCCAAACAGTATTTCGCTGCTTACGTGGCGTACGGCTTGTCGTTCCTGTGGATCGGCCAGTTCCTGATCAATATCGGCGTGAACGTCGGCCTGCTGCCGACCAAGGGCCTGACGTTGCCGTTCCTCAGCTACGGCGGCAGTTCGTTGGTGATCTGCTGCGCCTGTCTTGGCTTGTTGCTGCGCATCGAGTGGGAGAGTCGTACCCACCTGGGCAGCGAAGAGATGGAGTTCAGCGAAAGCGACTTCGCCGAGGAGCCGACCCATGGGCGCTAACGTGCTGATCATGGCTGGCGGCACCGGGGGCCACGTGTTCCCGGCACTGGCCTGCGCGCGGGAATTCCAGAACCGTGGCTACACCGTGCACTGGTTGGGTACACCGCGTGGCATCGAAAATGAACTGGTGCCCAATGCTGGCTTGCCGCTGCACTTGATCAACGTCACCGGCCTGCGCGGCAAGGGCAAACTGTCCCTGCTCAAGGCGCCGTTTGTGTTGCTCAAGGCGGTGTGGCAGGCGCGCAAAGTGATTCGCGACGTGCAGCCGGTGTGTGTGCTCGGGTTTGGCGGTTATGTGACCGGTCCTGGTGGTGTGGCGGCGAAGCTCGCCGGCGTGCCGGTGATCGTGCACGAACAGAACGCCGTCGCCGGCACCGCCAACCGCTTGCTGGTGCCCTTGGCCGCACGGGTGTGTGAAGCGTTCCCGAATACGTTCAGTGCGTCGGACAAGCGCCGCACCACCGGCAACCCGGTGCGCACCGAACTGTTCATGGACATCGCCCGCCAGGCGTTGGCCGGGCGCAAGGCGCACCTGCTGATCCTGGGCGGAAGCCTGGGCGCCGAGCCGCTGAACAAATTGCTGCCGGAAGCGGTGGCGCAACTCCCTGCGGAATTGCGCCCGGAGATCTTCCACCAGGCCGGCAAGAACCACGATGAAGTCACCGCCGCGCGTTACCGCGAAGCCGGTGTGGAGGCGAACGTACAGCCTTTCATCAAAGACATGGCCCATGCCTATGGCTGGGCCGACCTGGTGGTCTGTCGCGCTGGTGCGCTGACCGTCAGTGAACTGGCCGCCGCCGGTCTGCCGTCCTTGCTGGTGCCTTTGCCCCATGCGATTGACGATCATCAGACCCGCAACGCCGAATATTTGGCCGGGGAGGGCGCTGCCTTCCTGCTGCCGCAAAGAACGACTGGCGCCGCCGATTTGGCCGCACGCCTGACCGAGGTTTTGATGCAACCGGAACGACTCAACAGCATGGCGAGCACCGCAAGCCGCCTGGCCAAACCTGACGCAACCCGCACCGTGGTCGATATCTGCCTGGAGGTGGCCCATGGTTGAGAATCAGAAAGCCATGCCACAACCTGAGATGCGCCGCATCCGTCGCATCCACTTCGTTGGTATCGGCGGCGTGGGTATGTGCGGCATTGCCGAAGTGCTGCTGAACCTGGGTTATCAGGTATCCGGCTCTGACTTGAAAGAGTCGCCGGTCACCGATCGCCTGAAATCCTTTGGCGCACAGATCTTTATCGGCCACCGTGCCGAGAACGCCGCGGAGGCTGACGTGCTGGTGGTTTCCAGCGCCGTGAACACCTCCAACCCGGAAGTGGCGACGGCCCTTGAGCGCCGCATTCCCGTGGTGCCACGCGCCGAGATGCTGGCCGAGCTGATGCGCTACCGCCACGGCATTGCCGTCGCCGGTACCCATGGCAAGACCACCACCACCAGCCTGATCGCCTCGGTGTTCGCCGCCGGTGGCCTGGACCCGACGTTTGTCATCGGTGGCCGCCTGAATGCAGCCGGTACCAATGCCCAGCTCGGCACCAGCCGTTACCTGATCGCCGAAGCCGACGAAAGTGATGCCAGCTTCCTGCACCTGCAACCGCTGGTGGCCGTGGTCACCAACATCGACGCCGACCACATGGCGACCTACGACGGTGACTTCAACAAGTTGAAGAAAACCTTCGTCGAGTTCCTGCACAACCTGCCGTTCTACGGTCTGGCCGTGGTGTGCCTGGATGATCCGGTGGTGCGTGAAATCCTGCCGCAGGTCAAGCGCCCGACCGTGACCTACGGCTTCAGCGAAGACGCCGACGTGCGCGCGATCAATGTGCGCCAGGAAGGCATGCAAACCTACTTCACCGTGCTGCGTCCCGACCGTGAGCCGCTGGACGTCTCGGTGAACATGCCGGGCAACCACAACGTATTGAACTCCCTCGCGACCATTTGCATCGCCACCGATGAAGGCGTCAGCGATGAAGCCATCGTCGAAGGCCTGTCGCGCTTTGCCGGTGTTGGCCGTCGCTTCCAGGTCTACGGCCAACTGCCGGTAGAAGGCGGCGATGTGATGCTGGTGGACGATTACGGTCACCACCCGACCGAAGTCGCCGCCGTGATCAAGGCTGTGCGGGGTGGCTGGCCGGAGCGCCGCCTGGTGATGGTGTACCAGCCGCACCGCTACAGCCGTACCCGCGACCTGTATGACGACTTCGTCAATGTACTGGCCGATGCCAACGTGCTGCTGCTGATGGAAGTCTACCCGGCCGGTGAAGAGCCGATCCCGGGCGCCGACAGCCGCAAGCTGTGCAACAGCATCCGCCAGCGTGGCCAGTTGGACCCGATCTACATCGAGCGCGGTGTGGACCTGGCGCCGATCGTCAAGCCGCTGCTGCGTGCCGGCGACATCCTGCTGTGCCAGGGCGCTGGTGATATCGGTGGTCTAGCACCTAAGTTGCTCGCCAGTCCGCTGTTTGCAGCCGCCCAGGGGAAGTCGAAATGACCACTGACTACGGCTCCCTGTTCTCGACCATCACGCCTGCCGACTTCGGCCGCGTGGCGGTGCTGTTCGGCGGCAAGAGCGCCGAGCGCGAAGTGTCGCTCAAGTCCGGCAACGCCGTGCTCGAAGCCCTGCAAAGCGCCGGTGTGAACGCGTTCGGCATCGATGTGGGCGATGATTTCCTCGCTCGCCTGCAGGCCGAGAAGATCGATCGTGCCTTCATCATCCTGCACGGCCGTGGCGGTGAAGACGGCAGCATGCAAGGCCTGCTGGAGTGCGCCGGCATTCCTTATACCGGCAGCGGCATCCTCGCCTCGGCGCTGGCCATGGACAAGCTGCGCACCAAGCAGGTGTGGCACAGCCTGGGTATTCCAACACCGCGTCACAGTGTGCTGTGCAGCGAAGACGATTGTATTTCTGCAGCCAAGGAACTGGGCCTGCCTTTGATCGTCAAACCAGCCCATGAAGGCTCCAGTATCGGCATGGCTAAAGTGAACTCGGCCGCCGAATTGATCGACGCATGGAAAGCGGCAAGTACCTACGATTCGCAAGTGTTGGTGGAACAGTGGATCCAAGGTCCCGAGTACACCATCGCCACCCTGCGTGGCCAGGTATTGCCGCCTATCGCATTGGGCACGCCCCACACCTTTTACGACTACGACGCCAAGTACGTGGCTTCCGATACCCAGTACCGGATCCCGTGCGGCCTCGACGCAACCAAGGAACAGGAATTGATGGACCTCACGGCGAAAGCCTGTGAGGCGCTGGGTATCGCCGGTTGGGCGCGGGCAGACGTGATGCAGGATGACCAAGGGAATTTCTGGTTCCTGGAAGTCAACACTGCACCGGGCATGACCGATCACAGCCTGGTACCTATGGCCGCCCGTGCCGCCGGTCTGGACTTCCAGCAGTTGGTGCTGGCGATCCTGGCCGCAAGCATTGAGCCCAGAGGCTAAGACATGAAAGGCGCATCGCTTCGTCATCAGCCCCCACAAGCACCGAGCCGCAAGCCGGTGCCACGGGGTGCCAGCCGAATGGTGGCTAAAGAGCCGATGTCGGCGCGCCTGCCGAAAGCCAATTTTGGTTTCCTCAAGGCGCTGTTCTGGCCGGTGCTGCTGGTGGTGTTGGGCTTCGGCACTTACGAGGGCGCACAGCGTCTATTGCCGTACGCCGACCGGCCGATCACCAAGATCAGCGTACAGGGCGACCTGAGCTACATCAGTCAGCAAGCGGTACAGCAGCGCATCGGCCCGTACCTGGCGGCGAGCTTCTTTACCATCGACCTGGCGGGTATGCGCGCCGAGTTGGAACAGATGCCGTGGATCGCCCACGCCGAAGTCCGCCGCGTGTGGCCGGACCAAGTGACGATCCGCCTGGAAGAACAACTGCCCGTGGCCCGTTGGGGTGACGAGGCGCTGTTGAACAACCAGGGCCAGGCGTTCACCCCGCGTGAGCTGGCCAATTACGAGCACCTGCCGCAGCTGTTCGGGCCGCAGCGGGCGCAGCAGCAAGTGATGCAGCAGTACCAGGCCTTGAGCCAGATGCTGCGGCCACTGGGCTTCTCCATTGCACGCCTGGAACTGCGTGAACGGGGCAGCTGGTTTTTGACGACCGGGGCAGGCAGTTCCGGCCCGGGCATCCAGTTGTTGCTGGGACGCGACCGCTTGGTGGAAAAGATGCGCCGCTTCATTGCCATCTATGACAAGACCTTGAAAGAACAGATTACGAACATTGCGAGCGTCGACCTGCGTTACGCCAACGGCCTTGCCGTCGGCTGGCGTGAACCGGCTGCGCCCACGGCAGCGCAACCCGCTGTCGCGAAGAATTAAGAAGAGGCAGGACCCATGGCAAACGTGCAAAGCGGCAAAATGATCGTCGGTCTCGATATCGGCACCTCCAAGGTGGTGGCGCTGGTGGGCGAGGTCGGGGAAGACGGCGTCATCGAAATCGTCGGTATTGGCACGCATCCGTCCCGGGGCCTGAAGAAGGGCGTGGTGGTGAACATCGAGTCCACCGTGCAATCGATCCAGCGCGCCATCGAAGAAGCGCAGCTGATGGCGGGTTGCCGGATTCACTCGGCGTTCGTCGGCGTGGCCGGCAACCATATCCGTAGTCTGAACTCCCACGGCATCGTGGCGATCCGCGACCGCGAAGTCAGCTCGGCCGACCTTGAGCGCGTCCTCGACGCTGCCCAGGCCGTGGCGATCCCGGCTGACCAGCGCGTGCTGCACACCCTGCCGCAGGACTACGTGATCGATAACCAGGAAGGCGTTCGCGAGCCCTTGGGCATGTCGGGCGTACGTCTGGAAGCCAAGGTTCACGTGGTGACCTGCGCCGTCAACGCTGCACAGAACATTGAAAAATGCGTGCGCCGCTGCGGCCTGGAAATCGACGACATCATTCTTGAGCAGTTGGCCTCGGCTTACTCGGTACTGACCGACGACGAAAAAGAGCTGGGCGTGTGCCTGGTCGACATCGGCGGCGGCACCACCGACATCGCGATCTTCACCGAGGGTGCGATCCGTCACACCGCCGTGATCCCGATTGCCGGCGACCAGGTCACCAACGACATCGCCATGGCGCTGCGTACGCCGACCCAGTACGCCGAAGAAATCAAGATCCGCTACGCCTGCGCCCTGGCCAAGCTGGCCGGTGCCGGCGAGACCATCAAGGTGCCAAGCGTGGGCGACCGTCCACCGCGCGAACTGTCGCGCCAGGCTCTGGCTGAAGTGGTCGAGCCGCGTTATGACGAGCTGTTCACCCTGATCCAGGCTGAACTGCGTCGCAGCGGCTACGAAGATTTGATCCCGGCCGGCATCGTGCTGACCGGTGGCACCTCGAAGATGGAAGGCGCGGTCGAACTGGCCGAGGAAATCTTCCACATGCCGGTTCGCCTGGGCGTACCCCATGGCGTCAAAGGCCTGGGCGACGTGGTGCGCAACCCGATTTATTCCACCGGTGTGGGCTTGCTGTTGTACGGGCTGCAAAAGCAGACCGACGGCATTTCCCTGTCGGGCCCGAGCAACCGTGACAGCTACCGCAGCGACGACGAGGCGAAAGCGCCGTTGTTCGAGCGGCTGCAGGCTTGGGTCAAGGGCAATTTCTAACGATTTACCGCAACACCGCAGTAAGCAGTAGGCGAAAAAACTAGAGAAAACGAAAGGAGAGGGAACATGTTCGAACTCGTAGACAACATCCCCGCCAGCCCGGTCATCAAAGTGATTGGTGTTGGTGGTGGCGGCGGCAACGCTGTCAACCATATGGTCAAGAGCAACATTGAAGGCGTTGAATTCATCTGCGCCAACACTGATGCCCAGGCGCTGAAAAGCATCGGCGCGCGGACCATCCTGCAATTGGGCACAGCTGTGACCAAGGGCCTTGGCGCTGGCGCCAATCCGGAAGTCGGCCGTCAAGCCGCCCTGGAAGACCGTGAGCGTATTGCCGAAGTGCTGCAAGGCACCAACATGGTGTTCATCACCACGGGCATGGGCGGCGGTACCGGTACCGGTGCGGCGCCGATCATTGCCGAAGTGGCCAAGGAAATGGGCATCCTGACGGTCGCTGTGGTGACTCGTCCGTTCCCGTTCGAAGGTCGCAAGCGCATGCAGATCGCCGACGAAGGCATCCGTCTGCTGTCTGAAAGCGTCGACTCGTTGATCACCATTCCTAACGAGAAGCTGCTGACTATCCTGGGCAAGGACGCAAGCCTGCTGTCCGCGTTCGCCAAGGCTGACGATGTACTGGCCGGTGCCGTTCGCGGTATCTCCGACATCATCAAGCGCCCAGGCATGATCAACGTCGACTTTGCCGACGTACGTACCGTGATGAGCGAAATGGGCATGGCGATGATGGGCACTGGCTGTGCCAGCGGTCCGAACCGTGCACGTGAAGCCACTGAAGCGGCTATCCGCAACCCGTTGCTGGAAGACGTGAACCTGCAAGGTGCACGCGGCATCCTGGTGAATATCACCGCCGGCCCTGACCTGTCCCTGGGTGAGTACTCCGACGTGGGTAGCATCATCGAAGCCTTCGCTTCCGAGCACGCGATGGTCAAAGTCGGTACCGTGATCGATCCGGACATGCGTGATGAGCTGCACGTGACTGTGGTTGCGACCGGCCTGGGTGCCAAAATCGAGAAGCCTGTGAAGGTTATCGACAACACCCTGCATAACAGCCAAGCCAGCCACGCCAGCCAATCGGCTGCCGCTCCAGCGCCTTCGCGCCAGGAACTGCCGTCGGTGAACTACCGTGACCTGGACCGTCCGACCGTGATGCGCAACCAGGCTCAGGCCGGTGCTGCGGCGTCCCGTAGCCCGAATCCGCAAGATGATCTGGACTACCTGGACATCCCGGCATTCCTGCGTCGTCAGGCCGATTAATGGAATGTATCAGGGCTATGAAGGTGATTGGTGTTCAGCAAAGGTCTGGTCTGCTATTATCGCCAGCCTTTGTTGATACCAGTTCGCAATTTGCGCTGAAGCGGTCCAAGCCATGATTAAACAACGCACTCTGAAGAATATTATTCGTGCCACAGGTGTAGGTCTGCACTCCGGGGAGAAGGTATACCTGACCCTCAAGCCTGCACCTGTCGACACCGGCATCGTGTTTGTGCGTGCCGACCTGGACCCTGTGGTGCAGATACCTGCTCGCGCGGAAAACGTTGGCGAAACCACGATGTCGACCACATTGGTCAACGGTGACGTCAAGGTGGACACGGTGGAGCACTTGCTCTCGGCCATGGCCGGTTTGGGCATCGATAACGCCTACGTCGAGCTCTCCGCGTCCGAAGTCCCGATCATGGATGGCAGCGCTGGACCCTTCGTATTCTTGATTCAATCTGCCGGCCTGGAAGAACAGGACGCAGCCAAGAAGTTCATTCGCATTCTGCGGGAAGTGACAGTAGAGGACGGCGACAAGCGCGCCACCTTCGTCCCGTTCGAAGGCTTTAAAGTGAGCTTTGAGATCGATTTCGATCACCCGGTATTCCGTGACCGCACTCAAAGTGCAAGCGTGGATTTTTCCAGCACTTCGTTCGTAAAAGAAGTCAGCCGCGCCCGTACCTTTGGTTTCATGAGTGACATCGAGTACCTGCGCAAGCACAACCTCGCACTCGGCGGCAGCGTTGAAAACGCCATTGTGGTCGACGCGGATGGTGTACTGAACGAAGACGGCCTTCGCTACGAAGACGAGTTCGTGAAGCACAAGATCCTCGATGCAATCGGTGACCTCTACCTGCTGGGCAATAGCCTGATAGGCGAGTTCAAAGGCTTCAAGTCGGGCCACGCCCTTAACAACCAGCTGCTGCGCAAGTTGATTGAGCAGACAGACGCTTGGGAAGTCGTGACCTTCGAAGATGCCAGCACCGCACCGATCTCTTACATGCGTCCCGTTGCGGCGGTGTAAGTAACAACTCTCTTTCTTTAGTTTTGAAAGGCCACCTTCGGGTGGCCTTTTTTTTTGCTTGAATTTCAGTGCCTTGTATTTATCCGGGTTGCGATGGAGCGTCGAGGTGGAAATGTATTTGTGGTCGGGTAGGGGTTTATGTTCCGGTCGCCAGGTGTTGAATTTTTTTGCAATAGTTAGCGGGTTTTCTTTATTCAAGCTGTCTGAGTAATGTAGTGCTGTCGTACTGTTTTTCGATGTGAAGCATGGATGCTCTGAATTGTGGTTTCCACGAATTTCGGAGTGATTTTTATGTTTATGATTGTAGAGCTTGGCAGATTGTTCGATATGAACTTCGTCGGTTATGCCGGGAGTGTTCGAGCATGAGTAAAGAAGACGCTATCTTGCACTCGTTCGGTCTGAAGCTCGGTCTGCCCGGGCTGAAGTTTGATGCTTCTCGCGCGTGCCAGTTGAGAGTTGAGGGGCTCAAGCTGGCAATTTATGATAATCGAGTCAGAAAGAGTATGACAATTCTTTGTGAACTCTCGGATCAATCGATGAGTGACACGGAGGTCCTCGATTGGCATAAGTTTCTGTTTGAATCACAATTTGAATACTTGAATAAGGATACGGCTGTCGTCGGGCTAAATTATCGGTCAGGTGCAATGGTCGCGATGAGTCATATCGCTGATCACGATCTGTCTCTCTCACAGCTCATTGCGAAACTAAATGAGCTGATTGAATGGGTGCTGGAGTGTTCCCACCGGTTTGCCACCCGATCACGTCAGGTGCTTATCGGCCTGTCGCCCCTCACTTATCACTGTGCGAAGAGCCTGAGCAGAGGTCATTATGCCTAGTATCAGCCCGACCAATTCCCATGACACCCTTCCCACCTTCCCTGACGCATCGGCAGTCGGTGTTTTGGAAAGTAATGGTGTAAAGCGCCGAGTAACTATTGATGATGCCACTGGCCGATTGGGTGGTTCACTACCTGATTCATCAGGTAGCGGTTCCACGGTAGACAAGGATGTTGCTGCTCGACAGATTGTGAAGGCGATTCGGGGATTCATCAGTGGAAAGTCTCATGAGCGGATGATTCACAACGGTTCGCTATGGATGGGCGCGCCGGCCAGTGCTGAGAAAGACCACATTGATAAACTTTCAAGGAATAACCTCAAAACGCTTTATAAA
This sequence comes from Pseudomonas marginalis, assembly GCF_001645105.1. Lineage (GTDB taxonomy): Bacteria > Pseudomonadota > Gammaproteobacteria > Pseudomonadales > Pseudomonadaceae > Aquipseudomonas > Aquipseudomonas petroselini. Next base: position 286,377 of record NZ_LKEG01000052.1, read on the forward strand.
GAACTGGGGGGACTGTCCGCACAGGAAAGTAAATTTCTCACCGAGTTTTTTAATGTGCCTCTGTATGCGACCCATAGTACGGCCGCTCCGGTAAAACGTGAGGATGACAACATTGCATTGTTTTCGCGTCAAAAACTGATTGATCGAAGTATTATTTTTAATACTGATAATTCACCTCAGGAAGATATAAAGCTATTGGGTAATGATGACTTTGTATTTTTTGCCTTGGAGGCAGGCGTCGAACCCAAGAAGCCAAGTAGCCGTTTTGGTGGTACCACGTTTCGTTTCGGATTTGACGCGCCTGCGTTCAAGGATTCAGCGTGGTTAAGTTTGGTTGAAATGCGTTTTGCACAGACGCCAAATTTGGATCGACATATAGACAGCTTGAGCGGTCCCGAATACGCCCGGGTCTCAAAGCGAAAACTTAATCCATTTGAGACTGTTTTTTCAGGGGGGGACATGAGAGCGGGTATTGGCTTATCGCTTATTCAGGATTTTCGGAAGCTTTCACCGGCATCAAACCATCGTATGCTTGAATGTACGGGAGAAGTGGAAATGAATAAGCTTGTTAATGGCTTCTATCGTCCAGAGATAAAAGTCGCCAGGCATTTTTTCTCGGACAACTATAGGGAGGCGGCCGTCAGAAAGGATGACAAGACATAGGCCAACTGTTGACGGCGTGCGGGGCGCGGCGTTCGTGATGCGATGCACTTACCTGGCAGGCGCAGGTGTTACAGGGTGCTGGCATCCACAATCCGATTACGCCCTGTGTGCTTGGCCTCGTACAACGCCTGGTCCGCACTCAACAGCAACGCCTCCAGCGATAGGCGACTGCGTTTATCCCAGGTGCTCATGCCGATGCTCACCGTAATCGGCCGCTCGCTCCCTGTTACCCGCGGCAAGTGTTCGACAGCGCTGCGGATATGTTCGGCAATCACCCATGCGCCCCGGGTATCGGTCAAGGGAAGCACCACCGCAAACTCCTCACCGCCATAGCGTGCCGCCAGGTCGGCAGGGCGGCGGATGTTGGCGCCGATGACCTGCGCCACCGTACGCAGCGCCTCATCACCGCCTTGATGGCCATGGCGGTCGTTGAAGGCCTTGAAGTGGTCCACGTCGATCATCAACACCGTCAGGGGGTCAGTTGAGCGCTGAGCGCGGTCCCATTCCAGGCGTAGGCGTTCATCCAGCACGCGCCGGTTGGCCAGGCCGGTCAGCGCGTCGGTGGCTGCCAGTTCTGACAGGACGCGTTCAGCGCGATAACGACGCCGCAGTTCCCGGCGCAGCATCCAGGTCAACCACAACAAACCCATACACAGAAAGCCGGTGGCGCCACTGGTCAGCAGTGCGGCGCGTTTCCAGGGAGCGAACACATCCTCGCTGGACAGTGCCACTACCACGATCAGCGGCAGTTCTCCGACAGTGGTGAAGGTGTATAAGCGCTCCTTGCCGCTGATGGCCGAGATGGCCTGGAAGCTGCCGATGCCTTCATGCAGCATTCTCTTGAAATTGGGCCGCGTGCTCAGGTCCTTGTCGATCATGTCGCGTTCAAGCAGTGGCTGCTGCGCCAGCAGAATGCCTTTTTTGTTCAGCAGATTGACGCTGCTGCCGTTGCCGATCGTGAGGGTGTTGAAGAGCTGGTCGAAATACGCCAGGCGCATCGTCGCGACCGCGACCCCGGCGAATTCGCCATTGGGTCCCGACACCCGGCGACTGAATGCCATGCGCCAGACCTGGTCGCAGTCGCAATGGATCTTGAACGGGCGGCTGATAAACAGGCCGACGTTCGCGTCCTGGGTATGCGCCTGGAAATAATCGCGGTTGGAAAAGTTACGGGCTGAGGGCCGCAGCGTGGAGGAGTCCGCGATCACATTGCCATTGGCGTCCAGCAACAGGACTTCGCCCTTGAAGGGCGCCGCTGTGGATAAGTCAAACTGGACCAAGTGCTGGATATTGGCGGCGACTTGGGATAAGTCCTCGCGCTGGGTGGCTGCAATCAATCCATTGAGCGCCAAGTCGTACAGCTCGACGTTACGCAGCACATCGGCATTGATCAGTTGGGCAATGTTGGTGGTTGAACGGGTAGCGGCCTGCAGGGTGCTGGCGTGTTCGCGGATCAGTAACGCCGCGACAATGATCACAATCAGAACAACAGTGAGGCCACTGCCCAGGATCAACAGGAGCTCGGGGTGTGCAGGTGCGGTACGAACACGGCGTTGACTCATCGGGCAGACTTCAGCGGTGTGGATGCTGGCAGTTTAGTTCTACCCGATGAAAATTAAATGGGTGGTTAAAAAGAAAGATTGCGCCTTAAAACACGTTGATCGGATAGTCGACGATCACCCGGTACTCATCCACGTCCCGATCCACCGCCGAGTAGCCGTTGCTGCCGCGGTTGACCGCCCATTGCAAGCGCACCGCCAGGTCCTTGGCCTTGCCCCCCTGTACCACGTATTTCAGGTCGATATCCCGCTCCCAATGCTTGGCGTCCTTGCCGTCGGCGCTGTACCAGGCGCTGTAGCCACGGCTTTGCGGGTCGACCTTGGTCAGGTCGGTCTTGCCGCTGATATAGGACACCGCCGAGGTCAGGCCAGGCAGGCCCAAACCGCCGAAGTTATAGGCGTACTTGAGTTTCCACGAACGCTCATTGGGGCCGTTGAAGTCCGAATATTGCTGGGAGTTGTCCAGGTACACGCTGTCACCTTGCGCGATGTAGTCGAACGGCGTGTTGCCGTTGACCCGCTGGTACGCGGCGGTGACGCTGTGGTGGCCGACGTCCACGGTGAAGTGCAGGCTGTAGGTGTTGTTGTCGATATCACCCAGCAGCGACTGCCCGGTGTCCTGGGTGTGGTAGTAGTGCAGACCGGGGTTGAGACTGATCATCTCGTTGACCACATAGGTGTAGTCCAGGTCGTAGTAGTACTGGTTCCACACGTCCTTGAGCTCGGAGGCATAGAGGTTGCTGGTCAACCCGTCGATACCGCTGAACGACACACCGGCCCAGTTCATGTGCTGGCTGTCAGCCGTGTTGGGCAGTGCGCCGTAGCTGGTGCCGATACGACGGTGGCCGCTCTGGTTGTAGAGCTTGGTGAAGCTGGCCTGGCCGCCTTCGAACATCCAGCCGTCGAGGCTGTGGTTGGTCAGGCTCACGCCACGGAAGGTCTGCGGCAACATGCGGGTCGCGCCGCCGGCGATCACCGGGTTATTGAGGAACAGGTCGCCGGCCCTCAACTCGGTATCGAACGCGCGCATTTTCAAGGTGCCGCCCGCCGTCGAGAACGAGCCGGGCGCCTTACCGTTGCCGCTGCCGTACGGAAGGATGCTGGAACCGTCCGTGCCGCCACCGCCATCGAGCTTGAGGCCGAGCATGGCATGGGCGTCCAGGCCGAAACCGACGGTGCCCTGGGTGTAGCCGGATTCGAAGAGGCCGATGAAACCCTGGCCCCATTCCTTGCTGTCATCGGTGTGGATGTCGCGACGGTCGCGGTTCATGTAGTAATTGCGGGTGTTGATGTTGAGGTGGGCGCCTTCGACGAAACCGTCGGCGGGGGTGGTGTCTGCCGCGTGGGCAAGAGGGACGATCGTTGCTGCAATCGCGAGGAATAACGGGGTCAACGTCAGCGAGTTCTTCACCGGTGTAGCTCCTTTGGTCAAACGGAAACGGCCAATGTCGTGGGGGGATGCCTGGCCTTTTTTACGGCAAAAAAAAGCCGCTGAAGTCAGCGGCTTTAAGACAGATTCCCAGTGTAGAGCCCTGGAAATAAGTCGAGGGAAATTCGGGTAAGCGGGAGGCTGCCTTTGCCGTCGCGCTCATCGATGCGTCAACTTAACGCAGGCGAGCGGTACGGTACAGAGTGTAACAAGATAATGACTGTTGCCCAAACCGCAACAGTTGCGATGACTATCTCGATGACGGGTGCACTGCGATCCCAGTGTGGGAGGGGGCTTGCTCCCGATGACGGTGTGTCAGTCACCGATGTTCTGGCTGATCTATCGCTATCGGGAGCAAGCCCCTCCCGCAGTGGGTCGTGGTGGTTTCAGGAATCAGGCTGGCAGGGTGATGCCAAAGGTATTGCCACGACTGTCGCTGCGCACGAACACATCACCGCCGTGCATCAAGGCAATTGCCTTGACGATGGCCAGCCCCAGGCCATGGTTGGCGCCGCTGTTGCTGCGCGACGCGTCCACCCGATAAAAGCGCTCGAACAGGCGCGGCAGGTGTTCGCTGGCAATCACATCGCCGGGGTTGGTCACACCGATTGCCACCTGATGTTCCTGCACTTCGATACTCACCACGATGACTTGCCCCGGCTCGGTGTGCTGCACCGCGTTGCTCAGCAGGTTGATCAGCGCACGGCGCAGGTGGGCCTTTTCGATCTGCACCTGGGCATCGCCATGCACCTGTACCTGCACCTGGGCGTCTTCGAGGATGAAGTCCAGGTAGTCGAGGGTGGTCGCCACTTCGTCGGCCAGGGAGCTTTCGATCAGTTTGGTGGCCTTGCTGCCCTGGTCGGCGCTGGCGAGGAACAGCATATCGTTGATGATCGAACGCAGGCGCTCCAGCTCTTCGAGGTTCGATTGCAGCACCTCGAAGTAATGCTCGGCCGAGCGCCCGCGGGTCAGCGCGACCTGGGTCTGGCCGATGAGATTGGTCAGCGGCGAACGCAGTTCGTGGGCCACGTCGGCGTTGAAGGATTCCAGGCGCGAATAGGCCTGCTCCACGCGGTCGAGGGTGGCGTTGAACGAGTTGACGAACTGGTTCAACTCCGGTGGCAGCGGCGACAGCTGCAGGCGCCCGGAGAGTTTCGGCGGGGCGAGTTTGCGGGCTTCCTCCGACAGCTTGATCAGCGGCTTGAGACCGATGCGCGCCACCCAGAACCCCAGCAGCGAGGCCAGCACCACGCCCACCAGTGCCAGGCTGATCAACGCCACCAGCAGATGGTGCTGGGTGGCGCGGAAGTTCTCGGTGTCGATGGCGATCATAAAGCGCAGCGGCGGGCGTTGATCCTTGGCCGGGAACTGGCTCACCAGTGCCTTGAAGGGATGTTTGTAGCCCGGCAGATGCAAGTCGCGCTTGCCGGTTTGTCCTTCGGCGAAGGCGCGGATCTGCGCATCGGGCTCTCCGTATTCGTAGGTCGGGTCGCTGCTCACCACCCAGAAACGAATGCGCTTGTCTTCCTCACCCAACAGCTTGAGCTTGGCCTTGATCTTCTGCCAATGGTCCGGTGTGCCGAAGCGATTCACCGAGGATTCGAGCACGCTGTAACGGGCATCCAACTCGGCCCCCGGCAACAACCCCAGGCCCCGGTCCACCTGCTGATACAACACGCCGCCGATCAACAGGAAGATCAGCAGCGCCACCAGGGTGAACATGCCGCTCAGGCGCAGCGCAATTGAGTTAGCCACCACTTGGGGTCTCCACCAGGCGACTCTCCAGCACATACCCCATGCCACGGATGGTGTGCAGCAGTTTCTGTTCGAATGGCCCGTCGAGTTTGGCGCGCAGGCGCTTGATCGCGACTTCCACCACGTTGGCGTCGCTGTCGAAATTGATGTCCCAGACCATTTCCGCAATCGCGGTCTTGGACAGGATCTCGCCCTGGCGCCGCGCCAACACGCTGAGCAGCGAGAACTCCTTGGCGGTGAGGTCCAGGCGCACGCCATTACGGCTGGCCTTGCGGCTGATCAGGTCGATCCACAGGTCGGCGACCGTCACCTGCACCGGCTCATGACCGCCGCTGCGGCGGGTCAGGGCCTGCAGGCGCGCCACCAGTTCCAGGAAGGAAAACGGCTTGCCCAGGTAATCGTCGGCGCCTTCGCGCAAACCACGGATGCGGTCTTCCACGCGCTCGCGGGCCGTGAGCATGATCACCGGCGTCTGCTTGCGCGCACGCAAGGCGCGCAGTACGCCAAAGCCATCGAGGCCGGGCAGCATCACGTCGAGCACGATCACCGCGTAGTCGTTTTCCAGGGCCAGGTGCAGGCCTTCGACGCCTTCGCGGGCCACGTCGACGGTATAGCCTTGCTCCGTCAGGCCGCGGTGCAGGTAGTCTGCGGTTTTTTCTTCATCTTCAATAATCAGGACGCGCATGAGCCTTTTTGCTCCAGGGCCGGGCCTCAATCTGTGGTTGCCAACGCAGGCGTCGGTGTGGGCCGGTGGAAAAACTTCTCCAGGTACAAGTATATGACCGGCGTAGTGAACAGCGTCAGCGCCTGGCTCACCAGCAGTCCGCCGACGACCGCGATACCCAGCGGCTGGCGCATTTCCGCGCCGGGGCCGGCGCCGAGCATCAGCGGCACGGCGCCGAGCAGGGCGGCGAGGGTGGTCATGATGATCGGCCGGAACCGCGTGACGCAGGCTTCATAGATCGCATCCTCCGGCGACAGGCCCCTGACGCGCTGGGCGTCCAGGGCAAAGTCGATCATCAGGATGCCGTTCTTCTTGACGATCCCGATCAGCAGCACCAGGCCGATCAGCGCCATGATCGAAAAGTCCTGGCCCATCAGCGACAGCATGATCAGTGCGCCCAACCCAGCAGATGGCAAGGTGGAAATGATCGTCAGCGGGTGCACAAAACTCTCATACAGCACACCGAGGATGATGTAGACCGCCACCAGCGCCGCCAGGATCAGCCACGGCTGGCTGGCCAACGAACTCTGGAACGCCTGGGCCGCGCCCTGGAAGTTGCCGATGATGGTGGTGGGCATGCCGATTTCATTCTTGGCCTGGTTGAGCATGATCACCGCATCGCCCAGCGCCACGCCGGGCGCCAGGTTGAACGACAGGTTGGCCGCCGGGAACATGCCGTCATGGCTGATGGACAAGGGCCCCACCGTCGGTGGATCGACCTTGGCCAGTGCCGACAGCGGCACCATCTCGTTGGTCAGCGGCGACCGCAGGTAGAAGTAATTCAGGCTTTCGGCTTTGCCGCGTTGTTGAGTGTCCAGTTCCAGCACCACTTGGTACTGGTTGATCTCGGTCTGGAATTCGTTGATCTGCCGTTGGCCGAAGGCGTCGTACAGCGCCTGGTCGACATCGGTGGCGGTCAGGCCGAAACGTGCGGCGGCCTGACGGTCGATGCTGATGTGGGTGATGCTGCCGCCCAGTTGCAGGTCGTTGGACAGGTCGCGAAACGCGGGGTTGGCGCGCAGTTTTTCGGTGAGGCGCTGGGTCCAGGTGTTCAGCGTCGGGCCGTCGTTGCTCTTGAGTACGTATTGGTACTGGGCGCGGCTGGGGCCCGAACTCAAGTTGATGTCCTGGCCGGCGCGCAGGTACAGCACGATGCCCGGCACCTTGGCCAGTTTCGGCCGGATGCGGTCGATGAACTGGCTGGCGGACACATCGCGATCACCGCGATCCTTCAGCGCGATCCAGAAGCGGCCGTTGGCGATGGTCTGGTTGCTGCCGGTCACGCCTACCGAGTGAGAAAACGCTTGCACCGCCGGGTCGTCCTTGACGATCTCGGCCAGCGCCTTGTGCTTGGCGACCATGTCGGGGTACGACACATCGGCCGCCGCTTCGCTGGTGCCGAGCACAAAACCGGTGTCTTGCACCGGGAAGAAACCCTTGGGGATGAACACGTAGCCAACCACGGCCAGGGCGAGGGTCACCAGGAAGATCGCCGCCATGCTGCGTTGATGGGCCAGGGCACGGCGCAGGTTGCGCGCGTAACCAGCCAGCAGGCGCTCGCTGAAGCCGGGTTTGTCGTGGGTGGTGTGGGTCGGCGCACGCATGAACAGCGCGGCCAATGTCGGTGCCAGCGTCAGCGAGACCACCACCGAAATCAGGATGGTCGAGGTGGCGGTCAGCGCAAATTCCTTGAACAACCGCCCGACCACACCCCCCATGAACAGCAGCGGGATAAACGCCGCCACCAGCGAGAAGCTGATGGACACCACGGTAAAACCAATCTCGCCGGCGCCCTTGATCGCCGCTTCGCGTTGGCCCAGCCCGGCTTCCAAGTGACGGTGAATGTTCTCCACCACAACGATCGCATCGTCCACCACAAACCCCACGGAGATCACGATCGCCACCAGGGTCAGGTTGTTCAGGCTGAAGCCCATCAGGTACATCAGGGCAAAGCTGGCCACCAGTGACACACCGAGCACGCTGGACACAATCAGCGTCGCCGACAACTGGCGCAGGAACAGCGCCATCACCGCCACCACCAGCAGGATCGCGATCAGCAGGGTCACTTCGACTTCATGCAGCGATGCGCGAATGGTCTTGGTGCGGTCGGTCAACACGCTGACCTGCACCGAGGCCGGCAGCATGCCTTGCAGGCGCGGCAGCTCGGCTTGAATACGGTCCACGGTCTCGACGATATTCGCGCCGGGCTGGCGCGAGATCACCAGGTTGACCCCCGGCGTGTCGCCGGACCAGGCCTGCACGTAGGCGTTTTCCGAACCGTTGACGACCTTGGCGATATCGCGCAGTTGAACCGGCGCGCCATCCTTGTAGGACACAATCAACTGCGCGTAATCCTCGGGGAGGAACAACTGGTCGTTGGTCGACAGGGTCGACACGCTGTTTTCGCCGTAGATCGCGCCCTTGGCCAGGTTGAGGCTCGATTGCTGGATGGCCAGGCGGATATCGGCCAGGGTCAAGCCGATGGCAGCCAGTTTGTCGGGGGAGGCCTGTACGCGGATCGCCGGGCGTTGTTGGCCGGTGATGTTGATCTGGCCGACGCCGTCGATCTGGCTGATCTGCCGGGCCAGCAGGGTTTCCACGTAGTCGCTCAGCTCGGTACTGGGCATGCTGTCGGAACTGACGCTGAGGATCAGCACCGGGCTGTCCGCCGGGTTGACCTTCTTCCAGGTCGGCAGGCTCGGCATATCGCTGGGCAACTTGCCGGACGCAGTATTGATCGCCGCCTGCACTTCTTGCGCGGCGGTGTCGATGCTCTTGTTGAGGGTAAATTGCAGGGTCAGGAGGCTGGAGCCCAAGGCGCTGCTGGAGGTCATCTGGGTCATGCCGGGGATGGCGCTGAATTGCACCTCCAACGGCGTGGCCACGGATGAGGCCATGGTGTCCGGGCTGGCGCCGGGCAGGGTGGCGCTGACCTGGATCGTCGGAAATTCCGCTTCCGGCAGTGGGGCGATGGCCAGGCGCGGGAAGGCAATCATTCCCAGCAGCACCAGGGCGAAGGTCAGCAGCAGGGTGGCGACCGGGTGGTCGACGCACCAGGCCGACGGCGAGCGGCTGCCGCTCATGGCTGCACCTTGGCGTCGACGGTCTGGATCACCTGCGGCGGCTCCTTGAGCACCTCCACCTGGGCCCCGGCCTTGAGCCGCGACTGGCCGTCACTGACCAGCACATCGCCGGCCTGCACACCCTTGATGATGTTCACGTCGCTGTCTTGGTAGGTGACCTGCACCGGCACCACGTCGACCTTGTCACCGTTGACCCGGTACACAAAGTGCGAATCCAGGCCGCGTTGCACCACCGTCGACGGCACCACCAGCGCGTTTTTGTCGAGGGCGGTCTGAATCTTGATGGTCACCAATTGCCCCGGCCACAGGCGTTGCGAGGCGTTGCTGAATTCAGCCTTGGCACGCAGGGTGCCGGTGGTGGAACTGATCTGGTTGTCGATCAGGCTCAAGTGGCCTTCGCCGAGCAGGTCGCCGGTCTGGCCGTCGGTGTCGGCGCCCATGTAGGCATCGACGCTGGCCTTTGTGGGCGCTGCGATCAAGCCTTGCAGGGTGGGCAGCATCTGCTGCGGCAGGGAGAACTCGACGGCAATCGGGTCGATCTGGGTGACCGAGAACAGGCCCTGGGCATCGCTGGTGCGTAGGAAGTTACCTTCGTCCACGGTGCGAATACCCACGCGACCGCTGACCGGCGAGCGAATCTGGGTATAGGACAGTTGCACTTGAGCCGAATCGATCGCGGCCTGGTTGCCTTGGGCGGTGGCCTTGAGCTGGTTGACCAGGGCTTGTTGCTGGTCATAGGTCTGCTTGGACACGCCATCGTCGACGCTCAACGCCTTGTAGCGCTTGAGGTTGACCAGCGCCACCTGCAACTGGGCCTGGCTCTCGCCCAGTTGCGCCTTGGCCTGGTCGAGGCTGGCACGGATCGAACGGTCATCGATGCTCGCCAGCAGGTCGCCGGCCTTGACCCGTTGGCCTTCCTTGACCAGCAATTGGGTGAGAATGCCGTCCACTTGCGGGCGTATGACCACGCTGTGCAAGGACAACACGGTGCCGATCCCACTGACAAAACGCGGAATATCCTGCTGCGCCACGCTCACCACCCGCACCGGAATCGCAGTGGGCGCCGCCAGTTTGCTCTTGGCCGGGCGGGTCAATGCCCAGGCTGCAATCGCCAGCACCACGAGGACACCCACGATCAGGGCGGTTTTTCGTTGAATTTGCATGGGGTGAGGCGCCAGGGCAAAGGATTGGAGGAAAGTGGAGCCTTTATAGCCCGTCAACCCGGTCAGCAAAGTGACTGCTAACTGACAGCGCTGTCAGTAAAGGTCGACCATTCGTACAGGCGGTGGTTAAAGATCCAAGGCGGGCAGGTATACTGCGCGCCAGCGAGGCCCGCAAGCCGGTCCCGCGTCATTTTTTGCACGCTCCGGAGCTTTCATGACTTCCCCGACACAACCCCCTGTTGAAGCGACCGACCTCGTCGATCCGGCCAGCGCCGACGGCGTTGAAAAAGCCGAGATCCCGGCGTTCAAGTTTCCCTTCAAGCCGGGTGAACTGGCCGGGGCCAAAAATGCCGCCCAGCCCTGGTACAAGAACGGCGCCAAGAACGGCCATACCAAGAGCCCGGGCATGGCGCCACCGGGAACTCGCCGTTCCATGGGTAAACGTTAAGAATAATCAGCTGTAATATTTGCAGGATGTTGCCTACAGCGTCCGTTGATATTTCTGCTTGTGGGCCTGCGATCGTTTCTTGAAAGCTTGCACAGCTTGCGCTCTGCTCCGATTTTTTACCGGGGTGGAGTCAAGGGCGCTCTTTCCGGAAAAGGACGTTTCCTGTGGCCCCGATACACCTCTGTGTAGCGCTTGTCCTGTTGCTCGCGGTCGATGCCGTTGCTGGCATTGATCAACCTCGGCGCGAAATCCGCTTTGCCGTTGCCGCGCACTTTCCCCCCTTCCAGAGCCGCAACCCGCAAGGGCAGTTGGTCGGTCTGAATATCGAGCTGGGCAACGCCCTTTGCCAGCAACTGAATGTGCGCTGTACCTGGGTCGACCAGGTGCTGGTCGAAAACTTCAAAGACCTTGATGCCCTGCAATTCGATGCAATCATCGGCATTGCCCCCACGCCTCAGCGTCAGCGCTGGGTGAGCTTCACCGATAACCTCTATCCCTTCACCACGCGCCTGGTCGCGCGCCGATCCTCCGGGCTGATGCCGACGCCAGCGTCGCTCAAGGGCAAGCGCGTCGGCGTATTGCTGGGGAGTAATCGCGAAGCCTTTGCCCGATCGCAATGGGCGCCCAAGGGCGTGATCATCAAGCGCTTCTGGCTCAACGACGAACTGGTCCGCAGCCTGGTGGCAGGCGACATCGATGCGACCCTGCAGGGCACCGTGGAAATCCGCGACGCGTTGCTCGACACCCCGGCGGGCCAGGATTTCGACTTCCTCGGCCCCGCCGTTTCCGCTGAGTTGCTGGGCCACGGCGTGGCAATCGGGCTGCGCACCACCGATACGGCGTTGCGTGCCGAACTTAACCGCGCCCTCGAACAGCTTAAACACAATGGTGAGTACCAGCGGATCCTTGCGCCTTATCGTCTGGAGGTGCCGTGATGGCTCGATGTGCTCGCGAAGCGGCCAGTCAGCCCTACGCCGCCCGCAGAGGGATAAACGCATAGTTGGCCGGCACCTCGGTCGCAATCTGCGCCCCGGCATCCAGCACCTGTTCGGCAATGTCCATCCCCGATACATGGAACACCCACTCATTGGCCACGGACGGTTGAGCCAGCGCCAACTCAATCGCCTGGGCAAACAGGCCCATGTCCGGCAGGTAAGCGGTAAACCCATCACCCTTGAGCGCCGTGGTGCGAATGCCCAGCAGGGCGCACACCGCCTCTTTGGTCTGCACGTCATCGCGGTCGGCCTGGCGTGAGCGTTGGATCAACTGCGCCAATTCCTGGTCCATCAGCTCACCGCCGACGATCAGCGCCGGGCCCTGCTCCCAGGATTCCGGCGGGCAATCCTTGGCGGCGGGATTCAGCGGGATATGCGGGTTGATCTCCATCGGGTAGATGCGGCACACCAACGGGCGACGCTCATAGATGCGGCACAGGTTGTCTTCGTCAAGATTCCGGCAGCGTCCGGCGTTGTAGGCGGCAAAGGTGATTGCCACAAACGCTTCGGTAGTGCCACTGGGCACGACCACCGAACGGCGTTCGGCATGTTCACGTTGCTGCTCGGGCAGGCCCAGGCCATTGCCCAGGAAACCCTCCGCCAGAACGATGACATTGCCGCCGTCCGCCGCCCACTGGCGGGCCTCGTCGAGGGTCAGGGGCACGTGATGGTCGGAGCAGCATTTGCCGCAACCGACGCAGGAAAATCGAGTATTCATGGCGGATCTGTCACCAGGCTAGGTCAGAGGGCACGCAGGAACAGTGACGGGTTTTTACCTCTGTTCACCGTTTCAGTTCTCTGGAAGCAAGTTATACGCCAGTGCCTGTCAGCCCTCAGGCACTGCATCGCGTAGGACAAATCGCATGCCCGCGCTTTCATACAACTGCCGGGCACGCAGGTTGCTCTCCCGCACCTTAAGGTCCACATAGGGCTCGCCGCGCTGCTTGAACGCCTGGAAGCTGTGCAGCAGCAACGCGCGGCCCAATCCCTGGCCCTGGGCGCAGGGGTGAACGCAGAGGTGCTTGATAAAGGCGCTGGTCCAGCACTGCGCCACGGCGAGAACGCCTTCGTCGTTGCTCGCTACCAGGCACAGTGTGGGGTCGAACTCGGCATCGGTGGTGAACCGCTGCTGCCAGGTTTCCAGGTTGGGCACACGACCGCCGCCCTGGTCCTGAGCGAGGCGCAACACGGCATGAATCGCCGGGGCCAGGTCGTCGCGGTAATGATCCAACTGCGTGCCGGCCGGCCACTGGGGGGCGGGCAGGCTGCCGGTGAGGTCGCGGCGCAACAGCTGGTAATACTCGGTCACCGGTTACAGGCCTTTCTGTGCCACGGTCTGGGCGGCGATCACCAGGCACTTGGTCAGCTCCGGCGACGAGAATTTGGTCAGTACCGAGTCGGCACCCGCCAGGCGCGCCTTTTCGCTGTTCATCGCACTGTCCAAGGAGGTGTGCAGCAACACATAGAGGTGCTGGAAATCCGGGGTTTCGCGCAAGGTGCGGGTGAGGGCGTAGCCGTCCATTTCCGACATCTCGATGTCCGACACCACCACGTTGATCTGCTCGGCGGTGCCTTGCAGTTCCAGCAGCACGTCGATGGCTTCCTTGGCACTGCGCGCGGTGTGGCAGGTGAGGCCGAGGTTGCGCAGGGTGTGAACGGACTGTTGCAGGGCGACCTGGCTGTCGTCCACCACCAGGATGCGCGCGTTGCCGAGCACTTCGGCCTCTTCCATGGTCAGGTCGGTCGGCGCCGCTTCAATTGGTGCCGGCGCGATGCCGTGGATGACTTTTTCGATATCCAGCACCTGCACCAGGCCGCCTTCTACCTGGGTGACCCCGGTAATAAACGCGCGGTTACCGCCGGATCCATAGGGCGGCGGGCGGATGTCGGTGGTCAGGCAATGCACGATCTTGCTCACCGCCTGCACATGCAAACCCTGCTTGGAGCGGCTCACATCGGTGACGATCAGGCAGCCGCCGTCCGGGTCTGCCAGCGGCATTTCCCCCAGGGCGCGGCTCAGGTCGATCACCGCCAGCGAGTTACCGCGCAGGGTGGCGATGCCTTTGACATGCGGGTGGGACTCCGGCAGCTTGGTCAGCGGCGGGCATGGGATGATTTCGCTGACTTTCAGCAGGTTGATCGCCATCAGCTTGCCACTGCGCAAGGTAAAGAGCAGAAGCGAGAGTGAGTCTGCGCGGGCTTTGGTGGTGGACATAAAAACCTTCTGTGGATCAGGGATGACGATCTATAGAGGGTTATCGACTTGGGGAGGCCAGGCTTTAACCGGATTTTGTGTCGGGATGGGTGTGTGTGGGCGCTGGCTTGCCTGCGATGCAGGCACCTCGGTCTTTCAGTCGCACCGGGGTGATGCTATCGCAGGCAAGCCGGCTCCCACACAAGCCCCATTCCACAAGGGGCATGGGTTAGCCCTTCCACACCTGCGGGTTCACCAGGTCCTGCGGACGCTGGCCCAGCAGCGCGCTGCGCAGGTTGTCGAGGGCGCGGTTGGCCATGGCTTCACGGGTTTCGTGGGTGGCCGAGCCGATGTGCGGCAGGGTCACGGCGTTGCTCAGCTGGAACAGCGGTGACTCGGCCAGCGGCTCCTGTTCATACACATCCAGCCCCGCGCCACGGATGCGCTGGCTTTGCAGGGCGTCGATCAGCGCCGGTTCGTCGACCACCGGGCCACGAGAAATGTTGATCAGGATCGCGCTGGACTTCATCAGCCCCAGCTCGCGGGTGCTGATCAGGTGACGGGTCTTATCGCTCAACGGCACCACCAGGCAGACGAAATCCGCCTCGGCCAGCAGTTCATCCAGGCTACGCAATTGCGCGCCCAGTTCCTGCTCCAGCGCCGGCTTGCGGCTGTTGCCGCTGTAGAGGATCGGCATATTGAAACCCAACCGTCCACGCCGGGCCACGGCCGCGCCGATGTTGCCCATGCCGACGATGCCCAGCGTCTTGCCATGCACATCGCAACCGAACAACGGCGCGCCGACGCTGGCTTTCCACTGGCCGGCCTTGGTCCAGGCGTCCAGCTCGGCCACACGGCGTGCGCTGCTCATCAGCAGGGCAAAGGCCAGGTCGGCGGTGCTTTCGGTGAGGACGTCGGGGGTGTTGGTGAGCATGATCCCGCGTTCGTTGAAGTACGCCACGTCATAGTTGTCGTAGCCCACCGACACGCTGGACACCACTTCCAGCTTGCTCGCGCCTTGCAACTGCTCGCGGCCCAGCTTGCGACCCACGCCGATCAGGCCGTGCGCGTGGGGCAGGGCTTCATTGAATTGCGCGTTGATGTCGCCCAGCTTGGGGTTGGGCGCGATCACCTCGAAATCCTGTTGCAGGCGTTCGATCATTTCCGGGGTGACGCGGCTGAAAGCGAGGACAGTCTTTTTCATTGCAGGCGGGCTCATCGACTACGGAAGAATGCCAAGCACGCTAACATTCCTGCCGACAATTGTCAGGACGCCTCAGGCCTAAAGTGGGCAGGGGACAAATGTGGGAGGGGGCTTGCTCCCGATAGCGGTGGATCAGTCAATTCATGTGGTGACTGACCTATTGCTATCGGGAGCAAGCCCCCTCCCACCGTTGACCTGACTCGTCTGGTAGCACTCAGTTCGCCAGGCGCGCGCCGCTGAGGCTGCCGCTCAACTCATACGCCACCAGCTCCGCCTGGTGCGCCGCCAGGATCTCCGGCAGCGAGCCACGCAGGTATTCCACCCACGTCTTGATCTTCGCATCCAGGTACTGGCGCGACGGGTAGATGGCGTACAGGTTCAACTCCTGGGAGCGGTAGTTGGGCATCACCCGCACCAGGGTGCCGTTGCGCAGGCCTTCGATCGCGGCGTACACCGGCAGCAGGCCGATGCCCATGCCGCTGGTGATCGCGGTTTTCATCGCATCGGCCGAGTTCACCAGGAAGGGTGAGGTGTTGATCGCTACGCTTTCCTGGCCTTCGGGGCCGTTGAAGGTCCACTTGTCGAGCTGGATCACTGGGCTGACCAGGCGCAGGCAGGCGTGGTTGAGCAAGTCATTGGGGCGATGGGCGCAGCCCTTGGCCTTGACGTAGTCCGGCGAGGCACAGGCAATGCTGTAGGTGATGCCCAGGCGCTGGGACACGAAGCCCGAGTCCGGCAGTTCGCTGGCCAGCACGATGGACACGTCGTAGCCCTCATCGAGCAAGTCCGGCACACGGTTGGCCAGGGTCAGGTCGAAGGTGACGTCCGGGTGGGTGCGGCGATAGCGGGCGATGGCGTCGATGACGAAATGCTGGCCGATACCGGTCATGGTGTGCACTTTCAGCTGCCCGGCAGGGCGTGCATGGGCGTCGCTGGCCTCCGCCTCGGCTTCCTCGACGTAGGCGAGGATCTGCTCACAGCGCAGCAAATAGCGTTTGCCGGCTTCGGTCAGCGCGATGCGTCGTGTCGTTCGGTTCAACAAGCGGGTTTGCAGATGGGCCTCAAGGTTGGAGACCGCGCGCGAGACGTTGGCAGTGGTGGTATCCAGTTGCACGGCGGCGGCGGTGAAGCTGCCTGCCTCGGCCACGCAACTGAAGGCGCGCATGTTTTGCAAAGTGTCCATGGAGTGTTCTCAGGGGAGATAGCAAATTGTGACAGAAAGTTACGCCGTCCAGTGATCCCTACCAACGGATTATCGCCTGAACGGTAACAAAGATTCACAGGAATGCCAGCTTATCGTTCCCCATGTCGCCCCCTAGAATTGCGCCACCTCTCCCCGCACCACCACCTCAGGAATTCGCAGCAGTGCCGCGTCGCATCAACAGAGAGTTGAAGGCTCTCAGTGTCTGGGCTTTATCGTTAGCAATCAGCGGCTGCATCGGAACCGGAGGAATCGCCCCCCAAGGCCAGTCCCTCAACGCCAGCACACTGGCCACCGACGAAGCGATCCAGAGCGCCGCCCAGGACGCCCACTGGCCCGCCGCGCACTGGTGGCAAGCCTACGGCGACCCGCAATTGAACCGCTGGGTCGACCTCGCGACCCAACACAGCCCAAGCATGGCCATGGCCGCCGCTCGGGTGCGGGAGGCGCGGGCCATGGCCGGGATCGCCGAGTCGGCCGAGTCGTTGCAGATCAACAGCGACACCACCCTCAAGCGCCACAACTGGCCTAAGGATCAGTTCTATGGCCCCGGCGAACTGAGCGGTGCCAACACCTGGGACAACAATGCTTCCCTGGGCCTGAGCTATGCCCTCGACCTGTGGGGACGTGAAAGCAATGCCACCGAACGTGCCGTCGACCTGGCGCACATGAGCGCCGCCGAAGCGCGCCAGGCCCAGCTCGAATTGCAGAACAACGTGGTCCGCGCCTATATCCAGCTGTCGTTGCACTACGCCAACCGCGATATCGTCGCGGCCACGCTGGCGCAGCAGCAGCAGATTCTCGACTTGGCCAATAAGCGCCTGAATGCCGGGCTGGGCACCCATTTTGACGTCAGCCAGGCCGAAACACCGCTGCCGGAAACCCATCGTCAACTGGACGCCCTGGACGAAGAAATCGCCCTGAGCCGTAACCAACTGGCGGCGTTGGCGGGCAAAGGTCCGGGGGCGGGGGCGCAATTGCAACGTCCTACGCTGTCGTTGGCCGCACCGTTGAAATTGCCGTCGAGCCTGCCCGCGCAATTGCTCGGCCAACGCCCGGATGTGGTCGCCAGCCGCTGGCAAGTCGCGGCCCAGGCCCGTGGCATCGATGTCGTCCACGCCGGTTTCTACCCCAACGTCGACCTGGTCGGCAGCCTCGGCTACATGGCCACCGGCGGCGGTATGCTGGCGTTCCTGGCGGGCAAGAAATTCAACTATAACGTTGGTCCGGCGATCACCTTGCCGATCTTCGACGGTGGCCGCCTGCGTGCGGAACTGGGCGAAGCCAGCGCCGGTTATGACATCGCCGTCGCCCGGTACAACCAGACCCTGGTCAATGCCCTCAAGGGCATCAGCGATCAGTTGATCCGCCGCGAATCGATGGACAAGCAATCTGTCTTCGCCGCGCAGTCGGTGGCCTCGGCGCAAAAGACCTACGACATCGCGATGATCGCCTACCAGCGCGGCCTCACGGATTACCTCAATGTGCTGAACGCCCAGACCTTGCTGTTCCGCCAGCAGCAGGTCGAGCAACAGGTACAGGCCGCTCGCTTGAGCGCCCACGCTGAACTGGTCACGGCCTTGGGCGGGGGGCTCGATGCCGGCAACGATGTACCGCCACCCGCCCAGATCCTCCCGAGCAAGACCCCGGCGGCACTTGCCGTATTCGATCACTGAGTAGGATGTGATGACTTCCTTGCCTGCACCGCTGCGCTGGCTGCATTCCCTTGAGTGGCGCCGTGGTTTTTTCGACTGGGCACGCAGTGACGGCGTGACCTGGGTGTATATCTTCAAGGTGCTGGTCGCTGCCTTCCTCACGCTGTGGTTGGCCATGCGCCTGGAACTGCCGCAGCCGCGCACGGCGATGATCACGGTGTTTATCGTGATGCAACCGCAGAGCGGCCAGGTGTTTGCCAAGAGCTTCTATCGTTTCCTCGGCACCCTGGCGGGGTCGGCGGTGATGGTGCTGTTGATTGCCTTGTTTGCGCAGAACACCGAGTTGTTCCTTGGCGCGCTGGCGATCTGGGTCGGCATCTGCACCGCCGGCGCGACGCGCAACCGCAACTTCCGCGCCTATGGCTTCGTGCTGGCCGGCTATACCGCGGCGATGGTTGGCCTGCCGGCCCTGGCGCATCCGGATGGCGCCTTTATGGCGGCGGTGTGGCGGGTGCTGGAAATCTCCTTGGGGATTCTGTGCGCCACCCTGGTCAGCGCCGCGATCCTGCCGCAAACCAGCAGCGCTGCGATGCGCAACGCCTTGTACCAACGCTTTGGCGTGTTCGCGCTGTTCGTCACCGATGGCCTGCGCGGGCGCAGCCAGCGTGAAGGGTTCGAGGCGAGCAACGTGCGCTTTATCGCCGAAGCCGTGGGCCTGGAAGGGCTGCGCAGTGTCACGGTGTTTGAAGACCCGCATATGCGTCGGCGCAATGGCCGGCTCAGTCGCCTCAACAGCGAATTCATGAGCATCACCACGCGCTTCAATGCCTTGCACCAGTTGCTTGAACGGCTGCGCACGGACGAGGCGGACCATGTGGTGGCGGCGATCAAACCCGGCCTGCAAGACCTTGCCGAAGTGCTCGACGGCTTTTCCGGTCGCGCGCTCACCAGCCCCGACGCGGCGCGCCTGGTCAACGCGCTGAGCGCCTACAAGGACGGTCTGCCGGCCAAGGTCCGCAGCCTGCGTGCGGCCTTCCAGGAAGCAGACCCCACCGAAGCCGAGCAACTGGATTTCCACACGGCCTACGAACTGCTGTATCGCTTCGTCGATGACCTGCACAACTATGCGCAAACCCACGCTTCCCTGGCCGACCACAGCCATGCGCGCGAGCAGTGGGACGAAACCTTTATCCCCAAAACCAACTGGCTGGCCTGCGCCGCCTCGGGGATTCGCGCGTCTTTCATCCTGATCGTGCTCGGCAGTTATTGGGTGGCCACCGCCTGGCCCAGCGGCGCGACCATGACCTTGATCGCCGCCGCGACTGTCGGCCTGTCCGCCGCGACGCCCAACCCCAAGCGCATGGCCTTCCAGATGGCCTGCGGCACCTTGATCGGCGCGCTGGTGGGCTTTATCGAAATGTTCTTCGTGTTCCCCTGGATCGACGGCTTCCCGCTGCTGTGCGTGATGCTCGCCCCGGTGATCATCTGTGGCGCGTTCCTCGCCTCGCGGCCGCAATACGCGGGCGTCGGCGTCGGCCTGCTGATCTTTTTCAGCACCGGTTCGGTGCCGGACAACCTCACGGTCTACAACCCCTACACCTTTATCAACGACTACATCGCCATGGTCATCGGCATGCTGGTGTGCGCGGCGGCGGGTGCGATCATCCTGCCGCCCAACAGCCGCTGGCTGTGGCGCCGGTTGGAGCAGGACCTGCGTGAGCAGGTGGTGTATGCGATCAGCGGCAAGCTCAAGGGCCTGGCTTCAAGTTTTGAAAGCCGCACCCGCGACCTGCTGCACCAGGCCTACGGCCTCGCGGTCGGCCAGCCGCAGGTGCAGCGTGACTTGCTGCGCTGGATGTTTGTGGTGCTGGAAGTCGGCCACGCGATCATCGAGCTGCGCAAGGAGCAGGCGATTTTGCCGGTGCACCCGGCGTACGCCGAATCCCAGCCCTGGCGCCAGGCGATCCGGGTGATGGGCCGTTCGCTGGTGCGGCTATTCCTGCAACCCAGCGCCAGCAACCTGGAGCGTGGCTTGATTGCCGTCGACCATGCGATCAGCCGCGTGCAGGCCACCGACGAACCTTTCGCCCCGCACTTCGACACCTCGGCGCTGCGCCGGGTGAAGAGTTACCTGCACTTTATCCGCACCTCGTTGCTCGACCCGCAATCACCCCTGGCGGCCCTCAAAGGAGCCACGCATGCCTCGTGAAATCGCCTTCCACGGCGTGTACATGCCGACCATGACCCTGATGTTTTTGGTCGCCGCCGTCCTGGCCTGGGCGCTGGACCGCTTCCTGGCCGGGTTCGACCTGTACCGTTTTTTCTGGCACCCGGCGTTGCTGCGCCTGAGCCTGTTCGTTTGCCTGTTCGGCGCCCTGGCGCTGACCGTTTACCGTTGAGAATGCCCCGATGAAAAAGTTTTTCAGCCTGCTCGCGACCTTACTGGTACTGGCCTTGGCGATCTGGATTGGCCGCACGTTGTGGGTGCACTACATGGAAACGCCCTGGACCCGCGACGGCCGCGTACGCGCCGACATCATCAATGTGGCCGCCGACGTCACCGGTGAAGTGGTCGACGTGCCGGTACGCGATAACCAACGGGTGAAAAAGGGCGACCTGCTGATGCAGATCGACCCTGAGCACTACCGCATCGCCGTCAAGCAGGCGCAATCCCTCGTAGCCTCCCGCAAAGCCACCTGGGAAATGCGCAAGGTCAACGCCCACCGACGTGCTGACCTCGATGCGCTGGTGATCTCCAAGGAAAACCGCGACGACGCCAGCAATATCGCCGACTCGGCGCTGGCGGATTATCAGCACGCGCTGGCGCAATTGGAGGCGGCCGAACTCAACTTGAAACGCACGCAGGTGGTGGCAGCGGTGGATGGTTATGTCACCAACCTCAACGTGCATCGAGGCGACTACGCACGTATCGGCGAAGCCAAGATGGCGGTGGTGGACATGAACTCATTCTGGGTTTACGGCTTTTTCGAAGAAACCAAATTGCCCCATGTGAAAGTCGGTGACCCAGCCGATATGCAGTTGATGAGCGGCGAGACGCTGAAGGGCCACGTAGAAAGCATCGCGCGCGGTATCTACGACCGCGACAACCCCGAGAGCCGCGAGCTGATCGCCGATGTGAACCCGACCTTCAACTGGGTGCGCCTGGCCCAGCGGGTGCCGGTGCGTATTCATATTGATGCGGTGCCGGAGGGTGTGTTGTTGGCGGCGGGTATTACTTGCACCGTGATTGTGCGGGAGTTGTCGGAAGATTGAGGTCGGTTACTGGAATATCGTTTTGGCTCTGGCTTTGCGACGGCGTTTGACCTGCAAGATACTGACGTATCGGCGGTGGTTTCTTGTGTTGAGCATCAGCAGGCAGACCAATGATTGAAACAAGGGAAATACTGCAAACAGAGTAATGGGATGATTTCCTAAGTAGCCAGCCGACAGTAATGCGTTCAGTGTCGCGACGCCTACAAGTAGTGTCGACCCTGAACGTAAGCCCGCCGCGATCAGCGCTGACCCAACGCACATTGCCAATATTAATAAAAGGCATGCCGCTATCGCATATTCGCTGGGGAGATAGTTGATTCGGGCGTAGTACGACAGGCTATGTGACAGGTTCCCTGAACTACTGGCCAAGATCATGGCTACCGCCGTTCCAACGGTGAAAGCAAAGCGCTTGGTGTGGCGGCTCAATGTTCCCTCCGCTGGCATAGGGTCGTTTTTATTGCTCATGGCTGTCGAACTCCTCATAGAGGGCGATGACGAGGTGGTTGATGTTTCCTGACAGAACGCTGCCGGTTACTGCAAAAGCGCCGCCTAACTGATCAGCAATTTGAATGAGAATGTCCTGACGTAATTGGACATTGCTGAAACGTTTTGGAAGTTTTCCGGCCAACTGCTGTAAGCGGACTATTTCGCGAGGATGACGAGGGTTCTGCAGAAGTAGAACTTCGTTTGTCAGCTTTGCGCGTTCCTGGCGCCCGGTTATTCTCATGGTGGTCGCCCAGACTCAGGGGGCCGAAAGGGGGGCGGCGGGTATCACTTGTACCGTGATCGTACGGGATTTGTCGGAAGATTGAGGTCGGTTACTGGAATATCGTTTTGGCTCTGGCTTTGCGACGGCGTTTGACCCGCAAGATACTGGTATAACGCCGGTGATTTTTTGAGTTGATAACCAAGATGTAGAGCAGCGCCGAGAATAGCGGCAATACGTTGAGCAATGTCACAGCATGACTGCTGAGATAGGCGATCGCGAGCAAGATATTCGCGATAGTCAGGGGTATAAGCACTCGAAATGCATGGCGGGATCCGTCCCACAACATCGTTTGCCCCGTGTAGAAGATCAAGCAGAGTGCTACGCCGGTTCCGAAAGTATATTCGGTGGAAAAGTGATAGACCTTTGCGTAGTACGAAAGGCTATGTGCCATGTTGCCGGCAATCGCGTTCAAGCAAAGCAGTAAGGTCGCCCCCCATGTCGGTAAAAAGCGGTACGCGTAACGTCGCCAAATTAAATACTCCCGGAAGGGGTCGACGCTATATTTCATGGCTGTCGAACTCCTCGTACAGTGCAATGATTACGTGGTTGACGTTCCCGGATAGGCTGCTACCCGCAACAGCCAAAGTGGCTCCGATTTGATCGTTGATCTGAGTCATGATGCTTAGGCGTATTTGGGAATTGCTGAAGCGTCTGGGCAACTCCCCAGATAGCTGTTTCAGGCGAATGATCGCGCTGGGATGGCGAGGGTTTTTCAGGCGTAACACTTCGCTTGTTAACTTTGCGCGCTCTTGGCGAGTCGTGGTGTGCGCATCTGGCACACCGCTTCGCAGGAAATCGCTTGGCATCCTTTCACCTGTGAGTAGACAGAGGTGAAAGAGCCTGCGGATAGTTTCCTTGGCGTGATGTCAGGCCGTTCGCTGTTTTATGTAGGAACCGGCCTGATGGTTATTTCATGGCGCGATAAACGTCTCATGCAGGTGGCGCCACAGCAGTGCGCCGCTGGCCTGCTTCTCAAAGATCACCGTGGCACGGCGGTCCGTCCGGGTGCCGCTGTCGTCGATCTGATGCTCGCGGTAAGTCACCGTGGCGCCACGCGCATGCCGGTCAATCCCGGCCATCTCGCTCAAGGTGATTTTCAACCCCGGGCGCATGCCACCCAAGCGCGTGAACAGCGCATTCACCCCGGCCGCATTGACCCGTGTGCCGGTAGCGGGAGCGATCATGCTGAACGCCGGCGAGAAACGCGCAAGCAGGTTTTGCAAGGTGCCTTCGGGTGCAACGCCGGCAAACCATTGCTCGATTTCGACGTGGGTCTGGATCACTTCTTCAAAAAAATCGCTGTAGTCAATCATCAGTGAGGCTCGCTGGCAGGGGTATGGCAGAGGCTTGGTATTTGCCGCTGAAAGTGCAGGGGGTTATTGACTGGAATGAAAGGTTAGAGCGAACCGGTCAGCCCAAAGCGTTTCTTCAACACCGTCTCCAACAACCCCTTGGGCAACAATGCCGCCATCAATGGCAACGCCCGACTGCCATTGCCCGAACGTAGCAGGCGCGGCGCCTGAGGTTGCTGGACGGCCTTGAGCACATCCGCTGCAAACACGCTGGCCGAGGTCGGTTTGTCTTGAGAGGCCTGGCTGCGCGCACGAATGCCGTCGCGCAACGGCCACCACGGCGATTGTTCATTGATCAACAGTTCGGCCTGGGCGCCGGCGTTTTTGGCGAAGTGGGTGTTGATGGCGCCGGGTTGCACTTCCATGACGCTCACGCCAAAGGGCGCCAGTTCCATGCGCAATGCATCGCTCAATGCATGCACAGCGGCTTTGGAGGCGCAGTACGCGCCAGCAAATGGCGTCACCAGCACGCCGGAAACGCTGCCGATGTTGACCACCAACCCTTTGTTGCGACGCAGGGCAGGGAACAGCGCCTGGGTCACGCCGACGATGGAAAACACATTGGTCTCGAATTGGCGCTGCATCGCCTCGGTGCCGCCGTCCAGCAACGGCCCCATGGCGCCATAGCCGGCGTTGTTGACCAGCACATCCAGTTCGCCCAGTTGTTCGGCGAGCCGTTGCAGGGCGGCGCTGTCGTTGACGTCCAATTGCACGGCGTTAAAGCCTGCGGCGGACAAACCGGCGACATCTTCCGCACGGCGAGCGCTGGCCCACACGTCGTAGCCGGCGGTCTTGAAGGCATCGGCGAGGGCGCGGCCGATACCGCTGGAGCAACCGGTGATGAGTACGTTGGGCATGGGTCAGTCCTTTGTCAGTCCGAGAAACTGCCTTGCAGGTGCTCGGCACGAAATTCCAGGGTTTGCGGGCGGTAGCCGGGGCGTAAAGGCGGTGTGGGCAGGCAATCGTCCCAGGTGGCGCCGGCCTGCAACTCACCTGGGCCGCGGTAGCGTGGGGCGGCGTAGACGTTGTCGGCGAGGTTGACGGTGTCGCCCGGCGCATAGGCGGCGACGCGCCAACGCAGCTCGGTGAGGGGCACGTCGTTGCCGTTGTTCAGGGTCAGTTTGAGTGGGCGGTCGGCCGGGCATTCTTCTGGGGCGTAGGTAATGCGCAGTTCCAGGCGGGCCAGTTGTGAGGCTTCGCGATTATCCAGCCACACCACCCAGATCGCTATGAGCCCGAGGCCGACAGCGGCGGCCAGCGACACGGGCAAGGCTCTGGCCGGGTAGCGCAGTAGCAGGATCAGCCAAGTGATGATCAGTAGAACGCCAAAGAACATGGTGACAGTCTCATATGCGGATAAAACATCCTACTCGCGCGATGGCCTGGATGCCTATCGCAGGATCGGTTTTCCTTTATGAGGAACCTAACAACGCGTTTTTTCCACAGAGCCAACATAGGGAAATACGGTTTATCCAGGACGATATCCACGCAGTCTGATCAAGTGAGATGAATAATGACTATCGCAGCCCTTCTTGCGCCCGCGGTCACCTCAGCCCTCGCCTCGGTGGTGACCTCTCTCATCACTGCTCAGCGAGCACCAACGCCGAACGATGCTGGCGCGTCCACACACAAGAACGTAGAACCGAGTTCACGTCCGCCTGGCCGGATGCAGAATCACAAGCTTACAAACCTGGGGCAAACCCTGTTGCAAGCGCCTTCAACGGAACTACGCGATAGCGGTATGACTGCCAAGCATGCCAAGGGGTTTGGTATCGCCATGGGCGGCATGGCAGCCCAGGAGGCTGGGCAAAAAATGGCCTCCGGTGGTGGCTCTCTTTCTAAGGCCTTGGGCATCGCCATGGTGGTGGGGGGTAAAGTTGCCCAGTCGTACGGTGCGGATAAATTTGATAAAGCCGGAGCTCATTAACGGTGCTTCATAAAGCCTGCAAGGTCATCCCGTGAAAAGGACAGGTCTGCGGTGTTGCTGTGCAATGTTCTCCAACGGGATATTGCCTGAATTGCGCAGAGGATGCCGCCGAACCTGATCCTGCAGGGCAGGTGTTTATTTCCTTCATACAGGAACCGGTTTGGAATATTTTCCCACAGAGTTTGAGCATGGAAACGCACGCTGAACTATGAAGGAATCCGACCGTATTCTTATGAAGTGAGATGCCCTATGACGGTTTCAAATACCCTTGCCCCTACGCAGACTACTTTCGTAGCACCTGCCTCCGCACCTGCGCCTACCGCGCAAGTATCCATCAACCCAGCGCAATACGAAGGAGGCGCTGCGTCTTCTTTGCCCCGCATGCAAGGTATGGGGCTCACGAACTTGCGGCAAACGCTGATGCAGGGTGTCAGCAACCACGTCAGTGCGCGCATGCCTACCGCGCTTAATATCAAACCTGAGGACAAGGAAAAGACGAAAGGGGCTGTTATCACCCTGGGCGGTGCAATGGCGCAGGGCATCGGGAAGAGGCTGGTCAACAGCGGTGGCGTTACCGGGAAGTTATTGGGCGGGGCCTTGGTCTGGGGAGGCAGGGCGGCCGAGGAGGTTGGCAAGGACAGATACAGCAGCGCGGGCTCAAGCGGCAACAATAGCGGTACTTATAACGCCTACTCCCCGTCGGCCTGGGGGGCCCCGTCGACGTCAAAGTAAGCGGGCGTTGAATTAAAAAAGCCCCCACCCAACCCACTGCGGATAGGGGACGCAATGGGCTGGGTGAGTGCTTCTTGTACGACTGTTTTACTGCGCGATAGTTTTCACCGAAACGCCACGTTCAACCGGTGTCGAGCGACCGTAGATATCTTCAAAGCGTTCGATATCGTCTTCGCCCAAATAACTGCCAGATTGCACTTCGATGATCTCCAACGGGATCTTGCCCGGGTTGCGCAAGCGATGCACCGAGGCGATCGGGATGTAGGTGGACTGGTTCTCCGTGAGCAGGAACACGTTCTCGTCACAGGTGACCTCGGCCGTGCCGCTGACCACGATCCAGTGTTCGGCGCGGTGGTGGTGCATCTGCAGGGACAAACAGGCGCCCGGCTTGACCGAGATGTGCTTGACCTGGAAACGCCCGCCCATGTCCACCGAGTCGTAGGAGCCCCACGGACGATAGACTTCACAGTGGTTCTGGGTTTCGCTGCGGCCCTGGTCGTTGAGGGTCGAGACCATCTGCTTGACGCCCTGGACCTTGTCCTTGTGGGCAATCATCATCGCGTCTTTGGTTTCCACCACTACGATGTTGTCCAGGCCGATCACCGACACCAGTTTGCCGTTGCCGTGGATCATGCAGTTGCGGCTGTCCTGGATGACCACGTCGCCTTTGCTGACGTTACCGTGGATGTCCTTGTCGTTGACGGCCCACAGCGAGGCCCAGCAACCCACATCGCTCCAACCGGCACTCAGCGGTACCACGCAGGCACGCTGGGTTTTTTCCATCACGGCGTAGTCGATGGAATTGTCCGGGCAGCAAGCGAAGGTGGCATCGTCCAACGTCACGGTGTCGGCGGTCTGTTCACTGCGCTCCAGGGTCAGCACGCAGGTGTCGTAGATGTCGGGATCGTGCTTTTTCAGCTCTTCAAGGAACCGGCTGGCGCGGAACAGGAACATGCCGCTGTTCCAGAAATAACCGCCGCTTTTGACGAACTCGACGGCGCGTTTTTCATCCGGCTTTTCCACGAACTGCTGCACGCGGCTCACGCCTTCCGGCAGCAGCGAATCGTTGGTGGACTTGATGTAGCCATAACCGGTTTCCGGACGGGTCGCCGGCACGCCGAACAACACCATCTCGCCGCGTTCAGCGGCCACGGTGGCCAGGGCCAGGGCGCGTTGCAGGGCTTTCTGGTCGTCGATCACGTGGTCGGCCGGCAGCACCAGCATCAGATCGTCGCGGCCTTCATTGACCAGCATCATTGCCGTCAGGGCCACGGCCGGCGCGGTGTTGCGCCCGAAGGGTTCCATAAGGATGCGTTGGCATTCCAGTTTACGGTTGGCCAATTGCTCGTTGACGATAAAACGGTGGTCCTTGTTGCAGACCACGATCGGGGTGTCCATGCCTTCGAACACCAGGCGTTCCAGGGTTTGCTGGAACAGCGTGTGCTCGCCGGTCAGGGCCAGGAATTGTTTCGGGAACTGTTTACGCGAAAGCGGCCAAAGACGTGAGCCGCTACCACCGGAGAGGATTACTGGGATCATGTGTTTCTCCTTGAATCAATTTGGGTCAGAGCTACGAAGGTTTGTCGTTTCACTCTTGTTTTTGTCTCGGTCCTTGTGGGAGCCGGCTTGCCTGCGATGCAGGCGACTCGGTCTGTCAGTGACACCGAGGTGATGCCATCGCGGGCAAGCCCGGCTCCCACAGGAAAATAGTTAGCGGGTCGATACCGGGCGTTTTACCCAGACTGGCGAAATGCTCGAACCCGAACCGGTCACGTACAGCACCGCGGCCTCACCGCGTTCCAGGGCCACCGGCTTCACGTCGCCGACTTTTTTGTCGCCGTCATACAGCGCCAGGCTCACCTTCACCGGGTTGATCTCGCGCTCGCCACGGCCCTTGGCCGCCACCGACTTGACCACATCCGTCTTGCCATCAGCGGTTTTCAGGGTCAGGGCCTTGTCGCTGAGGTTCTGCACGCGCACCAGGGATTTCTGCTTGTTCTTGAACGGCGGTTCTTCGATCAGCTGGGGCTGGCCGCTGCTGTTGTTGACCAAGGTGTAGTAGTGATCGGCGGCGAGTTTGACCGGCACGGTCTGGCTGCCGATCTTGGCGCTGTAGTCACCCCCCGGCATGAAGCTGAAGTCGCTGCTGGCCAGCGGGGCCACTTCACTGAGGTTGGTGCTGCCAACCGTCGCGCTGACTTCCTGGTTGGAGGCGTTGTAGACGCGCACGAAGCTTGAGCCTTTCGGTGCGACAGGGCCGTACAAGGCAGCGTCACCGGCGAAGGCGGACAGGGATACCACGCTCATACCGGCAGCCAGGGCCAGAGTCTTAGCGAGACGACGCGGAGTAGTAGTGAAAGTCATGTGAGTTACCTCTCTTTCAGTTTTGCGCCCGGTCGGGCGTCTCGGATTTTTGATGGTTAACGGGTGTATTCAGTGCCATGTTCTGTTGGCGCGAACCGGCTTGTTTAAGCTGCGCAACCCACGAGGGGTCGGCATCA
The DNA here is from genome assembly GCF_001645105.1 of Pseudomonas marginalis. GTDB lineage: Bacteria > Pseudomonadota > Gammaproteobacteria > Pseudomonadales > Pseudomonadaceae > Aquipseudomonas > Aquipseudomonas petroselini. The sequence goes on from NZ_LKEG01000052.1 coordinate 315,004, forward strand.
CCGATTTCGTTGTTCACGGGCAGATAACGTTCAGGAAACTCCCAGATCAGCACCTGAGGCGGGTTGTTCTTGAAGTCATCGCTTTTGAGGTAGCTGAGCATCGGCAGGATCGGGCCATGGCCGTCTTCGGCGTAGCTGATCACGTCGCTGCCCAGGGCTTGCTTGAGGGCGCCGACGAAGTTCCAGTTAGGGTTGGCGCTGTAGCTGGTGCCCACCAGTGCCACTGGGGTTTCGCTGTCGCTGAACAGCGCGTCGTCGCCTTTGGTTTCGGCCAGGTGCGTCACGCGTTTTTCCAGCGGCTCTTTAGGCGGCATCAGGTTTTCGAACAGCGGGTCCAGCGGCAGGAATAGACGCAGGTCGCCTTTGTGCGGTTCGGTCTTCTCCGCTTCGGTGACAAAGCGCTGTGGCTCACCGTTGAGCGGCGTCTTGTCGGCGATGGTCTTGGCCAACTGCTTGGCGGCGATTTCAGCACCGTCCGGGGTCCAGTGAGTGTCGGTACGCAGGAACACTTGCTTGCCGCCGAGCTTGGCCTGTTGCAGCGGGCCGAGCAGGTCCGGGGCGATGATCTTGTCGGCAGCGACACGGGCATGGAAGTCCTGGTACAGGTTGGCGTGGATGCTGGCCGGTTTGACCTCACCCAAGTGTTCCGGGTACAGGCGCACCTTGGCCGGCACGATTGCCATCACCAGCTGAATGCCTTGGGCTTTGAGCTTCTGGCGTACGCCTTCGACCAGCGCGTAGTTGCCTTCAAGGTTCTGGTCTTCGTTGACGGCAGGGTTGAACTCCTCGTCGCTGTAGAGCCAGTGATCGCGGCCCAGCACCACGCCAGGGCGGCCTTCGTTGAACAGCTTGTAGTCCAGCGCCGCCCAGAGGTTGGTGCCCAATCGCTTGATCGGGAACTCCTCGTCGTAGTGGGTTTCGACGGCCTTGGTCCAGCGACCGTTGAGCACGGTCGCGTCGGCATTGGTGCTGAAGCCGAAGAAACTGCGCAGCGACCAGGCGCCCAGGGCTAGCAGCAGCACCAGGAACAGGCCGATATAGAGGACGCGCAATGATCGGGTCATGGTCGGCTCCCTCAAAATTGGAAGTAAAGGAACGGCGAGAAACTCTGCGCCGACAGTTTGAGAATCGACGCCACGAACAGCAGCAGCACTGCAGCGCGCATGGCGTAGCGTGGCCAGTCAGCGGTCCAGTAGGCCGGTTGCACGGCGGCATCCTGGCCAACGGTGAAGCCTGGCTCGTGGATGCTGCCGGGGTTGTCGCCCGGTACGGCCTTGATCAGGCTCGGATCGGCTGGTTTGGTTTTCTCGGCAGGGCGGTTGGTGTAGAAGTCGCGCAGGCCAAAGAACGCCAATGTTGCGTACGCCACCACCAGGGTTGCCACTTGCAGGCCGGTGAGGTTGGCGCGGTTGAGTTCCGAGAGCGACCACTCGCCAAAGCTGAACATTGCACCGTACATGCGGCCGGCGACGTGCAGGTTTTCGGCGCGGAAGATCACCCAGCCCATCACCACCAGCAGGAAGGTAAAGGCCCAACGCACGGGGTTGAAGCTGCGCGGCGAGGTGTTGAGGCCGATGGCTTTTTCAATCGCCAGCCACATGCCATGCCAGGCGCCCCACACGATGTAAGTGATGTTCGCACCGTGCCACAGGCCACCGAGCAGCATGGTCAGGAACAGGTTGCGGTAAGTGGTCAGCGTGCCTTTACGGTTGCCGCCCAGGGTGATGTACAGGTAGTCACGCAGCCAGGTGGAAAGGCTGATGTGCCAGCGACGCCAGAACTCGGTGATCGACTGGCTGATGTACGGCTGCTTGAAGTTTTCCATGAAGCGGAAACCCATCATCAAGCCCAGGCCGATGGCCATGTCGCTGTAGCCGGAGAAGTCGAAGTACAGCTGTGCGGTATAGGCCAGCGCGCCCAACCAGGCATCGCCGGTCGTCGGGTTTTGCAGGGCGAAGCAATGGTCGGCCACCACCGCCAGGGTGTCGGCGATGAAGACCTTCTTGATGAAACCCTGCATGAACCGCGTGCAGCCCTCGGAGAACTTGTCGAGGGTGTGGGTGCGGTTGTTGAACTGGTCGGCCAGGTCGCGGAAACGCAACACCGGGCCGGCAATCAGGTGCGGGAAAATCGCCACGAACGCCGCAAAGTCGATCAGGTTGCGGGTCGCCGGGGTATCGCCACGGTACACGTCGATGATGTAGCTGATGGACTCGAAGATGTAGAACGAGATACCGATCGGCAACAGCACGTGGGTCAGGATGAACGGCTCAAGGCCCGCCGACTTCATCATCACGTTGATGCTGTCGACGCCGAAGTTGGCGTACTTGAAGTAGCCGAGGATGCACAGGTCGACCACCACGCCCAACAGCAGCCAGCGTTGAGCCGGCTTGGTGCGCACGCCGGCTGCACCGACCTTGAGGCCGATCCAGTAGTTCCACAGCGTCACAGCGGCGAACAGCGCCAGGAAGTCCACTCGCCACCAGGCGTAGAACACGTAGCTGGCCAACAGTAGCAGCAGGTTGCGATAGCGTTGCCCGCTCAAATAGTACAAGCCGAGAAAGATCGGCAAGAACAGAAACAGGAACACATTGGACGAGAAAACCATCCCGATCTCTCCATGTTTAACCAACAGTCAAGGGCCAGAGCCCCCCCAAACCCCCCACGAAAAGACGGGGAGGGCGGTACTACATTCCTACTGACGAAACCGACTCAAACTGTGGGAGGGGGCAAGCCCCCTCCCACATTTTTTACCGTGTTTCGTCAGGAACCTTTGTTGCCTTTTTCATGCGTCGGGTCGTAGACCTTGGTCAGGTCACCCCCGAGGCGGAACGTCTTGAACGGCTGCATCCCGTGCTTGCGCTCGATCACATCCGGGGCGCAGGTGTAGAGGGTGCAGAAGGGCTCAAGCCAGGCGTATTTCATGTCTTCCTTGAGGTCTTTCATGTCCTGCTCTTTGCCGTTTTTCTTCTCGAAGATCTCCGGGTCTTTCACCCCGGCCAGCACTTTGTCGCCCAGGCGTTTGAGCGCGCTGTTGTTTTCCTGGCGCAGGTCCACACCGTTGACCAGGGCAAAACTGGCGATCATCGACAGCGGCGGCAGGGCGTAGTTGTGGTACGACAGCGCCCGTTGCTGACGCTTCAGCTCGTTCGGCAGGAAGCCCTGGTCATCGACCTGGTTCACGCCGACCTTGTATTCCTTGACGGCCCAATCAAACAGGTCGCGGCGGTTGGTGGCGACGGACGTTGCCATCACCGACCAGGCGGCCCAGTAGGAGTGGTTGTTGGTTTTTTCCAGCGGCAGGTTGTCCCAATCGCTCACCACCTGATCGGCCAGTTTGTTGAACCAGGCTTCGATCAGCTGCGATTCCTGCTGGTGGTTGGCCAGCGGGTGCGAGTCCGAGAACTTCAGGCGCACATAGGCCGAAGCCATGCTGCCCAATGCCCATTTGCGCATGGATTTGCCGGTGTGGTTGAAGTCCTTGGACATCAACGCGTCGGCCTTGGCCCAGCTCGTAAGCCAATTCAAGGTGCATTCCAGCTGCTCCGGACGACCGTCGCGCATGAACTGCATCACGCGCTTGCTGGTGTCTTTTTCCAGCTTGGTGATGTCGGCGGTGCTGTCGCGAAAGGCTTTTTCGGATTGCACGTTCAGCGTGGAACGGGCCTTGTCCGAGCCTTCGTACTTGCTGCGAAATTGCAGCGAGCCGGTGTACGGCGGCGGCATGGCGTCGCAGTCATTCTTGAAGTCGCCGGTCTTGAACGCTTCCACCGGGGCGAAATACCCCTGGGGTGGACGCAGTGGCGCGGCGGCGTTGACTGAGCCGGCGAACATCGCCAGGCCCAGCAGCGTTGGAATCAATAACTTCTGCATAGGTAACCTCATTGCCCGGCAGCAGCGGTCTGTTGACCGCCCGCCGGGAATACGTTGCGTGTGCAAATTTTCGCTTCGACTTTCTGCGCGGCAGCGCCCGCTTCGGGGCCCTGCACTTCCACGGCCAGCAAGTTCTGCGAGGCCCAGTCTTCATCGGTGCGCAGTTCAAAGGCGAAACGCCCGTCTGTATCGGATGTTTCGGGTTTCTCGATCTTGATGTCCTCGTGGCGCCCGTTCATGTACCAGAGGGTGGCTTGCAAGGTTTTCACCGACGGATCGGCGAAGCGGATATCAACCTGATGGTTGGCGTTGCGCAGGTCTTTGTTCGAACTGTTAACCAGCAATTCGTTCTTGCCGGGTTTCAATGTGGTGCTGGCGCTCATCTGCGCGGTCTTGCCTTCGCAGCCGTTGTCCAGCAGCGCCATCATCTGGCGGTAGATGGTTTCCTGGTCGAGGCGATACAGCGGCGAGAATTCCCAGATGAGAATTTTCGGCGGGCTCTTCTGGAATTCGTCGCTGCCCAGGTACTGGATCATCGAACCTTCCAGGCCGCCGCCAGGGAAGGCGACGTTGAGGATGTCGGCACCGATTTCCTCTTCCAGGAAGCCGGCGAAGTTGTAGTTCTTGCCACTGTGGCTGGTGCCGACCAAGGTGATCTGCGGGTTGCCCGAATCGCTGAACAGGTCGCCGTCGCCCGCTTCGCCCTTGGGCTCGGTGGTGAACTGGTCCATGTACTGGATCGCGTAGCTGGTGCCGCAGAGTTGCCCGGCCATGTTGTGCAAGGTACCGGTCTTGCCCATGCGCCCGGAGCGCTTGGTCTCGAATTCGCGCTTGGGAATCTCGGCGTACTCAGGCATTTGCTTAACCTTGGCCGCGACGATTTTCGCGGTGCGCTGGGCGCCGTACGGGGTCCAGTGCTGGTCGCCGCGGAAGTAGAAATCGTGGGCCGGCAATTCGTCCGGAAGCTGCTCGTTGGTCAACGGCGACAGGTCCGGCACTACGTAGCCCATCTTGGCGAAACGGCCAAGCATGGTCTTGTAGTTGCCCAACGCCTTGTCGAAATCGAACTTGGCCTTTTCTTCCGGGTTGAGTTTGTTGCGGTTCACCAGGCCACGGGTCGGCTGGTAGACCACCACCAGTTCCACGCCCTTGGCCTTGAACGCATCGTGCAACTGCTGCATGCGCTTGTAGCCGGACGGGGTGGTGTCGAATTCGGTGCGCAGGTCTTCCTGGGTACGGAACAGCCAGTCGCCCTGGGCTTGCACTAGGGTGGTGAAGTTCTGCTGGTAACGCGTGGTGTAGTTCTTCGCGTCGTGGGCGGCCGGGCACAGGCTGCAGCACGGTTCGGCGGTGAAGGTCGGCGCCTTGATTTCGTCGGCGCGCACGCCCTGGCTGGCCGCGAGCAGGCCGAGGGTCAGACCCGAGAGGCTCAGCAATTTGATCATGTGTGGGTGCATAAGGGTCATCCTCAGTCCTGCAATTCGGTCTGGCGTTCGACAGGGTCGATCAGCACGGCTTTCTGCTGGCGCACCAACAGGTCGAGAATCTCTTCCTGGCGATCGCCCAGCACGCCGTTGAAGCTGATGCCGCTGGATTTGGTCGGCGCCAGCATCGACACGCGGTACAACTCGACACTCAACGGCGAGTCGATGGACAGCGGCCCGCTACCGTTACCCGCCAGTTCACCGCCGACCACGATCAGCGAGACCTTGGCGTCGAACGGGTCGAGGGCGATGTCGCGGTCGGTGTCGGTCAAGTCCTTGATGTGGCCGTAGAGGCCGGTCAGGCCGTTGGCCATCGAGGTGTTTTCGTACAGCTTGATGTTGACGCTGTTACGCACCCGGATACCGTGGCGACGGTTGGCAATCACCTTGTTGCCCCACAGCAGGTTGTCGCCGCTCTCATAGAGCGTGATGCCGTCGGTGTGGTTGCGGTAGAACTCGTTGTCGGCGACGAAGTTGTTGACGCTGTTACGGTCGAGTACCAGGCCCGACAGCTTGTTGTCGTAGCTGCGGTTATTGAAGATGAAGCTGTCGTTCACTTCCCGGGAAATGATGATGCCGTGCTTCTTCTTGGTGCCGTAGACGGTGTTGTCCGCGATGATCAGGCCGTGGGAACGGTCGTGGGGGTCAATGCCGTAGACGATGTTGTCTTTGTAGGTATTGCCCTTGATCACAAAGCCTGTGGTCTCGTAGCAGTAGAAGCCGTACCACATGTCCGAGAACTCGGAGTCGATGATCCAGCCCGTCGGCTCAGCGCGCTTGAGCACCTTGGCCATGTTCGGCGTGTACTGGGAAATACTCACCCCGTACGACTTACTGTTGGCGTAGCCGAAACTGGCCATCTTGGTGTTGGAGATGTAGGTCTCGGTACCGCCCCAGGCCAGCAGGAACGGGCGGAACTCCTTGGGTGACTTGTACAGCGCGGGGCCGTTGGCCTTTTCGCTCCAGCCGGTGACTTTGGTGTCACGCACAAACAGCTGGCCGTCGTTGATCAGGAACGAACCGGCTTCCTGGGACAGGCGCAGCTCTTGGGTTTTCTTGTCGATTTCCAGGATGCCCTTGCGTCCGACCACGATCGGCAGCTTGGCCAGGAACACACCCGGCGAGGTTTCGCTCAGGTACTGCTTAGGCACTTTGCCGAGCAAGTCCTTGAGGTTCATGTAGCCGTCGTCGATGAAGATCGCCTGGGGAATGCCGTGCTGGCGCACCACCCATTCAGCCATCTTGTTGTCACCGCCGATGAAGTCCTTGAGGGCGTCTTCCTGCATCATGCGGCGGATGCTGATTTTGCCCGGCTTGGCGCGCACGATCTTCTTTTCCATCGCCGCGTCGGTGTAGCCCGACAGGTCGGGCAGGGCCGGCTTGGCCATTTCCAGCGGCGCGGTCGGCGGGCTGGAGATGGTGTAGGTCTTGGCCTGTTGCAGTTCTTTGGCGATGGTCGGCGCTTTAGCCTGCGGCGCGACATCGGCCATGGCAGCACCGCTTGCCAGCAGCATCGCTGCCGCCAGCATGGCCGAGCCTTTGAGGGCTTGAGGGTTCATTGCGCAGGCTCCCATCAGAATTTCCAGATCACGTCGACAAACGCGCGGTGCATGTACGAGTCGACCTGGCTGCCATAGGCATCACCCGGCTTGAACACACCCGCCCGGAAGCGCACCAGGGCCGACGGTTCGTCGATCGACTGGCTGAGCGCGGCCGGCAGCAGGCCTTTCTTGAAGTACTTGGTGACCACCAAGTCCATCTCCTGGCCCAGGCCTTTCTTGCCGTCTTCAAGCGGCAGGGAAGTGCTGGACAGGATCGCGCCGGTCACGTCGTCGGTGTTGTTCTGCACGGCGTCGATACCGTTGCTGCCCACCGGCTTGTTGCCGTCGACACGCCAGAACTTGTGGTACACCAGGCTGGCGTCGTAGTCCTCGCGCAGCTGCCAGGAACCGAACAGGCTCATGGACTGCATGTTGTTCATCTCGCCGCGAAACGCTTCGCCGAAACGGTGCAGGCGGGATTGGGTGCCGGTGAAGTTCGAACGGTTGCTTTGCAGGCCGTTCTGCTCGTATTCGGCACTGGCGCGGGCGTAGGCCGCACCCACTTGCCATTGAGGGTCCAGACGCAAGCGGATACCCAGGTCGGTAGCCCAGCCACTGACGTCATCGCTGCGCTTGGCCTCTGTCGGGCGGGTGCCGTCGGCGTTCAAGGCATTGACCGAATCGCGGTCGCCTCTCATGCCGGTGACGCTGGCCCAGTAATTGACCGTGTTGGTGTTGCGCCAGTTGTAGGCGTCGCTGTTGGCTTCGATGCCGAGCCAGGTCAGGTCGCCGTTCTCGCGTTTGTCCAGCGAGTCGGTGGGCACGCCGGGTTCCGGGAAGTCGAGCTTGCCGTTGTCATGGGTGTGGTGACCACGCAGGCCGACCCACTGGCCGGGCGTCCACTGGTAGGCGGCGTCAGCGTAGAGGTGCTGGCGATCCTTGTCCTTGGGCGACAGTTCCTTGAGGTCGGTGCGGTATTCGCTGAAGCGTTCAGCGACGCCGACATTGGCCTTGAGCAGGGTGGTGTCGAAGGTCCAGTTCAGCGCCTCGATGTTGGTGTCGCGCCATTGGCCGTCGTCATTGCGCAGGCGTTGGCGACCCAGCTTGAGGATCTCGCCGGGGTAGGGCGTGAAGCCGCTGTAGCCGACCCAGAATTCGCGCATGGCCAAGTAGTTTTTCTTGGTCTTGCGGTCGTCGTTGGTGGTCTGCTGGTTTTCGTCATCCGCCGATTGTTGCAGGGTGTCGGTCTCGATGATGTCGCTCGACACCACTGCCTGGCCCATGGCGTAGGCGCTCCACGCGCCGCTTTCGCCGTAGATCCACGGGCGCAGGTCGAGGCCGATGCCGTTGACGTCGCCGCCTTTCTGCGTGCCGAGGTCACGGTCATCTTCGGACTGTGCGGTGGCTTTGACTTCCAGGCCGAAGTTCTTCGCTTCGGTCAGTGCGGCCAGGGTCGGGCACGACCACAGCAAGGCGAAGGTCAGGCCGATGCCGGCTTTGACGAATGGGTTGAGCTTCATAGGGATTCCTCGCCGTCTTCTTCTTCCAGGGCGTGCAGTTGCAGCGTGCTCTGGGCCAGGGTGCCGCGGGTGGCCAGTTCCTGTTGCACCAGGCGTTGGCCTTGAGCGCGTTGCTCAGGCGTCAGCGGTGCTTCCAGCTGCGTGGCCAAGTCATTGGCCTCTGGCGTGTCCTGGGCTTTAGCCAATTGGCTGAAGACATAGGCATTCAATGGGTCGGGCTTGGTGCCCTTGCCTTGGGAAAACAACTGGGCGATGGCGAAGTCGGCGCTGTTCTGGCCGTTGCGCGCAGCGGTCAGCAAGTGATCCAGGGCTTTTTGCGAGTAGACCTGGCCCAAGTAGCCACGGCGGTAGATCTGGCCGAGGTAGTAATCGGCGGCCACTTCGCGGCCCACGGCTTTCTGGAAATGCGCTTCGGCCGCCTTGGCGTCCGCCGGCACCCACTTGCCTTCGTAGTAGAGCTTGCCCAGCAACAGCTCGGCGCGCGGCTGGTCGGCGGCGCGGCCGTTGTCCAGGTACTTCATCATCTGGTCGACGTCGCCCAATTCTGGGAAGTCGTAGAGCAGTTGCGCCAGGCTGACCCATGAAGCCGGGTAGCCAGGGGCGATTTTTTCCAGCAGGGCCTGGGCGGTTTTCTCGTCAGGCTTGCCCAGGGAGGCGTCGCCCAACACACGTGCCACGCTATCAACACGCTGAGCGGTGACGGTGCCACGGCTGTAACCGGCTTCCATCTGCTTGAGCAGTTCGGCCTGTTTTTCGGGCTCGGCTTTTTTCTGGTAGACGGTGGCCAGCTCGACGTAGCAGATGTCGGTGGTGTTCAGCGCGGCTTTACAGATGCGCTCGACATCATCCAGATGCTGGTCGTAGGTGTCCTGGGTGCGATACAGCAGCACCTGGGCCAAGCCGGCTTCCGGATAACCCGCTGCTTGCCACTTGCTGATCTGCTGCTGGGCGTTCACATTCGGAAAGCTGTGCGGGTATTGCAGGTACAGCATCGCCAGCGGGATTAGCGTGTTGCCTTCGCCATTGGCGAAGGCTTTTTTCAGCAGGCCTTCGGCTTCATGGTGTTCGGCTTCGGTGCTGCCTGGCTTGGCTACCAGCAGGCGACCGAGGCGTGCTTGGGCACGGGGCGAGGTGTCCGCCGCCGCACGGTAAGTGGCTTCAGCCTGTTTGATTTGCGCCGGGTCGCGGGTGCCTACCTGGATATCGGCCAGGCCCACTTGGGCCTCGCTGTAACCCAGGTCTGCCAGTTGCTGGTAATTCTGCTGCGCGGTGACGGTGTCGCCACGCTTGAGCGCTTCATTGGCCAGGCGTTGGTCGGGCAGGCCGGCGCAACCGGCGAGGCTGACTGCGAGTGCCAGCAACGCTACTGAACCCAATTGGCAACTGCTTTTGTGGCGAGGGAGCTTGCTCCCGCTGGGGTGCGTAGCGCCCCCAAAAGCCGGCTCCAGCTGCGCTGTCGAACGGGAGCAAGCGCCCTCGCCACAGCAAGCCCGCTCCCGCAGGGAATGCGGTGTGTTTGGGATAGTCATCACAGGCATGTCCTCGCTTACAGACCGTGGGCCATGGCTTTATCGATCAGCCAGTTCAGCGATGGGCCACGGTCGCTGATCACTTCGACTGGGCGGCCGGCGTAGGTGCTGTCCAGCGGTGCGTCAGGTTTGATCTGTACGCGGATGTCGGAGGACAGGTCGGCGCTGTTCAGGCTGGTGCTGCTGACGATGGTGCCGGTGCGCAGCTGTTCTTCGTCGGCCACCTGGAAGCTCACGGGTGTACCTGGGCGAACATCAGCGAACTGACGGTAGGTGAAGCGTGCTTCAACATTGGCCTGGGCGCCGCGCGGCACCAGTTGGAAGATCACGTCGCCTTTGCTGGCGTACTGACCGTCGGCGACCAGTTGCTGGGCAACGATGCAGTCGCACGGCGACGTCAAGGTGCCAGTCATTTGCTTGCCGAACAGTTCCTCAACCTTGGCCGGTTGCAGTTGGTCTTCGTCCAAGTGGCCCTTGAGCACATCGAGCATGCTGGTGCTGAAGGTCGCCAGCGGCGCGCCTTTGGCGGCGATCGCGTCACCTTTGAGCAAGCTTTGCACGGTGCCGTCGCGCGGCATCGTTACGTTCATGCCGGGCACGCTCACCAGGCCAGCCTGTGCGTGGCTGACGAAATACATGCCATACACCGACTTGAAGACAAAGCCGAACGCCGCCAGGCCCACCAGGAAGATCGCCAGGCTGAACGTCACGGCGCGCAGGCGGCCGAAGGCGCTCATATTGCTGCCGCTGTCCTTGACCTTGCGCGCCTTGGTGAAGTTGTCGCGCTGCAAGGTCGCCAGCACGTCGCCCATGGTCACGATGTCACCGGACAGGTGCGAAGTGATCAGGTGGCGCAGGGTGGAAATATCCTGGGCGTCGAGGTTCTGGAACTGGCAACCGGTGCGGCCGGTCTGGCGATCGTAGGAGCGAATCTGCAGCTCCACGTCCATCGCCAGGCCGAGGTTATCGATGACGAACTGCAGGCGACCCTTGTGCACTTCACCGATGGTCAGCGGTTGGGTGGCGGTGAACGCCAGGCCGCCGGCGGAGAGGTCGATCACCCGTGCTTCGGTCTGGGTGCGGTCAGTGTTGAAGAAGCGCAGCTTGGCCGGGATTTTGACACGGGCGTGCTGGCGCTGGGCTTCGGATTCGTGGACTACGTTGGCGTTTACTGGACTGTTCATCAGGGCATTTCCTAGAGTTAATTCAGGCTTGGCAGGGTCAGACCATCATCAGCAACACGGCAACGAAGATGCTGCCGGCGGAGAAGGTCATGGTCCGAGACGACCAGGTGTTGAACCAACGTTGAAAGCTGGCCAAATCGCGGGTCAGTTTGGTGTCCTGGCGGGTCCAGGACTGTTGATCAAGGCGGAAGAACACGTAGATCTTCACCAACGCGCCCATGATCTGGTTGTAATAGAGAATCATCGGGTACGCCGGGCCGATCGTGTGGCCGGAGCACGACAGCAGCAGGGTCAGGATCAGGCGAGTGATGCCGATCCACAGCAGGTACGCAAGGATGAACGCGCCGCCGTACTTGAAGGTGGCGATGATCGCCACGGTCAGGCCGAGCAGGGAGGTCCACATCGACACGCGCTGGTCGAACAGCACCACGCTGGTGAACAGGCCGAGGCGGCGAACACCCAGGCCCAGGGCGCGGGAGTTCTGGCGCAGGTTGTTGCCGTACCAGCGGAACATCAGCTTGCGGCTGGCCTTGATAAAGCTCTTTTCCGGTGGGTGTTCCACGGTGTTGATCGCCGCATCCGGCACGTAGAAGGTGTCGTAGCCCAGGCGCATCAGGCTGAACCAGCTGGATTTGTCATCACCGGTGAGGAATTTGAAGCGGCCCAGGCGCCAGTGTTGCAGCGAGTCGCTTTCCACGTCGGCGATAAAGCCCGGGTCGGTGACGACGCTGGCACGGAACACCGACATACGACCGGTCATGGTCAGTACGCGCTTGGACAGGGCCATGGAGCACATGTTGATGTGGCGTTGGGCGAAGCGCAGTTTGTGCCACTCGCTCATGATGTAGCCGCCGCGTACTTCGCAGAACTCGTTGGTGGTCAGGCCACCGACATTACCGAACAGCTGGAACCACGGCACGGTCTTGCGCACGACGCCTTCGGCGAGCACGGTGTCGCCGTCGATCACCGCAACCACGGCACGGTCGTCCGGCAGGTGGCGGGAGATGGCGCGGAAACCGAATGCCAGGCCATCGCGCTTGCCGGTGCCGGCGATACGCACGAAGTCGAGCTTCACATGCTCCGGCGGGTTCATGCGTTCCCACAGGCTCTTCACCAGCAGCTCATCGGACATTTCCACCAGCGAGCAGACCACGGTGGTGGGGAAGCCGCATTCGATGGCTTCACGGATCACCGAGCTGTAGACCTGCGCGGTGGTCAGCGCATCGATACGGAAACTGGTGACCATCAGGAACACATGGGACGGGTCGGCAGCCTTGCCCAGCTTGCGCACTTTACGGCGCAGGTGCGGGTAGACCACGTACAGGAACAGCATGCCGCGAAAGAAATGCGTTGCACCCATCGAGTAGCGCCAGATACCGACGGCGCCAATCAGGAAAATAAAATTCTTCGACTCGGAGTCGAACGTACTCGCCGGCAACAACGCGGCGAGACCCATCAGCAGGCTCAGAAAGAACAGCCAGCCGGCGGATTGGAGCAGTACGTGTTTTAACTTGGACATAAGCGTCATCCGAAGGTGAAGAAGGCTCCAGGCTGCAAGCGCTGGGGATTGGTACGCTTGCAGCCCGGAACTTGCCGTTGCTGTTACCAGCAAATGCCTTCGGTGCGGCCGCTGACGCTGGTGGCTGCGGACATGAAGCCCACCAGGTCGACGACTTGCTTGCCGTGCGGTGCGTTATGCGCCAGGGCACGGAACTTCTCATCGCGGTTGCCCAGGATGATCACGTCGGAGTTGTTGATCACGTCATCGAAGTCCGAATTGAGCAGGGACGACACGTGCGGGATCTTGCCTTCGATGTAGTCTTTGTTTGCACCGTGGACACGGGCGTACTCGACGTTGCTGTCGTAGATGCTCAGGTCGTAACCCTTGCCGATCAGCATTTCGGCCAGTTCGACCAGCGGGCTTTCGCGCAGGTCATCGGTGCCGGCCTTGAAGCTCAGGCCCAGCAAGGCGATGCGGCGTTTGTCGTGGCTGGAGACGATGTCGAAGGCGTTCTGCACCTGGGACTCGTTGCTGCGCATCAGCGAGTTGAGCAGCGGTGCTTCCACGTCCAGGGAACCTGCGCGGTAAGTCAGGGCGCGCACGTCTTTTGGCAGGCACGAGCCGCCGAACGCGAAGCCTGGGCGCATGTAGTACTGGGACAGGTTGAGGGTCTTGTCCTGGCAGACCACTTCCATCACTTCGCGACCGTCGACGCCGACAGCCTTGGCGATGTTGCCGATCTCGTTGGCGAAGGTGACCTTGGTGGCGTGCCACACGTTGCAGGTGTACTTGATCATTTCGGCGACAGCGATGTCCTTGCGGATGATCGGCGCGTCGAGTTCTTCGTACAGCGACTGCAGGACATCGCCGGAGGCTTTGTCGAATTCGCCGATGACGGTCATCGGTGGCAGGTCGTAGTCGGCGATGGCGGTGGATTCACGCAGGAATTCCGGGTTGACCGCGACACCGAAGTCGACGCCGGCTTTTTTGCCCGAGCAGTCTTCAAGGATCGGGATCACCACGTTGGCCACGGTGCCAGGCAGAACGGTGCTGCGCACGACCACGGTGTGGCGAGTGGCTTTGTCACGCAGGACCAGGCCGATTTCGCGGCACACCGCTTCGATGTAATCCAGTTCCAGGTCGCCGTTTTTCTTGCTTGGCGTGCCGACGCAAATCATCGACAAGTCGGTGTCGCGAATGGCTTCGGCGAAATTGGTCGTGCCGCGCAGCCGGCCGGTTTCGATACCCTGGCTCAACAGTTCGCCCAGACCCGGTTCAACGATTGGCGATTTGCCTGCATTGATCAGGTCAATCTTGTCCTTGGAGATGTCTACGCCGACCACTTCGTGGCCACGGGCAGACAGGCAACCGGCACATACTGCGCCAACGTAACCGAGACCAAATATGCTGATGCGCATCGCATTTACCTCTTCGTCATTCAAGACTGTGTTAATCGTGCCTATTAAGGCCGGAATTCATGTTTGCAAGCGTCACTGATGCCGCGAAAGTTAGGCGAATAGACGCCGACTTACCGCGTACAGGCATGTTAAATAGTGAGTGACTAACTATTGCACTCAAGTTGTGCGCAACTTGGCCTTGTTATTGGGGCTTGCCCTCAAATGCAGCCAGCCTTCCTGGGAGAAGGGCTTGGCGCCAGTGCCGCAGGACCTTGATAGAGGCGTTTAGCCTTTAACTATCAATGCCTTGGGTTTTATCACTGACCCATTAGGGTAAGCACAGCCTTGGCCTATAGTTCGTGGCAATTGATCCTTATCGCCGCTCTCAACTAATCGGTTGGTAATGTGACCACTGAGTCAAAGTTCATGTGACAACTTTGCTACTTCCATTGGTCTGCCATGTAAGTCATCTCCTACAGGAACAGAGAATTTCGTTACCGGTGGTATGAGCAGTGCTTTAGGACGAAGTTCCAGGCCGCTCATCCTGTTTCCAGAAATTTCTTGAAATATTAGGAAAGATGGCACTGGTAGTATATTGATAGCACTTGCTATTTGGGCCAGTAGTTATAGGGAGTTGGCGCGAAGGGATAGTTTTGTGCCACCAGTGTTTTAAAAAATTGGTGCCACTACGAAAAAAAACGACAAATGTCGAGTGAAAGAATTTTTAGGGAAGCGCCTGAATATTTTTTGACGCCAAAATAATGACGATTTCGGGCGTGGAATGCAGGCAAAAATGTGGGAGGGGGCTTGCCCTTCCCACATTTGATTTTTAGCGTCGATGAGGTCGGAGCAGGGCTTTATTCCGGTGCGTGATCGCGCAAAAACACCAGGTTGTCAGGCTTCGACTGCTCGGCATTGAAGCGATAGCCCTGCACATCGAACTGCTTGAGCTTGGCCGGGTCGTTGATGCGTTCTTCGATCACGAAGCGGCTCATCATGCCCCGGGCCTTTTTGGCGTAGAAACTGATGATCTTGTACTGGCCGTTCTTGAGGTCCTTGAACTCGGTGTTGATGATCCGCGCGTTCAGGGCGGTGCGCTTGACCGCCGAGAAGTACTCGTTGGAGGCCAGGTTGAGCAGCACGTCATCACCTTGTGCGGCCAGTGCTTCATTGAGCCACTCGCTGATGCGGGTGCCCCAGAAGGCGTACAGGTCCTTGCCACGGGCGTTGGGCAGTTTGGTGCCCATCTCCAGGCGGTACGGCATCATCAGGTCCAGCGGGCGCAGCAGGCCGTACAGGCCGGAGAGCATGCGCAGGTGGTCCTGGGCGTAGGTGAAATCGGCGTCGCTGAAGGTGTCGGCATTCAGGCCGGTGTAGACGTCACCCTTGAACGCCAGCAACGCCTGCTTGGCATTGGCTTGGGTGAAGGCGGGCGTCCAACTGCCGAAGCGGGCAGCGTTGAGGCCGCCGATCTTGTCGGATACGTGCATCAATTCGCTGATTTGCGCCGGGCTCAGTTCGCGCAATTGTTCGATCAGCTCCTGGGAGTGGTCGAGGTATTGCGGCTGGGTGAAGCGCGGGGTTACCGGCTTTGACTCGAAATCGAGGGTCTTGGCGGGGGAAATCACCATCAGCATGAAGTCGTCTCCTGTAAACGTGGAGGGATTCTAGGGGGTTGGGCGTTTTGACTCCACCTATGATGGCGATAGGCGCGATCCGCTATGATGGCCGGTGACTCTGGAGAGGGAGACCCCGTGTGCGAATAGCGCTTTTATTGTCGGCTTGCCTGCTTTGCCTGAATGCCCAGGCGGCACCGGTGGATGTAGCCAGCCTGGACCGTGGCACCTGGCCCGAGAAGCTCAGCAGCCCGGCGCTGTTCGATGTGGCTTCACGCGCCGAAATCCTGATGTTCGCTCACAGCCTACTGGCCAGCGAGCGCCAGGATGAAGCCGCGCTCAATCAGCGCCTGGGCCTGAAGATCATCAACATGGCCGCCATCGACGACCTGCGCCGCCAACTCTGGCAGCGCCTGCTGGAGAACTACACGTTCGCCCAGCAGAGTTGCGAAGTCGACGCCTCGTTCTGCTATCTGGTAGATAACATGGATGATCTGCTCGAGCAGGCCGGCAAGTTTGAGGTAAGCGAAGACTCCTTCTATATAGGCTGGGCCAACCCCAGCCATGTGTTCCATGAGCGCTACCTGGACGAGTTGTTGCGCAAGGCTGCGCTGTTCCCACAAATCAGCAGCGAGGTCGCACTGTTCGGCGACCATGAGCGCAATGGCAACGAATTCAACGACCGCCTGTTCCTGTTGACGTTCGACGGCGGCCCGGCCCCGGTCAGTGGCAATACCGACTGGCTCACCGATTACCTGCGCAAACAGAAGATGAATGCGACCTTCTTCGCCCTTGGCAGCAGCCTGCAAACCCGTGTGGAACGTAGTTCGGTCGCCGATGTAGAGGCGCTCTATCAAGGTCAGTGCGTTGGCACCCAGGGGTGGCAGTACCGTTCGCACAGTCATTGGGTGGACTGGCAGAGTTCCATCACCCGCAGCGCATCGCTGGCCCAAAACCTGATGCCGGAAAACTACGTGCCGCTGTTCCGGCCGCCCTATGGCCAGCGTCGCGCGGACAGCCAGGGCTTCTTTCAAGCCCAGGGCTTGCAGGTGGCGTTGTGGGACATCGATTCCCAGGACGAACCAGGCAAGCTCAAGGCCGATGAGTCGGCGCAGCGGGTGCTGACGCTGATGTTGTTGTGGCGCAAAGGGGTCATCGTGTTTCACGACACCCAGGACAAGGCGCGGGTGGCTTTGCCGATCTTGTTGCAGGCAACGGCGCAGAGTGGTTTGGGGTGGCAGGACTGCCGGGAGGCTTTTCGCTGAAATGCCCGGTCCTGTTGGGGATGAGGCATTTGTGGGGTGATTTTGTGCGACATTTCGATGCAGGCGGACTTCCGACTTTAACGGGGACCATGGTGCTCGGCTAGTGCTATTCGTCATCCTGAAAAATAAACTTCAAAAAAACGTCAAAGTGCTTTTTTCTGTCATGGGTTTTGCGGTATTACGAAGTCAGATCGCCGAAACCTGCAGCACAGGTGGCGTCTTCCAAGACTCCTCATGTGGGCACTGCGCTTGACGTCACTCAGGTGCAGTCGGTGGTCGAATCGAGGCGCAGCACCGCCCAGGTATTGCGTCGACTGGCTCCCACAAAGGTGACCGAGTATGGATGATCATGGACGTAACCCTTCTTCCGACCAGCCAATCCTTTATGTGCTTGATACCAACGTATTGATCCACGATCCAAACGCACTGCTTAACTTCGAAGAACACCACGTCGCCATTCCGATGATCGTGCTTGAGGAGCTCGACAAACTCAAAAGCGGGCACCACAGCGTGGCTGCCGAGTGCCGCCAGGCCATCCGCCTGATCGACAAGACATTGGGCGAAGCCTCGCCGGAAGACGTCGAGGTCGGCGTCCCGATCCAGCGCGGTAAAAGCGGGCCCAAAGGCTTGCTGTCGATCCTGATGAGCAAGCGCAGCGAGCCCAACAGCCTGCTGCCGGAAAACCTGAACGACAACAAAATCATTAACCAATTGATCGACCTGCACGCACGCGACAAGGACCTGCGCCTGGTGCTGGTGACCAAAGACATCAATATGCGCCTCAAGGCACGAGCGTGTGGGATCGCTGCCGAGGACTACAGTACCGACCAACTGGTCGACGATGTGTCGATGCTGTCCCGCGGCTATCACACCGTGACCGGCTCGTTCTGGGACCTTGTCAGCAAGGTCGAAACCCGTCAGGACCATGGCCGCACCTGGCACCAGGTGCAACTGATCGACAACCTGCCGGCCGTGCATATCAATGAATTCATCATCGACGAACAAGGCTTCGTGGGTTGGATCAAAGAGATCCAGGTCGACAAGCTGTTGATCCTCGACCTGCATCAGGAACCCCTGTTGCACCAGGAAGCCTGGGGCCTGAAACCGCGTGATATCTACCAGAGCCTGGCGCTGTATGCGCTGCTCGACCCGGACATCCACCTGGTCAACCTGACCGGCGCCGCAGGCTCCGGGAAAACCATCCTCGCCCTGGCTGCCGCTATCGAGCAGACCATGGTGACCAAGCGCTATCGCCGCATCATCGCCACCCGCAGCGTGCAGGGCCTGGACCAGGAAATCGGTTTCCTGCCTGGCACCGAAGCGGAAAAAATGGAGCCGTGGCTGGGGGCGATCACCGACAACCTCGAAGCCTTGCACATGGATGACGAAAACACCCATGGCAGTGTCGACTACATCCTCAGCAAAGTGCCGTTGCAGTTCAAATCCCTCAACTACATCCGAGGTCGCAGCTTCCAGCAAAGCCTGATTTTGATCGATGAATGCCAGAACCTCACGCCGCACCAGATGAAAACCATCATCACCCGTGCCGGCGCCGGTTCCAAAGTGGTGTGCCTGGGCAACCTGGCACAGATCGACACCCCTTACCTGTCCGCGACCAGCTCCGGGCTGACTTACCTGACGGAACGCTTCAAAGACTTCCCCAACGGCGTGCACATCGCGCTGCAAGGGGTGCCTCGTTCGATTCTGGCCGAATACGCCGAATCTCACTTGTAGATACGGTCAGTGTGGGAGGGCACTTGCCCCTCCCACATTTTGATCGGCGATAGGTTTACAATCGGTGCTCCTGATCAGGAGTATCCCTGTGCTGACTCATCTCGATTCCCAAGGTCGCGCCCATATGGTCGACGTCACCGACAAGTCCGTGACGTTCCGTGAGGCGGTGGCCGAAGCGCGCGTGCGCATGTTGCCCGAGACCCTGAAAATGATTGTCGACGGCGCCCACCCCAAGGGCGACGTGTTTGCCGTGGCCCGCATTGCCGGGATCCAGGCCGCGAAAAAAACCAGTGACTTGATTCCCCTCTGCCACCCGCTGATGTTGACCGGCGTCAAGGTCGAACTGAGCGCCGACGGCGCAGACTCGGTGCATATCGTGGCGCGCTGCAAGCTCTCCGGCCAGACCGGCGTGGAAATGGAGGCGTTGACCGCTGCCAGCGTCGCCGCGCTGACCATCTACGACATGTGCAAGGCTGTAGACCGTGGCATGACCATCGAAAGTATTCGCCTGCTAGAAAAACTCGGCGGTAAAAGCGGGCACTTCAAGGCGGACCAGGCATGAGCATCAACGTATTGTTTTTTGCGCGTTACGCAGAGGCTGTGGGCCTTGATTCGCTGGAGATGGAGGGCGAGTTCGCCACCGTCGATGCTGTGCGCCTCGCGCTGGCCAGTGACCCGGAGTTTGCAGTGCTCAACGAGACCAGCCTGATGTGTGCGCGCAACGAAGAGTTGTGCGGCCTCGATGAGCCGGTGCAGGCGGGTGACGAAGTGGCGTTCTTCCCTCCCGTGACTGGAGGCTGACCATGGCTATTCGTGTGCAAGCCCAGGCGTTTGATCCGGGCGTCGAGGTGAATGCCATGCACGCGGCCAATGTCGGCGTGGGCGCGGTGGTGAGCTTTGTCGGCTATGTGCGCGACTTCAATGACGGCCGCGACGTGTCGGGGATGTTCCTGGAGCACTACCCCGGCATGACCGAAAAGGCGTTGGCCAAGATCGCCGTGGAGGCCGAGCAGCGTTGGCCGCTGCTCAAGTTGGAAGTGTTGCATCGCATCGGCGCGCTGGAGCCGGGTGAGCCGATTGTGTTCGTTGCCGCCGCCAGTGCCCATCGCCAAGCCGCGTTTGATGCCTGTGCGTTTGTGATGGACTACCTGAAGACCCGGGCGCCGTTCTGGAAGAAGGAAAACACACCTGAGGGCGCCCGCTGGGTAGAGGGGCGCAACAGCGATCACGCAGCGGCGGATCGCTGGAAATAACCAGCCGAACACCTATCTCAACATCAGCTGAAATCAAATGTGGGAGGGGGCTTGCCCCCGATAACTGTGGCACATTCAACACCTCTGTTGACTGATACACCGCTATCGGGAGCAAGCCCCCTCCCACATTTTTTATCGCATTTCAGCTTACTGACGCTTGCGTTCCACGGCGCGCAACAGGTGCGTCGGCGGCGTCTCACAGCTGATCTTGCGACCCAGCAGCGTCTCGATTGACGGTAACTGATACGAGTCATCCTCCCCAGCAAAGCTGATCGACACACCCGCCGCCCCGGCCCGCCCTGTACGGCCAATGCGGTGCACGTAGTCGTCCGGCACTTCCGGGAGGGTGAAGTTGATCACGTGGCTGATGCCGTCGATGTGAATGCCGCGACCCGCTACGTCGGTGGCCACCAGCACACGAATCTTGCCTTCGCGGAAACCTTCCAGGGTCTTGATGCGCTTGTGTTGCGGCACATCGCCGGACAGTTGCGCGGCGTTCACACCATCACGCACCAGGCGTTCTTCGATGCGACGCACTTCGTCCTTGCGGTTGGCGAACACCATCACGCGCTCCCAACCGTTGTCGTTGACCAGGTTGTAGAGCAGCTTGTACTTGTCGGCACCGGCCACGGCGTAGATATGTTGCTCGACGTTCTCGCTGGCGACGTTGAGCGCTTCGATCTCGACGATGGACGGGTCGGTGGTCCACTGCTTGGCGAGGTTCATCACGTCTTCGGTGAAGGTCGCGGAGAACAGCAGGGTCTGGCGCTCGGCCTTCGGTGGGGTCTGGCGAATGATCTGGCGCACTTGCGGGATAAAGCCCATGTCGAGCATGCGGTCGGCTTCGTCCAGCACCATCACTTCGACCATGTCCAGGTGCACGTCGCCGCGCTGGTTGAAGTCCAGCAGGCGGCCCGGCGTGGCCACCAGAATGTCGCAGTGACGGGCTTCAAGGTGCTTGAGCTGCTTGTCGAAGTCCATGCCGCCGACGAACGTCATGACGTTGAGGCCGGTGTACTTGGTGAGGTCGGCGGCGTCTTTGGCGATCTGCACCACCAGCTCGCGGGTCGGGGCGATGATCAGTGCGCGCGGCTCACCCATGTAGCGTTCTTTCGGCGGTGGCGTCTGCAGCAGCTGGGTGATGATCGAGATCAGGAAGGCGGCGGTCTTGCCGGTACCGGTCTGGGCGCGACCGATGGCGTCTTTGCCGGCGAGGGTAAAGCCGAGCACCTGCGCCTGGATCGGCGTGCAGTACGGGAAGCCCAGGTCCTGGATGGCGTGCATCAGTTCCGGGGCCAGTTTGAAATCGTGGAAGCGGGTCTTGCCTTCCAGGGGCTCGACGACGAAGTCTTCGAGTTTCCATGGGATCACGGGCGGTTTTGGTGCACGTTCACGGCGCGGCTTGGGCGCGACTGGCGCGGGAGCGGCCTCAACCGGCTCTGCCTGTTCAGGCGGCTTCACGGTCGGCTTCTTCGGCGGGGTGACAGGTGCGGTCCGACCTGGCTGCTGACCGTCATTGCGGCTGCCGGGCGTGGGGGTTGGAGCACTGGAATCAGGCGCGAGCGGCTCAGCCTCGCTTTTGCCGAACATCTTCTTAAGTGCTTTGAGCACGGTGATCTCATTAATTGGTTAAGGAATGTACGCCGGCCAGTGTAATGCAAGAATCGGGCGCGGCGTAGTGCGTCTGTCATACGGCTACATAAACGCCGGGTTTCAGCCCAGGCGCGCGGTCAGCCAGGCGCCGATATCGTGTATCTCCTGGGGTAACACTTCGTGGCCCATTGGGTATTCCTGCCATGTCACGGTGACACCACGGCTCTTCAGGTGCTCATACGCCGTGCGACCCATGGCGTTCTGTACCACTTCATCGTACTGGCCGTGCAGACACAGCGTTGGAATGCGCTGCTGGCTGGCAGATAATTCCAGCTCATTATCGAAGGTGGGGGCGTAGGTGGAGAGGGCAATGACACCACCCAAGGGGCCTTCCCAATTAAGAAACGCCGTGTGGAATACCACCGCACCGCCTTGGGAAAAACCTGCGAGAAAAATCCGCGAAGCGTCTATTCCGGTTCTCTTCTGTGCCTCGATCAAATCCGTGACCATTTTGGCCGACACTTCCAGCTCTTCCAGGCTGATCGACCGCGCCGGGCTCATGGCCTTGATGTCGTACCAACTGGGCATCTCGTAGCCGCCATTGATTGTCACCGGGCGGGTCGGTGCCTGGGGCAAAACGAAGCGGGTGGTCAGCAAGCTTTCCTGCAACGCTTCGGCCACCGGCAGGAAGTCGTAGCGATCGGCACCCAGGCCATGCAACCAGATTACGCAGGCGTCTGCGGGCTTGGCGGGCTGAAGAATCAAGGGGTCGGTCATGTCTGCTCCATTAATGTGCGTGCGCTCCGATTGGGTGCGTCGGAACGGTGCGCGATGGGTTGATCTGTTAAGAAGATGTCGCACGGTTGAATCTTTTTCTATTGACCGTGGGCTGAATCGACTCAGCCGGCACTCTGGTACGGGCCTTGCTATGTGTTGAACGATGTCAGCGCTATCTCAGGACGGTAACACTATCAGTGACTGCCGCTTGTGGGATAGCAACTGGATTGATCGCAACAACCTCATGCCGCTTGACCCCAAAAAAAGCCAACACGGGTCGATATCGCCTCATAAGGGTGCGCTGAGGTTCGAGCTCCGACACAACAAGAGCAACTGGAGGTTTGAATGAAGGTATTGAAATCCACCCTGGCCATCGTTTCCGCGGCGGCTGTACTGGGTGTCAGTGGTTTCGCCCAAGCTGGCGCCACGCTGGACGCCGTGCAGAAGAAAGGCTTTGTGCAATGTGGCGTGAGTGACGGTCTGCCGGGTTTCTCGGTACCGGATGCCAGCGGCAAGATCCTGGGGATCGACGCTGATGTTTGCCGCGCTGTGGCGGCTGCCGTTTTCGGCGACGCGACCAAGGTCAAATTCAGCCAGTTGAACGCCAAGGAGCGTTTCACCGCGCTTCAATCCGGCGAAGTCGACATTCTGTCCCGTAACACCACCATGACCAGCTCCCGCGATGCCGGCATGGGCCTGAAATTCCCAGGCTTCATCACTTACTACGACGGCATTGGCTTTCTGGTAAACAACAAGCTGGGCGTGAAAAGTGCCAAGGAACTGGACGGTGCAACCATCTGCATCCAGGCCGGTACCACCACTGAGCTGAACGTTTCCGACTACTTCCGTGGCAACAACCTGAAGTACACCCCGATCACCTTCGACACCTCCGATGAAAGCGCCAAGTCGCTGGAATCCGGTCGTTGCGACGTACTGACTTCCGACAAGTCCCAATTGTTCGCCCAGCGCAGCAAGCTGGCCGCGCCGAAAGACTACGTGGTTCTGCCGGAAACCATTTCCAAGGAACCTCTGGGCCCGGTCGTGCGTAACGGCGACGACGAGTGGCTGGCCATCGTGCGCTGGGTTGGCTACGCCATGCTCAACGCTGAAGAGGCCGGTATCACCTCGAAAAACGTTGAGGCTGAAGCCAAATCCACCAAGAACCCGGACGTTGCACGTCTGCTCGGTGCTGACGGTGAATACGGCAAAGACCTGAAAGTGAAGAAAGATTGGGTCGTACAGATCGTCAAGCAAGTCGGTAACTACGGTGAAGTGTTCGAGCGCAACCTGGGCAAGAGCACCCCGCTGGAAATCGACCGTGGCCTGAACGCGCTGTGGAACAACGGCGGCATTCAATACGCACCACCTGTGCGCTGATCGCTGATGGTTCTGTCACCCGGTGGGCCAACCGCCGGGTGATGTTCTGTTCCATTATTTCCGGGGCACTTCATGCAAAATCAAATCGGCGCACCAAAGCAGAAGCTCAGCTTCAGCGATCCCAAAGTGCGTGCGTGGCTCTTCCAGATCATCACGATTGTGGCGGTGGTCTCGCTGGGCTGGTACCTCTTCAATAACACCCAGACCAACCTGCAACACCGAGGCATTACCTCGGGTTTCGACTTCCTTGAGCGCAGTGCCGGCTTCGGTATCGCGCAGCACCTGATCGACTACACCGAATCGGACAGTTATGCCCGGGTGTTTGTGATCGGTTTGCTCAACACCTTGCTGGTGACCTTTATCGGCGTGATCCTGGCGACACTGCTCGGGTTCGTGATCGGCGTGGCGCGGCTGTCGCCGAACTGGATGATCAACAAACTGGCGACGGTGTATGTGGAGGTCTTCCGCAACATTCCGCCGCTGCTGCAAATCCTGTTCTGGTACTTCGCGGTGTTCCTGACCATGCCGGGGCCGCGTAACAGCCACAACTTCGGCGATACCTTCTTTGTCAGCAGCCGTGGCCTGAACATGCCGGCAGCGCTTGCCGCTGACGGTTTCTGGCCGTTTGTGGCCAGCATCGCCGTCGCCATCGTGGCAATCGTGCTGATGGCGCGTTGGGCCAACAAACGCTTCGAAGCAACCGGCGTACCCTTCCACAAATTCTGGGCGGGCCTGGCGCTGTTCATCCTGATCCCGGCGCTGTGCGCCTTGATCTTCGGTGCACCGCTGCACTGGGAAATGCCCAAGCTGCAAGGTTTCAACTTTGTCGGCGGCTGGGTACTCATCCCGGAACTGCTGGCACTGACCCTGGCGCTGACCGTCTACACGGCAGCATTTATTGCCGAGATCGTGCGGTCGGGCATCAAGTCCGTCAGCCACGGCCAGACCGAAGCCGCGCGCTCCCTGGGCCTGCGCCCTGGGCCGATGCTGCGCAAGGTCATCATCCCGCAGGCCCTGCGGGTGATCATTCCGCCGCTGACCAGCCAATACCTGAACCTGGCGAAGAACTCCTCGCTGGCGGCCGGTATCGGTTACCCGGAGATGGTTTCGCTGTTTGCCGGCACGGTACTCAACCAGACCGGACAGGCCATCGAAGTCATTGCCATCACCATGAGCGTGTACCTGGCGATCAGCATCAGCATTTCCCTGCTGATGAACTGGTACAACAAGCGCATTGCGCTGATCGAGCGGTGAGGAAACGCCCATGAGTACGCATACTTTCAAACCTGATATGCCGCCGCCGAACAAAGTGTTCGGGCCGATGGCATGGATGCGCGCCAACCTGTTCTCCAGCTGGCTCAACACGCTGCTGACATTACTGGCGTTCTACCTGATCTACCTGGTGGTGCCGCCGATCCTGAGCTGGGCGATCATCGACGCCAACTGGGTCGGCACCACACGCGCCGATTGCACGAAGGAGGGCGCCTGCTGGGTGTTTATCCAACAGCGCTTCGGGCAGTTCATGTACGGCTACTACCCCGGCGACCTGCGCTGGCGCGTAGACCTGACCGTGTGGCTGGCCATCGTCGGCGTGGCGCCGTTGTTCGTCTCGCGCTTTCAACGCAAGGCGATCTACGGGCTGAGCTTTTTGGTGCTGTACCCGATCATCGCCTTCTTCCTGCTGCACGGTGGGATCTTCGGCCTGGCCAACGTGGCGACCAGCCAATGGGGCGGCCTGATGCTGACCCTGGTGATCGCCACCGTCGGCATCGCCGGCGCCTTGCCACTGGGCATCATGCTGGCGTTGGGGCGGCGCTCGAACATGCCGGCGATTCGTGTGGTCTGCGTGACCTTCATCGAATTCTGGCGCGGCGTGCCGTTGATCACCGTGTTGTTCATGTCGTCGGTGATGCTGCCGCTGTTCCTGCCGGAAGGCATGGGCATCGACAAGCTGCTGCGCGCACTGATTGGCGTGATCCTGTTCCAGTCGGCCTACGTGGCCGAGGTGGTACGCGGGGGCTTGCAGGCGATTCCCAAAGGGCAGTACGAAGCGGCCGCAGCAATGGGCTTGGGTTACTGGCGCAGCATGGGCCTGGTGATTCTGCCGCAGGCCCTGAAGATGGTCATTCCCGGCATTGTCAACACGTTTATCGCGCTGTTCAAGGACACGAGCCTGGTGATCATCATCGGCCTGTTCGACCTGCTCAACAGCGTCAAGCAAGCCGCCGCCGACCCGAAATGGTTGGGCATGGCCACTGAAGGCTACGTGTTCGCCGCCTTGGTGTTCTGGATTTTCTGTTTTGGTATGTCGCGCTATTCCATTCATTTGGAACACAAGCTCGACACAGGCCACAAGCGTTAGGAGTTGTTGTTATGAGCGAAGCGATCAAACAGCCTGTGAGCCCTGAAGGCATTATCCAGATGCAGGGCGTCAACAAGTGGTACGGCCAGTTCCACGTGTTGAAAGACATCAACCTCAACGTCAAGCAGGGCGAGCGTATTGTGCTGTGTGGCCCGTCGGGTTCGGGCAAATCCACCACCATCCGCTGCCTCAACCGTCTGGAAGAGCACCAGCAGGGCCGCATCGTGGTCGATGGCGTGGAACTGACCAACGACCTCAAGCAGATCGAAGCGATCCGCCGTGAAGTCGGCATGGTGTTCCAGCACTTCAACCTGTTCCCACACCTGACCATCCTGCAGAACTGCACGCTGGCGCCGATGTGGGTGCGCAAGATGCCCAAGCGCAAGGCCGAAGAAATTGCCATGCATTACCTGGAGCGCGTGCGCATCCCGGAGCAGGCCCACAAGTTTCCGGGGCAACTGTCCGGTGGCCAGCAGCAGCGTGTGGCGATTGCCCGCGCCTTGTGCATGAAGCCGAAAATCATGCTGTTCGACGAGCCGACCTCGGCACTCGACCCGGAAATGGTCAAAGAGGTATTGGACACCATGATCGGCCTGGCCGAAGACGGTATGACCATGTTGTGCGTGACCCACGAAATGGGCTTTGCCCGCACCGTGGCCAACCGCGTGATCTTCATGGACAAGGGCGAGATCGTGGAACAGGCGGCGCCGAATGACTTCTTCGACAACCCGCAGAATGACCGGACCAAGTTGTTCTTGAGCCAGATTTTGCATTGATCGATGCTTGAAACGATAAACCCGGCCTAGTGCCTAATGCCAGTCAGTTAAGGGTGAGCACCGTACCTGTGGTGAGGGAGCTTGCTCCCGCTGGACTGCGCAGCAGTCCCATTTTTGGGGCCGCTTCGCGACCCAGCGGGAGCAAGCTCCCTCGCCACGGGTTACTTTTCGCTCTTGCTGCTTCTTAACTGACTGGAATTAGGCCTGTTGCCGGGTTTATTTTTTGGGGCTAGGACACCTTGAGTGCTTCTGCTTCGTCGTTCACGGTGTAGGTGAAGGCACCACGCAAATCAGCGCCTTCTGCCAGGATTTTCGCATCCGCAAGCAAATGTGGGTGACGATCCAAAAGCCGCATCAGCAGCACCAACGGTTTAGGGGCAAGCAACTCGCCACGTTCGTAGCGAGAGAATGCGTTGTGGCCGCCACCGGACAGTAATTCCACGGCTTCCTTTTGGGTAAGGTGCAGTTTGCGACGGGTACGTTTCATTTCGGTGCCGATCATTTTTCGGGCGGCGAGTGTCAGTGCATCTTTTGCCTCACCGAATCGGTCTGCGCTGTCGTTGTCCGGGTCCCAGAAGCCGTCGCCGCAGACTGTGCATTCCCAGCCTGAAAGATTGTCGACCCGGCGCTCCATGTTTTTGATCCTGATGGTCTCGCTGCGCCCCTCGTAGTACGACAACCCATTGGGGGCGCCGCAGATGTAGCAGTCTTTCGTCTTCATAGGTTCTTCTCCTTAAAGGAGATCACCGGGGGGTCACCCACAGGGGAGTAAGTGACCTTGATGTAAATCTCCCTGCCTCTCGAGTGTGTGTGATGCTTCTGCCGAGCGGGTAAACGCTTTCCTGCCAAGCCGCCTCACATCCGCCTTTATCACCGCCAAATCGTAATGAGGTGTGTACTTTTCCATAAGACACCTGAGTCCATAATTACCCTCAAAGGGTAATTTTACCAATCGAAAATACTGCTCCTTTACCCACCTAAAAACCCTAGTGCGTTGCCTTTGTAGGCAACTCCGAATAGGCTGTAGGAAAATTCATCCTATGATTGGACGAAAGCGCTTAACCCATGACAGACATCGCCCCGCTGATCAAACGCTCCCTGGTCGACCAGGCCCTTGAGCAGTTACGCCTGCGCATCACTGAAGGCCGATGGGCCATCGGTGAACGCCTGCCCACCGAGCCGGAGCTGTCCGCTGAGTTGGGTATCAGCCGCAACACCGTGCGCGAGGCCATGCGCGTGTTGGCGTTTTCCGGCTTGATCGAGATCCGCCAGGGCGACGGCAGTTATTTGCGTTCCATGACCGACCCGCTGGGCGCCATGCGCGCGTTATCCCACTGCACCCTGGAGCAAGCGCAGGAGACGCGGCAGATTCTCGAAGTAGAGGCCGTCGGGCTTGCGGCGTTGCGCCGTACCGAGGATGACCTCAACGCGTTGCGCGAGGCGCTCGAGACCAGCGGCGAGCTTTATCACGGTGATCTGGAGGCCTACATCAGTGCTGACCTGGTGTTTCACAAACACCTGGTAGACGCGGCGCACAACCCCGCGTTGAGCGAGCTGTACCAGTATTTCTCCCGCATCGTCGCTGCCCAGTTGCGCCAGACCCTGAACATTTCACCGCGTCGCCAGGCCGTATTCGACCTGCACATTGCCTTGCTCGACGCCGTGGAAAACCAAGACCCGGAACGCGCCAAATCCCTCTGCCGGCAGTTGATCAATGAACCTTGAAGCCAAGCGCACACCTGAACTCGACGAACTCTTGATCGATGCCGAAGCGGACGATGAGGTTGTCCAGCACAGCCAGCCGTTGGTGCGCCGCCCATGGTTGTTGTTGCTCGGCCTGATCCTGGTGGCGCTGAACCTGCGCCCGGCGCTGTCGAGCCTGGCGCCGCTGTTGGCTGACGTCTCACAGAGCCTGGGGTTGTCAGCGGCCAAAGCCGGCTTGCTGACGACCTTGCCGGTGCTGTGCCTGGGCCTGTTCGCGCCGCTGGCGCCGGTCCTGGCCCGGCGCTTTGGCGCTGAGCGCGTGGTGCTGGGGATCTTGTTGACGTTGGCTGCCGGAATCATCCTGCGCAGTTCGGTCGGTGAAGTCGGGCTGTTTGCCGGCAGCCTGCTCGCCGGTGCAAGCATCGGCGTCATCGGCGTGTTGCTGCCGGGTATCGTCAAGCGCGATTTCCCCAAGAAGGCGGGCGCCATGATGGGCGTCTACACCATGGCGTTGTGCCTGGGCGCTGCGTTGGCCGCCGGTGCCACGGTGCCGCTGAGCAAGGCCTTCGGCGACAGCTGGAACATCGGCCTTGGCTTTTGGGCGCTGCCGGCCCTGGTGGCGATGCTGTTCTGGTTGCCGCAAGTCGGGCAAAAGCACGGTGCCCATCACGTCGCTTACCGCGTGAAGGGATTGCTGCGTGACCCGCTGGCCTGGCAGGTGACCTTGTACATGGGCCTGCAATCATCCTTGTCCTACATCGTGTTTGGCTGGTTGCCGTCGATCCTGATCGGCCGCGGCTTGAATGCCACTGAAGCCGGGTTGGCGCTATCGGGCTCCATCATCGTGCAATTGTTCAGCTCCCTGGCCGCACCGTGGCTGGCCACCCGAGGCAAGGACCAGCGCCTGGCAATTGTGGTGGTCATGCTGCTGACCCTCGGCGGGCTGTTCGGGTGCCTGTACGCACCCCTCGACGGCTTGTGGGGCTGGGCGATTTTGCTCGGCCTGGGCCAGGGCGGCACCTTCAGCCTGGCGCTGACCTTGATCGTGCTGCGCTCACGCGACGCCCATGTGGCCGCCAACCTGTCGAGCATGGCCCAGGGCTTTGGCTACACCCTGGCGTCCCTTGGACCGTTTGCAGTCGGGCTGGTCCACGACTGGACCGGTGGCTGGAGCGCAGTGGGCTGGATCTTTGCGGTGCTCGGCCTGGGGGCGATTATTGCGGGGCTGGGAGCGGGGCGAGCGCGGTACGTCGCCGTCAGCAGCGAAAGCGTTTGAAGCCTGGCGTGGAAGAGGTGCATCACAGGTACACCACTTCCAGCGTCGCCGAACCATCCAGGGGTGTCTCCTCGCTGAGGTCAAGATTTTGCCGGGCGTTGAGGGTGGCTTCCAGTTTGACCGTGGTGCTCAGATTCTGCATCGATGAAGGCCCGGCCGTGCTGCCCTCCAGGTCGGTAAATCCCAGGTAGCTCTTGGAACCGATATCGATGGGATTGCTGTTGGAGGTGCGCCAGGCCACGCCGCCGGTGGTGGACTCGGTCCCGTAGATCACCGGCAAACCATCGGCGGCGGTCTGTTTGGGGTCGAAGCTCAATGAATACACCCCAAGCTTGTTGCCGCTTCTATCCAGCCCCAGCCCATAGAAAATCTCGCTGTTTACGTGGGCAGTGCCGTCGCGGTTGTCACGCATGCGCAACGCATAGCGTGTCGCGTTGTTGCAACCGACGGTCAGGCTCAGGTACCGCAGCGGCAGGCGTGTGCCTTTCGTCAGGTTGAGGTCATTACGTGAGATCTTGCCGAAGTCCACCAGCCCACCGCCGACAAACACCGGCGTGCAGGCCGTGGGCGTGATCAAGCCACTCACGCTCAGGTCGATGATGGAGGCGGCCTGTGCGGTGAGGCTGGTGCAGAGCACGGCCAGGGCGCTCAGGGGGATCAGAATCGCGTTCACTATGATGCTCCTACACAATGAGATGATTTCGGCGGTGTCACCCGCCTTACAGGTACTTCATGGACAGGGTCACGGAACCGTCGATGGGCACTTCATTTTCCAGGGACAGCGTGTTTGTCGGAGCGATGGTCGGCGCGATATTCAGCTCTGCATTGAGCACCTGTACCGGCGTTGGGACCAAGGTGCCGATAGCGGCGAATGACGTGAGGAAGTCGGGCGACAGGAGGGCGCTCGGAGCCCAGGTAGCGGGATCAGTCTGGCCGATCGGCCGCAGGGCGATACCATCGGCAACCAGCGCTTGGAGGCGCAATACCATGTAACCGAGTTTCTGCTGGTCGTTGATCAGCCCCAGGCCGAATTTAAACGGTTTATCACTATCGTAGTTGGAGCCCAGGCGATTATCCCGAGGCTCCAGGGCCAGCAGGGTCAACGCCTCACAGGTGATCGCCATTTGTAGGCTGTAGGTGGGTAACGGTGTGGTCTGGTCGGCATTCAGGTCCCGCGCGGCGATTTTTCCCAAGTCATGCATGCCGCCATTGGACAGGCTGGGTTCACAGGCGCTGGGGGTGATCAGACCGTAGACACTCAAGTCCGTGGTGGACGCAGCCTGGGCCGGCAGGAGACTGCCCAGCCATGCCAATGCGATCAAAGGGGTCAACACTGTTCTGTTCATCGGTGAGTCTCTAGAGATAGATGATTTCCAAGGTGGCCGAACCGTCGAGCACCACGTCGCTGCTCAGGTCAAGGGTGTTGGTCGGGGCGATGACCGCCTCCACGGTCACCCGACTTGACAGGTGTTGAATGGCGACCGGGCCCGCCTGGCTGCCGCCGATCGGGCTGAAACCCAGGTAACTGTTGGCACCCACCGGCAAGGGGCTGGCGTTGCTGAGGCTCCAGGCCACCCCGGCGGTGGTGGAGTCGGTGCGATACAGGCGCGGGAAACTGTCGGCTGAGGCGTCGGTGGGGTCGAAGACCAATGAGTACAGGCCGATGCGGTTGGCGCTCTGGTCCAGGCCCAGGCCGTAGTAAATCTCGCTGTTGACCGTGGCGCTGCCGTCGCGATTGTCTTGCATGCGCAAGGCGAACCGCGTCGGGGCATCGCAACCCAGGTTCAGCATCAGTGACTTGGACGGCAGGCGCGTCGATTGCCCGCTGTTCAAGTCGTTGCGTGAAATCCGGCCAAAGTCCACCACCCCCCCGCCTGACAGGCTCAGTTCACAGGCGGTCGGGGCGAAGGTGGCGCGCAGTTGCAATTCGCGGCTGGCGGCCCCGGCCGAGGCTTCGAACACCCCGGAGGCTTCCCAGACGAGCGCGTCGCGGACCCGCAGTGCCGGTTCCTCGGCCCAGGCACTGATGTCCAGTTGCACGGAGAAGGTCTTACCCTGCACCGGCGCACCTGCGCGCACCGGCACCACACCCACGGTGGGGCGCCAAGCCAACTGTGCGGCGATTTCGCCGGGCGGCTGGCCCTGACCGGCGATCACGCCCAGCTCCACCGCTTGCCCGTCCAACACGCCGTTGCGCAGTCGCAAGGCATATTCGCCGTGCTCGGCAAAACGAAAGCGTTCCGCCCCGTTGCTCACGGCGTTGTAGAACAGGCTCATGTCCGTGACGTGATCGCAGGCGAGGGTCAGGCTCAGGTGTTGCTCCCCCACCGGGTATTGCGTTGCTGGGGTGCTTTGCACGCTTCGATTGAACTGGCCGAAATCCACGGACGACTGGCTCAGGCTCAACCGGCATTCATCGCCCAACGCCGGGGTGCCGAGGGCTACCCCGGCCAGCCATACAAGCCCGGCCAGCGGGCGACACAAACGGGAAATCACAGGCATTGCTCCTCAAGGGGTACGGCACTGGGCCGCAGCGGTTTCGTAGTACGACTGGGTGTCAGGCTTGGCCTGCAATTGGTAGTGCACTTCGCACGGTGGCTGCCCTGGCGCCTTGACCCACAGTGACGGTTGCTCCAGCGCGTTGGTCAGGAATACCTGGCCACCGTCCTGGACCAGGGTGATGAACTCACCGTCGGCACTGTTGACGGAGGCGCCCCTGGGCAGTGGTTTGCCGTCCACGGTGGTGACGGAGAGCAGGGCGCGGCGTGTCAGGCTGACGCCGAAGTCGACGCGGTCGACGGCACCGCGTCCGGCCGTGATCTGTGCCAGACCGTTGTTGATATCGGCATTGCGCGGCAGGGTGCGGGTTTCAACTTCCACGGCGGTGCGGCTGTAGGCCGACACCTGCGGCACGACGGCCTGGCCTTGCCAGTCGGTCCACACCGGGCCGCTGGGGGTGTTGACCTTGATCCCGGAAATGTCCGCCACCGACAGCACGGCAAACGTGTCGCGCACCGGGTACGGTGACAATGTCACACCGTCGCCATGCATCACCACCGCACCGCGGGCGCTGCCTTGATAGCTGTCGCGCTCGGCGTCATCGCGGCTGTAGTTCAGGTCCAACTGGGTATAGCGCGGCAGCGCCGAAACCCCGAGGCTCGATTGCACTTGCCGGTCACGGGAGTCGCGCTCGACGCCGGCGCGGTAGCTCAGTTGATCATTGAGCTGCTCGTTGAGCCCGACACCGATGCGGTGTTCGCCACCGGAGTTGCGCAGCCAGGTGCGGGCGCGACGGTTTTCGCCCAGGGGAATACTCAGGTTCAGGTAGAGGCTGTCGTCGCGACCCTGGCTGCCGCTGACTTGCCATTCAGCACTGGCCGACACCGAGACATTGCCGACCCGCGTGCCCCAGGTGGCCAGCGCACGGCTGCTGTTGCGTCCATCGAACAAGGTCGATCGCGAGTAGCCGGTGCTGAAGGCGCCCATCCAGGGGTGGGACCAGGCCACGCCGGCGCTTTGCTGGTCGCGATAACGCTGATTGCGCTCGTCGGCGTAGCGCTCGGCGATGCTTTCTTGTAACTCGCGATAGCCCTCGGTGCGCTGGGATGTGCCGAGGTAGAACGACCAGCGATCGTTCAGCTGTTGCGACAGCAATAGATCGGTTTGTACGCCTCGTCGTTGTGTGTGGCGGCGCGCGTCGGTAGCGGTCAATGAGGCCTGCACGTCGGCGTTGGTCCACAGTTGGGTACCCAGGCTGATGCCGGCGGCCTGATAGCTGTCGGCGAGCAAGCTGCCACCGGCCAGGTTCACGCCCGGCAGCACGCCGCCGCTCCAGCCGGCGCTGACCACCCAGGGCTCGGCGCTTTGGTCGTGGCTGATATCGCGCACTCGGCCCGCCGCTACGGAATACCCGGGCGCGGGCAGGCCCACGCCGAGCATGGCCGCCGGCACAGTGAAACGGCGCTCGCTGCCGTCTATCTCCTTGACGGTGACTTCGACGTCCGAACGGCTGTCCAGGCGCCTGACATCACTGAGGGAAAACGGCCCGGCCGGCACCACCGTGGAGTGGATCAGCGCACCGTTCTGCCGCACCTCCACCTGGGCCTGGCTGTAGGCGATGCCGTCAATGGTCGAGCCCTGGTTTTCTTCTTGCAGGGCCTGCTCGGTGAGTACCTGCACGCCAGTGATCTGCGCGCCCGCCAGCACCGGGTTGTAGAGGTTGATCTGGCCGGCTTGCAGGACCAGTTGCTGCTGGGCAAAGGTGCGCTGGGCGTAGGCCTCCAGGTGGGTGGTGCGCGAGTCGTCGTCCTGCCAGGTTTGTACTTGGCGGCTGCGCACGATCCAGTCACCGGCGTTGAAGCCGACTTCGGTATTGGCCGAGCCGTAGCGACTGGTTTGATCGCCGTAGTGACTGTACAGCCCGGTCAGGTCGTAGTTGATCAAGCCGGCGAAGCCACCGGTTTCATAGCCTGAAAAATCCCGCACCACCGGGCGCAAGGCATCGGTGGGTACGATCAGCGAGAGGCCGAGGTTGGCGGTGTCCTGTTCGATCTGGGTGGTGGGCCAGCGCGTCATGAAATCATGGCAGCGCAGGGTTTCGGCGCTGTCGGGCACTGTGCCGAGCAGGTTGGCTTTATCCAGCAGCGACTGGTCGAAGCACAGTTCGCCGTCGGCGGTGAAGTGGGCGTTTACCCGTCCTTTCGGGCGGCCGTTGACACTTAACGTGACGGGATGACTGCCGCCGCCGAAACGCGGGGCCTGGACCAACAGCATGGCCAGTTCCGGGTCGATACCTCGTTGTTGCAGTGTGGTGGCGTCGAAGGTAGCTACCGCTGGCTGGGCCACGGCCTCTGCCAGCCACAGGACGCCGGCCAGCGGGATGACGGACCGGGTTGCCGGGTGGATCAGGCCACGGCGCAGAGCGCGCGGCCGAATGACGGGCAAGGCTTCGCCGTCATGGCAAATCATGACTGTGTTCACAGAACTCACTCGGGTGTGGGCGCTGGTGGCCCAGGTTAGTGCTTGAGGAGGCTAAGGCCGGTCAGATGTCAGGGGCGCGTCATAGGCGCTGACCGCGAAGCCGTACACGGTGGCGGGTTGAAACCGCACGGTGGTGGCGCCGGTGGCGTTTGCCTGGATCGGGATGTTTTCCCCAGGCAGCACATAGGCTCGCGGCAGCAGTGCCCTGTTGTCGCCGGGCAACAGTTGCAGCTCCTGAGCCAGGCGCACGACGTAGGGTGTGTCGTTGTGCACCCACAGTTGGTCACCTTGCAGCGACCATTTCAGGTCGGTCCAGGGTGTGCGGTTGGTGGCCAGGCCTTTGGGGTGCAGGATCACCGGCAAATTCTGGCGCACCGTGACACCTACACGTGCATGCCCGGCCTTGGCGGGTTTACGGTTGGCAGGTATGCCTTCAAACACCACCCGTTTCAGGCGTTGGGTGGTCAACGGTTGTTTGGTTTGCAGGATAAACCGCACCAGTTGACTCTTGCCGGGCTCCACCCTGGTCAGGGGCGGGGTCACGAACAGCAAGGGTTCAATGTCCTGGGGAATGTCCTCGAGGGTGACGTGCAGCAGGGCCAGGTCGGGGTCGGTGTTGGTGACGGCCACCGAGGCTTCACCGGCCTCCTCGTGCACGATCACCACCGAGGTGTCCGGCACCATGCCGTCAGCGGCAGCCGGCAGCGTCTGGAAACAGGCCAGCAGCGTGCAACCTGCGGCGCTTAAGCGACGCAGAGTAGTGAATAAAAGGGTCATGCAGACGTTCTCCAAATAGTCAGTAGCACGGATTACAGGTAACGCAACTCCAGGGTGATCAAGCCGTCCAGGGGCACTTCTTCCTTCAATGTCAGGTTGTTGGCCGGACTGATCGAGGTGTCCACTCGCAGATTGACCACCAGGTTCCTGAGGGGCACGGGTATCAGGCTGCCCGGTACGGCGAAAGCCATGAATCTGTTCGGGTAGGCGTTGGGCTCCACGTGCCAGGTGGCGCCTTGGTCGGATGAGATCAAGGTTTGCATCGGTTGTGCGTCGGCTACAGGGCCGCGCAGCGACAGGGCCACCGAGCCCAGCCGCTCGGTGGGTGCCTGGTGGTTCATGCCCAGCCCGTAGAAAAAATCAGGTGCCAGGGACGAGTCGGCTTGATTGTCGACGCCCACGAGGGCGAACAGCACCGCTGCGTTGCAACTCACGCCCAGCGCCATGGGGAAACTCGGCAACACGGTGAACTCATCGAGGTTGAGTCGGCGTGCCGGAATCTTGCCGTGGTCCACCATGCCATCGTCCGACAGTGACACCAGGCAAGCGTTGGGGGTAATCAGGCCTTCAACCTGCAGATCGACGCCCGAGGCGGCAAAGGTCAACGGCACACCCACGAGCAAAAACGCGAGTACCAGCGAACGGAGAAGCATATTCATGACGATCAGTTACCTGGCGTGATTCGGGCTGGGCGGTCGAGGGGTTACAGGTAGCGCACGGTCAGTGTTGCGGAGCCGTCGATCGGGATTTCCGTGCCGCCGGGCAGGGCGTCACTGCGATTGATGATGGTGTAGACGGTCAGCATCGCGGACAGGTTTTGCACCGGGATGGGGGCGGCAAAGGTGGTCAGGCTGGGAGCGATCATGTAATTGGCAATCCATGCATCGTTGATGTCTTGCCAGAACCAACGGTCGCCATCCAGGGAGTAGACGAAGTCAGCGGCCACGGTATCGGCTACGGCCTTGGCGATGGTCAGGTTGAAGTAACCCAGTTTCTGGTTGCCGTTGACCAGGCCAATGCCGTAGCCGCCGTGGATGCCTGAGTCGGCACGGTTGTCAGTGGTTTGCAGAGCCATCAGGGTTTGGGCGTCGCATGCCACGGCCAGGTCGATGGTTTGTGCTTTCAGGTTGGTCGGGGTGGTCGGGTTGAGGTCTTTGAACGAGATCTTGCCGTGGTCGATGGTGCCGGCGTTGGACAATGTGGGCGTGCAGGCCGAGGGCACGATCAGCCCCTTGACGGTCAGGTCGACGGTAGACGCGGCAGCCGCCCATGGGCTGGCGATAGCCAGCAGAACAGTAGCGAGGACGCGGGGGGACAGGTTCATTTCAGTGGGTCTCCAGGGATACAGGGGGTTGGGTGAAACGCTTGCGAGCTCGGGCTCAGAGGTAATGCACGGCGATGGTGGCGCTGCCGTCGATGATCATCTCTTGAGCCACGGGCAGGTTCTGGGTGGGGTGGATATAGGTGCGGATCGACAGGTCCATGCTCAGGTTTTGGACCGGGACCGGAATGCGTGGGCCAGCCACGTCGCCGACCGACAGGAAGAAGTCCCACATATCGCTGTCGTCGGCGCTTTGCCAGGTTGTGCCGCTGTCCCAGGACATCAGCATTCTGGGCGTCTCACCATCGGCGAGGACGTTGTCGTAGACCAGCGAATAGGCGCCCAGCTTTTTACCGTCGACCAGGCCGATGCCATAGTTGTAGGGACCGATTCCGGACGCCTTGCGATTGTCGGTAGGCATCAGCGCGAGCAGGGTTTTTGCTTCGCAATCCACTGACAGCTGCACGGAGATGGGCGGCAGGTAAGTGATGGCGGTGGGTTTGAGGTCGCCCACCGAAATCTTGCCGTGGTCGACAAGGCCTACGCTCGACAAGGAGGGGGTGCAGGCCGAGGGCACGATCAGCCCCTTGACCGTCAGGTCGGTGGTGGAGGCGGCGAGTGCCGGTGCGGCGAAGCCGATCATCAGGCAAGAGCTGAGCAGGCGCGATAGTGGTTTCATGGTGAGCAGGGTCCAGGGTAGGGAGAACGGATCAGGGATTACAGGTAACGCAATTGAACAGTCACGTGACCGTCCAGTGGGACTTCGTCGACCAGGGTCAGGCTGTCGGAGCGCGCGATCATGGTGTTGAGGCGCACGTCGGCATCCAGCTCCTGCACGGCGATCGGGGTGAGGCTGCCTGTGGCCGAGGCCACGGCGGTCATCGCGGTGTGACCCAAATAGGTGCCTTCGACCCAGGTGGCGCCGCCATCGGTAGACACGATGGTGCGCACGGCTTCGGTGTCGGCCACCGCTGTAGAAAGCCTCAGTGAGGCGCTGCCGAGTTTTTCGTCGTTGGCCGTCATCCCCAGGCCATGAAACCGGTCCTGAATGGCTGAGGTGCCTTCACGGTTATCCAAGGTGCTCAGGCTGAAAAGTGTCGGCCCGTCACAGCGCACATTCAGGCGCATCACCTGACGCTGCAGAGAGGTGTGGGTGTCTGGGTTGAGGTCGCGGGCGGCTACTTTGCCGTGGTCGATCACGCCGCCGCCGGACAGGCTGGGGCTGCAAGCGCTCGGAATAATCAGGCCGGTCACGGCCAAGTCGGTGCTGCTGGCGGCCTCGGTTTGCGACGTCACGCCAATCAGCAAGGTGACCACTAGGGTCGAAGTACGAACATCCATATTCGGTGATGCCTCGGGTTGAGGAAAAAGGGCTTAGAGGTATTTCACTTCAAGGGTGGCGCTGCCATCGATCGGCACTTCGTTGGTCAGGTCCAGTCCTGAGGCGGGCGCGATACGCGTCGAGACCTTGAGGTCGGCGGTCAGGTCTTTGATCGGGATCGGCGCCCAGTTGCCGCCGGACTGATTGCCAAAGCTGGCCAGGTTCAGGGTCGACCAGACATCGCCGCCCATCGCGTCCCAGGTTTTACCGTCGTCGACGGACTTGAGCGTGGTGGCGGCGGCGGTATCGGCCGAAGCGTTCAGCAGCTCCAGGGTGTAATGGCCCAGCGGCTGATTGCCGTTGATCAGGCCCAGGCCAAAGCCGTTCGGATTCGTGCTGCCGACGCTGTTTTCGATGCCCTTCAAGGCAAACAGGGTTTGCGCGTCACAGTTCACAACCATCTGCAGCGTGCTGGCGGGGAGCAGGGTCTGGTCGGTGGCACTCAGGTCCTTGGCCGAGATTTTTCCATGGTCCACCACGCCACCGCCGGACAGGCCGGGCGTGCAGGCGCTGGGTGTGATCAGCCCGGTGACGGTGAGGTCCACGCTGCTTGCCGCAAAGGTATGCCAAGGGGACCAGGCCATTAAGGTGGCGGCAACTACGGTCAGGGTCTTTCTCATTTTTTGATGATTTCCGGTGCAAGGCCGTGGGCATTTCCCCAGGCGATAACGTTCGCGTTCACTGGGAGGCGGGTGTCCGTCCAAGAGGCCTCAAACACCAAGAGAGCGAGGGTCCCTCGAAGGACGCCGGGGAATTTATCGGGTGCCTGTACTACGGGGAATACAACAAATACGACAATGGTTCGTGGCGACTCCGGCTGTCAGATAAAGACGTATTTATGCGTAAGGAGGGAATATTTCGTAGTTGTTGCATGGTTAAAAAATAATCCAAAAGAATATTATTTGACTAAATATGTAATCCATTTGAGTTGTTTTTTCGGGTTGTCGCGGCTGCACAGTGCACCTGCGTAATGGCTCATTCCTGGCCGGTCCACTCCGTAACGAGGTCATCATGCAGCCAGGTAGCCCACCCGGTGGGAACGCAGGGTCTGCGTCACTGCCGTTCGGCCCAATGACCTCTGGGCCTAAGGGATTGAGCGTGTTGGTGGTGGAAGATCATCCGGCCTATCGGATGCTGTTGGGGGGGATGCTGCATAAGCTGGGGTTTACCAGGGAAGTGGTGAACGACGGGCAGGCCGCTTTGACGGCGATGACCGACAGGCATTTCGACCTGATCCTCACCGACTGCCAGATGCCGGTCATGGACGGCTATGCCCTGGCCCGTGAGGTACGCCGTCGTGAGCACCTGGCCCACACCGCGCCGGTGCCGATCATTGCCCTGACCTCGACCCTTGAGGCTGCCCAGATACATCGCTGCCTGGAGGCCGGCATCAATGCCTGGCTGGTCAAGCCGTTGACCTTGATACAACTGCGCGAAATCCTGACCTTATGGGTGCCCCTGGCGGACACCCAGCGACCCGAGCCGGTTGCTCAAGACGTGCCCATCACCTGGCCCGCCCGCGCGACCCTGATAGAAACCTTTGGCTGTGCGGCAGTGGTAGAGCGCATGGTGGGGTGCTTGTTGGAGGAGGCGCAGGCGGATCTGGCAGCCTTGGACGACGCCCTCCTTAAACAGGATGCGACGGCGACGAGCCGGCACTTGCATCGGTTGGTGGGCGGTCTTGCCTTTTTGGGGGCCGGGCAATTGGAGGACCGCGGCGCCCACTTGATCACTGCGGTGGCATGTGAGGGCGTCGCGGCGAACTCGCGCTCACTTGGGCTTTTATACGCCGACTTGCGGCGTTACCTGCTGCGCCTGGCCGAGCTATGGCCTCAGGTTTAGTGAAGGAAGTTTCCCTCATCTTTGTAGTTCTATTCTGTAGGTGGCGTCTGTTTTTTCTGTGGGCCTAAAGTCGGGTTTCACTGATTGCTGGCTGAGGCCCGGAAACCGCCAATTTCGGCGGTTGTGGCTGAAAGCCATCAGCGCTATTTTGCCCGGACTCAATTGGCGATCCTGGTGGTGCCCATGCTTCGCGTAATTATTGCTGACGATCATCCCATCGTACGTATTGGTCAAAAAGTGGTCATTGAGGCCAACGGAAAGTGCAAAGTCGTGGGGGAGGCCGATGGGCCCGATCAATTGCTGGCGCTGGTCCAGCGCACA
This sequence comes from Pseudomonas marginalis, assembly GCF_001645105.1. Classification (GTDB taxonomy): domain Bacteria; phylum Pseudomonadota; class Gammaproteobacteria; order Pseudomonadales; family Pseudomonadaceae; genus Aquipseudomonas; species Aquipseudomonas petroselini. Next base: position 355,388 of record NZ_LKEG01000052.1, read on the forward strand.
CCCTGCGACGTCTTGGTGACGGATTTTGCCATGCCGGGTAATCAACAGGCGGATGGCTACGGGTTGTTGGGCTTGCTGCATCGACAACACCCCGATTTGCCGGTGATTCTGGTCACCATGTTCGCCAACGTTGCCACGCTGAGGTCCTCGTTCTCCCATGGCGCGCGCGCCATCGTTGCCAAGAGTGCATCGGCCAGGGAACTGCCGCTGGCGATCAAGGCCGTGTGTGAGGGGCACACCTTTGTCAGCGAATGCCTGCGATTGCAACTTGAGGAGGCGGGTGTCGGTGACCAGCAGGGTATGCCGCAATTGTCCGGCAAGGAGCGCGAGGTGGTGCGCATGCTCGCCAGTGGCATGACCGTCAGCCAGATCGCGGCGCGGGTCAACCGCAGTATCTCGACCATCAGCAAGCAGAAAAGCACCGCGATGAGCAGGCTGTGCATTTCCACCGATGTCGATTTGTTCGCCTATGCGCGCAGCAGTGGCATGGTGCCCTGAGGCGGGCTATTTACCTGGCGAATGTCAGTAGCCTTGGCGGCGTTGACGGCTTATCGTGCGCCTACTCTTTTTCCTCACGCGGAGCCTGCCCATGAGTGATGCCCATAACGCCTTGATCAGCGAGTTTTACACGGCCTTTCAGCGCCTGGATGCCGAAGCCATGGCCGCCTGCTACACCGATGATGTGGTGTTCAGCGACCCGGCGTTTGGCGAGCTGCGTGGCCGTGATGCCGGTGATATGTGGCGCATGCTCACCACGCGGGCCAAGGACTTTTCCCTGACGTTCGACCACGTGCGCAGCGACGAGACCACCGGCAGCGCGCACTGGGTGGCGACTTACCTGTTCAGCGCCACCGGCAATACGGTGGTCAACGATATCGGCGCGCGGTTTGTGTTTCGCGACGGCAAGATCTGCGAACACCACGACCACTTCGACCTGTGGCGTTGGTCGCGCCAGGCGTTGGGTGTAAAGGGGCTGTTGCTGGGCTGGTCACCTGCGCTGAAAAACGCCGTGCGCGCGCAGGCGCTCAAAGGGCTGAGGGCATTCCAGGCCAGTCGTTGATAAGATTGGCACTCTTCTGGTTTGCCGACATTGACCCGTGACTGATATTCCTGAACCCAAGCCCTGGTTCGTCTACCTGGTGCGTGCCGCCAATGGTTCGCTGTATTGCGGCATCAGCAACGACCCGGTACGCCGTTTTGCCTCGCACCAGAGCGGCAAGGGCGCGCGGTTCTTTTTATCCAGCCCTGCCGTAGCGCTGGTGTACACCGAGCAATGCGCGAGTAAGGGCGAGGCGCTGCGCCAGGAACGCTTGATCAAAAAGCTGAAAAAGAGCGCCAAGGAGTGCCTGGCGGCCAGCGGCTCATTGATTTGACTGATGGGCTCCCATCGCCCCCATGCGCGGTTTTGCAGGCTAAGCTAGCGGCTCATCTATTGAGCGGAGCCTGGCATGTCTGAGTTGATCCTGCACCACTACCCGCAGTCCCCCTTCGCTGAAAAAGCCCGCCTGCTGCTGGGCTTCAAAGGCTTGTCCTGGCGCTCGGTGTTTATTCCACCGGTGATGCCCAAGCCTGATCTGACCGCCCTGACCGGTGGCTATCGCAAGACACCGGTGTTGCAGGTCGGTGCCGATATCTACTGCGACACCGCGTTGATCGCCCGGCGCCTGGAGCAGGAGAAGTCCGGGCCGGCGCTGTTTCCGCAGGGTTTGGAGTTGGTAACCCAGGGCTTCGCCGCCTGGGCCGATTCGGTGGTGTTTTCCCATGCCGTGGCGCTGGTGTTCCAGCCGGAATCCCTGGCGGTCAAGTTCGCCAAGGTGCCGCCGCACATGCTGCAGGTGCTGGTGGCCGACCGTACCCAGCTGTTCAGTGGCGGCACCGCGACCCGGGTGCAATTGGAAGTGGCCAAGCATCAATGGCCGGCGATTGTCGGCCGAATCGACCAGCAGTTGCAGCACCAAACGGGGGATTTCCTGTTCGGCGAGCCGTCGATTGCCGACTTTGCCCTGGCCCATCCGTTGTGGTTCCTCAAAGGCTCTTCGGTGACCGCGCCGCTGGTGGACGCGTATCCCGCCGTTGCCGCCTGGCTCGACCGGGTACTGAGTTTTGGCCATGGCACCGCCAGTGAGATGAGCGCCGAGCACGCCTTGGACGTGGCGCGCAACGCCACCCCAGCGGCTTTGCCCGATGAAGTGTTCGAGGACTTGAACGGCTTCAAGGCCGGCCAGCAGGTGACCCTTTCGGCCACTGACTACGGCACTGACCCCGTGGCCGGTGAGCTGCTGTTTGTCGGGCGTGAAACGCTGATCCTGCGTCGTAGCGATGAGCGCGCGGGCACCGTGCACGTGCATTTCCCACGCATGGGCTTTCGCATTCAGGCGCAATAACGAAAAATATTTGCAAATAAAGGTGAGGTAAATCCACCGCTCAACCGTGTAGTGCTTGAAACTGCGATCTATTCGCATTAACAGCGTTTTCTACACGGGTTCTCACAGCATGAAGTCGACGGCGGGCGGTTGGATAAAACAGTGGCTGGGAGCCTCGGCATTGGCAGTCTCGGGGCTGGCGTTGCTGCCTCTGAGTGTGGCGCAGGCGCAGGAGCAGCAAAGCGCCCAGTTCAACTTTGCCCTGGCAGCCAAGCCGCTGCCCCAGGCCCTGAGCGATTTTAGCCGGGTCACTGGAATCAGCGTGATCTACACCGATGAAGCGCCCTACGGCCTGAGCGCCCCGGCGGTCAGCGGCCAGATGAGCGCAAACCAGGCCCTGCAACGGTTGCTGAGCAACACCGGCTTTACCTTCCGCCAGATCGACGCCCGTACCCTGGCCCTTGAGCCGGTGCCCACCGACGGCGCGGTGAACCTCGGCGCCACCACGATCAGCGGCGTTGGCCAGCAGGCCCAGGACAGCACCAGCTACCAGCCACCGCCCACCAGTTCGGTGATGCGCTCGGGTGGCTTGCTGCTGGAAACCCCGCAGACTGTCAACGTCGTGCCCGCCCAAGTGCTGCGCGATCAGACCCCGCGCAACCTGGATGACGCCCTGGGCAACATCAGTGGCATCACCCAGGCCAACACCCTGGCCAGCACCCAGGACGCGGTGATGCTGCGTGGCTTTGGTGACAACCGCAACGGTTCGATCATGCGCGATGGCATGCCGATCGTGCAGGGGCGTGCGTTGAACGCTACGGCGGAGCGGGTCGAAGTCCTTAAAGGGCCAGCATCCTTGCTGTACGGCATCCAGGACCCGGGCGGCGTGGTGAACATCGTCAGCAAAAAGCCTGAACTGGTCCAATCCACCGCCCTGACCGTGCGCGGCTCCACCTTCGGTGATGGCAAGAACGGTAGCGGCGGCAGCCTAGACACCACCGGCCCGATTGGCGACAGCGGCCTGGCCTATCGACTGATCGTCGACCATGAAGACGAGGATTACTGGCGCAACTTCGGTACCCACCGCGAGAGCCTGATCGCGCCGTCGCTGGCCTGGTATGGCGACACCACCAAGCTGTTGTTCGCCTACGAGCACCGCGAGTTTCTCACGCCGTTTGACCGTGGCACCGCCATCGACAAGTCCAACCACCCGTTGGACATCCCGGCCACCCGTCGGCTGGATGAACCCTTCAACAACATGGAAGGGCGGTCCGACCTGTACCGCTTTGAAGCCGATCACGACCTCAACGATGACTGGAAGGCCCATTTCGGCTACAGCTGGAACCGCGAAACCTACGACGCCAGCCAAGTGCGTGTGAGTGCGGTGAATGACAACGGCACCCTGACCCGCAGAATGGACGGCACCCAGGGCGCGATCACCACCGACCGGTTCACCACGGCCAGCCTGGAAGGCAAGGTCAAGCTGCTGGGCATGCAGCATGACCTGGTGTTCGGCCTGGATGACGAATACCGCAAGATCTACCGCGCCGACCTGATTCGCCAGGGCTCGCGGGGCACCTTCAACTACAACAACCCGGTGTATGGCAATGAAGTGGCGGGCACTACCGTCAGCGCCGTCGACAGCGCCCAGACCGACCTGCTGCGCAGTGACTCGCTGTTCTTCCAGGATGCCATCCACCTCAACGACCAGTGGATTTTTGTCGCCGGTGCGCGCTATCAGATGTACGACCAATACGCCGGCAAGGGCGTACCGTTCAAGGCCAACACCAACGGCAACGGTCAGGCCTGGGTGCCGCGTGCGGGCCTGGTGTATCGCTACACCGATGAATTGTCGTTCTACGGCAGCTACACCGAGTCGTTCAAACCCAACTCCACCATCGCCGCCTTGAACGATGGCAGCACCTTGACCGGCGACCTCACGCCTGAGGAGTCCAAGTCCTGGGAACTGGGTGCCAAGCTCGACATCCCTGGGCGCATCACCGCCAGCGCGGCGCTGTTCACCATCGACAAGCGCAATGTGCTGGTGTCGGTCGGTTCCGGCGCGAATACGATCTACAGCATTGCCGGCCAGGTGCGCTCACGCGGCCTTGAACTGGACGCCACCGGCCAATTGACCGACAAGTGGAGCGTGATCGGCAGTTATGCCTACACCGACGCCGAAGACATCAAGGACAACGACCCGACGCTGGAGGGCAACCGCCTGCAGAACGTGGCCAAGCACACCGGCTCGCTGTCGGTGGCCTATGACTTTGGCAACATCTTTGGTGGCGACCAGTTGCGCGTGGGGACCGGCGCACGGTATGTCGGCGAGCGCGCCGGCGATGCGGCCAACGACTTCAACTTGCCGGGTTATACCGTGGCGGACGCATTTGCTACCTACGACACTAAAATTGATGGGCAGAAGGTCAAGTTCCAACTCAACGTGAAGAACATGTTTGATCGCGTCTACTACACCTCAGCAGCCAGCCGACTGTTTGTGTCCATGGGCGATGCGCGGCAGGTATCGGTGTCGAGCACCCTGGAATTCTAAAGTAGGACATGACGCCTTGTGGCAAGCCCGCTCGCCACAGGGGGAGGGAGCTGGTAGCGTTGCCGCCACTGACAGCTTTGCGGACAACGCTACTGATGTACTTTGGAAAATGCTTACACACCCGCGGCATGCTGGTTGGCTTGAGCCTTTTGCTGGGGGGCTGCGCGAGTGTTTCCCAGCCCTCCACCCCAGCCACCCTCGATCACCTGATGGCCGACCCGGCGCTCAACGGCGCCACCGTCTCCCTGATGGTGCGTGACGCCCGCAGCGGCAGCACGCTCTACCAACACAACCCGCGAACACGGGTCATTCCTGCGTCCAACCTCAAATTGCTCACCACTGCGGCGGCGATGGATGTGCTGGGGCCGCAGTACCGGTTTTCCACTCAACTGCTGGGTAACGGCACCCAGCAGGGCGAGCGCCTCAGCGGCAACCTCTATTTGCGCGGCTTGGGCGACCCGACCACGCAATTCGCCGACTACCAGGCATTGGCGGCACAACTGGCGGGGCAAGGTGTGCGCCAGGTCCAAGGCGATCTTGTCTTCGACGACACCTGGTTCGACGCCGAACGGCTGGGCGTGGACTGGGCCCAGGACGATGAAAGCACCTACTACGGCGCGCAGATTTCGGCGCTGACCGTGTCGCCCAATGCGGATTTTGATGCGGGCACGTTACTCGTCACGGCGAAGGCGCCCGTCGCGGTTGGCCAGCCGGTGAGTGTGGTGGTGAGCCCGTCCACCGATTATGTGCAATTGAGCAACCGCGCGGTCAGCGGTCCCGGTAACACCTACGGCATCACCCGCCAGCACGGCACCAACCTGCTGCAACTCACGGGTGCGCTGGCGCCAGGCAAACAAAGCCGGCAGTGGGTGAGCGTGTGGGAGCCGACGCAACTGGTGGCCAATCTGTTTGAGCAGGCATTGGCGCAGCAGGGCATCCAGGTACTGGGCCGACGCATGATCGGTGGTACAAGCCCTGCAACGGCCAGGGTGCTGGCCGAGCATCAATCGGCACCGCTGCAGGAACTGATCACGCCGCTGCTCAAACTGTCGAACAACAACATGTCGGAAGCGTTGCTCAAGGCCATGGGGCGCAAGACAGCTAACGCGGGTACGGCGCAGGCCGGTGTCGCGGCAGTCGCGGATTTCATGCGGCGCCAGGGTTTGGACCCGATGACGCTGAGCCAGGTGGACGGTTCAGGTCTGTCGCGGCGTAACTGGGTGTCGTCGCAGAACCTGACCGACCTGCTGCTGGCCGCAGCCAAGCAGCCCTGGTTCGAAGCCTGGTACAACGCCTTGCCGATCGCCGGTGACCCCGACCGCATGACCGGCGGCAGCCTGCGCTACCGCCTGCGCGGCACGGCGGCGCAAAACAACCTGCACGCCAAGACCGGCTCCATGGCCGGGGTTTCCTCGTTGAGCGGCTACATCACCGACGCCGATGGCCGACGCCTGGTGTTTTCAATGATCAGCAATAACTACGTGAGTGACGCCACGCCCATCCGTGCGCTGGAAAACCGCGTGGCACTGGCCCTGAGCCAATGGCACGACTAGCTCAGGGCTGATACCCCATCCGCCAACTCACGGCCTGGGTCGCCGCCAGCAAGTGCTGCGCCGCCGGGCCGTCTTCATCGGCGTGGAACAACGAGGTGGGGCCGACCACGGTCATCACCGCCGCCACTTGGCCGACAGCGTTGAACACCGGCGCCGACAACGCATCGACGCCGGGCATCAGCAGACCATGCACAAAGTGCAGGCCACGGCGGCGGATCTGTTCGCAGGCGGTCGCGTAAGCCTGGTCGTCCGCCAGGGCATGGGCGGTGCCGGCCTGGATCTCGCGTTCCCGCAGCTCTACGGTTTCCCGCGACGGCAGGAACGCACTGAACACCAGCCCGGTGGACGAACTGAGCAGCGGCAACACCGAACCCAGCTGCGTGACCACCGTCACCGCACGCACCGCCGGTTCGATCTGCACCACGGTCGCGCCCTGGTTACCCCACACCGCCAGGAAGCAGGTTTCATTCAATTCATCGCGCAACTCCGCCAGGGGCATCGCGCCGACCTTGAGCACGTCCATGCTGCCCAGCGCCGCCAGGCCCACACGCAAGGCTTCGCGGCCCAGGCCATAGTGATTGGTGGCGGTGTTCTGTTCGGCGAAACCTGAGGCGATCAGCGCCTGCAGGTAGCGGTGCACCTTGCTGGCCGGCATTTGCACGTGCTCGGCCAGGCGTGAAAGCGAGGTCGCCGGTGACAGTTCGGCCAGGGCCTTGAGGATGTCGGTGCCCACTTCGGCCGAGCGGACTTTCTGTTTACCGGTGTCGCGGGGCTTTTCCATGGAAGGGCGAGAATCCGAGAGATGAATGGGCGTCTTTATAGCTTGACGGTCGTCAGTGATCAAATTACGTTATGCGTAACTGGATTACGATAAAAACAACTTCCGTACAGAGGATGATCCATGAACCTCGAATACCTGTCGGGCTTCGGCAATGAGTTCGCCAGCGAAGCCCTGGTCGGCGCACTGCCGGTCGGCCAGAACTCCCCACAAAAAGCGCCCTATGGGCTGTATACCGAACTGTTCTCCGGCACGGCGTTCACCATGGCGCGCAGCGAAGCCCGGCGCACCTGGCTGTACCGCATTCAGCCGTCGGCCAATCACCCAGCGTTTATCAAGCTTGAACGGCAGTTGGTCGGTGGGCCGTTGGGGGCGGTGACGCCGAATCGCTTGCGCTGGAACCCGTTGGATATTCCAAGTGAGCCGACTGACTTTGTCGATGGGCTTGTAGGAATGGTCGCTAATTCCGGGTCGGAAAAACCTTCGGGTATCAGCATCTACAACTACCGCGCGAATCGTTCGATGGAGCGGGTGTTCTTCAATGCCGATGGCGAATGGTTGATCGTTCCCGAACAGGGCCGTCTGCGTATCGCGACTGAATTGGGCGTGCTGGAAGTCGAGCCGCTGGAAATCGTCGTGCTGCCGCGCGGCCTCAAATTCCGCGTCGAACTGCTGGATGCGCAAGCGCGCGGCTACGTCGCCGAGAACCACGGTGCCCCACTGCGCCTGCCGGACCTGGGGCCCATCGGCAGCAACGGCCTGGCCAACCCGCGCGACTTCCTGACCCCGGTCGCCCACTACGAAGACCTGAAACAACCGACAACGCTGGTACAGAAATTCCTCGGCGAACTCTGGGCTTGCGAGCTGGATCATTCCCCGCTCAATGTGGTCGCCTGGCACGGTAACAATGTGCCGTACAAATACGACCTGCGCCGCTTCAACACGATAGGCACCGTGAGCTTCGACCACCCGGACCCGTCGATCTTCACGGTATTGACCTCGCCCACCAGCACCCACGGCCTGGCCAACCTCGACTTCGTGATCTTCCCTCCGCGCTGGATGGTGGCCGAGAAGACCTTCCGTCCCCCGTGGTTCCACCGCAACCTGATGAACGAATACATGGGCCTGATCCAAGGAGCCTACGACGCCAAGGCCGAAGGCTTCGTGCCCGGCGGCGCGTCGCTGCACAGCTGCATGAGCGCCCACGGCCCGGACGGCGAAACCTGCACCAAGGCCATCAACGTGGCGCTGGCGCCGCACAAGATCGATAACACCATGGCCTTTATGTTCGAGACCAGCCAAGTGCTTCGCCCGACCCAGTTCGCCTTGGACTGCCCGCAACTGCAACCTTCTTATGACGCGTGCTGGGCCTCGTTGCCCGCCACCTTCAACCCGAACCGGAGATAAACCCATGACGCAGCCAACACTCACCCGCAGCTGGGTGGCCTCCGCGAATGGTCACACCGATTTTCCGCTGCAGAACCTGCCGTTGGGCGTGTTCAGCGTCAACGGCTCCGCACCGCGCGCTGGCGTGGCGATTGGCGACTCGATTCTGGACCTGCACGCCGCGATCGATGCGTTCGACGGTGACGCCCGTCGCGCCGTCGAGGCGACCGCCGGTGGCCAACTGAACGCCTTCTTCGAACTGGGGCGTGGCCCGCGCGTGGCCTTGCGCGAGCGCTTGCTGACGTTGTTGGCCGAAGGCAGCACACTGCAGGCGCGTGAAGCGCACGTGTTGCACCGTGCTGCCGATTGCCAGATGCACGTACCGGCGCGGATCAATGACTACACCGACTTCTACGTCGGTATCGAGCACGCGCAGAACGTCGGCAAACTGTTCCGCCCCGACAACCCTCTGCTGCCCAACTACAAGTACGTGCCGATTGGCTACCACGGCCGCGCGTCGACCATCCGTCCCTCGGGCACCGATGTGCGCCGCCCCAAGGGCCAGACCTTGCCCGCCGGCCAGGCCGAACCCACCTTCGGTCCGTGTGCACGCCTGGACTACGAGTTGGAACTGGGCGTCTGGATCGGCCAGGGCAATGAGATGGGCGATTCGATTGCCATTGGTGACGCGGCTGAACATATCGCCGGTTTCTGCCTGCTCAATGACTGGTCGGCACGGGATATCCAGGCCTGGGAGTACCAGCCGCTGGGCCCGTTCCTGTCGAAAAGCTTTATCACCTCCATTTCACCGTGGGTGGTGACGGCCGAGGCACTTGAACCGTTCCGCACCGCGCAACCGGCGCGGCCCGAAGGTGACCCGCAGCCGCTGTCGTACCTGCTGGATCAGCGCGACCAGGCAGCGGGTGCCCTGGATATCGAATTGGAAGTCTTGCTGACCACGGCCGCCATGCGTGAGCAAAACCTGCCGGCCTATCGCCTGGCCTTGAGCAACAGCCTGCATATGTACTGGACCGCCGCGCAATTGGTCGCGCACCACAGCGTCAACGGTTGCCAGCTGCAGGCCGGTGACCTGTTTGGTACGGGGACTTTGTCGGGGCCGCAAGCCGGTCAGTTCGGCAGCCTGTTGGAAATGACCGAAGGCGGCAAAAAGGCCGTCGAATTGCCCTCCGGCGAGGTGCGCAAGTTCCTCGAAGACGGCGATGAAGTCATCCTGCGCGCTCGCTGCAGTCGTGAAGGTTTTGCCTCCATCGGCTTCGGCGAATGCCGCGGCACTGTGGTCGCGGCGCGCTAGGAGGAGACGGGGATGGAACTCTATACCTACTACCGTTCCACCGCGTCGTACCGGGTTCGCATCGCCTTGGCGCTCAAGGGCCTGGATTTCACTGCCGTGCCGGTCAACCTGCTGGTGCCGGCGGGCGGTGCCAATCGCCAACCCGAGTATTTGGCGATCAACCCGCAAGGGCGTGTGCCGGCCTTGCGCACCGATGAGGGTGAGCTGTTGATCCAGTCGCTGGCGATCATCGAATACCTGGAGGAGCGTTACCCACAGGTGCCGTTGCTCTCCAACGACCTTGCGGCCCGTGCCCATGCGCGTGCGGTGGCGTCGATCATCGGCTGCGATATTCACCCGCTGCACAACTCCAGTACCCAGAACCTGCTGCGTCAGTGGGGGCATGACGAGGCAAAGGTGCTGGAATGGATTGGCCATTGGGTCAGCCAGGGATTGGGCGCGGTGGAACACTTGATCGGCGATCAGGGGTATTGCTTCGGCGACCAGCCGGGGCTGGCCGACGCGTTCCTGATTCCGCAGTTGTATGCGGCCGAGCGCTTCAAGGTGCCATTGGCGGCGTACCTGCGCATCGGACGGGTGGCGGCGTTGGCGGCACAGCATCCGGCATTTGTGCAGGCACACCCCGCCAAACAACCTGACACGCCTTAGGACCCAATGTGGGAGGGGGCTTGCCCTAATGCCAGTCAGTTAAGACGTAGAAAGGGCAAAAAATAACCTGTGGCGAGGGAGCTTGCTCCCGTTGGGCCGCGAAGCGGCCCCAGCTCTTTGTTTCAAAAGACTGGGACTGCTGCGCAGTCCAACGGGAGCAAGCTCCCTCGCCACAGGTACAGTGTTTGCCCTGAACTGACTGGCATTAGGGCTTGCCCCCTCCCACATTTTGACCTGCGCCACCCTTATAAAAATAACAGGTACTTTGCGATGCACAATCAAATTGCCAGCTTTCGCGCGGCACTCGACGCTCGTCCGGTCTCGCGCTACCAGTGGATGATTCTTCTGTTGCTGGCACTGTTGCTGGTGACGGATGGCTATGACGCCCAGGTGTTGGGGTATGTAGTTCCAGCGTTGGCTCAGGATTGGGGGCTGGAAAAGGCCGCATTTGGGCCGGTGTTCAGCGCCAACCTGCTTGGGCTGACCTTGGGTTCGCTACTGGTCACGCCATTGGCGGATCGCTTTGGCGTACGACGCATCCTGCTTGGCTGCGTGCTGATCTACGCCAGCCTCACGGTGCTGATGGTGTTCGCCCACTCACTGACCACCTTGATGGAAGCCAGGTTTATCTGCGGTATCGGCATGGGGGGCGCCATGCCCAGTGCCATGGCGTTGATGTCGGACTACTCCCCACCGCGCCTGCGCACGTTGATGGTGACCCTGGCGGCCTGTGGCTTCTCGTTTGGTGGGGCAGCGGGTGGGTTTGTGGCGGCGGGGTTTATCGAAGGCTTCGGGTGGCAGGCAGTGTTTCTGGCAGGTGGCGTAACGCCGCTGCTGTTGTTCCCGTTTCTTGTGCGGTGGTTGCCGGAATCCTTGCCGCGCTTGCTGCGAGATGCGCCGCCGTATGCGCGGCTGCAGGCCGTGACGTCACGCATGTTGCCCGGCTGGCAAGCGCCGCCTGCGAGCGAGGCCGAGAACCAGCAGGAGCAGGGCAGCAAACTGACCGTCGTGGAGTTGTTCCGCAATGGCTATGCGCGTCCGACGTTGCTGATCTGGGCGACCTTTTTTGTCAGCTTGATCCTGCTGTATTTCATGATCAGTTGGTTGCCGTCGCTGCTGTTGGAAAGCGGGCTGGCGTTGAAAGAAGCCAACCTGGTGACGTCGATGTTCCTGTTCGCCGGCACCTTGGGGGCCATCGGCATGGCCTGGTTCGCCGACCGCTTGCAAAGCAAAGTGCGCCTCCTGTCCGGCGTGATGGCGACGGCGGCGGTGTGCACCATTCTGCTCGGTCTCAACCATGACAACCCGCGCTACCTGGTGGCCTGTGTGTTTGCGGCAGGGTTTTGCATCATCGGTGGTCAGCTGACCCTCAACGCCTTTGCCAGCAATTTCTACCCGGCGCACGTACGCGCTACCGGAACGGGCTGGGCGTTGGGCGTGGGGCGGTTTGGCTCGATCCTGGGGCCGCTGTTTGGCAGCATACTGCTGGCGATGCATATCCCGGTGGAGCAGATTTTCTTCTTTTGCGCGATACCGGCGGTGATCGCGGCGTTGTTGATTATCCGGGTGCGCTCGCCTGGCGGTGTGAGGCCGAACGCCTCGCTGCCGGGCGATATTCTCAAGGCGCCGGGCAATCACTGAGCCAGCGTCAATCAGCGTGGAAGCGCTCGAGAATCGGGCGTCAGTGCACCACTGAATTGGGCGGCAAATGCCCCAGGCGCTCGGTCAGGCGCAGGCGTTGGATCGGGTCTTCGCTGAGCATCAGCGCGTGTTCCAAGTCAAAACGCTCGGCGTTGGGGCAGTCCAGGCGCTGGTACAGGCTGGCCCGTGCCAGGTAATCGGCGGCGCTGGCATTGCCCAGCTCCAGCACGCGCTCGGCGTCGACCAAGGCTTCAAGCGGGGCGTCGTTGGCCAGGTGCAATTGCCGCAGGTTGCGTGACAGCCGCTGCAGGATCGAACGTGGATCGGCGGTGTGCAGGTGGTCGGCCTGCAACTTGAGGTTGGGGCCGTATTGGCGTTGCAGCAGGTCACGGCAATCATTGGGGTACAGGCGCCGGCCGCCGCACGGGTCCAGAAGGTGATCGGCGCCGGGGACCCGCAGTAGAAAGTGGCCGGGAAAATTCACGCCGACCATGGGGATATCCAGGCGTCGTGCCAACTCAAGGGCGATCAGCCCCATGGCCAGGGGTTGTCCGCGTTTGCGCTGCAAGACTTTGTCCAGCAGCGCGGCAGCGGGGCGCAGTGGCGTGAACTCATCCTGGGCAAACCCCAAGTCATTCATGCGCCGCAACAACGTCTGGCCCAGTTCATCCGCCGGCACCATGGGCATGCCGAGGCTCACCTGCTGTTGCAGCAACGTCAGCTCCTGCAGGATCAGCAATGGCTGCACTGCCGGGTCATGCTCGGCGGCGATCCACAGCGCGGCTTCAAACAGCGCAGGGGGGGAGCGTTCCAGGCAGGCAAAAAAAGCTTTGCGGGGGTTCATTGCATTCTCCGGCGGATGCCCCCGTTTTAGCCTTGCTGGGAATTTTCGTCCAGTGGCTTAGGCGATAACCTGTGCGCTTATGTCGCAAGGCCTGCGAAATCGAGCGGCTTATTCCAGCGTATTTCGGCAGGTTTCTGCCGCAAGCCTATACTTGGCCCACTACCAGAAGTGATTCGGGAGCTTGACGATGTTTGCTCTCATGCACAGCACCCGCCTTGAATCGCTGCACTTGAGCGTCGACCCGGCCACCGGGCTGAAGGCGGTCATCGCCATCCATAACAGCCGCCTGGGGCCTGCTCTCGGCGGTTGTCGCTATCTCTCCTACCCCGACGACGAAAGTGCCGTGGCCGACGCTGCGCGCCTGGCCCAAGGCATGAGCTACAAGGCGGCATTGGCCGGTTTGCCGGTGGGCGGCGGTACGGCGGTGATCCTGCGCCCCGGCCATGTGGAAAACCGCGCGGCACTGTTTGAAGCATTCGGCCGTTGTATCGAGCAACTCGACGGCCGCTACATCACCGCCACCGACAGCGGCACCTCGGTGGCCGACATGGACTGCATCGCCCAGCACACCCGCTTCGTCACCAGCACCAGCGCGGCAGGCGACCCTTCGCCCCATGCCGCCATGGGCGTTTTCGCCGGCATCCGCACCACCGCCATGGCCCGCCTGGGCAGCGACAACCTTGAAGGTTTGCGCGTCGCCATCCAGGGCCTCGGTAACGTCGGTTACGCCCTGGCCGAACAACTGCACGCCGCGGGTGCCGAACTGCTGGTCAGCGACATCGACCACGGCAAGGTGCAGTTGGCCATGGAGCAACTGGGCGCGCACCCCATCGCCAACGACGCCTTGCTCAGCACCCCGTGCGACATCCTCGCGCCCTGCGGCCTCGGGGCCGTGTTCAACCGCCAGAGCGTCGGCCAACTGCGCTGCGCTGCCGTGGCCGGTTCCGCCAGTGCGCAATTGACCAACCTGCAAGTGGCAGACCAACTGGAAGGACGCGGCATCCTCTACGCCCCTGACTACGTCATCAACTCGGGCGGCCTGATCTACGTCGCGCTCAAACACAGCGGGGCAGAACTGCCGACCATCACCGCGCACTTGTCCAACATCGGCACGCGCCTCACGGAAATCTTCGCCCACGCCCAAGCCGAAAAACGCTCGCCCGCACGGGTCGCGGATGAATTGGCCGAGCGCCTGCTTTACCAATAGCCGGTTATTAAAAAGGCCCTGAATCGATGATTCAGGGCCTGTTCAATTCGGGCTTTATTCCGCCGGTGCGTTCAGCAACTCGGACAACGCGTCCGGCTGACTCTTGAACGCCTTGGCAAATACATCGCGGTTCTTCGCCATGTAGATCCCGGCTTCTTCCACCTGCTGCTCGCTCAAGGACGGCACGGCTTTTTGCAACACTTCTGCCAGCAACTCAGCGAGTTCAAGCATCTTGTCATGACGGTCAGCTTCGGCTTTATCCATGAACAAACGCTCCAGATCTCGGCTGCTGCGGTATACCACTTCGACGGCCATTCACCACCTCACATGCCTTCACGATAGTTGTCTTTTGCTACTACTGTATTCATATACAGTGAAAAGAGTAAGCCAAACGGTGGGGTTTGGGTAGCAGTTTTTTAATGTAGTCGGGAAATAGAGGTTTGCTACAACGGAAATTTCTGACAACACGGCGAGGTTGCCGGGTAATCCTACGGTGACACCCTCTTCAATGTGACCCCCAACGGGAGCAAGCTCCCTCGCCACAGGTTATGTGCCACTTAATGAATCTGTGTCTCATGTCATGCTGCCACCATCTCAGTTCCCTGCCCTGGCCTTTTTTCTGCATGCAGAACAACCGTCACGTCCAACCCGCATTATCCGGTCGAGTCGACCTAAGGAAGCATCATCGTGAAAATCAATTGGGCCGAAAGGCTGCGCCAGCAAGTACATGGTCTGGCTGAGTCCCTGGGCAATCTGTTTGTCGAGTCGTTCCACTACCTGGCGTTGTTCGCCATTGGTGCGGTGACCGCCTGGGCAGCGGTGATGGAGTTTCTGGGGATGCTCGAGAACGGGCACATCAAGATTGATGACATCTTGCTGCTGTTCATCTACCTGGAATTGGGCGCGATGGTCGGGATTTATTTCAAGACCAACCACATGCCCGTGCGCTTTCTGATCTACGTGGCAATCACCGCGCTGACGCGCCTGCTGATTTCCAACGTGTCCCACCACAATCCACCCGACATTGGCATCATCTACCTGTGCGGCGGGATTCTGCTCTTGGCGTTTGCGATCCTGGTGGTGCGCTATGCGTCGTCGTCGTTCCCCTCCGTGAAGGTAGAAGGCCCGCGCCGCAAGGGCGAAGCGAGCCTGGAAACCGAGAAGGGTGAGCTTTAAAGCCCGACACTGAAGGGCAGGGGGCGGTTGGGCGGGCGCTGTAGCACTTTGTGATCGCCATCCGTCATCACCGCCAGGATTTCCATGGCGCTGTGACCCTGCTCGATGGCGATGCCGAATTGGATACTCTGCACCAGACGCTTCAGCCGCTTTGGATCATTGCGTTGTTCGGCGCTGATCATGCGTTTGGCTACCACACCTTGCTCGTTGGAGAGGGTCAGCATGATGCTGCCGTCCAGCCGTTGGATGCTCAAGTTGACACGATATTCTGGCGTGAACGTGTCGGTGATGATCTGAAAAGGATTGTCCATGGTGCGTTACCGCCTGATAAGAACATGCAGTCATTGACGACCGGTGTCGGGTTTAGTTCGCGTCTCCTGACCACCGGCCACTCCGTCGCTGAAGCTTCACAAGATCCGTTTGCTTCAATGCTGTACAGCAAGGGGCGTGCCGTACAGAGATCTTTCAGACAGTGCGACTCCAATGTGGGAGGGGGCTTGCCCCCGATAGCAGTCTTTCCGCCGAGCATTCATTGGCTGACACACCGCCATCAGGGGCAAGCCCGATCCCACCGTTGTTTTGGGTTGTTCTTGAAGTCGGTGACCTGTTTCAGGGCAGTACCGAGAAAACGATCGCAGACAGCGCAATCAACCCAATCACCACCACAAACACATTCGACAGCTGACCCGAGTACTGGTGCAGAGAGGGCACGCGGCGGATCGCGTACATCGGCATCAAGAACAGCAGGCACGCGATGATCGGCCCGCCCATGGTCTCGATCATGCCCAAGATACTCGGGTTGAAAGTCGCCACGGCCCAGCACGTCAGCACCATAAACAGCGCGGTGCAGCGTTCCAGCCATTTGGACGACATCGAACGGTTACGCCCGCGCAGGGATTTGACGATCAGGCCTTGGAAGCCTTCGCTCGCGCCGATGTAGTGACCGAGGAAGGATTTGGTGATGGCCACCAGCGCGATCAACGGCGCGGCGTAGGCGATCACCGGGGTCTGGAAGTGGTTGGCCAGGTACGACAGGATCGAGATGTTCTGGGCCTTGGCCGCTGCCAGGTCGGCCGGCGACAGCGCCAGTACACAACTGAAGCAGAAGAACATCACGGTCAGCACCATCATGCCGTGGGCGGTGGCGAGGATGCCGCTGCTTTTGCGCTCGGCCTGCGAGCCGTACACGCGTTTCTGGTCGACGGCGAACGCGGAGATGATCGGCGAATGGTTGAACGAAAACACCATGACCGGGATCGCCAGCCACAAGGTCTTGAAGAACATCGGCAGCGGCATGCCCTCGCTGGCAGAGGCGAAGAACGCACCGTTCCAGTTGGGGACCAGGCTCACGGCCAGCAGCAACAGGGCGGCCACGAACGGGTACACCAGCACGCTCATGGCCTTGACGATCACGCCCTGGCCGCAGCGCACAATGGCCATCAGTCCGAGGATCAGCACCAGCGACAGGATCGCCCGAGGTGGTGGGGCCATGTGCAGTTGGTGTTCCATGAAACTGCCGAGGGTGTTGGTCAGCGCCACGCTGTACACCAACAGGATCGGGAAGATCGCAAAGAAATACAGCAGGGTGATCAGCTTGCCGGCGCCGACGCCGAAGTGTTCTTCGACTACTTCAGTGATGTCGCCGGATTTGCCCGACAGCACAAAACGCGTCAGCCCACGGTGGGCGAAGAAGGTCATGGGGAAGGCCAGCAGTGCCAGCACGATCAGCGGCCAGAAACCGCCGACGCCGGCATTGATCGGCAAGAACAGGGTGCCGGCACCGATGGCGGTGCCGTAGAGGCCCAGCATCCAGGTGGTGTCGTGTTGGGTCCAGCCGGTGGTCACGGTGTTGTCTGAAACAGGATTTTCGGCAGCAGGTGTACGTACATCGGTCATCGTTATTGCCTCGTTATTATTTTTGCGCGGGCTCACGTTTGGGGCGGGTAGCAGTGCTCCGATCAGCACTCCACCCAGCTGACCGCCAGGCCGCCCCGTGAAGTTTCTTTGTATTTGTCATGCATGTCGGCACCGGTATCGCGCATGGTGCGGATCACCCGGTCGAGGGAAATGAAGTGTTTGCCGTCACCGCGCAGGGCCATTTGCGTGGCGTTGATCGCCTTGACCGCCGCGATGGCGTTGCGCTCGATGCACGGTACTTGCACCAGGCCGCCGACCGGGTCGCAGGTGAGGCCGAGGTTGTGCTCCAGGCCGATTTCGGCGGCGTTTTCCAATTGCTCGGGGGTGGCGCCGAGGATGTCGGCCAACCCCGCAGCGGCCATGGCGCAGGCCGAACCGACCTCGCCCTGGCAGCCGACTTCGGCACCGGAGATCGAGGCATTTTTCTTGCAGAGAATGCCGACGGCAGCAGCGGCCAGGAAGAAATTGACTACGTCGTCGTCAGACGCGTCGGCGTTGAACTTCATGTAGTAATGCAGCACGGCCGGGATGATCCCGGCGGCGCCATTGGTCGGCGCAGTCACCATGCGCCCGCCGGCGGCATTTTCCTCGTTGACGGCGAGGGCGAAGAGGTTGACCCATTCCATCGCCGACAAGGTTGAAGTGATCACATTCGGCTTGCCGATTTCCAGCAGGCTGCGGTGCAGTTTTGCCGCGCGGCGTGGCACGTCCAGGCCACCTGGCAGGATGCCTTCATCGCGCAGGCCTTGCTCCACGCATTCGCGCATCACCGACCAGATATGCAGCAGGCCGCTGCGGATGTCGGCGTCGCTGCGCCAAGCGCGTTCGTTGGCCATCATCAGTTCGGAAACCCGCAAGCCATGCTTGTTACACAAGGCCAGCAGCTCCACGGCGCTGGAAAAGTCGTAGGGCAAATCAACATCGCTGGTCGGCGCAATGCCGGAAGCGGCTTCTGCCGCTTCGATGATGAAACCGCCGCCCACCGAGTAATAGGTTTGCTCACTCAACAGGCCATTTTCGCCATAGGCGTGCAGGGACATGGCGTTGGGGTGGTAGGGCAGGCTCTCGTCCAGCAGCAGGAGGTCTGTGTGCCAGTTGAAGGCAATGTCTTGTGTGCCTGCGAGTAGCAGACGGCCGGACTCGTGCAATTGCTGGATGCGGGGATTGATCGAGCTCGGATCAACCTGATCCGGCCATTCGCCCATCAGCCCCATCACGCAGGCGCGGTCGGTGGCGTGGCCGACACCGGTGGCGGACAGTGAGCCGTACAGGCGCACTTCCACGCGGCGGGTATCGGTCAGCAATTGTTGGTCGATCAGGGCTTGGGCGAAGGTCGCCGCCGCCCGCATGGGGCCGACGGTGTGGGAGCTGGAGGGGCCAATGCCCACTTTGAATAGATCAAAAACGCTGATAGCCATGCTAAAGCCTTACAAGCAATGGAGTAGAAATCGCTGCCATGTTTTGTAGAGCGAGCGGAATTGGCGCGATACTGAGCCTCTGGATCGGCACTGACCAACGAATTATCCTAAGACACCCTTTAGCAGGACTAAACGCTATGACCCGGCCCCTTCATGGCCAGACGTATGTCTGGCTGCACGTTTTTTCCTGCGCTGCGCGGCATTTGTCGTTTACGCGTTGCGCCGAAGAACTGCACATCACGCCGGGTGCGGTGAGCCAGCAGATCCGCCAGTTGGAGGAGCGATTGGGTTTCCGTTTGTTTCATCGACGCGCGCGCGGGGTAGAGCTGAGTGCCGAGGGGCAGCGTTTGGCGACGACGGTGGGTGAGGCCTACGGCAGCATCGATGCTGAACTGCAGCGCTTGGACGCGGGGATGATCAGCGGCACGTTGCGGCTGCGTTCGATCCCGTCGTTTCTCGGCAAGTGGCTGACCCCGCGTTTACCGCGCTTGCAGCAACGCTTTCCGGATATCCAATTGCGCATGGTTGCCGAGGACAGCAGCATCGCTCTGCATGAGGGCGATTTTGACCTGGCCATCGACTTGAACGACGGCAGCTACCCCGGCCTGTTATCCACAGCCTTGCTCGACGAGCAGATCTTCCCGGTGTGCGCCCCGAGCCTTCTACGCGGCAGGCCACCGTTGCATGGCCCGGCCGACCTGGTGCATTTCCCGTTGCTGCACGACATTACCGCCTGGCGTGGGAGTTATGAGTACGCAGAGTGGGAGTTCTACCTGAATGCCATCGGCTATCACGACGCCGACGTGCGCCGTGGGCATACGTTCAATCGCAACCACCTGACCATCGAGGCGGCCATTGCCGGCATGGGCGTGGCCATCGCGCGGCGCACCTTGCTCAACGATGAATTGGAGCGCGGCACCTTGATCGTGCCGTTCGGCCTGGCCGTGCCCAACCACAAACGCTACGTGCTGCTCTATGCGCCGGGTGCACTGAGCCATCCGGGCGTGCGCGCGGTGCATGATTGGCTGGTGGAGGAAGCGGGGATTTTCCGCGGGTTGCACCCGTTGGGAGAGGGGCAATTGTAAGGTTGGCTGAGCGTAAGAAGATGTAACCAACTCCCCACCCTAACAGCGTTTTTGCTTGTCGTCAGACTTAATTTGTAATGTGGGATTTATCTTTGCAAAGGGGTTGAATTGTTCTTCGGACTGCTCAATTGTGTAATCAAGAGGTCATGGTTTCACCACCCCGGTGTTGCAGTTTGTGACCTCTCGCGAGCTAGCTGAAATAAGGGAAGAACTATGCAAATCCAAGTCAATAGCGATAACCATATTGAAAGCAGCATCCGACTGGAGGAGTGGGTACGTACTACCATTGAGAGCACGCTCGAACGTTACGAAGAAGACCTGACCCGCGTGGAGGTCTACCTGCGGGATGAGAACGGCGACAAGCCCGGTCCCCACGATTTAAGTTGCCGCCTGGAAGCACGGCCAAAAGGCCATCAACCGCTGTCGGTACTGCACAAGGCCGATACCCTGGAACAGGCGATCGACGGTGCGGCGACCAAGCTGGACCATGCGTTGGAACATCTGTTTGGCAGACTGCAAGGCAAGCCACGCGCTGCCGGGAAAAGTCTGTCGGACACCAAGGTTAACGAAGATGAGCTTGAACAGGAGTTTCTGGAAAAAGAACGTGCTGTGTTTAACAGCTGATCACTGAGAGTTCTTTCATCCCCCACTGAACGGGCCTGCCATTGCAGGCCCGTTTTCGTTTAGTGTCCGCGCCGGAAGAAAGACCTGCTCAACCACGCCAACCCACACGCCCCCCCTCCCGCGAAGAGCATGGCCCAGCCGACGCCATGGCGCAGGGCTGCCTGGGCATCGGTGACGCTAAGGTCCATCGATGAAGCCAGTTTGCCCGCCGCAATGTTCTGGCTGATGGCCGCCCAATCCAGCGCTGTGCTTTCGGGCAATACAGCAGCCAGTTGATGGCTGATCCCCAGCAACAGCACCAACCCCATCAACGCGATGTTGAGCGCGAGGGTGATCAGCCGCGCGCTGAGGTCGATGCCCGAGGCCATGCCTGCGCGGTCGGCCGAGACTGAACCGGTGGTGGTGTTGGTGGTGGGGGAGTTGGTCAGCGCCAATCCCACACCGGCCGCGATGCAACTGCTCAGCACCAGCACGATGCTTGGCTGCGCGGCAGCGTTTGCAGCGGCCATGCTCAAGAAACCTGCACCCATCAAACCTAACCCAAGAGGGATAATGCGTTCGGCGCCGTAGCGCAGGGCCAGGCGTTCGGCCAGTGGCGGCACCAGCAGTGTCGGCAAGGTGTAGGCGAGTAGGGCGCCGCCGGTGGTCAAGGTGTCGTAGCCCAGGCCGGCCTGGAAATACAGCGGCAGGTAGATCATGAACGGCCAGAAGCTGAAGTTCATGCCGATCGAGCCCATCAACGCGCCGTTGAAGCGCTGGATACGGAACACCGAGAAATCAAACATCGGGTGGGCGCTGCGCCGTTCAACAACGATGAACAGCAGCAGTGCGGCCACTGCCAGGCCCGCCCAGCCGAGCATGGCCGGGGTGCCAAAGCCGTGTTCGGTGCCTTGGGTGATGAAGTAGACCAGCGCGAACACCGACAGCGTCAAGGTGAGCATGCCGGCGATGTCCAGGCGATTGCCTGCCGGGTCGCGGGACTCCTGCACGCTGACGTGCAGCAGCACCAGGGTGAACACCGTGAGTGGCACGTGCACGAGAAACACCCAGCGCCAATCCGCCACCGCCAGGATCAACGCGCCCACCATCGGCCCGAAGCCCAGGCCCACGCCGGCAATCACGCCCCAGATCGCGAATGCTCGCGCCCGCGCTGCCGGTTCGCGGAACAAGTGCGACAAAATCGCGAACTGGCAAATCATCATCGCCCCGGCGCCGATGCCCTGGACGAAACGCGCGGCGATCAGCGTCGAAGCCTGCTCCGCCAGTCCACAGGCCAGGGACGCTAGCCCGAACAGCCACAGGCACAGCACCAGCATGCGTCGGCGGCCAAAGCGATCGGCCAGGGTGCCGGCCGCCATCAACACACTGGTGCAGGCCAGGGTGTAGGCATTCATGATCCATTGGGCGTCCTGGAAGCCGGTGCCCAGTTCCCTTTCAAGGGTGGGCAGGATGACCGGCACGCTGGAGATTTCCAGGCCGAACATCAGGGCGACCAGGCACACGGCGGTCAGCGCGAGACCATTTTTGGCGGTGCGCGGTGGGCTGGCGACCGATAACGTGGCAGCGGGTGGCATGGGGACTCTCCTGTCGTTGGGGGATCGGGTTATTTTCAGGGGAATCTGGTTCTTTATTCGTGATAAGTTTTCCATTAATACGGGAATCAGGAGCGACAATCGAGCCCATGACCACTCCACGTTTTGATGGCGTTGAACTCTTTCTGCAGATCGTCGAGAGCGGCAACCTGACCGAAGCCGCCGAGCGGCTGAATGTGACGCGCTCGGCAGTCGGCAAGGGCTTGGCGCGACTTGAGGCCCGCCTGGGCACGTGCCTGTTACAGCGCTCTACCCGTCGCCAACGGTTGACCGAGGACGGGCAGGCCTATTACGAGCATTGCCTGCGGGCGCTGGCGGAACTTGAGGCCGCCGAATCCGTGCTGGAAAGCGGACGGCAACAACCCCGCGGGCGGTTGCGGGCCAGCCTGCCATTAGCGTTCGGGCACCACTATGCGGCGCCTGCGCTATGGGGGTTGATGGATAGATTTGCCGAATTGGAGATCGAGATTTCTTTCTCTGACCGGCTGATCGACGTTGCCCAGGAAGGCTTCGACCTGGCGGTACGCATCGGCGCGCTGCCCGACACCGACCGCTTGAGCGCCCGTCGCCTGGGCGAGCAGGCGATTGGCCTGGCGGCGTCACCGGCGTACTTGCAGCGCGTGGGTCAAATAGAGCGCATCGAGGACCTGGCCGGGCATCGGGGCATTGCTTATCGCTGCAGTGCCCCGCGCCTGGAGTGGGCGCTCAATGACGAGCAGGGCCGCCCACACCGTGCGCGGGTGGCCTCGCCGCTGATGATGGATGACCTCCAGGCCGTGGCCGATGCCGCCATCGCGGGCGTGGGCCTGGCCTGGTTGCCCAGTTGGCTGATCGCCCACTATGCGCTGCGCGGTCAGTTGCAAGCGGTACTGCCTGGTTACTGCGAGCAGCCCTCGCCGATCCACGTGATCTGGCCCACGGCGGCGCACATGCCGGCCAAGACGCGCTGTGCCATCGACGCGTTGGTGGCCGGCACGCCCTCGTGCCTGGCGGGCAGTTAGAACTCAGGATGAACATAGGCATTGTGGTGAGCGGGCTTGTTGTGGTGAGCGGGCTTGCCCCGCGCTGGACTGCGTAGCAGGCCCATTTTTCAGGGTCGCTGCGCAACCCGGCGCGGGGCAAGCCCGTTCACCACAACAGGCCTCTCACCACAGCAGGCCCACTCACCACAGGTTATTTGTGGCTCGAGCCGTTAGAACGCGATGGAGGTCTGCACATACACCGTGCGTGGCTCACCGACGTATTTGCCTTTGTTGTTATCGTCGAATGAACGTGTGTAGTACTGCTTGTTGAAGATGTTTTTCACTCCCACCGCCACGTTCAGATCCGACAGCTGCGGGCCGAAGTCGTAGGCGGCGCGGCTGCTGAACAGCATGTAGCCGGGGATGCGCCCGTTCGCACCGTCGGCGCTTTCGGCCTGGGTGTTGGCGTTGTCGGCGAACTGGCTGCTCTGGTAGCTGCTGTCCAGGTTGAGCTTCCAGCGGCCTTCGGTGTAGCCCACGCCGAGGGTGCCCTTGTGTTTTGACGAGAAGGGCACGCGGTTGCCTTTGTTCGGGCCGTCTTCGCGGATGGTGGCGTCCACGTAAGCGTAGCTGGCATACACATCGAACCCTGCCAGCGCCGGGCTCAAGCCGTCGAGGGCGTAGTTGATGCTGGATTCGATGCCCTGGTGACGGGTCTCACCACGGGCAATCACCGAATCATTGGTCTGGTTGCTTTCGTACTGGTTGTCGAAGTTGATCAGGAACGCGCCGATTTCCGCGCGCAGGCTGCCGTTGTCGTAGCGTGTGCCGAGTTCCCAGGTCCGCGCTTTTTCCGGTTTGACTTCGCCGCTGGTCACACGGTTGGGCATCTGGCTGTACTGCACGCTACCGAACGAACCTTCGGTGTTGGCGTAGAGGTTCCAGTCGTCGGTGAGGTGATAGAGCACGTTCAGTGCCGGCAGCGCGGTGTTGTAGTCACCCTTGTATTTAACGTTGCTCAGGTTGTTGGTTTGCTGGGACTCGATCATCTCGTAGCGAATGCCCGGGGTGATGGTCCACTTGCCGATATCAATCCGGTCATCGATGAAGAAAGCATTGGCCTCGGTGCCGCCACGGGTGTCGCGGTCATTGCGGCTGTCGGTGGTGGGGATTTGCTGGTTGGCGGCAATCGGCGTGCGGTAGCGCAGTTCGTGGCCGGCCTCGTTGATGTAACGGTAGCCGACGCCCACTTCGTGGCTGGTCGGGCCCAGGTCAAAGCCTTGGGCGAAGCGCGTTTCCAAGCCGCGCACCCAGTACTCGCGCGGGGACAGCGACAGGAACGTGCCTTGGTCGAGGTAGCCGCTGCGCAGCGTCTTGGTGAAGAAGCTGTTTACGGTGAATTCGCGACGGTCCTGCTCATAGCGATAGCCGACGTTGAACATCGTACGGCGGCCCCAGAACTTGTCGTAGGGACGGGTGGACTGATACGGATCGGCCTTGTAGTCCGCGACGTTCAAACCACCGGGCATATCGGCCTGGCCTTCGTAGTATTGCGCCATGGCGTTGAAGCTGTTGGCATCATCGAGCTGGTATTTACCCTTGAGGATCAAGTCGTCAATGCGCGTGTTGCTGTTCTCGCGCCAGTCGCCGCCTCGGGTGCCGGAGTACAGCAGCGCGCCGCCCAGGCCGTTATCGGCGGTGCCGCCGGCGAGCAGGTTGCCGGTGGTCTTGAAGCCGTCCTGGCTGGAGGACGGGCTGGTTTCGGTCTGCAGGCCGCCTTTGACCGTGGGCGCATCCGGGATCGCGCGGGTCACGAAGTTGACCACGCCGCCGACGTTCTGCGGGCCGTAGCGCACAGCGCCGCCGCCGCGTACGACGTCTACCGCATCCATGTTGCCCATGCTGATCGGCGCGAATGAAAGCTGCGGCTGGCCGTAAGGCGCGAAAGGCACCGGGATGCCGTCCATCAACACCGTGGAGCGCGAGGCCAGGCGCGGGTTGAGGCCGCGAATGCCGAAGTTAAGCGCCATGTCGTGGCTGCCGGTGCCGTTGTTGTCCGGTGCGTTGACGCCGGGGATGCGGTTAAGCACGTCCTTGGCCTGGGTCGCACCCTGACGCTCGAACTCTTCGCGGCGGATCACATCACGGGCGCCTGGGTGTTCGAATACGTTGGTTTGCGCCGCATCGCCGAGCCAGTCGCCGACCACGCTGGACGTGCCCAATTCGATACTGGCCGGTGCCGTGACCGGTTGCAGGCTGTAGGCATTGTCGCCCTCGGCGCGGGCTTGCAGGCCGGTGCCTTCCAGCAGTTTTTGCAGGCCGTCTGCGGCGCTGTAATTGCCGGACAGGCCACGGCTCTGTCTACCCGCCGTAACCTCGGAACCGAAGGAAATCAGCACGCCCGCTTCGCGGCCAAACTGGTTCAGCGCAGCTTCCAGCGATGTCGGGGCGATGTGATACGGCTTGGCATCGGCCGCCATCACCGGCGGCAGTACGGTAAGACTCAGGCTGGCGCCGAGTAGGAGTTGGCGCAAGGTGCGGGCGAGAAGCGTCGGTTGCTGGGGCATGAACAGCGGTCCTGAGAAGGAAGGATCAAGGTGGCTTTCCTTCTCTGTCACGCGAGGGGTGGAAAACGGCTCATCGTTTTTGAAATTAATCTCAGGCGCGTGCCTGCACTGTCACCCAATACCGCGTAAAACGCCTTACTTTCACCGGCAGGCTCACTTCCAGCAGGTCGAGAATGCGTTCGCTGTCATCCAGCGGGTAGCTGCCGGAGATCAGCAGGTTGGCCACCTGTGGGTCGCAATTGACCTGGCCACGACGATAACGGCCCAGTTCGCCGAGGAAATCTTCCAGGCGCATGTGGGATGCGACCAGCATGCCGTCGGCCCAGGCGCCGCTGTTGGCGTCGGTGGGGCGCGGGGTGTCCCAGCCTTTGCGGGTGAAGTTGACCTGGCGCCCAGCCTCGACCGTCAGCGGCAGGCCGCTGTAGGTGTTGGGCATCACCTCGGCGCGGCCATCGAAGACCGTCAGTTGGGTGTGATCGTTGAACTGGCGCACATTCAAGCGCGCCGCCTGGCTGGTGAGCAGGCCCTGGCCGGTCAAGACATTCAGCGGCGTATTGCCTGCGAGGCTGGTCAGCAGGATCTCGCCTTCAAGCAGGCGGATCAGCCGCTGCCGGCCATCGAAGTGCACGTCCACCGCGCTACCGGTATTGAGCTGCAATTGGCTGCCATCGGCCAATTGCACCTTGCGACGCTGGCCGACGGGGCTGCGATAGTCGGCGGTCAGCGGCGGCAGGATATGTTGCTGGCGCAGGCTCCAGGCGGCGGCCGAACCGGCACCGAGGACCAGCAGTAACTTGAGGGCCTGGCGGCGGCTGGTGGAGGTCGGCGCATTCAATGCGGCATGGGCCAGGGGCGAGGGCATGCCGCGCAGGCGCTGATTCACGCGCTGCATATGGTCCCACGCGCGCTGGTGTTCGCTGTGGGCGTTCAGCCATTGCTGCCAGGCCGCTTGCTGGCGAGGGTTGAGCGCGCCTTGCTGCATTTCCATCAGCCAGTGCACGGCTTGTTCGGCGACTTGAGTGGAAAAATTCATAGGGCGAAATAGCAGCGCATGGCCGCTTTGTTCAGGTGGCGTTTGACGGTGGCGATGGAGATGCCCAGTTCAGCGCCGATTTGTGCGTAGGTCAGGCCATCCAGCTGGGCCAGCAGGAAAGCGCGTTTGACCTGCACGGGCAGGCCGTCGAGCAGCTGATCCAGCTCCACCAGGGTTTGCAGGATGATTGCGCGTTCTTCTTCCGACGGCGCGACGTGCTCGGGCATGTGCGCCAAGGCGTCGAGGTAGGCGCGTTCCAGGTCCTGGCGGCGGTAGAAGTTGAACAGCACGCGCTTGGCGACGGTGGTGAGGAACGCACGGGGCTCGATCAACGGGGGCGTTTCCCGTGCGGTGAGCACGCGAATGAAGGTGTCCTGTGCCAGGTCGGCGGCACTTTCCGGACAGCCGAGCTTGCGTCGCAACCAGCCGGTGAGCCAGCGGTGGTGGTCGTTGTACAAAACTTCGACGGTGTTGGACGGGCTCAACGGGGACACTCCACAAGCATCGCCATGCTTTAGAGAACAAGAATTGTTCGCATTGTAGGGTGCGTGAGCGGCTTCGGCAATCCACCTGCGCAGGTGATTCATCCGTTCTGTTTTGCTTATGAGAATATTTATCATTAATATTGCGTGCTGATGAACCTGGCGCTTCCCGCATGAAAAGCAAAACCTCGCTGCCTGTCTCCTATCGTCTTGCTGTGACCTCGCGCGTGCTGGCTGCCGTGTTGGGGGGGTACCTGATGGCTTCCCTGGCCAGTATCTGCCTGGCGCTGTGGATGCCTATTTCCCGTGCTGACGCAGTGATCACCGGGATGATGAGTTCGTTCGTGTTCTATCTGCTGGCCGTGCTCTGGTGTTTCGCCTGCCGCAGTGCCGCGCGCGCCTGGTTGGGTGTGATGCTGCCGAGCGGGGCTTTCGCCACGCTGGCGGGTGTGGGGTTCTGGATGGCACGCACATGAAAGAGGGCTTTCGCCAGGCCATGGCTTGGCTGCACACCTGGGCTGGGCTGATCTTTGGCTGGCTGCTGTTTGCGATTTTCCTGACCGGCACCTTGGCGTATTTCAAGGACGAAATCAGTCATTGGATGCAGCCTGAAGTACAGGCCCATCCGCTCGACGACACGCGCAGCCTCACGGTGGCACAGGCGTATCTGCAGCAGCAGGCACCGAATGCCGCGCGCTGGTTCATCACCTTGCCCGACAGCCGCGACCCCGGCCTGTCGGTGATGTGGCAAGACAAGGTCGACCCCGGCAAGCGCGGTAATTTCATCCAGAAAACCCTCGACCCGGTCAGCGGCCAGGCCGTGCAGGCCCGTGAAAGCATGGGCGGCGAGTTCTTCTATCGCTTCCATTTCCAGCTGCAGATGCCTCACCCGTGGGGCCGTTGGCTGTCGACCATTGCCGCGATGGTGATGTTTGTCGCGCTGATCACCGGCATCATCACCCACAAGAAAATCTTCAAGGACTTCTTCACCTTCCGCCCCCGCAAAGGCCAACGCTCCTGGCTCGACGGGCATAACGCGGTGGGCGTGCTGGTGCTGCCATTCCATTTGATGATTACCTACAGCAGCCTGGTGATCTTCATGAGCATGGTGATGCCGGCGCCGATCCTGGCTTCTTATGGCAACGACACCCGCGCCTTTTTCAGCGAGGTGTTCCCCAACACCAACAACGCGCCGGCCTTGGGCCAGCCAGGCACATTGCGGCCGCTGGTGCCGATGTACGAACAGGCACGGGCGCAGTGGAACGGTGGGCATGTGGGGCGCGTGGCGGTGAATAATCCCAGCGATGTAAACGCCTCGGTCAATGTGTTCCGCGCAGGTTCCGACAGCGTGGTGCACGATTTCGGCAGCACCGTTTCCTTCAACGGCAGCACCGGTGAGCTGTTGCGGGTGAGTGGCGAGCAGTCACTGCCGGCGGCCATCGGCGGCAGTTTCTATGGCCTGCACATGGGCCATTTCGCCGGTCCGGTCCTGCGCTGGTTGTACTTTATCTGTGGCTTGGCGGGCACGGCGATGATCGGCACCGGGCTGGTGATCTGGCTCGGCAAGCGCCAGCTCAAACATGCTAAAGCCGCGGTCATGCCGTTTGAATTGCGCTTGGTGGAAGTACTCAACATCGCCAGCATGTCCGGGCTGATGATCGCCATCGCGGTGTTTTTCTGGGCGAACCGTCTGCTACCGGTGAGCTTCGCCGAGCGTTCCGACTGGGAAGTGCAAACCTTCTTTATCGCCTGGGGCCTGAGCCTGTTGCACGCCATCCTGCGGCGCGGGCGACAGGGTTGGGTCGAGCAGTTAAGCGTCGGCGCGCTGCTGTTTATCGCCATTCCGCTGCTCAATGCGTTGACGACCTCGCACCACCTTGGCGTTTCGCTGGCCACTGGCGATTGGGCCATGGCCGGCTTCGACCTGACTTGCCTGGCCAGCGGAGTGTTTCTCGCCTGGGCCGCCTGGAAGATGCAGCATCGCACCGCGCCTGTGCCCAAGGCTGAACGCGCACGTCCGTTGACGCTCAAGCAGGAGACGAACTGAATGCTGCTCGCTCTGCTGATGTGCTACGCCGGGTTCACGGCACTGTGCTTGTCCACTGACCGTCACCACGGCGAGCTGCTGCACAGCAAACCCTCGCCCCGGCGGCGCCTGGGGTTGCGTGTGACCGGCTGGTTGCTGCTGACGCTGTCGATCTGGCCGGCGGTGAGTGTCGTCGGTTGGGGGCAGGGCCTGGTGGAGTGGTGCGCCGTGTTGATGCTCAGCGCGCTGCTGTTGGTGCTGTTGTTGCCGTATCGGCCAAGGCTGGCCTTGATCCTGGCAGGCGTCGGCCTGCTGGCCAGCCCGGTTGCGGCGTTTGCCACCCTTTGAGCCCACCTTGATGATCAGCACCCCACCCGAATCCCAGGACAGCCAGCACGCTGACGCGGCCGGTGGACGTGCGCATTTCCTGCGGGTGTTCTTGTCCCAGCGTTCGCAGATGGAAGCCCTGGTAAGTCGACGTGTGGGGTGCCGCGCCACGGCGGCTGACCTGGTGCAGGACCTGTTCCTGCGCTTCTGGCGCCGGCCGCTGGTGCAGGTTGAAGAACTCAGCACCTACCTGTTGCGCTGCGCCGGCAACATCGCTATCGACCACCTGCGCAGCGAAGGCGCACGGGTGCGCAGCAGCGAAGGCTGGCTGCCCGAGCAGCAAGACAACCAGGGCTCCGAACCCCAGGCGGCGCTGGAGGCAGGCAACGATCTGCGCCACGTCGAAGCGGCCCTGCGCAGCTTGCCCGAGCGTACGCGGCAGATTTTCCTGCTCAACCGCATCCACGGCCGTAAGTACGCCGAAATCGCCAAGGCCATGGGCCTGTCCCAAAGTGCCGTGGAAAAACATATGATGCGTGCTCTCGAAGCCTGCAAAGCCAGCCTTCGCGAACCTTCATCCCCCCGTACGCCAGGGAAAGCACCGTGAACGTCACCCCCACGCCCGCCCAGGAACACGCCGCACTGGCCTGGCTGAGCCTGCTGCACGACCAGCCCAGCAGCGGCGACCAGGCTACGTTCAGCCAGTGGCTGCGGGCCGACCCTGCGCACGTCGCGGCCTATTCCCAGGCGCAGGTGCTGTGGGAGTTGAGCGAAGTACCGGCGCGCAAGTTGGCGGACGAGGAGGCGTTGGCATTGCAGGGCTACCTTAATGCCATGCATGCCTCGAAGCGTTCGCGGGTCGTGCGCTGGTCCGGGGCGCTGGCCATGGCCGCGTGCCTGGTGGTGATGGTGTCGATGGGCGCCGGTTGGCAGCCGTCGCGCTGGGTCGATGACTTTGGCGCGGACTATGTGACGGCGCCCGGAGAAATCAAAACCGTCACCCTGGCCGACAAGTCCCAAATCACCCTCGATGCCGACAGCGCCATTGCTGTGGATTTCAACCATGGCGAACGGCATATCCAACTGCGTCGGGGCGCGGGCTTTTTCAGCGTGACCCACACCGGTGAGTCCTTCGTCGTGGCGGCGGCCAGTGGCGAAGCGCGGGTGCTGGGCACACAGTTTGAAGTCCGTCTGCAACCGGCTGGCGCTCAGGTAACGGTGTTGTCCGGGCGGGTTGGCGTGACGCCGTCAACGCAGGGGCAGCAGCAGATTCTTACGGCGGGCCAGCAAGTGGCCTACACCGATGGCATTGCCGATCAGATGCACGCGGTCGACAGCGAATCACGCCTGGCCTGGCGCGACGGCTGGCTCAACTACTACAAGGCGCCGCTGGCCGACGTGGTCAAGGACCTGGAGCGTTATTACCCTGGTCGCATCCTGTTGCTCAATGACGAGATGGGCGCCAAGCGCGTCAGTGGCAGCTTCCCGAGCCAGGATCCGCAGGCGGTGCTGAATGCATTGCAGGCGGTACTGGGTTTTGAACAGCACCATGTGCTGGGGCGAATGATCGTGGTGCGCTGATTACTTCAGCGCCGCCATGATTTTCTCCGGGCTGTAGTCGCGAATCAGCGTGCCGTTCACGTCCACGAACGGAATCCCGCCGCCGCCCAACGCCTCATACGCCTTGCGCGCCTGGGCGTCCTTCTCGATATCGAACGCCTGGTAGGGAATGCCTTTCTGGTCCAGGAACCGGCGGATCTGTTTGCAGTACCCACACCATTCGGTGGAATAGAGCACCACGCGCGCCGACGTGCGCACGTGCTCCGGCACCCCTTGCGAGGGGTTGAACACCCGCTCGATCTTGCCCCAGTTCTGGATCACCACCACGACCAGCAACACCAGCAGGACTTTCTTGAAAACCCCGCCCAGCATCAGTTGCGGCGCTTGAGCTGATCGGTCAGTTGGGTTGGCAGGCCCTTGATGATCAAGGTGCCGGCGGCTTCGTCGTACTCGATCTTGTCGCCCAGCAGGTGGGCTTCAAAGCTGATGGACAAGCCCTCGGCGCGGCCGGTGAAGCGGCGGAACTGGTTGAGGGTGCGCTTATCGGCAGGGATTTCCGGCGACAGGCCGTAGTCCTTGTTGCGGATATGGTCGTAGAAGGCTTTTGGCCGATCTTCATCGATCAATCCGGAGAGCTCTTCCAGGCCCATCGGTTCACCGAGCTTGGCCTGGCTGCTGGCGTAGTCCACCAGGGTCTTGGTTTTCTCGCGGGCGGATTCATCCGGCAGGTCTTCGCTTTCGACGAAGTCGCTGAAGGCCTTGAGCAGGGTGCGGGTCTCGCCCGGGCCGTCGACGCCTTCCTGGCAGCCGATGAAGTCGCGGAAGTATTCCGAAACCTTCTTGCCGTTCTTGCCCTTGATAAAGGAAATGTACTGCTTGGACTGCTTGTTGTTCTGCCACTCGGACACGTTGATGCGTGCCGCCAAGTGTAGCTGGCCGAGGTCCAGGTGACGCGAGGGAGTCACATCCAGCTCGTCGGTCACCGCCACGCCTTCGCTGTGGTGCAGCAGGGCGATGGCCAGGTAGTCGGTCATGCCCTGTTGATAGTGGGCAAACAGCACGTGGCCGCCGGTGGAGAGGTTGGACTCTTCCATCAGCTTCTGCAGGTGCTCGACAGCGGTGCGGCTGAAGGTGGTGAAATCCTGCCCACCCTCGAAATACTCCTTCAACCAGCCGCTGAACGGGTGCGCACCGGACTCGGCATGGAAGAAACCCCAGGCCTTGCCTTGTTTGGCGTTGTAGCTCTCGTTGAGGTCGGCAAGCATATTCTCGATGGCGGCCGACTCGGCAAGCTCGGAGTCGCGGGCATGGAGAACTGCAGGTGTGCCGTCGGGTTTTTTGTCGATCAGGTGGACGATGCAGTGACGGATCGGCATAGGCTTCTCGGCTGGTTGATAGGGGAGCGGTTGGCCTCCCCGAAAAGTCGCCAAGTGTACCGCACCATTGGCCAAGACGTGCTTCGAAGGGTGTTTCGAGCACCCTCCGACGGGCCATATGCCTTTTTTTCACGGTTTAGAGCGATAAAGCTGACCAAATGGGTAGGTAGAAGCGGATATTTCCCCGTCTCTGTGCTAGTTTTGCCCCGTCTTACGCCAAGTCTCGGCGATAAGCGTGCATTCAGCATCTGTCAGGTCGAACCAATCCCCGTTTCAAGCATCTATAACCCCGATCTCCGTGGTTATAGCCGGGGGTGCCAGGCCATGACGGTCGGGCTCGACGGCTGACACTGCACTCTGCAATCCATATGAATTTGATAGGGAAGGAACACCACAATGGCTATTACTAAAGACCAACTGATCGCTGACCTGGCTGAAGCAGTAGACGCACCGAAAACTACCGTGCGCGCTCTGCTGGACCAACTGAGCCAAGTTGTTGCTGACCAGCTGGAAAACGGCGGCGAAATCACTCTGCCAGGCGTTGGCAAACTGAAAGTGACCGAGCGTCCTGCCCGTACTGGCCGTAACCCTTCGACTGGCGCTGCCATCGAAATCGCTGCCAAGAAAGTTATCAAGCTGGTTGTGGCCAAAGGCCTGACCGACGCTGTTAACAAGTAAGACGCAGCAAAAAAAACCGTGCTCCGGAGCGATCCGGGCACGGTTTTTTGTCGCCTGCGATTTACTGTGGTTGCGGGGTTACTGTGGCGAGGGAGCTTGCTCCCGCTGGGCTGCGCAGCGGCCCCAAAAGTCTGGGAGCGGGAGCAAGCTCCCTCGCCACAATGGATCAGTCGCGCACCCAGCGCTGGCGCCAGATCTGCTGCTCGTTCTTGGTCTGGAAGGTCCAGGCCACGAAACGGCTTTGCTTCTGGCCCTGGGACATTTCCACCACTTGGCTTTCCAGCACGCCGGCTTTTTTCAGGGCTGTCTCGATAGCGGGCAAGTTTGACGCTTTTGACACCAAGGTGCTGAACCACAACACCTTGTGGGCAAAATGCGCGCTCTCGGCAATCAGCTGCGTCACAAAGCGCGCTTCGCCGCCTTCACACCACAGTTCAGCTGATTGGCCACCGAAGTTCAGCACCGGCAACTTGCGCTTGGGGTCGGCTTTGCCCAGGGCGCGCCACTTGCGCTCGCTGCCCTTGGTCGCTTCGTCCATGGACGCATGGAACGGCGGGTTGCACATGGTCAGGTCAAAGCGCTCACCCGGCTCCAGCAGGCTCAGCAGGATCTGCTTGGGGTTGGTCTGCTGGCGCAGTTGGATGACTTTGCTCAGGTCATTGGACTGCACGATTGCCTTGGCGGCGGCCACGGCGATAGGGTCGACCTCCGAGCCGAGGAAGTTCCAGCGGTACTCCATGTAACCAATCAGCGGGTAGACGCAGTTGGCGCCCATGCCGATGTCCAGCACCTTGACGATCGAACCGCGTGGGATCTTGCCGTCATTGACGCTGGCCAGCAGGTCGGCGAGGAAGTGCACGTAGTCGGCACGCCCCGGTACCGGTGGGCACAGGTAATCGGCCGGGATGTCCCAATGCTGGATGCCATAGAACGACTTGAGCAACGCTCGGTTGAACACCCGCACCGCGTCCGGGCTGGCGAAGTCGATGCTTTCCTTGCCGTACGGGTTGATGATCACGAATTGCGCCAGTTCCGGCGTGGTCTTGATCAGTGCCTGGAAGTCGTAACGGCCTGTGTGGCGGTTGCGCGGGTGCAGGGTGGCCTCTTTGCGCGGCACGACGGGTTTGGCCGTGGTTGCGGTTTTAGGCTTCTTGCGCGGAGGTTTTGGCGTGCTGGGGGCGGTCATGATGATTCTGGTGTTGGCTCAAAGTGGTGGGCATTGTCACACATCCTGAGCCTGTCCCGGTCAAATGTGGGAGGGGGCTTGCTCCCGATTGCGGTGGACCCGCCAGTTCATAGGTAGCTGACACACCGCTATCGGGGGCAAGCCCCCTCCCACATTGACTGTATTGCCAGCCTGGCATTGGGAGTCTCCAGGCAAAAAAAGAGGCCCGAAGGCCTAATGCAAGTCAGTTAAGGGCAAACACTGTACCTGTGGCGAGGGAGCTTGCTCCCGTTGGACTGCGCAGCAGTCCCAGTCTTTTGAAACAAAGAGCTGGGGCCGCTTCGCGGCCCAGCGGGAGCAAGCTCCCTCGCCACAGGTTATTTTTTTACCCTTTCTACGTCTTAACTGACTGGCATTAGGCCCGAAGGCCTCTTTCTTAAACGCGGTCCACCTTACAGGCTGGAAATCCGCGCATGTTGCTCCGCCAGCTTGCCCAAGGCCTGTTCAGCCTCGGCCAACTTGGCGCGTTCCTTGTCGATCACTTCCGCCGGCGCCTTGTCGACGAACGCCGCGTTGGACAGCTTGCCGCCCACGCGTTGCACTTCGCCTTGCAGGCGGGCGATTTCCTTGTCGAGACGGGCCAGTTCCGCACCCTTGTCGATTAGGCCAGCCATCGGCACCAGCACTTCCATGTCACCGACCAGTGCGGTGGCAGACAGTGGTGCGTCTTCGTCGGCCGCCAATACGGTGATCGACTCCAGCTTCGCCAGCTTTTTCAGCAGTGCGTCATTCTCGCTGAGACGACGCTGGTCCTCGGCACTGGCGTTCTTCACGAACACCGCCAGTGGCTTGCCCGGCCCGATGTTCATCTCGGCGCGGATATTGCGCGTGCCAAGCATCAGGGTCTTGAGCCATTCGATATCGCTTTCGGCGGCCTCGTCGATGCGCGCTTCGTTGGCCACCGGCCAAGGTTGCAGCATGATGGTCTTGCCTTCGATACCGGCCAGTGGCGCCAGGCGCTGCCAGATTTCTTCGGTGATGAACGGCATGAACGGATGCGCCAGGCGCAGCGCCACTTCGAGCACGCGTACCAGGGTACGGCGAGTGCCGCGCTGGCGTTCAACCGGCGCGTTTTCGTCCCACAGCACGGGCTTGGACAGTTCCAGGTACCAGTCGCAATACTGGTTCCAGATGAACTCGTACAAGGCTTGTGCAGCCAGGTCGAAACGGAACTGGTCGAGCTGGCGGGTCACTTCGGCTTCGGTGCGTTGCAGCTGCGAGATGATCCAGCGGTCGGCCAGGCTCAACTCATAGGCTTCGCCGTTCTGGCCGCAGTCTTCGCCTTTATCCAGCACGTAGCGCGCGGCGTTCCAGATCTTGTTGCAGAAGTTGCGATAGCCTTCGACGCGGCCCATGTCGAACTTGATGTCGCGACCGGTGGACGCCAGCGAGCAGAACGTAAAGCGCAGGGCGTCGGTGCCATAGCTGGCGATACCGTCGGCGAACTCGTCGCGGGTCTGCTTCTCGATCTTCTTCGCCAGTTTCGGCTGCATCAGGCCCGAGGTGCGTTTCTGCACCAGGGTTTCCAGGTCGATGCCGTCGATGATGTCCAGCGGGTCCAGGACGTTGCCCTTGGACTTGGACATCTTCTGGCCCTGGCCATCACGCACCAGGCCGTGCACGTACACGGTCTTGAACGGTACCTGCGGGGTGCCGTCCTCGTTCTTCACCAAGTGCATGGTCAGCATGATCATCCGGGCAACCCAGAAGAAAATGATGTCGAAGCCGGTGACCAGCACGTCGGTGGAGTGGAATTTCTTCAGGAATTCGGTCTGCTGCGGCCAGCCCAGGGTGGAGAAGGTCCACAGGCCCGAACTGAACCAGGTGTCCAGTACGTCGTTGTCCTGTTGCAGCGCAACGTCCGCCCCCAGGTTGTGCTTGGCGCGCACTTCGGCTTCGTCGCGGCCGACGTAGACCTTGCCCGACTCGTCGTACCAGGCCGGAATGCGATGGCCCCACCATAGCTGACGGCTGATGCACCAATCCTGGATGTCGCGCATCCACGAGAAATACATGTTTTCGTACTGCTTGGGCACGAACTGGATACGGCCGTCTTCCACGGCGGCAATGGCAGGTTCTGCCAGCGGCTTGGTAGACACGTACCACTGGTCGGTCAGCCACGGCTCGATCACGGTGCCGGAGCGGTCGCCCTTCGGCACTTTCAGGCCGTGGTCGTCAACGCTGACCAGCAAGCCGGCGGCGTCGAAGGCGGCAACGATCTGCTTGCGCGCTTCAAAGCGGTCAAGGCCAGCGTATTCAGCCGGGATCTTGCCGTCGATGCTGTCGTTCAGCGTGCCGTCCAGGTTGAACACCTGGCAGGCCGGCAGAACGGCGGCATTCTTGTCGAAGATGTTCAGCAGCGGCAGGTTGTGGCGCTTGCCGACTTCGTAGTCGTTGAAATCGTGGGCCGGTGTGATTTTCACGCAGCCGGTGCCGAATTCAGGGTCGCAGTAGTCGTCCGCGATAATCGGGATGCGGCGGCCCACCAGCGGCAGCTCGACAAACTTGCCGATCAGCGCCTGGTAGCGTTCGTCGTTCGGGTTAACGGCTACGGCGGCGTCGCCGAGCATGGTTTCCGGGCGCGTGGTGGCGACGATCAGGTAGTCGTTGCCTTCAGCGGTCTTGGCGCCGTCGGCCAGCGGGTACTTGAGGTTCCACAGGAAGCCTTTCTCGTCGTGGTTTTCCACTTCGAGGTCGGAAATCGCCGTGTGCAACTTGGTGTCCCAGTTGACCAGGCGCTTGCCGCGATAGATCAGGCCGTCTTCATGCAGGCGCACGAAGGCCTCTTTCACGGCTTCCGACAAGCCGTCGTCCATGGTGAAGCGCTCGCGGCTCCAGTCCACGGACGAGCCCAGGCGGCGGATCTGACGGCTGATATTGCCGCCGGACTGGTCTTTCCATTCCCAGATCTTTTCCAGGAATTTCTCGCGACCCAGATCATGACGGCTCTGGCCGGTGGCTTCGAGTTGGCGTTCCACGAGCATCTGGGTGGCGATGCCAGCGTGGTCGGTGCCCGGCTGCCACAGGGTGTTGCGGCCCTGCATGCGGCGGAAACGGATCAACGCATCCATGATCGCATTGTTGAAGCCGTGGCCCATGTGCAAGCTGCCAGTGACGTTCGGTGGCGGAATCATGATGGTGTAGGAATCGCCCGCGCCTTGCGGGGCGAAATAATTCTCGGATTCCCAGGTGTTGTACCAGGAAGTTTCGATAGCGTGCGGCTGGTAGGTCTTATCCATGCGCGGCGGGACCCTAGTTGGCATTTATTCAGGAAAGCCGGCAAGTATAACGGGGGCGGACGAGGAGGGCGAGTTGAAGACGGGCTTAAGGCTGATGCAAGACTAATGGGGGAGGGGCTTGTGGTGGTGAGGGGGCTTTTCCCCCGAAAAACCAATGGGACTGCTTCGCAGTCCAGCGCGGGGCAAGCCCGCTCACCACAGCAAGCCCGCTTACCACACAGCAAGCCTGCTCACCATAGCAAGTCCCACAGGGGATTTTGGTGTGGCTTAAGACTGGTACTGGCTCAGTAACCGCTCCATACGCGCATCCAACCGACGCTTGATCTCGGTTTCGATATGCGGGGCAAAGTCGTCGATTACGTCTTGCATGATCAGTTGCGCGGCGGCGCGCAGTTCGTTGTCCAGGTGCAGCAGCAGGGCGTCGGGGCCTTTTTCGGCCGTTGCAGGGGCGGCGGCCTTGACCACCGGCGCCGGCTCGACCGGCTTGCCACCGACCATATCGAATAACAGCGGAATCTGCGGCTCGCCCTCGGCGGGCTCGGTCAACAGCGGCGGCTGCACGTTGTCATCACCCAGCAACTGACGGATCGACTCCAGGTCGTCCAACAGGTGGTCGTCTTTTTTTAGAGGGTTTGGCGTGTCCATCATTTACTCAAAGTCGTTGTAGCCGGTGATCCTGCAGAGGATAGCCCTGTTCGCGGTAGAAACGGAAACTCTCCCGCGCGGCCTGACGAATAGCCGGATCTTCCACCACCACTTCCGCCACACGAGCGAATGCCTTGGCGAACGGCGGCACTTTCAGGTCCAGGTTGACCAGCAGGTCGTGGTGATCGCCGCAACTGTCGCCTAAACCCAGCACTACCAGGCCTTCAGGTTCAGACTCGGCGGGGCCGTGGGGCACGAAGCTTTCGCCCTTGAAGCGCCACAGGCGGGCATCCAGCTCGTTGCGCTGGGCGGCATCGCTGCAATGCAGGTAGATGCGGTGGCCCATGCGCCAGGCTTTTTCGGTGAGTTTGCAGGCAAAGTCCAGGCGCGCGAGCGGGTCGGCGCTGGGCAATATATAGAAGTCGACTTGGGTCATTGCGGTTCCTGGGCGGCCTCAACAAGGGTAAAAGGCAGCTTGTTGTGGCGAGCAAGGGTGCTTACGCTGGGCTGCGAAGCGCCCCCAAAAAGCTGGGGACTGCTGCGCAGTCCAGCGGGAGCAAGCGCCCTCGCCACATCAAGCCCGCTCCGACCGGGTCAGGCCTTGGCGCGATCCAGCAGGTATTGGGTCAGCAGGGGCACCGGGCGGCCAGTGGCGCCCTTGTCCTTGCCGCC
Source organism: Pseudomonas marginalis (assembly GCF_001645105.1). Classification (GTDB taxonomy): domain Bacteria; phylum Pseudomonadota; class Gammaproteobacteria; order Pseudomonadales; family Pseudomonadaceae; genus Aquipseudomonas; species Aquipseudomonas petroselini. The sequence continues at coordinate 394,275 of NZ_LKEG01000052.1, forward strand.
GCTGGTCCAGGCCGTGCCGGCGATGTCCAGGTGCGCCCAGTTGAAGTTCTTGGCAAAGCGCGACAGGAAGCAGGCAGCGGTGATGGTGCCGGCTTTCGGGCCACCGATGTTGGCGATGTCGGCGAATGGGCTGTCCAGCTGTTCCTGGTACTCATCGAACAGCGGCAGTTGCCAGGCGCGGTCGTCGGCGGCCTTGCCGGCGCTGAGCAATTGCTCGATCAGCTCATCGCTGTTGCCCAGCAGGCCCGACGTGTGGGAGCCCAGGGCAACGATGCAGGCACCGGTCAGGGTGGCGATGTCGATCACGGCCTGCGGCTTGAAGCGCTCGGCGTAGGTCAGGGCATCGCACAGCACCAGACGGCCTTCGGCGTCAGTGTTGAGGATTTCGACGGTCTGGCCGCTCAGGGTGGTGACGATGTCGCCTGGACGGGTCGCGCCGCCGCTCGGCATGTTCTCGGCGCAGGCCAGGATGCACACCAGGTTGATCGGCAGCTTGAGTTCCAGCACGGCACGCAGGGTGCCGAACACGCTGGCGGCGCCGCCCATGTCGTACTTCATTTCGTCCATGCCCAGGCCCGGCTTGAGGCTGATGCCGCCGGTGTCGAAGGTGATGCCTTTGCCGACCAAGGCGTAAGGCTTCTCGGACTTCTTGCCGCCGTTGTATTGCATCACGATCAGGCGTGGCGGCTGGTCGCTGCCTTGGCCCACGGCATAGAACGAGCCCATGCCCAGTTCCTTGATCTTCTTCTCGTCCAGCACTTCGACTTTCAAGCCCTTGAACTCTTTGCCCAGCGCCTTGGCCTGTTCGCCCAGGAACGTCGGGTGGCAGATGTTCGGTGGCAGGTTGCCCAGGTCGCGGGTAAAGGACATGCCGTTGGCGATGGCCTGCGCGTGGGTCACGGCGCGCTCGACTTCAGCCTGGGCAGCCTTGATGGTCAGCAGAGTGATTTTCTTCAGCGCACGCGGTTCGGCTTTCTGGCTCTTGAACTCGTCGAAAATATAACCGCCGTCCACCAGGGTTTCGGCCAGCAGGCGGGTTTTGCCGTAGCTGTCACGGCCTTTTACAACGATTTCATCGAGGGCCAGCGTCGCATCGCTGCCGCCCAGGCCCTTGAGGGTCGTGAGGATACCGCTGATGATCTTGCGGAACGGGCGGTCGCCCAGTTCGGCGTCTTTACCCACGCCGACCAGCAACACGCGCTCGGCCTTGAGGTTGGGCAGGCTTTGCAGCAGCAGGCTCTGGCCGACTTTGCCGGCCAGGTCGCCGCGCTTGAGCACCGCGCTGATGGCGCCGCCGCTGAGTTCGTCGAGTTGCTTGGCGGCAACGCCGAGCTTGCGGCCTTCGCCGATGGCGACCACGAGGGTGGCGGTTTTCAACGTTTCGGGGCTAACGCTTTTTACAACCAATTCCATTTTCGGGTCCCTTATAAAGGTCTGTTAGCCAAGAGTCTGTACTCCGGCTTTAATACCAGGCAGCTGTGTAAACCGCCGGTGACAAAGGCCGCAGTTTGAACCTCGCCGACGGAGCCTGACAACCCTTGCCACCTGCTTTGTGCATGTGCATGAGGTTGCGCAGTGACAGGCGCGGTCAATCACAGGATAATGCGCCATCTTTTTAGCCGGCCCTGTGTCAATGGGCTGACTCGGTATGCTTGCTTGTTTGGCCGCCTTAGCCTGACAACCCTGGAGTGTCTGGTTTGATCGTCTTCCGTTATCTGTCCCGCGAAGTCCTGTTGACCCTGAGTGCCGTGAGTGCGGTATTGCTGGTCATCATCATGAGTGGTCGTTTCGTCAAATACCTGGCCCAGGCTGCCTCCGGCGCCCTCGATCCGGGCTCGCTGTTCCTGATCATGGGCTTTCGCCTGCCGGGTTTCCTGCAGCTGATCCTGCCGTTGGGCCTGTTCCTCGGGATCCTGCTGGCCTACGGCCGGCTGTACCTCGAAAGCGAAATGACCGTGCTCTCGGCCACCGGCATGAGCCAGCAGCGTCTGCTGGGCATGACCATGATCCCGGCCGCCGGCGTCGCGCTGATCGTGGCCTGGCTGAGCCTGAGCCTGGCCCCTCAGGGCGCCATGCAGTTCCAACTGGTGCTGAACAAACAGGACGCGATGACCGAGTTCGACACCCTCGAACCCGGCCGCTTCCAGGCGCTCAATGACGGTTCACGGGTGACCTACACCGAAACGCTGACCGACGACCGCGCCAACCTGGGCGGTGTGTTCATCTCCGAGAAGCGTCTGGGCCAAGACAAGAAAGACCGTGGTATTTCCGTGCTGGTGGCTGATTCAGGTCGCCAGGAAGTGCGTCCTGACGGCAGCCGCTACCTGATCCTGGAAAATGGCTATCGCTACGATGGCAGCCCAGGCATGGCGGATTATCGCGCGATCAAGTACGACACCTATGGCGTGATGCTGGCTCGCCCGGACATCAGCGATGAAGTCACCGACCGCGATGCAATCCCTACGATGGACCTGTTCGGCAGCAACGAACTGCGTTCTATCGCCCAGTTGCAGTGGCGCTTATCCTTGCCTCTGTTGGTGTTTATCGTGACCTTGATGGCTGTGCCTTTGGCCCGTGTCAACCCGCGCCAAGGCCGTTTCCTCAAGCTGTTGCCAGCGATCCTGTTGTACATGGCTTATCTGACGATGCTGATCTCTGCCCATGGGGCGGTAGAGAAAGGCAAGCTGTCGCCGACCCTGGGCTTGTGGTGGGTGCACGGGATCTTCCTCGCAATCGGCCTGGGGCTGCTTTATTGGGAACCTATACGTTTGAAAATGAAGAGCCGTCGTGGCCAGAAGGAGTTGGCTCGTGGCTAAGCTCGATCGCTACATTGGTAGCAGCGTACTGATCGCCATCCTGGCGGTACTGGGCATCATCCTGGGCTTGGCCTCGTTGTTCGCCTTCATCGATGAAGTCGGCAACGTCAGCGACACCTACACGGTGTGGGACGTACTTAGCTACGTGGCCCTCACCGCACCGCGCCGCCTTTACGACATGATGCCGATGGCCGCGCTGATCGGTTGCCTGATCGGCCTAGGCAGCCTGGCCAGTAGCAGCGAACTGACCATCATGCGCGCTGCGGGTGTGTCCATTGGGCGTATCGTCTGGGCCGTGATGAAACCCATGCTGCTGCTGATGGCCTGCAGCGTGCTGATCGGCGAATACGTGGCGCCACCGGCCGAAACCACCGCCCAGGCCAATCGCGCCCTGGCGCAGGGGTCGGGCGATGCGCAAAGTTCCAAGCACGGCCTGTGGCACCGCCAGGGCGATGAATTCATCCACATCAACGCCGTGCAGCCAGGCGGCCTGTTGATTGGTGTGACGCGCTACACCTTTGACAAAGAACGTCACTTGTTGGAGTCGAGCTTCGCCAAACGTGCGCAATACAGTGGCGAAAAATGGCAGCTGAGCGACGTCACCACCACGTACTTCCGCAATATTGGCCAAGGCACCAACGCCCGTACCGAAGTAATCAACGTGCCGAGCGAAGAGTGGGATATCGCCCTCAAGCCGGAACTCTTGAATACCGTGGTGATGATCCCGGAAAGCCTGCCGATCTCGGGGCTGTGGAGCTATATCCACTACCTCAAGGACCAGGGCCTGAACAATGGCCGTTATTGGCTGGCATTTTGGGTCAAGGTGTTGCAGCCGGTGGTCACCGCGGCGTTGGTGTTGATGGCGATTTCGTTCATCTTCGGCCCGTTGCGTTCGGTAACCCTGGGCCAACGCGTGTTTACCGGCGTGCTGGTGGGCTTCACCTTCCGCATCGCCCAGGACCTGCTGGGCCCGTCGAGCCTGGTGTTTGGTTTCTCGCCGCTGTTTGCGGTGCTGGTGCCGACCGCCATCTGCGCCCTGGCCGGGTTCTGGCTGCTGCGCCGGGCGGGCTAACCGCGCGCTTATGAGCAAAAAATGCCCCGGTCGAGAGATCGGGGCATTTTTGTTCTGGTCAGCAAAGATGACGCCTGGCCTGAGCATCAGGTACAATTCCCGGCTATTTTTCAGCGGGCAATCTGCCTGCAGCCTTTTTGAGTGTTGATCCGTGAGTGATTTGAGTCATATCCGCAATTTCTCCATCATCGCCCACATTGACCATGGTAAGTCGACGCTGGCCGATCGATTCATCCAGATGTGCGGCGGCCTTGCCGAGCGTGAAATGGAAGCCCAGGTACTGGATTCCATGGACCTCGAACGCGAGCGCGGGATCACCATCAAGGCCCACAGCGTGACCCTGTACTACACCGCCAAAGACGGTATCAAGTACCAACTGAACTTCATTGACACCCCGGGCCACGTCGACTTCACCTATGAAGTCAGCCGTTCCCTGGCGGCCTGCGAAGGTGCGTTGCTGGTGGTGGACGCGGGCCAGGGCGTTGAAGCCCAGTCCGTGGCCAACTGCTACACCGCCATCGAGCAAGGCCTGGAAGTGATGCCGGTGCTGAACAAGATCGACCTGCCACAGGCCGATCCGGACCGCGTCAAAGAAGAAATCGAAAAAATCATCGGCATTGACGCCACCGACGCTGTCGAGTGCAGCGCCAAGACCGGCCTGGGCGTCGACGAAGTGCTCGAGCGCCTGGTCAAGACCATTCCCGCCCCCACCGGCAACTACGAAGATCCGCTGCAAGCGTTGATCATCGACTCCTGGTTCGACAACTACCTGGGCGTTGTTTCCCTGGTACGCGTGCGCCATGGCCGTGTGAAAAAGGGCGACAAGATCCTGGTCAAGTCCACCGGCAAGATCCACCTGGTGGACAGCGTCGGTGTGTTCAACCCCAAGCACACGGCTACCACTGATCTGAAAGCCGGTGAAGTAGGCTTCATCATCGCCGGTATCAAGGACATTCACGGTGCACCGGTCGGTGACACCCTGACCTTGAGCTCCACCCCTGACGTCGACGTGCTGCCGGGCTTCAAACGCATCCAGCCGCAGGTCTACGCCGGCCTGTTCCCGGTCAGCTCCGACGACTTCGAAGATTTCCGCGAAGCCCTGCAAAAGCTCACCCTCAACGATTCGTCGTTGCAGTACACCCCGGAAAGCTCCGACGCCCTGGGCTTCGGCTTCCGTTGCGGCTTCCTCGGCATGCTGCACATGGAGATCATCCAGGAGCGTCTTGAGCGCGAGTACGACCTGGACCTGATCACCACCGCGCCGACGGTTATTTTTGAGCTGGCGCTGAAAACCGGTGAAACGATTTACGTCGACAACCCGTCCAAGCTTCCAGACCTGTCTTCCATCGAAGACATGCGCGAACCGATCGTGCGCGCCAATATTCTTGTGCCGCAGGAACACCTGGGCAACGTCATTACCCTGTGTATTGAAAAGCGTGGCGTACAGCACGACATGCTGTTCCTCGGTACCCAGGTGCAAGTGACCTACGATTTGCCGATGAACGAAGTGGTCCTGGACTTCTTTGACCGTCTCAAATCCACCAGCCGCGGCTATGCTTCGCTGGACTACCATTTCGACCGGTACCAATCGGCTAATCTGGTGAAACTGGATGTGTTGATTAACGGCGACAAGGTCGATGCCCTGGCACTGATCGTGCACAAGGACAACGCGCACTACAAAGGTCGCCAGTTGACCGAGAAGATGAAAGAACTGATCCCGCGCCAGATGTTCGACGTTGCGATCCAGGCCGCCATCGGCGGGCAGATCATTGCGCGGACCTCGGTCAAGGCCCTCAGAAAGAACGTACTGGCCAAATGCTACGGCGGTGACGTAAGCCGTAAGCGCAAGCTGCTTGAAAAGCAAAAGGCCGGTAAAAAACGCATGAAGCAAGTGGGTAACGTGGAAATTCCACAAGAAGCCTTCCTTGCGGTGCTCAGGTTGGATAGTTAGGTCCTATGTCGCTAAATTTCCCGCTGTTGCTGGTCATCGCCGTTGCCGTTTGCGGTCTGTTGGCATTGCTCGATCTGGTCTTCTTCGCCCCGCGTCGTCGGGCGGCTATCGCGTCCTATCAGGGCAGCGTCAGCCAGCCCGATGGCGTGGTCATCGAGAAGCTGAACAAAGAGCCTTTGCTGGTTGAATACGGCAAGTCGTTCTTCCCGGTGTTGTTCATCGTACTGGTGCTGCGCTCGTTCCTGGTGGAGCCGTTTCAGATCCCGTCGGGCTCGATGAAACCGACCCTGGACGTGGGCGACTTCATCCTGGTGAACAAGTTTTCCTATGGGATCCGCTTGCCGGTGATCGACAAGAAGGTCATCGAAGTCGGTGACCCGCAGCGCGGCGATGTGATGGTGTTCCGCTACCCGAGCGACCCGAACGTCAACTACATCAAGCGTGTGGTCGGCCTGCCGGGCGACGTGATTCGCTACACCAGCGACAAACGCCTGTTCATCAACGGTGAATCGGTGGCCGAGAAATTGATCGGTTCCGAACCGAACAGCCTGGGCAGCGCCGAGCTGTACCAGGAAAAACTCGGTGCGGTCGAGCACGAAATCCGCAAGGAAATGAGCCGCTACCGCGCGACGCCTGATGGTGAATGGAAAGTGCCGGCCGGGCACTACTTCATGATGGGCGACAACCGTGACAACTCCAATGACAGCCGCTACTGGGATGATCCCAATATTCCCAAGGACCTGCTGGGCATGGTTCCCGACCAGAATATCGTCGGCAAGGCCTTTGCGGTCTGGATGAGCTGGCCGGAACCCAAACTCAGCCACCTGCCGAACTTCTCGCGAGTCGGGCTGATCAAGTAATACAAGCGGCGCTGTGAACACAGCGCCGAATGCTTTTCTGGGGCTCGGACATTTCCGGCCTCATGCAGCACCAACCAGGATTTGAATTTGAACACTGCGTCAATCGTCGATGGCCGCCGGTGCCACCAACTAGATATGGATAAACCGTGACCGTTTCTCTAGCACGTCTCGAGCGCCAGCTCGGCTACACCTTCAAGGACCAGGAATTGATGGTCCTTGCCCTCACACACCGCAGCTTTGCAGGGCGCAACAACGAGCGCCTGGAATTCCTCGGTGATGCCATCCTCAATTTCGTCGCCGGTGAAGCGCTGTTCGAGCGCTTCCCCCAAGCCCGTGAAGGCCAGCTGTCGCGCCTGCGCGCACGCCTGGTGAAGGGCGAGACCCTGGCCGTACTGGCCCGTGGCTTTGGCCTGGGCGAATACCTGCGGCTGGGTTCCGGTGAGTTGAAGAGCGGCGGTTTCCGGCGTGAATCGATCCTGGCCGATGCCCTCGAGGCGTTGATCGGTGCGATCTACCTCGATGCAGGCATGGAAGCGGCCAAGGAGCGCGTCACTGCGTGGCTGACTTCCGAGATCGAAAGCCTCACGCTGGTCGACACCAACAAAGATCCCAAGACCCGCCTGCAGGAATTCCTGCAGTCCCGCGGTTGCGAACTGCCACGCTACGAAGTGGTGGATATCCAGGGTGAGCCCCATTGCCGCGTATTCTTCGTGGAATGTGAAATCACCTTACTGAACGAAAAAAGCCGAGGTCAGGGTGTGAGCCGTCGTATTGCCGAACAGGTAGCGGCCGCTGCAGCACTGATTGCCCTGGGCGTGGAGAATGGCCATGACTGATTCAACCGCAACACGCTGTGGCTATGTTGCCATTGTTGGCCGCCCCAACGTGGGCAAGTCCACGCTGCTCAACCACATCCTCGGCCAGAAGCTTGCGATCACCTCGCGCAAGCCGCAGACCACCCGCCACAACATGCTGGGCATCAAGACCGAAGGCACCGTGCAAGCGGTCTACGTCGACACCCCGGGCATGCACAAAGGCGGCGAGAAAGCCCTTAACCGCTACATGAACAAGACCGCTTCGGCGGCGTTGAAAGACGTCGACGTGGTGATCTTCGTGGTCGATCGCACCAAGTGGACCGACGAAGACCAGATGGTCCTCGAGCGTGTGCAGTACGTCACCGGCCCGCTGATCGTCGCGCTGAACAAGACCGACCGCATCGAAGACAAAGCCGAGCTGATGCCGCACCTGACCTGGCTGCAGGAACAACTGCCGAACGCCCAGATCATGCCGATCTCGGCCCAGCACGGTCACAACCTCGAAGCCCTGGAACGCGTGATTGCCGGCTACCTGCCGGAGAACGAACACTTCTTCCCGGAAGACCAGATCACCGACCGCAGCAGCCGTTTCCTTGCCGCCGAACTGGTGCGCGAGAAAATCATGCGCCAGATGGGCGCCGAGCTGCCGTACCAGATCACCGTCGAAATCGAAGAGTTCAAGCAGCAGGGCAAGACCTTGCATATCCATGCGCTGATCCTCGTCGAACGTGACGGCCAGAAGAAAATCATCATTGGCGACAAGGGCGAGCGCATCAAGCGCATCGGCACCGAGGCGCGCAAGGACATGGAATTGCTCTTCGATTCCAAGATCATGCTCAACCTGTGGGTGAAGGTTAAGGGTGGCTGGTCCGATGATGAGCGTGCATTGCGCTCGTTGGGCTACGGCGACTTGTAAGGTCCTGAATATACCGCAGCGCTGAAACTGTGGGAGGGGGCTTGCTGTGGTGAGCGGGCTTGCCCCGCGCTGGGCTGCGAAGCAGCCCAAAACCAGGCACTGAGATCTGCCTGAAAGAACTGCGGTGATTTGTCTGGGGCCGCTGCGCAGCCCAGCGCGGGGCAAGCCCGCTCACCACAGTGGTTCTTCGCTATTTCATGGTTTGTGTTCCGTCATCGAGACTCCCATGTCCCAATCCCCACCCCCCAGCCAACTCGCGTATGTCCTGCACAGCCGCGCCTACCGCGAGACCAGCGCCTTGGTGGATTTCCTCACGCCACAAGGCCGCTTGCGCGCAGTCTTGCGCAGCGCGCGGGGCAAGGCGGGCACGTTGGCGCGGCCGTTCGTGGCCCTGGACGTGGAGTTTCGCGGCAAGGGTGAGCTCAAAAACGTCGGCCGCCTGGAAAGCGTCGGTACCTCCGCCTGGCTGAATGGCGAGGCCCTGTTCAGTGGCCTCTACCTCAATGAGTTGCTGATCCGTCTGCTTCCCGCGGAAGACCCGCACCCGGCGGTCTTCGATCACTACGCCGCCACCCTGATCGCCTTGGCCGAAGGCCGGCCCCTGGAACCGTTGCTGCGCGCGTTTGAATGGCGCCTGCTCGACGACCTGGGCTATGGCTTTGAATTAAACAACGACCTGCACGGCGACCCCATCGCTGCCGACGGTATGTACCGACTGCAAGTCGACGCGGGCCTGGAGCGCGTGTACCTGCTGCAACCCGGCTTGTTCCAGGGCACCGAGCTGTTGGCCATGAGCGAAGCCGACTGGACCGCCCCCGGCGCCTTGTCCGCCGCCAAGCGCCTGATGCGCCAGGCCCTGGCCGTGCACTTGGGCGGACGGCCGCTGGTCAGTCGCGAGTTGTTTCGAAAGCCCTGACATCCCCGTGTATGCTGTGCAGCGTTTCTTTCCCCTTTTCAGGAGCGCTTCCGTGAGCACCAGCAATCGCATTCTTCTTGGCGTCAATATCGACCACGTCGCTACCCTGCGTCAGGCCCGGGGCACCCGTTACCCTGACCCTGTCAAGGCTGCGCTGGACGCCGAAGAAGCGGGCGCCGACGGCATCACCGTGCACCTGCGCGAAGACCGCCGCCACATCCAGGAGCGCGACGTGCTGCTGCTCAAGGATGTGCTGCAAACGCGCATGAACTTCGAAATGGGCGTCACCGAAGAAATGATGGCCTTCGCCGAGCGCATCCGCCCGGCGCACATCTGCCTGGTCCCGGAAACCCGCCAGGAACTGACCACCGAAGGCGGCCTGGATGTGGCCGGCCAGGAAGCGCGAATCAAGGCGGCGGTAGAGCGCCTGTCGAAGATCGGCAGTGAAGTGTCGCTGTTCATCGACGCCGACGAGCGCCAGATCGAAGCCTCGCGCCGTGTCGGTGCCCCCGCCATCGAACTGCACACCGGCCGTTACGCCGAAGCCACCACACCCACCGAAGTGGCTGACGAGCTGCAGCGCATCATCGACGGTGTGAACTGCGGCCTCAACGAAGGCTTGATCGTCAACGCCGGCCATGGCCTGCACTACCACAACGTCGAAGCCGTGGCCGCGATCAAGGGCATCAACGAGCTGAACATCGGCCATGCACTGGTCGCGCACGCGCTGTTCGTCGGCTTCAAAGGCGCCGTGGCCGAGATGAAGGCGCTGATCCTGGCTGCTGCCAAGGCTTAAAAAACGCCGAAAATCCAATGTGGGAGGGGGCTTGCCCCCGATAGCGGTGTGTCAGTCAGCCTATCTGTCGCTGACCCACTGCAATCGGGGGCAAGCCCCCTCCCACAGTGATTTTTGGTGCATCCAAAGTTGTCGTCATCCAGCCAAACCCTTTGAAATCAGGCATGCGGCAATGCGAAGCCTTACTGTTTAGCCAGTGCAGGTGTATCGTATCTGCCCTTTGCAGGCCCCGAGCCTGCGGCAGATACGTGAGGTTGTTGTGTCCCGATCCTTTTCTCGTCGACAAATCCTGGGTGGTCTTGCAGGCCTGGCCGTAGTGGGGGTGGGGGCCGGTGGCGCCTATCGCTACTGGCTGGGGAAAGTCGCCGAGGCCGAGGCGGGACACGATTACGAACTGATCGCGGCACCGCTGGATGTGGAACTGGTGCCGGGGCACAAGACCGAAGCCTGGGCGTTCGGCCCCTCGGCGCCGGGCACCGAATTGCGCGTGCGCCAGGGCGAGTGGCTGCGCGTGCGGTTTATCAACCACCTGCCGGTCGCCACCACCATTCACTGGCATGGCATCCGCCTGCCGCTGGAAATGGACGGCGTGCCCTACGTCTCGCAATTGCCGGTGCTGCCCGGCGAATACTTCGACTACAAATTCCGCGTGCCCGACGCCGGCAGCTACTGGTATCACCCGCATGTGAACAGCAGCGAAGAACTTGGCCGGGGCCTGGTCGGCCCGCTGATCATCGAGGAGCGCGAACCTACCGGTTTCAAGCACGAGCGCACCCTCAGCCTGAAAAGCTGGCATGTGGACGAAGAGGGCGCTTTCGTGGCGTTCAGCGTGCCCCGTGAAGCGGCGCGTGGCGGCACCGCCGGGCGCTTGTCGACGATCAATGGTGTGTCCCAGGCGGTGATCGATCTACCTGCCGGGCAGATTACGCGCGTGCGTCTGCTCAACCTCGACAACACCTTGACCTATCGCCTCAACATCCCGGACGTTGAAGCGCAGATCTACGCGCTGGACGGCAACCCCATCGAACCTCGCCCGTTGGGCAAGGAATATTGGCTGGGCCCGGGCATGCGTATCTGCCTGGCGATCAAGGCTCCGCCGGCCGGCGAAGAGCTGTCGATCCGCAACGGCCCGGTGCGCCTGGGCACCTTCCGTTCGGTGGCCAACACCGACGCGCCGACCGACTGGCCACCGGCATTGCCCGCCAACCCGATCAGCGAGCCGGACCTGGCCAATGCCGAGAAACTCAACTTCAATTTCGAATGGGTGGGTTCGGTGTCGGTGGATGACGGCAAGCCGCCGAGCCTGTGGCAGATCAACGGCAAGGCCTGGGACATCACCGACAAGACCTGCGCCGACCGCCCGATTGCCAGGCTTGAGAAGGGCAAGAGCTACATCTTCGAACTGAAAAACATGACCCAGTACCAGCACCCGATCCACCTGCACGGCATGAGTTTCAAGGTGATCGCGTCGAACCGCCACAAGGTGATCCCGTACTTCACCGACACTTACCTGCTGGGCAAGAACGAACGCGCACGCGTGGCGTTGGTGGCGGATAACCCGGGGGTGTGGATGTTCCACTGCCATGTGATCGACCACATGGAAACCGGCCTGATGGCCGCCATCGAGGTGGCGTGATGCGCCAGTTTCGCCCTACGGCGATCATCGACCGCAGTCGCGACCAGGACTTCATGCGCGAGGCCCTGGTGCTCGCCGCCCAAGGTGCCGCGTTGGGTGAAGTGCCCGTGGGCGCGGTACTGGTGCAGGACGGTGAAATCATCGGCCGTGGCTTCAACTGCCCGATCAGCGGCAACGACCCCAGCGCCCATGCCGAAATGGTCGCTATCCGCGCCGCTGCGCAAGCCATCAGCAACTACCGCCTGGTGGGCAGTACGCTGTATGTGACGTTGGAACCGTGCAGCATGTGCGCCGGTTTGATCGTGCATTCACGGATTGCGCGGGTGGTGTACGGGGCGCTGGAGCCTAAGGCCGGGATTGTGCAGAGCCAGGGGCAGTTTTTTACCCAGAGCTTTTTGAATCATCGGGTGGTGTTTGAAGGTGGGGTGTTGGCGGAGGAGTGTGGGACGGTGCTGAGTGAGTTCTTCAGGGCCAGACGCGCCAAGCCTGCCCTCTAAGGGACACTGGAGATCAAAGTGTGGGAGGGAGCAAGCCCCCTCCCACATTGTGATCTCCCTTTATTCAAGGGGGATCGGGGGGTTATTTCTTGGCGATGATCACCGCCCGCATCGGCGCCGGCAGCCCTTCAAGGGTCTTGCTGTGATCCTCCGGATCGAGGAAGTCACTTAACGACTGATACTTCATCCACTCCGTGCCGCGCTGTTCCTCGACGGTGGTCACGCTCACATCCACGCAACGCACGTCACTGAACCCGGCACGGCGTAGCCACAGCATCAACGCCGGCACCGAAGGCAGGAACCACACGTTACGCATCTGCGCGTAGCGATCTTCCGGCACCAGCACTTGCTGCTGATCGCCCTCGACCACCAATGTTTCCAGCACCAGCTCACCGCCCTTGACCAGGGTGTCCTTCAGCGCCAGCAAATGCTCGATCGGCGAACGGCGGTGGTAGAACACACCCATCGAAAATACCGTGTCAAAGCCTTCCAGGTTCGCCGGCAAATCTTCAAACGGGAACGGCAGGTGCCAAGCCTTGGGCTCGGACAGGTAGCGTTGCACCGCCTGGAACTGGCAGAAGAACAGCCAATTCGGGTCCACGCCAATCACACTGTCGGCACCGGCGCCGAGCATGCGCCACATGTAATAGCCGTTGCCGCAGCCTACATCGAGGATGCGTTTGCCTTTGAGGTCCAGGTGCGGCGCGACCCGTGACCATTTCCAATCCGAGCGCCATTCGGTGTCCACATGGACGCCGAACAGGTGGAACGGACCCTTGCGCCACGGGCACAACCCCATCAGTGCCGTGCGCATTTGCGCGCGGGTGGCGTCGTCGCAGTCGGTGTCCAGCGCCAGGTCGTTGAGCAAATCGACTTCGCTGGGTTGGATGTTCGGCAGTGCATCCAACGCACTCTGCCAACGCTCCAGGTCGCCATGACCCTTTTCCATCTTGCTATCGAGTTGCGCTTGCAGGCCTTGGGCCCACACGGCCAGGGGAGTGCCGACCAAATGGCGGGCGAGGGGGGACAGATCAATCATGGCAAGGCAATCAACGAGGCAAAGTTAAGACACTGGAACCACGGCACGACTGTCGAGAACCCCGCCGCCAGCAGGCGTTCACGGTGTTCTTCGAGGCTGTCGGGCTTCATGACGTTTTCGATGGCGCTGCGCTTCTGGGCGATTTCCAGTTCGCTGTAGCCGTTGGCGCGTTTGAACGCGATGTGCAGGTCGGTGAGCAGCGCGTGTTCTTCAGGATCGTTGAAACGCAGCTTCTCCGAAAGAATCAACGCGCCGCCCGGCAACAGCGATTGGCGGATGCGCGAGAGCAAGGCCAGGCGTTCATCGGGAGCAATGAACTGCAGGGTGAAATTCAGCGCCACCACCGAAGCCGGCGCAAATTGCAGCGCGAGGATATCGCCCTCGATCACCTCGACCGGCAGCAACTCCTGGAACATCGAGTCCTGGCCATTGAGGTATTCGCGGCAGCGCTCGACCATCGCCGCCGAGTTATCCACCGCAATCACCCGACAACCGTCGGTGCGCACATGGCGACGCAAGGCCTGGGTCACCGCGCCGAGCGACGAGCCCAGGTCATACAGCACGCTATGGGGCTGGGCAAACTGCGCCGCGAGCACACCGAGGTTCTCGACGATGGTCGGGTAACCCGGCACCGAGCGCTTGATCATGTCCGGGAACACCCGCACCACGTCTTCGTTGAAGGCGAAGTCCGGCACCTGGGGCAGGGGCTGGGCGAATAGGCGATCGGGTTCTTTGCTCACGGTTGTTCCGGCGACGAAGGGGGAAAGGCCGGCATTTTAGCCAAAGTGGCGCGGGGATGCTTGGGTTGTGTGATAACGCGTGAAAGAGCGCTTGGGGGGAAGCTGAATGACCAGGTTCGAAGAGTGAGTTTGGTCATTCATTATCTAACGCTGATTACATCGGTCGCATAAATATTAAGTACGTGGAGCTGCCGATGATTTCCAGCTCTTCATTAGTATGACTATTGACGCCTTTGAAATTAAAATCGATTTGGTAAAGTAACTTATCTGAAGTGACGGTGATGGTGTCTACAGTGAAAGTCCCGCTTACTGGATTGTATGAAAAAGAGGTTGTGAAACTGGGAATGGTGGCCGTTTCATAGTAATTGGCAATTTTGAAAGGAAAGTCTGGATCGCCTACAGAATAGGTGCTGGATGCAATGTTTTTATCAAATACAAGTATCAGGCCCTTGGTTGTGCGACGTGAACTGTCCTCAGTATTTGCGACAGATATCAGCTCAATCAGATCGCTCTCAGTATCGGCGTCGAATTTAACGATTTGAGTCTTGAAGTCCACTCGGTCAGAGACTGTTGCACGTGTTTCAGCACTTACGGTGATGGCACGTCTCGCAGTGTCGGGGAAATTTGAATTTTTGCCTTTGAAAAAGCTCATGATGTTCTTCCTTGTATTACGTGGGTGGCTGGGGAATGTCACCGAATAATAGGCAGGACCAAAAAAACCAGCTACTGTCAGATCTGACAGTTTTTTATAAGCTTCCGAAATAGACTTGGATTTTTATGGTTATGACGTGTGCCCAAGTTGTTTGTTATTGAATGCCGAGGCAGCAATACCCCATTGGCCTAGCCAATAACTGAGGATGATGATGTAAGGCGCAGCGCGGAGCGGCGATACGAATCGATCGATGCCAATCACACCGTCTGAGAATGCAAATGCCAGCGCGCCGCCCGCTGCCAGGAACGCCGAACGCTTGGGTACGTCAGTGCCGAGTCGAGCGAGCGCGCGCCAGAGCATGGCGCTGATCGCTGTGGCGTAGACGATCACGGGTACCAGCAGTGGGCCCAGACTGCTGGAAATCAGCATCCCCAACAGCACGGTACCAACGCCGAGCGCGAGCAACAGTGGCATCAACGCCAGACGGTTGCAGTCACTGAGATAAGCCTTGAGATACGCCAGATGCGCAACTAGAAATGCGCCGAGACCGAACACGAACAGATCCCCTGGCCACGCCAACAACACATCGCCAAGCAGAGAAAAAATCAGACCCAGGCTGATCCAGCGTCGATAGTCGGTGGGCGGTGCATCATGCAGCCAGCCCAGCAGCGCCAGTACCGGCAGCGGCTTGACCAGCAGGCACAGCAGCGCCGCATGGGTGGTCAAGCCGTAGATAAAGGTGCCGGCGCCCATCAGCGCAAGAATCAGCCATGGCATATCAGTTCACCGTGACGGCGCAGTCAAAGGTTTCGACGGGTTCGGCTTCCGGTTCCCAGGGTTGCTGGGAGGTCAGGCGCAAACGGCCCTGGCCGGCCGCGAAGGCCTGGAAGCGCCAGGTGGACTGGCCGCCGCCGCCGATCACGCCGGATTCCGTGCTGCTGTAGACCTCGGGGCTCAACGCACGCAGCACACCGCCGGCGGAGTCCTGGATGGCCCAGCGGTAACCGGTGGTGGGGTTGCTGGGCAGGGTGAGGATGAGGTTTTGCCCGGTTTTAAGCTGAAGCGGGCAGGCGCTTTGGTTGTCCACGCTGACGTTTTGCTTGGGGGCACTGGCGCAGGCGGCCAGCAGGGCAAGGCTCAAGGGGAGAAGCAGGCGGGCTGCGGTCATGGGGGCTCCGTTGATTCACGACGAAGGGCGAGCATAACTGAAGATGAGGCAGGTGTAGTGAGCGGGCTTGCCCCGCGCTGGGTGGCGAAGCCGCCCCTGAACCAAACACCGCATTCTTTCAGACAGAACGCGGTGTTTGGTTCAGGGCGGCTTCGCCACCCAGCGCGGGGCAAGCCCGCTCACTACAGGCCGGGCACTAGCTGGTGATTAGAACAGCACCTTCGCCACATCCGCAAAGCGCTTGGCAAAGTGCACGGTCATGCCTTCCTTCAGGTACTCCGGCAACTCCTCGAAACTGCCGCGATTCGGCTCCGGCAGGATCAGCTCATGAATCTTCTGGCGCCGCGCCGCAATGACCTTTTCGCGCACCCCGCCAATCGGCAGTACATGCCCGGTCAACGTCAGCTCGCCGGTCATGGCCACGCCTTTTTTCGGCGGCTGGTTACGCGCCAGGGACAACAGCGCACTGGCCATGGTCACGCCTGCACTCGGGCCATCTTTGGGCGTGGCACCTTCCGGCACGTGCAAGTGCACGAAGGCTTCGTCGAAGAACTTCGGATCACCGCCAAACGACTTCAAGTTGGAGCTGATGTAGCTGTAGGCGATTTCGGCGGATTCTTTCATCACTTCACCCAGCTGCCCGGTGAGCTTGAAGCCGCGATTGAGCGTATGGATGCGCGTCGCCTCGATCGGCAACGTCGCGCCGCCCATGCTGGTCCAGGCCAGGCCGGTGATCACACCGGTGCCGGACAGCACTTGCTCATTGCGGAACACTGGCATGCCCAGCGAGCTTTCCAGGTCCTTGTTGCCGATCTTGATCACCGAGTCCGGCTCATCCAGCAGCTTGACCACGGCCTTGCGCACCAGTTTGCCCAGCTGTTTCTCCAACTGGCGCACCCCGGCTTCGCGGGCGTAGCCGTCGATCAATGCGCGCAGGGCGCCGTCGCTGATGCTCAGGCTGTTTTTCGACACGCCGGCTTTTTCCAGCTGTTTCGGCCACAGGTGACGCTTGGCGATGGCAACTTTTTCTTCGGTGATATAGCCCGACAGGCGAATCACTTCCATACGGTCGAGCAGCGGGCCGGGGATGGAGTCCAGGGTGTTGGCGGTGCACACGAACAGCACCTTGGACAGGTCCAGGCGCAGGTCCAGGTAATGATCGAGGAATTCGACGTTCTGCTCCGGGTCGAGGGTTTCCAGCAACGCCGACGCCGGGTCGCCCTGGAAGCTCTGGCCCATCTTGTCGATCTCGTCGAGCATGATCACTGGGTTCATCACTTCCACATCCTTGAGCGCCTGCACCAGCTTGCCCGGCAGCGCGCCGATGTAGGTGCGGCGATGGCCCTTGATCTCGGCCTCGTCGCGCATGCCACCCACACTGAACCGGTAGAACGGCCGCCCCAGGGATTCGGCGATGGATTTGCCGACGCTGGTCTTGCCCACGCCCGGCGGGCCCACCAGCAGCACGATGGAGCCGGCGACTTCGCCTTTATAAGCGCCCACCGCGAGGAATTCGAGGATGCGACTCTTGATGTCATCCAGCCCCGCGTGGTGTTTATCCAGCACCTTGCGTGCGTGTTTCAGGTCGAGTTTGTCCTTGCCGTACACGCCCCACGGCACCGCGGTGGCCCAGTCGAGGTAGTTGCGCGTCACTGCGTATTCCGGCGAACCGGTTTCGAGGATCGACAGTTTGTTCAGTTCTTCATCAATGCGTTTTTTCGCCTGGGCCGGCAGCACTTTGCCTTCCAGGCGTTGCTCGAACTGTTCGACATCCGCGCTGCGGTCGTCCTTGGTCAAGCCCAGCTCTTGCTGGATGACCTTGAGCTGTTCCTTGAGGAAAAACTCGCGCTGGTGCTCGCCGATCTTGCGGTTCACTTCGGCGGAGAGTTCTTTTTGCAGGCGCGCCACCTCCACCTCTTTGCGCAGCATCGGCAGGACTTTTTCCATGCGCTTGAGCATGGGCACGCAGTCCAGCACTTCCTGCAACTCGTTACCGGTGGCCGAGGTCAGCGCGGCGGCGAAGTCGGTCAGCGGCGACGGGTCGTTGGGGCTGAAGCGGTTGAGGTAGTTTTTCAGCTCTTCGCTGTACAGCGGGTTGAGCGGCAGCAGTTCCTTGATCGCATTGATCAGCGCCATGCCGTAGGCCTTGACCTCGTCGGTCGGCTCGCTCGGCTGGTGCGGGTATTCGACTTCCACCAGGTACGGCGGGCGGTGGTGCTTGAGCCAGGTCTTGATGCGCACGCGGGTCAGGCCCTGGGCCACGAACTGCAGCTTGCCGTTCTCGCGGCTGGCGTGGTGCACCTTCACCAGGGTGCCGTACAGCGGCAGGCTGGAGGTGTCGAAGTGGCGCGGATCTTCCGGCGGGGTGTCCATGAAGAACAGGGCCAGGGAGTGGTGATCGGATTTGCTCACCAGCTCCAGGGTCTCGGCCCACGGCTCTTCATTGACGATCACCGGCAGCACTTGCGCCGGAAAGAAGGGCCGGTTGTGGATCGGGATGATATAGACCTTGTCCGGCAGGTTTTGCCCAGGCAGGGCCAGGCCGGTGTTGGACGAAGGGGTTTCAGCGTTTTCGGGGTCGGCGTAGTCGTTGAGGTCGTAATCAGGGAAATCTTGCTGGTCGCTCATGGGGCACCTGCATAAGGAAGTATGGTGCTTAGATGGGGCGGGGCAGTGGTGGTTTCAATGGGGGGGTGGAGTTAGCAACAAATTGCATGAAATAACTGGAGAGAGTCGCTCGGTGTGGGAGGGGGCTTGCTCCCGATAGCGGTTATTCAGATAAAAATTGATGTCTGGCACACCGCCATCGGGAGCAAGCCCCCTCCCACATTTTTTATCGCGTGGTGTCAGCTGATTTTGTGCAGGTAGGCGGGCAAGGGCTGCTCCGGCAACACTGACAACACCTTCAAACGCTGCAACATACGTTGCCGTGCCCGCTGCAAATGCTCACGCAGGTTCAGCGCCGCTGCATCAAACGCGCCGTGCAGCAGCAACTCCAGAATCAAACGATGTTCGGCCAGCATGGCGGGATCGGCGCCGATCCCCAGCAAACGGTAGAAAATCCGGCTGATGATCATCGGGCTCTGGCCCTGGCGGATCAGGGCGGCGATCTTGCGGTTTTGCAGGCCGGCCAGGCAGCGTTGGTGCAAGTCCTCTTCAATCTGCTCAATGGCTTCCAGGCTGCATTGGGGGCTGTCTTGCGCTTCCAGCACGCGCTGCAACATCGCTTCAAGCAGCTCGCGGTCGAGGTGGGGCGCGCTCTGGCGCAGGGCTTCAGGCTCCAGGCAGGCACGCAGTTCGTAATCTTCGGTGACTTCCCGCGCCGTCAAAGGCCCCGCCAGCCATTGGGAGTAGGGCTCCTTTTCGACCAGGCCACGATCGCGCAGGCGCATCAGCGCTTCGCGCACCACCGCGCGGCTGACGCCGTAGTGGTCGGCAGCGGCTTGCTCGTCGAGTCGGTAGTGGCCGAAGGCAATGCAGGTGGACAGCGCCGCGCCGATTTCCTCAACGATGCGCTCGCCCAGCGGCCGCGTGTCCACCAGCTCATCTTCTCCGTTAAGCCCCAGATGCGCATGGCTCAAGGGTAAGCGCAGCGGCTCCATGGCCAAGCCTTCGGGGTTGATCAGGTAACCCCGGCCGTTGAAGCGGCAGATCAGGCCTTCGTCATGCAGCAGGTCCAGCGCCTTGCGCACCGGTACGCGACTGGTGCCGAACAATTCGGCCAGCGGCGCTTCCAGCAACACCAGGCCATGACGCGCGGTACCGTTGACGATCGCGTCACGCAACACCTGGTGAATCATCGCGTAACGGGAGGCCGAGGCGGACACTGCTTTCATCGCTTTCTCTAGAGGCTGTAGGAAGGTGGCCGGGGATTCTCTCATACCTTGCGCCTGTCACTCTGCGCCACGTCGGTGGCACTTTTTTGGGGCCCGAAAGGTGGGACTGTTACTTTTCTGCACCAAAATGTACTTATTAATAAAAGATACATTATTTCATTGAAGGCGCTTTCCAGCGCCCTGGCAAGATTTTATTCCACCGTTTAAAACCATCTATCCCGTAGCTCTGGGCAAAATTCACGCATCGCGCCCCTACGGCCTGACGAAGACTGGCACGAAAGCTGCCTTTGTAAAATGTACATTTTATTAATATGTACGTTTTGTGAGGGTCATCCTGATGTCAGACGCCACTTCAATGGCCGAGGATTTTGCCAGCGGTCGCAGCGACCCGGTGCAAGCCCTCGAACAGGCACTCGAAAAGGCCAGCCAAGCGCCGGCCGTTTTTATCAGCCTGACTGCCGAACGTGCCCGCCGTGAAGCCGAGGCCTCTGCCGCCCGTTGGCGCGCCGGCCAGCCATTGAGCATGTTCGATGGCGTGCCGCTGGCCTGGAAGGACCTGTTCGATGTGGCCGGCAGTATCACCACGGCGGGCGCCGCCTACCGTCGAAACGCGTCCGCCGCGTTGCTTGATGCCCCCATCGTCGGCCTGCTGTGCCGCGCCGGGATGGTCAGTGTCGGCAAGACCAACCTCAGCGAACTGGCCTATTCCGGCCTGGGGCTGAACCCGCATTTCGGCACGCCGCACAACCCTCATGGCACCGACCAACCGCGCATTCCCGGTGGCTCGTCGTCCGGCTCGGCAGTGGCCGTTGCCGCCGCAATTGTGCCGATCGCCATGGGCACCGACACGGCCGGTTCCATCCGTATCCCGTCGGCGTTCAACGGCCTGGTGGGTTACCGCAGCAGCAGCCGACGCTATAGCCGCGACGGTGTCTTCCCCCTGGCCCATACCCTTGACAGCCTCGGCCCGCTGACCCGCAGCGTGCGCGATGCGCTGGCCATCGACGATCTGCTGCACGGTCGTAGCCAAACCCACAGCGCCCGCAGCCTCAAGGGCCAGCGCTTTGTGCTGGCGCAACAGGACGTCGAACCCGCTGTGCGCAACAACCTGTTGCGCGCCGTGGAGCAACTCAAGGCCCAGGGTGCGTTGATCGAAGAACGCGAATGCCCGACCTTCCAGGCAACCCTGGACCTGATCAAACACCACGGCTGGCTCGGCGCCTTTGAAGCCTTCGCCCTGCACGAAGCGTTGCTCGACAGCCCCGACGCCGAGCAACTCGACCCCCGCGTGCGTCGACGCCTCGAAGCCGCGCGTTCACTGCCGGCCAGCCAGCTTATCCACCTGACCGAAGCACGCCGCCGCCTGCAACACCACCTGGTTGAAGACCTCGACGGCGCCATCCTCATCACCCCCACCGTTGCCCACGTTGCACCGGCGTTGGCGCCCCTTGAGGCCGACGACGACCTGTTTGTCAGCACCAACCTCGCCACCCTGCGCCTGACCATGCCCGGCAGTTTGCTCGACATGCCTGGCGTAAACCTGCCCAGCGGCCGCGATGCCCAGGGCCTGCCCACCGGGCTGCTGCTCAGCGCCCCGACGGGAGAAGACGCACGCCTGCTGCGCGCGGCGTTGTCCGTCGAAACCGTACTTAACGTTTAAGGAGACACACCATGGCTAAAGACATCCTCTGTGCATTTGGCGTCGACGTTGACGCCGTCGCCGGCTGGCTCGGTTCCTACGGCGGCGAAGACTCACCCGACGACATTTCCCGTGGCCTGTTCGCCGGTGAGATCGGTGCGCCGCGCCTGCTCAAATTGTTCGAACGCTACGGCCTGCGTACCACGTGGTTTATCCCCGGCCACTCGATGGAAACCTTCCCCGAGCAGATGAAGGCCGTGGCCGATGCCGGTCATGAAATCGGCGTGCATGGCTACAGCCATGAAAACCCCATCGCGATGACCGCCGAGCAGGAAGAAATCGTCCTCGATAAATCCATCGAACTGATTACCCAAGTCACCGGCAAACGCCCCACCGGCTATGTCGCGCCGTGGTGGGAATTCAGCAAGGTCACCAACGAGCTGCTGCTGAAAAAAGGCATCAAGTACGACCACAGCCTGATGCACAACGACTTCCACCCCTACTACGTGCGCAAGGGCGACAGCTGGACCAAGATCGACTACAGCCAGCACCCCGACACCTGGATGAAGCCCTTGGTGCGCGGCGAAGAAACCGACCTGGTGGAGATCCCGGCCAACTGGTACCTCGATGACCTGCCGCCAATGATGTTCATCAAGAAAGCCCCCAACAGCCACGGCTTCGTCAACCCGCGTCACCTCGAAGAAATGTGGCGCGACCAGTTCGACTGGGTCTACCGCGAACACGAACACGCGGTGTTCACCATGACCATCCACCCCGATGTGTCCGGCCGCCCGCAAGTGCTGCTGATGCTGGAGCGCCTGATCGAACACATCCAGAGCCATGCCGGCGTGCGCTTTGTCACGTTCGACGAAATCGCCGACGACTTTATCCGCCGTCAACCGCGTACCTGAACCTTTGCCCCCCACCCCTGAGGCGCGACCCATGTCCATCTACAACAAGCTTGACCTGACTGGCTGGAAACCCCGGCAACTGACTTCCAAGGAGGTGCGTTTCGCCACCTGGATCGCGTTTTTCGCCTGGGTGTTTGCGGTGTATGACTTCATCCTCTTCGGCACCTTGCTGCCGGAAATCGGCCGGCACTTTGGCTGGGGTGAAGTGGAGCAAGCTGAAATCGCGACCTGGGTGGCGGTAGGCACGGCGGTGGTCGCCTTTGCCATTGGCCCCGTCGTCGATAAGTTGGGACGGCGCAAAGGCATCATCTTCACCGTGGCCGGTTCTGCGCTGTGTTCGGCGCTGACCGCGATCGGTGGCGCGTGGGGCAAGTCGCCGCTGATTCTGATCCGGTCGTTGGGTGGCCTGGGCTATGCCGAGGAAACCGTTAACGCCACCTACCTGAGCGAGCTGTATGGCGCCTCGGAAGACCCGCGCTTGACCAAGCGCCGTGGCTTTATCTACAGCCTGGTGCAGGGCGGCTGGCCGGTCGGTGCGTTGATCGCCGCCGGGTTGACCGCGCTGTTGCTGCCGATCATCGGCTGGCAGGGGTGCTTCATCTTCGCCGCGATCCCGGCCGTGGTCATCGCGATCATGGCGCGCAAGCTCAAAGAGAGCCCGCAGTTCCAGATCCACCAGCGCATCAGCCAGTTGCGTAAAAGCGGTGCGGTGAAGGAAGCGCAGAACGTCGCGGTGACCTACGGCGTGGACTACGACGAACACAGCAAGGCCGGCCTCAAGGCGGCCTTCCGTGGCCCGGCGCGGCGCGCCACGTTGGTGATCGGCGCGGCACTGTTGCTCAACTGGGCGGCGATCCAGGTGTTCAGCGTGCTGGGGACTTCGGTGATCGTCAGCGTGCATCACATCTCGTTCGAAAATTCGCTGATCATCCTCGTGCTGTCGAACCTGGTGGGCTACTGCGGTTACCTCAGCCACGGCTGGATGGGCGACAAGATCGGCCGCCGCAACGTGATCGGCCTGGGTTGGATGCTCGGCGGCCTGGCGTTCGCCGGGATGCTGTTTGGGCCGAGCAATATGCCGATGGTGGTCGGGCTGTACAGCCTGGGCCTGTTCTTCCTGATCGGGCCGTACTCGGCGGCGTTGTTCTTTATCAGCGAAAGTTTTCCCACCAGCATCCGCGCCACGGGCGGCGCCATCATCCACGCCATGGGCCCGATTGGGGCGGTGGTCGCAGGCTTTGGTGCCACCCAAGTGTTGTCCGCCGGCAGCGACTGGCAGACCGCCGCGCTGTGGTTCGGCGCACTGCCGTGCTTTTTGTCCGGCGCGCTGATGTTTGCCGCACGCCATGTGCGTCCGGAAACCGTTCAGTAAGGAGTGATCGATGAGTCGTAAAGTTGCCTTGATTACCGGCGCCGCCAGCGGCATCGGCCAAGCCCTCGCCGTGGCCTATGCCCGCAACCGCGTGGCGGTGGTGGGCGGGTATTACCCGGCTGATCCCCATGACCCGCAGACCACCGTCAGCCTGGTGGAAGCCGCCGGCGGCGAATGCCTGATGCTGCCGTTGGACGTGGGCAATACCGCCTCGGTGGATGCGCTGGCCGAGCAAGCCATACAGCATTTTGGGCGACTGGATTACGCCGTGGCCAACGCGGGTTTGCTGCGTCGCGCACCGTTGCTGGAGATGACCGACGCGCTGTGGGACGAGATGCTCAATGTCGACCTCACGGGGGTGATGCGCACCTTCCGCGCGGCGACCCGGCATATGCATGCGGGCGGCGCGTTGGTGGCGATTTCATCGATTGCCGGCGGCGTGTACGGTTGGCAGGAACACAGCCACTACGCGGCGGCCAAGGCCGGTGTGCCGGGGTTGTGCCGGTCGCTGGCGGTGGAATTGGCACCGCTGGGTATCCGTTGCAATGCGGTGATCCCCGGGTTGATCGAGACGCCGCAGTCGCTGGATGCGAAGAACTCGCTGGGGCCGGAAGGCTTGGCGAAGGCGGCGCGGGCGATTCCGTTGGGCCGGGTAGGGCGGGCGGATGAAGTGGCATCGCTGGTGCAGTTCTTGACCAGTGAGGCGTCGAGCTATTTGACCGGGCAGAGCATCGTTATCGACGGTGGGCTGACCGTGCGTTGGCCTGACTGATGTACCCGATCCAAATGTGGGAGGGGGCTTGCCCCCGATGACAGTGTATCAGCCAGTTTATCTGTAGCTGACACTCTGCAATCGAGGGCAAGCCCCCTCCCACATTGGAACTGTGTTTTCTGTAGGAGATGTGTGTATGCCTCAACTTCTTAACCGCCGCGCGGTGATCACCGGCGCCGGCAGCGGCATCGGTGCCGCCATCGCCCGTGCCTACGCCGCTGAAGGCGCGCGCCTGGTGCTGGCCGACCGCAACGCCGCCAGCCTCGCCGAAACCGCGATCACCTGCCGCAACCTCGGCGCCGAGGTGTTCGAATGCCTGGCCGATGTGGGCACCGTCGAAGGCGCCCAGGCCAGTGTCGACCGTTGCGTCGAACAGTTCGGCGGTATCGATATCCTGGTCAACAACGCGGGCATGCTTACCCAGGCGCGCTGCGTCGACCTGTCCATCGACATGTGGAACGACATGCTGCGCGTCGACCTCACCAGCGTCTTCGTCGCCAGCCAGCGCGCCTTGCCGCACATGCTCGCGCAGCGCTGGGGGCGGATCATCAACGTGGCCTCGCAACTGGGGATCAAGGGCGGCGCCGAACTGACGCACTACGCCGCCGCCAAGGCCGGTGTGATCGGCTTTACCAAGTCCCTGGCCCTGGAAGTGGCCAAGGACAACGTGCTGGTCAACGCCATCGCCCCCGGCCCGATCGAGACGCCGTTGGTGGGTGGCATCAGCGAAGACTGGAAGCGCGCCAAGGCCAAGGAGCTGCCCCTGGGCCGCTTCGGCCTGGCGGACGAAGTGGCACCGGTTGCAGTGCTGCTGGCCAGCGAGCCGGGGGGCAACCTGTTTGTCGGCCAGACCCTGGGCCCGAACTCCGGCGACGTCATGCCATGACGGAGGTGTAGCGATGTGCGGACTCTGCGGATTGCTCGGCGAAGACCTGCACTGGAGCGACCCCCTGGGCGACGAACTGCCCCGACGCCGCGAACGCCTGCGCCGGATTGCGGCGATCAACCAAGTGCTGGCGGTGTTCCGGCTCAAGGTCGAAGACTTCCAGGGCGCGTCCTACCTGCTGTTGGGCGCCACCGGTAAACAGGCACTCGCCCATGGCCTGGATCAACTCTGGCAGGCCGCCGAGACCCTGCTCGGCCGCCCGTTGGATCCTCTCGATCCGATACTGCTCGACCATCTTGAACGCTGAACCCGCCCTCTGTGGCGAGGGAGCTTGCTCCCGTTGGGGCGCGAAGCGCTCCGGTTTTCTGGGGGCTGCTGCGCAGCCCAACGGGAGCAAGCTCCCTCGCCACAATGGACGGTTTGGAAACGACTATGAGCATTGCCCTTAATGTCATCACCGGCTTCCTCGGCAGCGGCAAGACCACCTTGCTCAAGCGCCTGCTGCAGGGCGAAAGCCTGGGCGACACCGCGCTGCTGATCAATGAATTCGGCGATGTCGGCATCGACCACCTGCTGGTGGAAGAAGTGGCGCCGGACACTGTACTGCTGCCCAGCGGCTGCGTGTGCTGCTCGATCCGTGGCGAGTTGAAAGACGCGCTGCTCGGCCTGTTGCAGCGCCGCGAGCGCGGTGAAATCCCGGCCTTTAAACGGGTGATCCTGGAGACCACTGGCCTGGCCGACCCGGCGCCGATCCTCGCCACCTTGAACAACGATGTGCAACTGCGCGGGCGTTTCCATATCGGCCTGGTGATCACCCTGGTCGACGCCAGCCACGCCACCCTGCAAGAACGCCTGCACCCGGAATGGCTGGCCCAGGTGGCCGCGGCGGACCGCTTGCTGCTGAGCAAGACCGATCTTGCGGGCGACTGCGCGGCACTGCGCGCGCACTTGCAGGCGCTGAATGCGGGTACGCCGATCCTGAATACCCACGACATCCACAGCGGCGACCAACTGTTGCTGGGTGAGGGCCTGCGCAGCGCCGAACCGGCGGTGGAAGTCAGTCGCTGGCAGCTGCATCGGACCACCACGGCTATCCACGGTAGCGCACAAGTGTGCAGCCTGACCTTCGACCAGCCGTTGGATTGGGTGGGGTTCGGGGTCTGGTTGTCGATGCTGTTAAGATGCCACGGCGAACGAATCCTCCGTGTCAAAGGGCTGCTCAACGTGAACGCCAGTAACGCCCCCATCGTCATTCATGGCGTGCAGCATTGCCTGCATGCGCCGGTCCATTTGCCTGCGTGGCCGGGCAGTGACCGCCAATCGCGGCTGGTGTTTATCCTGCGCGGCCTCGACCCCGCGCTGCTGCGGCGCTCGTTCGAGGCGTTCTCGCGGCGGTTCGCGGCATGATCACCCTTCGCGTCCTCGGCACCTCCGTCACCTTGCTCGAATGCCTGCGTGTACGCGCCGAACAGGAACTGGGCATTCGCCTGGTGTACCAGGTGCATGACGTCGAACAGGCCCAGCGTATCGCGGTGATGCAGCCCGAGAGCTACGACCTGTACGACCAATGGTTTCACAACGTCGACTTCGTGTGGCCGGCCCGGGCGATCCAGCCCATCGACACCCGGCGCATTGCGCTGTGGCACGAGATCAATGACCTGCCCAAGCGCGGGCGCCTATCCCCCAATGACCGCCTGGGCAGCGGCAGTGTGCCGAGCGAGCGCCTGTTCGTGCAGCACGACGGCAGCCTCGGCAGCACTGTCACCGAGCGCATCAGCATGCTGCCGCTGACCCACAACGCCGACAGCTTCGCCTACCGCCCCGAGCGGCTGCCTGAAGGTTTTTGCCACGGCAACGAAAGCTGGGGCTGGCTCCTCGACCCCGCGTGGCGTGCGCGTACGGCCTTGCAAAGCGACGCCGCCATCGGCGCCCTGGATGCCGCGCTGGCGGTGCAGGGCGCAGGGCTGGCGACGTTCAAGGACATCGGCAATATGAGCATCGAAGAGATCGACGTGCTTGCCGACATCCTCGTGCGCAAACAGAAAGAAGGGCACTTCGCGGCGTTCTGGTCCGATGATGAAGAGGCCGCGCAACTGATGCTCAGCCCGAGTATCGATATCCAGAGCCTGTGGTCACCGACCTTGATGCGCCTGCATCGCGCGGGGGTGAAATACCGCCTGGCGGTGCCGAGCGAAGGGTATCGGGCGTGGTTTGGTGGCTTGTCGTTGTCGCGGCATGCCAAGGGGCCGGTGCTGGATGCGGCGTATGCGTATCTGAATTGGTGGCTGTCCGGTTGGCCTGGGGCGGTGATGGCGCGGCAGGGGTATTACATCGGCAACCCGGCGCGCAGTCGTGATCACCTGAGCAGTGCGGAGTGGGATTACTGGTATGCGGGTAAGCCGGCGCGGGAGGAATTGCTGGGGAGTGATGGGTTGCCGTTGATTGATATCGGTGAAATGCGTGATGGGGGGTCTTATGAGCAGCGGATGGGGCATATTGCGGTGTGGAATTCGGTGATGGATGAGCATAATTATTTGGTGCGGCGGTGGGGGGATTTTATGCGGGCTCGGGGTGGTTGACCGGGTACATAGCCGTTGCTGCGGTAACGGCTAACCCGGCGTCCTGCCGGGTTCTTACTGTCGATCTCGGTTAAATGTGGGAGGGGGCTTGCTCCCGATTGCGGTGTGTCAGCTAATACATCTGCAACTGCCCCACTGCTATCGGGGGCAAGCCCCCTCCCACAGTTTGATCTCCATGTATCAGGTGCTTACTTTTGGGATCTTCCAGAAGTGAGTCTCAAACCCCCAAAAAATCAGCCAACCCTCTGTCGCCAATAAACTGGCACCAATATCCCTGTTTTTATTGGGTGCACTTACCCAAACTCCCAGCTAATCTCCTCACACCCAACACTCAAACAAAATAGATGTTTTTTTGACGCCAGGTCAGCGGTCGCAAGGAACGCACATGACAAAGGGACGCCGTGGCAGAGAGAGGCGAACGCTGCCAGAGGGCACTGCAATGAGGTGGCGCCACACGTTCCAAACCCGTATCGCGGGGGTGCTCGCGCTATTGCTGCTGGTCGTCGTTGCTGCTACCTACTTCGCCGTAAAAACCGCGACCTCCCGCGCCGTGGAAAACCAGGCGCAAGTCCAATTGAAAACCGGCAGCCAAGTGTTCGAGCGCCTGCTCGACCTGCGTGGGCGTCGCCTGCAATACGGCCTGGACTGGCTGACCGCCGATCTCCCCTTCAAACGGGCTGTGGCCGAAGGCAAGACCGTGCCGATTCTCGCCGCCCTGCGTCGCCACGGTACCGGTATCCGCTCCAGCGAAGTGTTTGTATTGGGCCTGGACGGCAAGGTCATGGTCAGCACCTTGCCGATCCTCACGCGTGGGCAGTTTTTCCCCTATGACGACGCCCTGCGCCACGCGCGGCGCACGGGGCTGCAGATGCTGATTGTGGCGATGGATAGCCGGCCTTATTTGCTGGTGCAGGATGAAGTGCTCGACCCACTGCCCGTCGCCCGCATCGTCATGGGCTTTCCCATGGACACACTGTTCGCTAACGAACTGCGCTCCATGAGCAACCTGGAGGTGTCGTTCCTCAGCGTGCAAAACGGCAAGCCCGGACCGCTGTTCAGTACGCAGCCGGACGCTTACCACGCCACCACCCTTAGCCTGCTGCGCGAGGGGCACATCAGCCCTGAACCGAAGATCCACCTGTTTTATGGCCGGCGCGTGCTCAGCCAAGTGTTGCCGCTGGCCAACACCGGCGATGGCAACGAAGTGCGCGTGTTGCTGCAAAGCCCGCTCGACCATGCCTTGGAGTCCTTCGCGCCGCTGGACCGGCAGTTCCTCGGGATCGCCCTGGCGGTGCTGCTGGTGTCGTTGGCCGGGGCGTTGTTTTTGGCGCGACGGGTGTCGCGCCCGCTCAATGCCCTGGTGCAGGCGGCCGGGCGGATTGGCGCCGGTGACTATCGCACGCCGGTGCGGGTGCGCAGCCACGATGAGTTCGGGCTGTTGGCCCGTGCCTTCAATGCCATGCAAAGCGGCATCGCCACGCGCGAGCGGCAATTGGCGCACAACGCGCTGCACGACCCGCTCACCGGCCTGCCCAATCGCGCGCTGGCCATGGAGCGACTGGGCAGCGCGATCAGTGCGCGTCGGCCGGTGGTGTTGCTGTACCTGGGGATCGAAAACTACCGGGTGATCAACGAAGGTTTCGGCCCCCAGGGCGTGGAAGAAATGCTGCGTGAAGCCAGCCGCTGCCTGTCCATGAGCCTGTTGGCCAGTGACACGGCGGCACGTATTGCCGGCAGCGAGTTCCTGCTGTTGCTGGAAAACACCGAGGTCGACCGCGCCGTGGCCCGTGCCGACCGCCTCTACGCACTGCTCACCGAACCCCAGCGTATCGGCAACGACGAGCTGCGCCACGAAGTGAGCATCGGCATCGCCGCCTACCCAGCCGATGGCCAGCACGTGGAAGAGTTGATCAGCCGCGCCGCCATCGCCCGGCATGACGCCGCGAGCCTGCCGGGGCATTTGCAGATCTACCAACAGGACCGCGACTTGGCCCATCAGCGCCAGATCACGCTTATCCGTGACCTGCGGCGTGCGGTCATCGAGGGTGAGTTGTTCCTGTGCTACCAGCCCAAACTCGACCTCAAGCACGGGCATGTGCGCCAGGCCGAAGCCTTGTTGCGCTGGCAGCATCCGGCCCTGGGCCAGGTGTCCCCGGACGAATTCATCCCCCTGGCCGAACGCACCGGCAGCATGAGCAGCCTGACCCTGTGGGTGATTGAAGAAGCTATCCGCCAGATCGCCGAGTGGGCGCAGCGCGGCATGCTGATCCAGCTCTCGGTGAATATTTCGGTGGATGATCTGGCCGATGATGAGCTGGCGATCCGCGTCACTGCCTTGTTGATGCAGTACCAGGTGGGGGCCGAGCAACTGATCTTCGAGATCACCGAAAGCGCGATCATGCACAACCCGCAACAGGCGCTCAGCGTGTTGGAGCAACTGCGCGGCTGTGGCATCAGCCTGTCGGTGGATGACTTCGGCACCGGCTATTCGTCGCTCGCGCAATTGCAGCGTTTGCCGGTGCAAGAGTTGAAAATCGACCAGTCATTCGTGCGCAACCTCAACAGCACCAGTGGCGACGGAGTGATCGTGCGCTCGACCATCGAGATGAGCCACAACCTGGGGCTCAAAGTGGTGGCCGAAGGTGTGGAGTTCGAGCCCAGCCTCAAGCTGCTCAAGCTATGGAATTGCGACACCGCACAGGGCTACCTCATCAGCCGGCCATTGAACGCGATGGCGTTCGAGCGTTGGATGCGCCGCGAGCGGGCGCCCATCTAAATAGTCATTCCCGTCGACTACAGATTTTTAGAGCAGGGTCGATAACCTCTACAGAGCTTGACCGATTGCATAGGTTTTCGCCGACCAGCGGTCATGTGTTCCTGCAAGTTGAATGATGGCAATTAGCCTTATTTGCGTCATCAT
The DNA here is from genome assembly GCF_001645105.1 of Pseudomonas marginalis. GTDB lineage: Bacteria > Pseudomonadota > Gammaproteobacteria > Pseudomonadales > Pseudomonadaceae > Aquipseudomonas > Aquipseudomonas petroselini. The sequence continues at coordinate 425,064 of NZ_LKEG01000052.1, forward strand.
GCGTGCAGTGCAACGCTTCTGTGCCAAGGCTGGCCGCTCTTTTAGCCCATTTTCTGCGGATCGACCATGGCTCGGATTTTCCACCTGTTATCCCGTGCGGCGCTGTTGCTGGCCGCGGCCGGCCCCGCGTCGGCGGCGACGCTCGAGGTGGCGGCTTACCAGGCCGACGGCCGCCCGGTCGCCGATGCCGTGGTGACCCTCCGAGGCCCGGCCGATGCACCGCAGGGTGTGCTCAAGGCCGATATGGACCAGCGCGGTCAACGCTTCGCGCCCCATGTGCTGGCGGTGCATACCGGCACGCAGGTGCGCTTCCCCAATAGCGACAATATTCGTCATCAGGTCTATTCGTTCTCCGCTGCCAAGCGCTTTGAGCTGCGTCTTTACGAAGGCACGCCTACCGACCCACTGCTGTTCGATAAACCCGGTGTGGTGGTGTTGGGCTGCAACATTCATGACTGGATGCTCGGCTATATCTACGTGACCGACGACCCTCGCTTCGGCGTCAGCGATGTCCAGGGCCGGGTGCACCTGGAACAACTGCCGGCCGGCGACTACCACCTCACCCTATGGCATCCGCAACTGGCGGGTATGCAGCCGCTGGATGGCGGCACCTTGCACATCCCCGCGGCCGGCCTCAGCCACCGCGTTGTGTTGAGCCTGGAACCTGCGCCTGCGGACTTGCCGCCGGCACCCAGCGCCTTTGGCGATGCCTTCAATCGAGCCGCCCATGAAACTGCGCAATAGTTTCCAGGCGCGGGTCGCCAGTGTGCTGATCCTGCTGTCGCTGGTGGTGATCGGCGCGTTGTATTTCAGCGTCAAGGCCGCGACCCGCTCGGCGGTACGCGGTCAGGCCCTGGCGCAGTTGGACGTGGGGACGCGGGTGTTCGAACGCTTGCTCGACGCGCGGAGCCGACGCCTGGCCGATGGCGTGCAGTTGTTGGCGGCCGACTTCGGCTTTCGCGACGCTGTCGCCAGTGGCGATTCAGCGACGATGCGTTCGGTGCTGCTCAACCACGGCAAGCGTATCAACGCCAATGACATGATCCTGCTGGGCATGGACGGCAACGTCCTGGCCAGCACCGTGGAGGAAGTCCCCGAAGGCTCGACCTTTCGCTACGACCAGGCCCTGCGGGAAGCTCGGCGCAATCGCCAGGCCGCGCTGATAGTGCCGTTGCAAGGCGAACCGCACCTGTTGGTGGAGGCTTCGGTGTTGGCACCGTTGCCGATTGCACGGGTGGTGATGGGGTTCAGCATGGACGGTGCGTTCGCCGATGAGTTGCGTTCGTTGAGCAACCTGGAAGTCTCATTCCTGGCGATTGATCGTGACCGTCCTGGCGAGCTGGTCAGCACCCAGCCGCAGGTACTGCGCGAGAGCATCAGCGCGCTGATGCAGGGCGATTCGACGCGCCGTGGCGTGTCCACCACCGATCACCTTGAGCACCGTTTCCTCAACCAGTCGCTGGTCCTGGCCAGTGATGAAAACGGTAAAGTCCTGGCCCTGCTGCAAAGCCCGCTGGACGCGGCGATGCAGGCGTTTGTACCGCTGGATGAAAAGATCCTCGGCATTGCCCTGGTCGCGCTGATCGCTTCGCTGATCGGTGCGTTGCTGCTGGCCCGCACGGTATCGCGCCCGGTGCAGGCGCTGGCGCTGGCGGCCGAGCGTATCGGCAGTGGCGACTACCAGACCCCGGTCGTACTGGCGCGCAGTGATGAACTGGGGCGCCTGGCCCTTGCGGTCAACGCCATGCAGAGTGGCATTGCCGAGCGCGAACAACAGCTGGCGCATAACGCCCTGCATGATCGCCTTACCGGCCTGCCGAACCGTGCGCTGGCCATGGAGCGCCTGGGCAGTGCAATTGCGCTGCAGCGACCGATGGCGTTGATCTACCTGGGTATCGACAACCTGCGCGTCGCCAGCGAAGCCATCGGGCCGCAAGCCGTAGACCAATTACTCTTGACGGTGAGCCAGCGCCTGCAAGCGGCGTTGCGCCCCGGCGATACCCTGGCGCACCTGATCGCCGATGAATTCCTGCTGCTGCTCGAAGGCGCGGGCAGCGACGAAGCCGTGGGCATGGCCGACAAACTGCAACAACTGTTGCTGCGTCCCCAGCGCATCAATGGCCATGACCTGGCCTTGGACTGCCGCCTGGGCATCGCGGCGTACCCGGCCGACGGCGCAAACCCCATTACTTTGCTGGAGCGGGCGGCGATTGCCATGAAGGACGCCGCACAAATGCCCGGCCGCTTGCAGGTCTACGAGCAGGGGCGCGACCTGGTGCACCGCCGCCAGATCACCCTGATCCGCGACCTGCGCCACGCCCCCAACCTGGGCCAACTGCTGTTGCACTACCAACCCAAGCTGGACATCCGCCAAGGCCATGTGCGCCAGGCTGAAGCGCTGTTGCGCTGGCAGCACCCGCAATTCGGCATGGTCTCGCCGGCGGAATTCATCCCCTTGGCCGAGCGCTCGGGCAGCATCACGTTGCTGACCCAGTGGGTGATCGAGGAGGGTATCCGCCAGTTGTGCGAGTGGAACCGGCGCGGCCTGTCTCTGCAGTTGTCGCTGAACATCTCCGCGGACGACCTGCTTGGCGATGAACTGGCCCATCGGGTCTCGGCATTGCTGCGTCGCTATGGTTTGCCGGCGGAACAACTGCTGTTCGAAATCACCGAAAGCGCGGTGATGCGCGAGCCGGAAAAAGCCCTCAAGGTGCTCAACCTGCTGCGCGACTGCGGCATTGGCCTGTCGGTGGATGACTTTGGCACCGGCTATTCGTCATTGGCGCACCTCAAGCGCCTGCCGGTGCAAGAGTTGAAGATTGACCAGTCTTTTGTGCGCAACCTCGATGAAACCAGCGAAGACGCGGTGATCGTGCGCTCCACCATCGAGATGAGTCACAACCTGGGCCTCAAAGTCGTCGCCGAAGGCGTTGAATACGCCCACAGCCTGCGCCTGCTGGAGCGCTGGCAGTGCGACACGGCACAGGGTTACCTGATCAGCCGGCCCTTGAGTGCCGACGCCTTCGAAGCCTGGGTGGCCTTGCCCCTCAGTGCGCAAACTTCCCTGGTTCATTGAGTGGCATGACGGTGCGTGTTTCTTTCCTGATGGGTTGCCTTTGCTCGCTGACCCTGCAAACGGCGCTGGCCGATAATGGCCGCCTGATCGCGACCGGTGGCGCCAGCAGCATTGAAGGTGCGGCGGGGGGTGGTATCACACCGTGGGCCGTGCTGGCCGGGTATGGCGAACAGCACGAGTGGGGCGCCACGGCGTTCGCCACCACGGTCAACCTTCCGGATTATCGCTTGGACGTGGCCGGTCTGGCGCTGGCCTATGACAACCGTGTCGAGCTGTCTTTCGCCCGCCAGCGCTTCGACCTCGGCACACTGGTGCACAGGCTCAACCTGCCCGAAGACAACCTCGGACAGGACGTGTTGGGGCTCAAGGTACGGCTGTTCGGCGACGTGATCTACGACGCGTTGCCCCAGGTTTCGCTGGGTCTGGAATACAAGCACCAGACCCACTTCGATATCCCCAGCCTGGTAGGCGCCAAGCGCGACAGCGACGTCGACGGCTATCTGGCCGCCAGCCGCTTGTTCATGGGCGCCGCGTTTGGTTACAACGTGCTGGTCAACGGCAGCCTGCGCTACAGCCGGGCCAATGAGACCGGCTTGCTTGGCTTTGGCGGTGACCGCCGCGACAGCCGCAGCCTGCTCAAGGAGGGCTCGCTGGCGCTGCTGCTCAACCCGCGGTGGGCGGTGGGCGTGGAGTACCGCGAGAAGCCCGACAACCTGTCGTTTGCCGGCGAAAGTGACTGGGCGGACGTGTTCGTCGGCTATTTCCCCAACAAGCATGTGTCGTTTGTATTGGCCTACGCACGCCTTGGCGAAATCGCCACGCTGGATAACCAGAATGGCACCTACCTGTCGGTGCAAGGGAGTTTCTGATGCGCGTGTTACCGCTATTCCTCGCACTGTTGCTCAGTGCCTGCGCCCAGCCGCCGCCGAAGGATGACAGCCTCTATCGCGACCTCGGCGCCCTGCCGGGTATCACGCGTATCGTCGAAGGCATGTTGCTCAACATCGCTCGCGATGAACGCATCGTCGAGCGCTTTCGGCGCATTGATATCCAGCGCCTGCGCAACAAGCTGATCGAACAATTTTGTATGGAGGCGGGTGGGCCGTGCACCTACACCGGCGACAGCATGGCCGAGAGCCACAAGGGCCAGAACGTGAGCCGCAGTGATTTCAATGCGTTGGTGGAAGACTTGATCAAGGCGATGGACAGCGAGGGGATTGCAGTGCCGGTACAGAATCGCCTGATTGCGCGGCTGGCGGTGATGCGCGGGGAAGTGATCGAACACTGATCGCAACTGTGGGAGGGGGCTTGTCCTAACGCCAGTCAGTTAAGAAGCAGCAAGAGCGAAAAGTAACCCGTGGCGAGGGAGCTTGCTCCCGCTGGACTGCGCAGCAGTCCCAGTCTTTTGAAACAAAGAGCTGGGGCCGCTTCGCGACCCAGCGGGAGCAAGCTCCCTCGCCACAGGTACGGTGCTCACCTTTAACTGACTGGCATTAGGGCTTGTCCCCTCCCACAGTCTTGTTGTCGGTGTCGCTTAATCCGGCAGTTTGAACGCCATCACATAGTCACCCTGCTTGGTACCCAGGGAGCCATGACCGCCGGCCATGACCAGCACGTACTGCTTGCCGTCCTTGCCGGTGTAGGTCATCGGTGTGGTTTGCGCGCCTGCAGGCAGGCGGCCTTCCCACAGTTGCTTGCCGTTTTTCACGTCGTAGGCACGCAGGTACTGGTCGAGGGTACCGCTGAGGAACGACACGCCACCGGCGGTGGTGAAGGTGCCGCCCAGGCTAGGTACGCCCATGGTCAGCGGGATTGGAACCGGCGAGCTGTCACGCACGGTGCCGTTCTTGTGCATCCAGAGGGTCTTGTGGGTGGTCAGGTCGACCGCCGCCACATAGCCCCACGCCGGTGCCTGGCACGGCAGGCCCATTGGCGACAGCATGGCTTCGAGGATCACGCCGTACGGCGCGCCTTTGTTCGGCTGCACGCCTTCGGTTTCGCTGACGCGTGGGCCTTGCTTGGCGATCTCGGCGGCCGGGATCAGTTTCGATTTGAACGCCATGTAGCTTGGGTTCACGAAGGCAATCTGGCGAACCGGGTCGACGGAAATGCCACCCCAGTCGAACACGCCGAAGTTACCTGGGTAAACGATCGAGCCTTGCAGCGATGGTGGGGTGAAAGCACCGTCGTAGCGCATGGATTTGAAATCAATCCGGCACAGCATCTGGTCGAACGGCGTCACGCCCCACATGTCGCGCTCTTTGAGCGGCGGCGGCATGAAGTTCAGGTCGGACTTGGGTTGGGTCGGCGACGTGTGGTCGCCCGCGACCGCACCTTGCGGTACCGCCACTTCGTGGATCGGCACAACCGGTTGGCCGGTGGCGCGGTCCAGCACGTAGATGCTGCCTTGCTTGGTCGACGCCATCACCGCTTGCTTCACGCCTTCAGCGGTCTTGATGTCGATGAGCGAAGGCTGGCCGCCCACGTCCATGTCCCACAGGTCGTGGTGGGTGAACTGGAAGGTCCACTTCACGTGGCCGCTGTCGATGTCCAGGGCGGTCAGGCCGGCGCTGTATTTTTCCGAGTCTTCGGTACGGTCGCCGCCGTATTGGTCGGGCATCTGGTTGCCCATCGGCAGGTACAGCATGCCGAGTTTTTCATCCACTGCGAACATGGACCACATGTTCGGCGAGTTGCGGGTGTAGGTCTTGCCCTCGGCCAACGGCGTGGTGTCGTCCGGGTTGCCGCTGTCCCAATTCCACACCAGCTTGCCGGTGTGCACGTCGAACGCGCGGATCACGCCGCTTGGCTCGTCGGTGGAAACGTTATCGGTGACGTGGCCGCCGATCACCACCAGGTTCTTGGTCACGGCCGGTGGCGACGTGGAGTAGTAACCACCTGGGGCGAAGCTGCCGATGTTGGCACGCAGGTCGACCTGGCCTTTGTCGCCGAAGTCTTCGCACATCTTGCCGGTGTCGGCGTTGAGGGCGATCAGACGGGTGTCGGCAGTCGGCACGAAGATGCGTTTCGGGCAGGCATTCGGGGCAGCGGCGGGGCTGGCGCTGCCGGTCGGGCTCTGCTCGGAAGCGTAGGCGGCGTCATCGTGATACGAAACGCCACGGCAGGTCATGTGCGCCCAACCCTTGAAGTTCTCGGCACCCTGGCTGCTGATCTTCGGATCGAAGCGCCAGATTTCCTTGCCGGTGTCCGGGTCGAGTGCAATCACCTGGCTGTGCGGCGTGCACACGTAGAGCATGCCATTGACTTTCAGCGGGGTGTTTTCTGCGGTGGTCTCGCCTGGATCATTCGGGCCAGGGATGTCACCGGTGCGGAAGGTCCACGCAGGCACCAGTTTGTGGGCGTTTTCCGGAGTGATCTGTGCCAGCGGCGAGTAGCGATCACCGTAGGCCGAACGGCCGTAGGAGTTCCAGTCGCCATCGGCCTGGGACGGCGCAGCGCTGGCCATGCCCGGTACCGCATCGCGGTCCAGTTGGCCCTTGATCTCACCGGGGTTGTTGAATTGGCTGGCGACGGCAGCCGCACCGGCCAGCACCACGGCCACGCTCAACGCGCCAGTGCCCAGTGGGGCAGGCTGGCCACGCAGCAACGGACGGCGAAACCACGGGAGCAGCATGACGACACCCAGGGCGAACAGCAGCGCCAGGCGCGGCACCAACTGCCACCAGTCCAGGCCGACTTCCCACAAGGCCCACACAGTGCTGGCGAACAGCACCAGTGCGTACAGGCCCAACGCGGCGCGGCGGGTGGCCAGCAGCAGGACGCCGGTCAAGGTGATGCCGATACCGGCCAGCAGGTAGTACAGCGACCCACCGAGCATGCTCAGCTTGATACCCCCGGCCAACAAGGCCAGGCCCATGATCAGCAGCAAGACGCCTAGCAGCCTGGGCAGCAGGCGACTTGGGCTTGAGGCACCGTCAGTGCTCATAGTTGTGTTTCTCCGTTACGTTGGAATTATGTATCCCCGTGTGTCTTCACTGTAGATGACGATTCGGCACGGGCTTGGTTCAGCGTTAATTCGGTTTTTCCGGGGATAAACGGGGTTATCCACAGGCGGGCGATTTATCCCCAGGCGCAGAGGGGGGTAAGACAGCGCTGTCTTTGCAGGCGGGAAATGTCAGCAAGATGGGGTCGACCGGGGAGTGAAACGTTTCAGGTTATTGCCGGGAAGGATAAAGGCAGTGGGCGCCGAGAGAAAGCGCAAATCGCAAGATGCATCATTTCCGATTTGGTAACAGTGACTAAATGTCGCTGCAAAAAAAGGGGCAGGGCAGGGTAATGCCAGTCAGTTAAGGGCAAACACTGTACCTGTGGCGAGGGAGCTTGCTCCCGTTGGACTGCGCAGCAGTCCCAGTC
>NZ_LKEG01000052.1:432518-594950 GCF_001645105.1 Pseudomonas marginalis
TCTTAACTGACTGGCATTAGGCAGGGCAGGGTATTTGTAGTGAGGTGGCCGCCTTAGAACGTTGTACGGAGACCGAACTGCACGCTTCTGCCCGGTGCCGGCGCGATATCGCGCAGGATCGAGCTGGCATAACGCACCGTCTGGTTGGTCAGGTTTTCACCGTTCACAAACGCCAGCCACTGGCTGCCCCCCATGTTAAAGCGATAACCCGCGCTCGCGCCCAGGGTGGTATAGCCATCGGTGCCGCTCTCGTTATCCGGCACACGCCCTTGGCCGGCGGCATGTTCCACGTCGATGCGCGCCTGCCAGCGGTCGAGTTCCCACAGCAAGCCGCTGTTCAAGCGTAACGGTGCAATGCGCGGCAGGGCTTCGCCGGTGTCGAGGTTGGTGGCGCGGGTGTAGTCGCCCGACAGTTCCAAGGCGAATTTGCCGTAGGCGCCTTCGCCAAGCTTCCAGTGATCCTGGGCTTCGAAGCCGGCGAAACGTGCACGCACGCCGGAGTATTCGTACTCAGGGATACCGGCTGCGTCCTCTTCACCTTCATCGTTCAATGTGCGACCGGTGCCCAGCAAGCCGATGTAATTGGAGAAGCGGCTGTAGAACACGCCGAAGCTGCCCTTGTGGGTGCCGGTGTCAAAGCGCAGTGCCAGGTCGCTGGACACGGCTTTTTCTTTTTTCAGGTTGGCATCGCCCAATTCGTAAGTGCCGGTGGCGACGTGGGCGCCGTTGGCATACAGCTCGTAGAAGGTCGGCGCGCGCTCGGTGTAGCCCAGGGTCGCGGCCAGGGACCAAATTGGCGTAAGGGTGTACACGGCGCCCGATGACAGGCTGCCGGCGGTGAAGGTGTTGGACCGATCAGCATTGACGAAACGCGCATTGCCCTTGGCATCCGGGTCGACGCTGGTGTGTTCCAGGCGCCCGCCGAGGCTGAGTTTCAGGCGCTCGGTGGCTTGCATTTCTTCAAGGATAAACAGTGCGCCGGCGTTGGTATCGGTCTGCGGCACGAAGGCTTCTTCGCCGAGGGCCGAGAACTCGTTGCGGGTCACTTGTGCGCCGACCACGCCGTCGAACGGGCCGATCGGCTGGTGGCGTGCTTCAACCCGCGCTTCATAACCTTTGTTTTTGAAGATCGTGCCGGTTTCGCCGCTTTCGATTTCGCGGTGCTCGTAGTCGGTATAGCCCGCGTCGAGTTTCAGCGAGGTAAACGGGCCTTGCAGGTTGCGGATCTCCGACGCGAAAGCGTAGTGATCCTGCTGCATGCGGATGCGTACATCCTGCTCGGCGGGGGAGCCGTAGTTGGCGTCGTAGTTGCTGTAGGACAGCCCGGCATATCCGTCGTCCCAGGTGTAGGAACCGCCCACGGCGCCGCCGTCCTGGCGCCCATCACTGTTGCCCAGGCGGCCATTTTTTCCGGGCGCGTCGTCGGTTGCCGGGGCGTGTCGGCTGCGGGCCTGGCCAGGGATCTTAAGGTCGTTGAATTCCCGCGCATTGGCATCCAGGTGCAAGGCGAACGTGCCGTTACCGGCTTCCAGTCTGCCGGCGCTGCTGCGGGTGGTGTCGGCGCCGCCGTAGCGCAACTCACCGGCACCGTGGATGCCTTCGATGGCCTCGGTGGGGATGCGGTTGTCGAAGGTGTTGACCACCCCACCGATGGCGCTGCCGCCGTACAACAGGGCCGCGGGACCGCGCACGATTTCGATGCGGTCGACGTTGACCGGGTCCAGCGGCACCGCATGGTCGTAGGACAGCGACGACGCATCCAGCGCACCGACGCCATTGCGCAGGATGCGAATGCGGTCGCCATCCTGACCACGAATGATCGGTCGGCTGGCACCTGGGCCGAAGTACGACGACGACACGCCTGGCTGCTTGTTGAGGGTTTCGCCGAGGCTGCCTTTTTGTTGCAGGGTCAGGTCATCGCCTTCGAGCACGGTGGTGGGCGAGGCGAGTTGTTCGCTGCCCAGCGGGTTGCCGGTGATGACCTGGGGTTGCAGTTCAAGGGCCTGGGCTTCGGAGCAGATCAGCAGGGCGGCAGCGAGCGGGGACAAGCGCCACAGAGAAGAGAGGGACATCGGACATTCCTTGGCAAAACGGGGAAAAGATTTGATATTTATCGTTACAATATAACATCTCTTTTTCGCTGGGAGCGGGAACTTTTTATAACCGGGCAGGCGGGTGATAAGGTGTGCACCTTCGTGACCCTTTTTTCATAGGCCTGGCATGACCGCGACAAGCAACGACCCCCTCCACGGCGTGACCCTGCAACACGTCCTCACCACGCTGGTGGAACACTACGAATGGGAAGGCCTGGCCGAGCGCATTGATATCCGCTGCTTCAAGAGCGATCCGAGCATCAAATCGAGCCTTACGTTCCTGCGCAAAACCCCATGGGCTAGGGAGAAAGTCGAAGGGTTGTACGTGAAGCTGATGCGCACCAAACGCCCGTTGGATTGATCCCATGAAGCGGTTCGTGGCGGCAGCGGCATTGGCCGGCTGGGCAGGGTTGGTGATTCAGCAATACCTGATTTTCTATTCGCGCTGGACGTCCGGCGCCAGCCTGCTCGGCGGGCTGATCAACTTTTTCAGTTTCTTCACCGTGCTCACCAACACCCTGGCGGTGGTGGTGTTGAGCTATGCCTGGGTGAATCGCGACTCAGCGGCGAAGCGGTTTTTTCTCGCGCCAAGGGTCAGCAGTGGCATTGCTGTGAGCATCGTTGTGGTCAGCCTGGCCTACAACCTGCTGCTACGGCATTTGTGGAGCCCTTCAGGCTTTCAATTCATTGCTGATGAATTGCTGCATGACGTGATGCCGGTGCTGTTTTTGATCTACTGGTGGCGGTGTGTGCCCAAGGGCCATTTGCGCTTCAGGCACATCGGCGCCTGGGTGATCTACCCGTTGGTGTACTTCGCCTACGCGCTGCTGCGTGGGGACTTGCTCGGGCAGTATCAGTACCCGTTCATTGATGTGAGCACCCTGGGTTATCCACAGGTGTTTGTGAATGCCGGGGGGATTCTGTTGGGGTTTGTGTTGATCGCGCTGGCGGTGGTGGGGCTGGATAGGCTCATCAAGCCCCGCACCTGACTCACTCTTCTTCGCTGCCCTCGGCCCGCCAGTAACCGACGGCCTTGAGGAATTCCTCGTTGACCTTGTGCGTGTCCAGCAACACTCGTCGTACCTGACGCGACAGCTTGGTTTCGGTCGCGACAAAGCTGTACAGCGAACCGCTCGGCAGGCTCAGGTTGCGCACTGTTTCGAGCAGGTCATCCTGGCCGCGCACCACCCATTTCACCTGCACATCGGCGGCACTCTGCAGGGCTTGGCGCTCTGCTTCATTGGCGATCTCAATCACCGCCAGCACCGTGCGCCCGGCCGGGAGTTCTTCCAGGCGGCGCGCGATGGCGGGCAGGGCGGTTTCATCGCCGATTAGCAGGTAGCTGTCGAAGATATCCGGCACGATCATCGAGCCCCGTGGCCCACCGATATACAGGTGTTGGCCGACTTGCACCTGCTCGGCCCAGGTGGACGCAGGGCCATCGCCGTGCAGCACAAAGTCGATATCCAGCTCTCCCGCGTCCAGGTCAAAGCGCCGGGGTGTGTAGTCGCGCATGGCCGGTTGCGGGCCTTCGCCTTTGATGCTGAAGGTCGGGCTTTCCAGCGCCGCTTGTTCAGCGGCGTTTTGCGGGAACAGCAGCTTGATGTGATCGTCGCTACCCAGGCTGACAAAGCCCGCCAGCTCAGGGCCGCCGAGTGTGATGCGGCGCATGCGCGGGGTGAGATCAACCACCCGCAGCACTTGTAGGCGGCGACGCTTGATCTCGTGGGTAACGCGATGGATGGCTTGCGTATTCATTGGTCTTTCCCGTCGGCAATGGCTTGAGCGGTGCCGTTGAGCAGCGCCGCGACACGAATGATTTCTTCCGGGCTCCAACGCCCGTGGTGCGAATGCAAGGCGTGACGCAGGTTGTGCACCGCCTCATGGATTTGCGGTGGACGGTCGTGGCCGCGCAGTGAGCGTTTGCTCACATCGATGCGCATGCGGATGCCGTCGAGGGCAACCGCCTGTTCGCTTAAGAAGAGACGACCGGCGTCGGTGATTGTGTAGCGTTTTTTTCCACCAGCGGCATCGCCAGCGATCAATTCGCTTTCTTCAAGAAAGGTCAGGGTGGGGTAAATCACGCCGGGGCTGGGGGTGTAGGCGCCGTCGAACAGGCTTTCGATCCGGCGAATCAAGTCGTAGCCGTGGCACGGTTGCTCGGCGATCAGCGCCGGCAACAGCAGTTTCAGATCGCCGGGGGCAAACACCCGGGGGCCGCGACCGCGGCCGCTGCGGGGGTCAAAACTGTCGCGTGGGTGAGGATGGTCTCGCATGGTAGGAGCCTCTGTGTGTGTCTAGATATAACGTAAGATATATCTTAGATTTCACGCAAGGGCGCCCGACGGACGGTCCGCGTGCCGCCACGGTGTTTTGCACTATTTAGGGGGTCTGCCTAAGTAAACAGTGTTGTTTTTTTGAATATGTAATCCTATTCTTACGGACTCTTCGCAACTAAAGAATTCTCGTTTAGTTCAATGTAATGCCTTTCTTACAGTCGTTCTTAAAGTTTTGGCAAATTGCCATAATTTTCCTATGTGTCTTGGTGTAACAAGGCCACGAGATTCAGGGAAAAAGACGGCTTACTTGCTCGTGCTCGCAGCGGAAACTTGTCGGGTGTCGAACGGCTCCTGATTTGCAATGCAAATAGTTGGAAAAAAATCGGCGCTTTTAATAGGTCCTCGCACAACTGCGTCAGGATTTCTAACGATGATTATTGATAGGTGAGTACTTGCAAATGAAATCTAAAATGAAAGCTGCGCTGTTCTCTGTCGGGCTGTTGGCTGCTTCGATGTCCGTTGCTAATGCGGCGGATGGAACCATTACCTTTACCGGCTCGGTGCACTCGGGTGCTTGCTCTATCAAGCCTGAATCCGTCGATCAGACTGTTCCCCTGGGTTCGATCGCAAAGCATCAGTTGCAAGATGGCGGTAAGTCCAATGCGCGCCCTGTGACCATCGAACTGGAAGGCTGCGATTTGACCGGCCTCACCGATAACACCGTGACCACCACCTTCACCGGCGCACCCTCCAGCGCTGTTCCGGGGGCAATCGGTACCGTGGGTGGCGCGGGCGGCGTGGGCATCATGATGACGCACGGTGGTCGACCTGTTCAGCTGGGTGTCGCGACCACCCCGCAGGCCATTTCCGTCGGTGATAACACGTTGGAGTTTGGTGCTTATGTACAAGGCGCCGCCACGGGCACGATCGTCCCGGGTGATTTCAGCGCGGTCACCAACTTTACCTTGGCTTATCAGTAAGTTTTTCCCCCGCCACCGAGGGTGGCGGGGGGACGCTGACGGGAGGTCCAGGTGAAAACATTCATAAGTCTCGCTATTGCCTCTTTATTGACGATCACCAGCGCCCCTGGCGCGCAAGCGTCTTCGCAAGGCGAAGGGGTTGTCACGCTGGGCGGCGTGGTCGTTGACTCAGCCTGCGGGCTGGAAGCGGGCACTGCCGATCAGACGATCGTGATGCCCCCCGAACCCGTGGGCCGGCTTTTGCGATTGGCAAGGGGCGCACCCCACCCCTTCCAGTTACGTCTCGTCAATTGCTCATTGAGTCGCGAGGACCCCTTGCGCCCAGGTGTACCGCTGCCTGATTGGCAGCATCTGCGGGTGACGTTCGACGGGCCCAGCGATAGGGAAGGGCGCTCCTTTGCCGTGTCGGGTGGCTCACAGGGGGTCGCTTTCCATATTGAGGATGCTGCGGGTCAAGAGAGTGTGCCGGGTCAGCCGATGGCGCTGCTGCCGATAGTGGAGGGCGATATGACACTCCACTACAGGCTTTACCTGGTGGGTAACGGACTACCGCTGGTGGTGGGATCTCACGGTGCCGCAGTGCGATTCAAGTTGGAATACTTCTGAACAGTGATGGGTTGTTTTCATGTTGAATACGTCGAAGGTGAAAAGTGCACTCCGCCCAAGCCTTTTTGGCGGGTTGATGTCACTGGCAGGCACTGTATTGGGTGCCGGAGATATAGAGTTTAATACCGACGTTCTTGATCTTAATGATCGCACGAATATCGACTTGTCTCAGTTTGCGCGCAGCGGCTTTATTCTGCCTGGCACTTACTCGATGGTGGTGCAAATCAATACTCAGGCCATTGCGGAACAATCGGTGGCGTTTTATCCCCCCGATGATGATCCCAAAGGGAGCCAGGCCTGTTTATCACCCGAATTGGTAGAACAGTTGGGCCTGAAAACGTCCGGTGCCGCCAAACTGACTTGGTGGAACGGCGGACGCTGCCTGGATATCACAGGCTTGCCGGGTATGGAGGTGAGTGGAGATTTAGCCACTTCTACGCTGAACATCAGTCTTCCCCAAGCCTACCTTGAGTACAGCGCTATCAATTGGGATCCGCCCTCCCGCTGGGACGAGGGCGTGCCGGGCTTGTTGGTTGACTACAACATGACGGCGCAGTCGAGTTATCAAAAGGATGAGCGCAACCGTAATAACTTCAGTGGGAACGGAACACTCGGTGCCAATGCCGGGCCGTGGCGCCTGAGAGCTGATTGGCAGGGGCGCGTCGAGAGCGGCCGCGAGCGGTCCTACAAGGATCAAAAGCTGGAGTGGAGCCGTTACTACGCTTACCGCGCGGTGCCTGCGTTGAAGGCGCGTTTGGTGGTGGGCGAGGACTATCTGTATTCGGACCTGTTCGACAGTTTCCGTTTTACCGGTGCCTCGCTCAATTCGGATGAAAGCCAGTTGCCGCCTAACTTGCGCGGCTATGCACCTGAAGTGGTCGGGGTGGCCAAGACCAACGCGAAAGTCGTCATCAGCCAGAAGGGACGCGTGTTGTACGAAACCCTGGTGGCGGCAGGGCCGTTTCGCATTCAAGACCTGCGGGACGCGGTATCCGGCACGTTGGATGTGCGGGTGGAGGAACAGGATGGTTCGGTGCGCAGCTTCCAGATCGACACGGCGGGTGTTCCTTACCTGACGCGCCCCGGGCAAGTGCGTTACAAGCTGGCGACTGGGCGGCCGTCCAACCTTCAGTACGGCGCTGACGGAGATTTTTTCGGCACGGGAGAGTTCTCTTGGGGGGTCAGTAATGGCTGGTCCCTGTTTGGCGGCGGCATGACGGATAACAACTACCGGGCGGTTTCCGTGGGTGCGGGTCGCGATCTGCTGGCATTCGGGGCCATATCGTTGGACGTGACACAGTCTCGCGCAGAGCTCTGGAACGAGACGCTCTCGGGAAAATCATACCGCCTTCAATACTCCAAGCACTTTGAACAATACGACAGCCAAGTCACCTTCGCGGGCTATCGGTTTTCCGAGAAGAACTTTTTGAGTATGAGTGAATACCTGGATGCTCGTCATTACGGGTTGAACGGCGAGCTCAGCAGTCGTAGCGAACTCACCGACGGCTGGAAGCCGATTGGCGGCAGCAAGGCGCTGTATACCGCGACGGTTAACAAGCAGTTCCGGGACCTGGGGGCCACTGTTTACGCCAGTTACAGCAAACAAACGTACTGGGAGCGGCCGGCCACTCAGCGCTGGAACGTGTCGGTGTCACGCTACTTCAGCGTGGGCTCCGTCAAGAATATGAGCCTGTCCCTGAACCTGTACCGCAGTCAGGAATACAGCCATAAAGATAACGGCGTAGCGCTGACCGTCAGTCTGCCGTTGGGACGCAGTGGCACGCTGTCGCTGGATGCCAATAGAGCCGCGGGTGAGAACAACTTTTCCACCCGCTACAGCGATCGCTTCGATGAGCGCAACAGCTACCAGCTCAGTGCCGGCGACACGTCCGCCAGTGGTTATTTGAGTCATATCGGTGACCAGGCGGACATTGATCTCAGTGTCAGCACCCAAGAGGGCAATTACAGCAGCCTCGGTGTGTCTGCGCGCGGCGGTGGCACGCTCACGCCTTACGGTGGGGCACTGCATCGTTCCAGCAGTACCGGCGGAACCCGTTTGATGGTCGACACCGGCGGTGTGCCTGATGTGCCTGTGCGGGCTTACGGCACTCCGACCCGCACTAACGCCTTCGGCAAGGCAGTCATCTCCGACATCGGCAGCTATCAGCGCACGGCGGCCAGTGTTGACCTGGAGAATTTGCCTGGCAACGTCGAAGCCACTCAATCAGTGACGCAACTGACGCTCACCGAGGGCGCTATTGGTTACCGGTCGCTGGAGGTGATTGCCGGTGAGAAGGCCATGGCTGTTCTTCGCCTGCAGGACGGCAGTTCACCCCCCTTCGGCGCGACAGTGAAGAACCTCAAGCAGCAGGACACCGGCATCGTCAACGACGGCGGCAATGTCTACCTGAGCGGTATACAGGCCGGCAAACAGATGATCGTCAGTTGGGGCGGTAGCGAGCAATGCGTCCTTACGCTCCCGGCCATTTTGCCCGCGGATGCGTTGACCAACGCCCTCGAACTGAGCTGCCAGAGCGTCGCCACTGATCAATCCTTGCCCGAGCCAGCAGCGCTGACCGGGAAGCCAATTAATACGGAGAACACATCCTCATGACGCTGAATACGCGCCGCCTATTCCAGGCATTCGCTCTACTGGTCCTGGGCTTGAGCCAGAGCACTAACGCCGCGGTGGGCCTGGATCGGACCCGAGTGATTTTTGACGGCGGCAAAGAGGCCACCAGTGTGAACATCACCAACAACAATACCCAGCTTCCGTATTTGGCCCAGGGCTGGATCGAGGATGAAGACGGCAAAAAAATCACCACGCCCTTGATCGTACTGCCACCGGTTCAACGCTTGGAGCCTGGCAAGCAAAGCCAGGTGAAGGTGCAGGCATTGCCGGCGGCCAAGATGTTGCCGCAGGACCGGGAGACGGTTTTCTACTTCAACCTGAGGGAAATTCCGCCGCGCAGCGATAAGGCCAACACGCTGCAAATTGCGCTGCAAACCCGGATCAAATTGTTCTACCGACCCCAAGCCATTGCCCCCAGCCAGCAAGACCTGTCCAACCCTTGGCAGGAGAAGCTGACCCTCACCCGCGAAGGCGAGCAGTACAAGGTGAATAACCCTACGCCTTACTACGTGACCCTGGTGGATGCGCGCAGCAGCAAGGACGGTAAAACCGTGCCGGGTTTTGAACCCCTCATGGTTCCGCCCAAAGGTGCGCTGGCGTTGGGCCCCACGGCCAAAGCACTCGGTACCACACCCTATTTGTCCTATGTGAATGACTACGGCGGCCGTCCGGTGCTGGCGTTCACCTGCAGTGGCGATACCTGCAAGGTGAACACCCAAGCCTCGCCGCGTAATGAGTAGCACCTGCTGCGGGAGAACATCATGAAGTCGCAACGTATAAGCGCCTGGGCCGGCCTGTTACTGGTCTTGATGGGAAGTGCGCACGCCGAGGATGAGGACATCGAAGGCATGAGCGGGAAGCTGAATATTCTCGGGTCGATGCATGAAGTTCCGTGCAGCCTGGAGATGGCATCAATGGATCAGACGATTGACCTGGGTGCCGTGTCGACGAGCCAGCTCCAGCGGCCCGGCGATCAGGCGACAGCCAAGGCATTCCAACTGCTTTTCAAGGACTGCCAACGCACCGCAGGCAGCATCCGCAATGAGCGCACCGGGAACCTGACATGGAGTGCGCATCAACCGGTGGTGACGGTCATGTTTGTCGGACTTGCCGATGCCGATGATGCACGCCTGCTCAAAGTTCAAGGCATCACCGGGATGGGCTTGCGCATGATCGATGCCCTGGGGCGGGACGTACAGCTGGGCTCAAGGGGCCAACCGTTGTTCTTGCCTGTGGGCAATAGCACGCAGACCTGGAATGTCCAACCCACGCGCACCTCCGCACCTTTGACCAGCGGGGCCTTTCGGGCCGTCGTTGATTTCAGGCTCAAATATGAGTGAGGGCAGAACAATGGCTAAGTCAAAAGGCCCGTGGGCCCTGCTTATCGGCGGCGGCTTACTGTGGGCGGTCAGTCAAGGTGTGCAGGCTGACGTCAATCTGAGCATCCGTGCGGTCATCATTGCGCCTCCGCCGTGCGTCATAAACAACGGCAGTACGCTCGATGTGCCTTTCGGCAATGACCTGCTGACGTCACGGATCGACGGGGTCAACTATCGTCGGGGCGTGCCCTATACCGTCACCTGTGACTCCCCGTTCAGCAACGCGTTGACACTGGAACTCAGGGGCACGGGGGCTTCGTTTGATGGCCGCGTGCTGTTGACCCGCAAGCCTGACCTTGGGGTAAAGCTGTTCATCAATGGCGCTGACTGGCCTCTGAATACGGCCGTGAATTTTACCTACCCCAACTTCCCGGTCGTGCAGGCGGTACCTGTCAAGCGCGCGGGCAGCACGCTGACGGGAGGTGCATTCGATGCCGCCGCCACCCTTGTGGTCGATTACCAATGAAGAGAAGCGATCCATGACATTTCGGCAGCAGCGAGCGTTGCTCGCCTTGTGCTTCATCGGCTTTTGCAGTGGCGCGTCGGCCAACCTGACGTTCACCGGAACACTGAATGAGCCGCCCCCTTGCACCATTAATGCGGGAACCACGATTGAAGTCGATTTTGGCGATGTCGGGGTCAAGCAGGTCGATGGTGTGAAATACCGCAGGGCACTCGGTTACCTCATTACCTGCGGCGCCGACACGCTGCCGTGGCAGCTGAAATTGAGCGTTAACGGAACACCAGCGGCTTATGACGCCTCGGCGGTGCAGACCAGCGCCGCTGACCTGGCCATTCGGATTTTTCAGAATAACGCCCCGTTCCTGCTCAATACGCCACTGGATATCGCCCTGTCGTCACCGCCGCTGTTGGAGGCCGTACCCGTCAAACGGCCAGGCGCAATCCTGGCCCCGGCAAGGTTCACGGCGGTGGCCACGCTGTTGGCCGAATACCAGTAGGAGTTGAGTCTATGCACCCTGCAATTGTTCATAAGGCTTGGCCCTGTGTCGGGCTGGCATTACTGCTCACCTTCGGCTTGATCCCCACGGGGCAGGCGGCGGACAACCTGTCCTTCAAGGGCAACCTGGTTGAAGAAGCCTGCACCCTCCGACCGGGTGACGAGGCGATCACCCTGGAGCTCTGGGACGTTACCAGCAAGCACCTCTACATCAACACGCGCACACAGGGAAAGGGCTTCAAGGTGCACCTGGAAGACTGCGATACCAGTATTGGCAACACCGTCACCATCACGCTCGGGGGGCGAGAAAACATGGCGCTACCCGGCTTGTTCGCGCTGGATGGTGGAAGTATTGCCTCAGGCATCGGCATCGGTCTGGAGACACCGGCCAATAAGCCATTGCCCGTGAATACCGTCAGCGATGAACAGGTGCTGAGTAATGGCAGCAATGTCATTGAACTCAAGGCCTACGTGCAGGGCGAACCGAATGCCATCAAGGATCAAACCATAGGGCACGGCGCCTATAGGGTGACCTCAACGTTCACGTTGGACTACCCGTAACGCGGTACAGCGAAACTCATAGGCTGAAAAAAATAGCCTCAGACAAACTTCAACTCGCTTCTGGGCGGCTTAAACGCACGGGCTGAATGTTCGTCGTGCGGTGCCCGTTAAGTGAGCAATGAGAGATCAACATGAAACGACTATATGGAGTCTTGCTGCTTCTGGTCCTGACAGGTATTGCGACGACCGCCAGAGCAACGGATTGCCGTGTGAACGGCGGACCGTGGATATTTGTAGGCGCAGGCGGCACGCTAAACCTGCAAGTCCCCGTCACTGTTCAACTGGGGGCGGACAGAAACCGAATCATGCTGGAAGGGGTGCGGCTAGAGTGCCGGTTTTCCGGCTTTGGGGGGAGCCAACCCTGGTATACGGACTACTGGGCGACGTCGGCCAGAGTAGGACCTGCCTGGGTACCCGGTGCAAAATTTGCCAACCAAGGCACGGGCTTACGGATAAACGGAAGTTACTACAACAACCCCGTTCCGAATGGCATTCGAATGACAACCATGCCGAACAATCTCATTGGCGTCCCGGTCGATGTAACGCCCTATATTCTAGTGCGCAATGATCCTGCCAACCCTATCGACGTTCGTATCGGGGATGTGCTCGGAAGATTGAATCTCGACCAGACAAACAACTACAACTCCGGTAGTTCGGCGCTTGCGGTGACCTACACCGCCGCCAATAACTTCTCCATTTCGCCGTCAACGTGCACGATCAACAATAACAACCCGATTGACATCAACTTCGGCAACGTCCACCAGAGAGCGATAGGCACCGACCCGCTGACAACGACCGTGCGCAGCGACCGTCGGCTGACTTATTCATGCCCGGACGGTGGGATTACCACGCCGATCACCATTACTTACAAAGGTACCCCCTCGACGTTCGACTCACGCCTGTTGGTGATGACCAATCCAGACGTCGGCACGNGCGCTTGTTCGTGCAGGGACTGCGGTTCGNTGTCGGCAGCTCCTTCCTCACCCAAATCAACAACAGTGTGGGGGGCGATGATGTGACCTTTACGCTTGTGCGACGTGCGGGGTCCTTACCGACCGCCGGGCCCATAAGCGGCAGCGGTGTGCTCGTGATGGGGGTGCCATAGCACCGCCTGAACCGCGAATAGGGAAGAGTGGGATGGCGTCTGGTTAGAAACATACTGAGAGATCAAAATGAACCGACTATTTGGGATTACCGCGCTTCTTGTCCTGATGGGGGCTACGACGGCCGCGCGTGCGGCGGAGTGCCGAATAAATGGCGGAGGGTGGCAAGTAATAGTCGGCGAACTGCCTCTACAGGTCCCTGTAACCGTTACTTTGACAGCCGATCGTACGCGGATCATGTTGGAAGGTGCACGGCTTGACTGTAGGTTTTCCCCAGGAACGCAGACCCCATCCTGGCGGGAGGACTATTGGTCAACGGGCAGCGCAACGGGGACGCCCTGGATCCCGGGTCCCAAATTCAGCAACGAAGGCGCCGGGTTACGAATAAATGGAATCTACCGAAATATTCCGATCCAGAATGGCATACGAGTCACCACGCTGCCGGACAACTTCATAGGTTACCCGATCGATATCACGCCCTATATCCTGGTGCGTAACAATCCGTCCAATCCTCTCGATATTCGAATAGGCGACAATCTTGGTCGCCTGCATCTCACCGTGACAAACAACTACGGTCCCAGCTCAGCCAGGATCAACTTGACGTACAACGCGGCCAACAACTTCACGGTTTCCCCCTCCGCGTGCACGATCAACAATAACAACCCGATAGAGATCAACTTCGGCAACGTCCACCAGCGGGGAATAGGCACCGATCCCCTGACAACTACCATTCGCCGTGACCAGCGACTCACCTACTCATGCCCGGACGGTGGGATTACTTCGCCGATCACCATTACTTACAAAGGTACCCCCTCGACGTTCGACTCACGCCTGTTGGTGATGACCAATCCAGACGTCGGCACGGCGCTTGTTCGTGCAGGGACTGCGGTTCGAGTCGGCAGCTCCTTCCTGACCCAAATCAACAACAGTGTGGGGGGCGATGATGTGACCTTTACGCTGGTCAGGCGTACGGGCTCCCTACCCACTGCCGGGCCCATCAACGGCAGCGGTGTGCTGGTGATGGGGGTGCCATGACCTAAGGCCCCGCCACACACTGTGAGTGGCTACCCGGTTGCAGGTACGGCGTCAGGATCGGCGCCATGCCCTTGAGCACCTGCACCGGCAGCGCCGAGGTGAACGTGAAGTGCTGCGCCGAGGCACCGGGCACGAAGGCGGTGAGTGTGCCGAAGTGCTGTTCGCCGATGTAGAACACAAAGGTCGCCGTGCGGTTGATCGACTTGGAGCTCAGCACCCGCCCGCCGGCGCCGATGGCTTCAATCCGGTTATCGCCGGTACCGGTCTTGCCACCCATGGCCAAGGGCGAGCCGTCGGCCAGTTTGAAGCTGCCGGAAACCCGCTTGGCGGTGCCGGCGTCCACCACTTGGGACAAGGCCCCGCGCAACGCGGTGGCCACCTCGGAAGGCATCACCCGTTTGCCGCGGTCGGGGGTGTTGGTCAAGCGGGTTTCGTAGGGCGTGCCTGCGGCGAACTGCAGGCTGTCGATGCGCAGCACCGGCTCGCGCACGCCATCGTTAAGAATAATCCCCATCAACTCTGCCAGCGCTGCCGGGCGGTCGCCCGAACTGCCGATGGCGGTGGCCAGCGACGGCACAAGATGATCAAACGGGTAGCCCACCGCCTGCCAGCGCTGGTGGATATCCAGGAACGCCTCGACCTCCAGCATGGTCCGGATACGGCTGTCCCGGGCGCTTTGATGGCGGCTCTTGAACAGCCAGCTGTACACCTCCTGACGCTCGAATTGACTGGCTTTGACGATCTCGCTGAAGGTCGCTTGCGGGTGGTTCAGCAGGTAGCCCAGCAGCCATAAATCCAAGGGATGGACTTTGGCGATGTAACCTTGGTCGGGCAAGTCGTAAGCGCCGGGGCCGTAACTCTTATAGAGCTTGGCCAGGCGCTCGTCGGTGAGTTTTTCCTGGGGCTTGACGCCGTTCAGGTGCGAGCGCACGAAGCGGTTGAAGGTGTCCTGGTTGGCGTCGGGCAACAGGTAACGGTGCACCGCCGCCAGGCGAATCGGCGTGGGCCGCAGGCTGTCGAGGAAGGTGTCCAGGCGCGCCTGGGTGTCTTTTTTCTGGTATTTCTTCCAGAACTTTTGCAGGAAGGTCGTGCCCTCGCGGTCGGCGAACCGGGCCAGGTATTCCTGGCGACGCGGGTCATCATCGTCCTTGAGAAGCACGGCGCTGTTGTTCGGCCCCGCGTAGGTGCTGTAGCGCACCAGGTCGCGCATCAAGCGGATAAACGGCAGGTTGATCGACTCCCGCAAGGCGTCCCGCAGGGTGGGGTTGCGGCCATTGTCTTCGTTGCGAAAGTTATGGAAGTGATGCAGGCCGCCGCCGGTGAAAAAGCTTTCGCCGGGGTTGGCCGAATACGTGCGGTCCAGGGCCGCGTCGAGCATCGCGGCAAGCGATGTGCCGGGGTTCTGGACCAGGTAGTCGACGGCCCAGCGGCTGAGACGGTCCTGGTCGTTGATCTCGGCTTTTTTCAGGGCTGCCGGGGTTTGCCCGGCATAGCCTTGATGCAGTTCGGTGATGATTTGCAGGTAAGTCGTGAGTACCCGCAGCTTGGCGGTAGAGCCCAGTTCCAGCTTACTGCCTTCGTTGATGTCGAAGGGTTGGTCGGTGCTGTCGGTCTGGACCCGCACCCGTGAGCTGTCGGGGGTCAGTTCGAACAAGGTGAAGCTGTAGCGCACTTGGGGCGTGCTATCGGCGGTGAGCAAGCGTGGGCCGATCAGGCCGATCTGACCGGCAAAGGTCGGGTCGGCCAAGTGTTTGAGGTACTCGGTGACCTGGGCTTGCAAGTCACTCTGCAAGGTACTGGTTGCGGACAGATCAAGGCGGTCAAGGTCGTACAGCGGGCGATTGAGCAGGGCGGCCAGACGGCTGCGGGCAACGCTGATGCCTTTGTTGGTTTCAATCGGTTGGATCGTCGGTTGCTGTTGCCAGTCGCGGTACGTGACCTTGGCGGCCAGCGCGGCCGCCGACAACGCCGAGTCGATCACGCCGTTTTGCGTGAGCAGGCGCAGATGGCTGTCGGTCAACTGCGCCAGCTCCTCGCGGCCCTTGCTCAGGTAGTGAGAGGGGCGGCGCTGGGCAATCATCAGCGACAGCACTTCACGCAGCGCCAGGCCACGTTGCTTCAGGCTTTGCGCATCGTGCGCGGTGCTGGCCAGCGCCTGGTTGACCTGGGCGAAATCGGCGCCGTACCACACACGCAATCCTTCGGCCATGCCGTGCACCTCACCGTGCCCGGGTACTGCCGACAACGGCACGCTGTTGAGGTAGTCGCGCACCACATTCTGTCGGGCCTGTAACGTGTGTGGGCCGGCCTGATAAGCGCGCACGCTGGCGGAAATCATCTGGCGGATTTTCTCACCGCCGGACAGCGTCAGGCCGTCGGGGGAGTGGCGATACTTTTCCAGCTGCGTGGCCAACGTGCTGCCCCCAGCGGTTTGCCCCGGCAGGTGCAGCAGCTTCGCCACCTGCGACCAGGCCGCCTTGGCAAAACGTGGCCAGTCCACGGCTGGGTTGGCCAGGGGTTGCTCGGGGTCGAGCAGGTCGCGGTTCTCGATGAACAACAAGCTGTGCACCATCAACGGCGGTATGGCGTCGAAACGTGCGTACAGTTGCTGCGGGTAGTTGAACTGGTACAACGGCGCCGCCCGGCAATCGGTGATGGACAGCCCCGCCTGGGTTTTTTCGGCATAGGGCACAAAAAAACCGTGGTTGTTGTACTCCATCAACGCGCCAGAGAACCGGGTTTGCGCCTGCACCCGATAATCGCGTTTAAGCAGCCGGGGCAAAAACTCGCCGAGGGCGCTGTAGCCCAGGCGCTTGTCGAATGGCCCTGCACCGGGGTAAACGATGGCCTCGCTGGGGCCGGGCTCAAGCGTATACGTGAGGCTGGCGGCCAGGCGGCTGAGCTCGCGGGCTTGCAGGGCCGAGGTGCGTACCTCCCGGGCGGCGGCGAAGCCGAGGGCAATCAACGCCATCAACAGGACCAGCCAGAACACCCGCCGCCATAAACGGCGAGGTGCAGGCGTTTTGGGCAAAGATGGCTGATCCACACTGCTTTCTGAAACGGCAGCCTTGGTCGAATCCGATTGCCACAGAGCACCCATAGTCGATTGATCCATTCACGCAGATTGATCGGACTTGTCTGAAGCTTAGACGGTGGCAGGCGATTGCAGCGGCGTTTTTGTGCGGCATGTCGACAGAGGAACGCGTGTTGCGTCAGGGCAACGGGTGTTTCAACCCGTCATTGAGCAGTGCCAGCCAGTGTTGGTCATTGGCCTGGCCCCAGCGGTAGGTGCCCTGGTCGTTGAAAAACACCGAGATATCCTGCAGAGACCACGCGATCATTTTCTCATTGAGCAGTTTCATGTAGTCCCGCGCCGGGCAGACGATGGCCGCCCATGGGTCGCAGATCCACAGGTCCGCCCAGCCTGCTTCCTTGAAGTCCAGCGTGTGTGTCAGCGTGGCGGTGGGTGCGCCTACCACCACGAAGGCATGCGCGGGCGGGCTCATGCCCCAGATGTGCGCGTGGCCACCGTTCACCCGGATCAGCTCTCGGGCCACATGAGCCATCTGGTCGCAGTTGCCGGCGCCGGTCTTGAGGATCACCTCTGTGTAGTTGGGATGGCCGACGCGGCTGTATTGCCACATCACCAAGGACTCGGCGATGTCCAGCCGGGTCAGTTCGTCGAGGCCGGTGCCCACCACATTGGCTGAGCCGATACCGGTACTTTTCACCAGGGCCAGGGTGCTTGCGTGCGCCTTTTGGGCCAGGTACTGGTTGAGTTTTTCTGCGCTGCCAGCAGCCTGAATGAACGCGGTGCGTGGCCAACTCTCCAGTTGCAATGGCCTTGCTGCAATGCTGATCGGCAGGCGTTGCCCTTGATCGCTCGCGTTGAGCAACAACTCGCGTTGCTTGAGCGGGCTCAAGGTGCTGGCCTGCTGGCGAAGGCGCGCAATTTTTTGGGGGCTGAAATCTCGGCGAGCCAGCTGTCCGTACAGCACTTCCAGGGTTGGCAGAGTGACCAGGGGACGGTTGTGGACATAACCTGCCGCCGTTAAATAGTCGAGTTTACGCTGGCTGAATGCGCGGATCAGTTGTTCGTGCTCGCCCCCTTGGCTGAAGTACAACTGATTGCACTCCGACGCGCGGCGACTCACCTCATAGAAAATCCCTGTATCTGCCTCTACGACGATGCGGGGGTTGGGGAGTGTGCCTGGCGGATTAAGGTCGACCGCCATCGCCCGCACGACGCGGCTGTCTTCCACACCCTCAACCAACGCCTGCAATTCAACCACCCGCGTTTCGCGGCTGAGCTTGTTATCCAATTGGTCGTTGGGCAGGCCGAACTGCGGTTCATCGTCGAGCAGGGTGCCGGTGACTTTCGGCTTGTACTTCAAGAGCGGCGGCAGGGCCACCGGCGTGAGGTCGAAGGTGCTCCCCGAGGGTATTGCCTCATACAGCCGGTGGTCATACACCAGTCGTCGCGGGGCCGACCCCACAGCGGGCGCCGCGGTGAGACGGATATGCTCAATCGCCTGGACCCGGCGATGATGAATGGATGAGCGGCTCGTGGAGAGTCTTTTGGTGAAGCACACCAACGGGATCGGGCTGCGTTTTTTTCGGCCGGTGAGGCAAGACGCGTCCAGCCCTTTTTCGACCCTAAAGTAGGCGGGTGATTGCACATCGTCCAGGTGCGTTGCGGCCTTGTGCTCAAGGCGCAGCAGTTGGTTCTGGTGCAGCAGGTCGGTGGCCTCCGAGCGCGGGATGACCAGCGGCTGGGTGGCGAAAAAACGTTCTGTGACCAACGCCCGGTAACCATTGGCGGCGCGCATCGGTATCACGCCGACGGCGCTGGCCAGGCGAAAGCTATCCAGCGGCGGCCCGTACGGTCGGGTGCTGAAGGGGGAGCAGGCGTGCCAGCGGTTTTTGTGCAGGAGGGCGTTGATACGCACGAAGTCGCTCCCGCGCAGCACCGTGCCGTTGCCGATGTCGGCGCGGGCCAGCAACGTGGGGTAATCCAGCCATAAGGCGTTGGCGGTGCGGCGTTGAATTTGCCCGATCGCCGTGTCTAGCACACGTCCTGCTTCGGTAGTCAGCCGGATCACGCCGCTACCGGCCAGCCTGAACAGGCCGGGAATACCGTCCAGCGGGTTCAGCACGGTATTGAGGAAGGCGCTGCTCAAGCGGCCCAGTTGGATCAGTTTGATCGGCAGCGGTACGGTTCTTTTCAAGATCGCCAGCGAGGCCGTAAGAAACTGTTGGGTGGGAAACAGCAGGGCCAGCAGGTCGATAAAACAGCCATAGGCCCCATCGATGGCGCGGCGCAGGTCTGCGGAGGTGATGTCGGTGGCGCACGACCAAAACGGGACGAGTTTTTTAAGCCGGGCCAGCAACCGATCCCAGCGTTGCTGCAAGTGTTCGTGCCGGGTCGAGCCCCTGGCCTGCACGCGCAAGCCGTCGACTTCGAGGAAGAAGTGTTGCTGCACGATGGCGTGGGCAATGGCGCGATTGACCGACGATCCAAACGTGAACGCCGTCGACGGCAGTGAGTTGTCCGGCGCCGGGTTGGATGACCACAGCAGGTCGATGATCACCTTGGAACGGATCCCCAGCCTCGGCGGGCGCCCATTGGCGTAGGCTTCCCAGTCCACGGGCAGCTCATCGCCGACCAGCAACTGCGTGACGGGGTGGGTCGAGTGGGCACCGCCGGTGGTGGCCGAAATCGGCGTGCCTCCCAGGCGAAACGCCAACGGCGGGCCGTCGCGCTTGTGCACGCGGTTCAGCAGAGGGAACAGTTCGTACTCCTCGATGCCGGTGGGCGATGTCGCGCGCAGGATCACACCCGTCCGCGCGGTACGGGCGAGCTCTTCTTCCTGGCTCAGCAGCGCGAGGTCCTTGCCAGGTGGTTTTTTCAGCACCAACAGTTGCAGGTCAGCCTGTTGCAGGTGCGAACGATCAGCCAGGGGCAATTGCGCCAAAAGGTCTTCAATCGTGGTGCTGTAGGCCTGTTTCATCGTCGCGATATAGGCGCCAAAGGCCGTGTCGAAGCGTTCGTTGATATCCCCTAATTGCCCAAACGATAGACGCAGTTGCGCCAGGTCCAACTGCGGTTCGATAGACGCCCACCGGGTGTCGTCCAACTGACCGTCCATGTGCAACTCCACCAGCGAATGCAGGCTGTAGTTTTCGCGATCATGATGGTGCATCGGGAAGCGCAGGCTGCTGCCGGCCAGCGGTGGAACCGGGCGCCACAGGCAGGCTTTTTCCAGCCACGGCTGCTTTGGAAATACCCGTTTGAGATCCTCCAGGGCGATGCTGCGGCGACTCGGCGGTGTGCTGGCAACGGTGATCAGCGCGTCCTTCAAGGCTTGCAGGCGATGCATCAGGCGGGTTTTAAGGGCGTCGATCTCGTCAGTCAGGTATTCACCGTTCTCGCGCTCGGGCAGTTCGCCTTGGGCAATGGCCCAGTCGAGCAAGGTGCGGGTGGCGGTGTACGCGCGCCACTGTTGCTGCTGGACGGTCTTGGGCGGCTGCGCTGCCAGGGCGATCATGTCGTTGTAGGTCATGTACTGCGGTGATCCAGGCGCCAGTGCGTGCGCAATCATCACGCCCTGCTTGAAGGTCATCCAGGCGATCGATGTGCGAAAACGCAGGGTGTCGGGCAATGCCTGCACCAGAAACTCCGGCGCGGTGCCGGCCAGCAACAAGTGGGCCGCCAGCGGGGCGGCGGCGGTCGAGACCTTGCAGGCGCGCATCACGTGCAATTCCAGTTCGCGGCGTAGGTCGGCATGGGGTTTGCCCCAGTGCACGTCGGCCACCAGGTTGAAGCCGGCCAGCACGTAGCCTGCTTCACCGGCCACAGGGTCCAGGTCGAGGATCAGTGCGCTCAGCACCAGCAGGCCCAGGCTTGTCTGACCGGCGGATTCGTCCGCGTGTTGCCCATACCACTGCAGTGCCGTGATCAGCTGTTGGCCCAACGCACGCGCGGGCTCCAGGCCGAGCAGTTGCTTGAGCAGAGCGTCGGCCTGTGTGCGGATCTGCTCAGGCGTTTTGCCGTTCAGCAGGGCGCCGCACAGCTGATCGAGCAGGCGTGGGCTGCGGTTCTGCCGCCCGGTATTGATCGTCTCGATAATGGTTTTTCGTTGGGCGGTATCCAGTTGCACCGGCGAGCGGGCCGTGGCGCTCAACAGCGCGTGGTAGTCACCGAATGCAGTGGGCCTCGGCAGGGTCATGTGCAGGCTCAGCAGGGTGTCGTCGGCGGCGGCCACCGTGTCGGGTATGTCGAGTTCATGGTGGTGCAACAGCTGCTTGAGGCTGAACGGGCCGCAAGCGGAGCGGGCACTCACGGCGGGATGGCGAGCGCTGTCGGGCTGGCGTGCGCTGGAGTCTGGATCGGGTGTCAGTGGCACGCCGGCGGTGTCGATAAGGGTGTCACTGTCCTTGCCCAGGACCAGGGCCTTCAACGCGTCGGCCATGAGCGCCCGGTCGTGATCCAGCGCCAGCCATTGCAGGTATTGCATCAGGGCGATGTCGGCGTTGGCCAGGTCGGCGACGGGCAGTATCGTCAGCGCCGTCGACTGGCGCAGGGTGTCGATCAGTGCCCGGGCCTCCTCAGGTGTGTCGGGTACCGGCTGGTCGTGGCACTGCAGGAGTTGGGCAACGCTGAACAGGCCACTCTGGTGGACAAAGGTGCGCAGCTGTTCGGCAATGTCGACCAACTGCTGCAGCTGGGCTTCGGGCGGCAACGCCAGCAACTGTTCGATGCCGATGTCGACCAACATGCCCAGGGCATTCTTGCCGCTGAGCCGGCGCGTGGCGGGGTCGAACGCATACATGCCGGGTTGCAGGCCTTGCGCCGAATCGAGCGCCAAAAAATCCGCATGGGTGGTGAGGGTTGTAAGCAGCACTGCGCCGGTTTGCTGGGTCGTGGCCCAAAACGAGCCGGACTCGAGCTTGAGGTAGGTCTTGTAGGTGGAAAACAGATTGAAATCGTCTTCATCCACCAGGTTTTCCAGGCGGTCGGCGAGTTGGTGCAGGTCCTGGTTCAATCGCTTGAGGCTGTCATTCAGGCCCACCTTGGGGTCGGCAAAGGTGTTCAGCTGGTCCAGGGCCTGGGTGATCACCCGGCGCTCCCCGTGATGGCGGGGGTGTGGATAACCGTAAAAGTTCAGCACCTGTTCTGCGCCAAGCGCCAGCTGCGTGGTGTCTTGCTGCACGTTCAGGCCACCCAGGTCCAGTGGCAGTCGTGTGAGCCAAGCCTGCACGTTCGGTCGGCTGAGCGCTTTGCGATAGAGCTGCAGCCAGCAGCCCAGTGATGAACATTCTGGAATGCGCAAGGCGGTGGTGTCGGTGGATTCCAGATGATTGATCAGCGCGGTCATCAAGTGGCTATCGGCCGCCAGGCGCAGCGCCTGACCCTGCTTGAGTACGTCGAGGGTGTTTTGCATGAGGATGTCCCTTCGGTGTCATTGCCGTCCTGGCAATCGAGGATTGCTGATCGTGAAGGGCCTGCGCCTGAAGCGGTATCGGCACGGTGCGCCTCAAACCGTGGCCGAGTTCGGTGTTGGCGGTGTGATGGGCTGAACAGGCTGAAATAGAGCCTTTTGCCAGGGCCGTCCGATCAGGCGAGGGGCATGACGATGCACGGCGGCTGTGCAATACTCGCCCGCCTCGCAACACCTGGAAAACGTCTGAACACAGGTCATGCTTTCTCGTAGAAAGTGCATTTGCCCAGACTAATCGCTGAATTTAGTCGTTTATAGAGTGAAAGGCCCCGCGTTCGGGTTTTTATACTGCATGCCCCACCGATCCTGCAGGACGGGCCTGTTTACCCCTCAGGCCCGATCAGAGTCGCCCCGGACCTATCGGTCTTACGGCGGCAAGTTCGGTGGTTCATCCAATAACAAGACGAGGTTGTACCCTTATGCCAGTTGGCAACTCCCTGCCCCATGGCGAGACCGCTCAGGGCGGCCCGCTCAAACGCGAATTGGGCGAACGGCATATCCGCCTGATGGCCCTCGGCGCCTGTATCGGTGTCGGCCTGTTCCTGGGTTCGGCCAAGGCCATTGAAATGGCCGGCCCGGCGATCATGCTGTCCTACATCATCGGCGGTCTGGCGATCCTGGTGATCATGCGCGCCCTCGGCGAGATGGCCGTGCACAATCCGGTCGCCGGCTCCTTCAGCCGCTATGCACAAGACTACCTGGGCCCGTTGGCGGGCTTTCTGACCGGCTGGAATTATTGGTTCCTGTGGCTGGTGACTTGCGTGGCGGAAATCACTGCCGTCGCGGTGTACATGGGCGTCTGGTTCCCCGACACGCCGCGTTGGATCTGGGCCCTGGCGGCCCTGATCAGCATGGGCACCATCAACCTCATCGCGGTCAAGGCGTTCGGCGAGTTCGAGTTCTGGTTCGCACTGATCAAGATCGTCACCATCATTGCCATGGTGATCGGCGGTGTCGGCATCATTGCGTTCGGTTTCGGCAATGACGGCGTGGCATTGGGCATTTCTAACCTGTGGGCCCACGGCGGCTTCATGCCCAACGGCGTGACAGGCGTACTGATGTCGCTGCAAATGGTGATGTTCGCCTACCTGGGCGTGGAGATGATCGGCCTCACCGCCGGTGAAGCGAAGAACCCGCAGAAGACCATCCCCAGCGCCATCGGCTCGGTGTTCTGGCGCATTCTGTTGTTCTACGTCGGCGCGCTGTTTGTGATTTTGTCGATCTACCCGTGGAACGAAATCGGCACCCAGGGCAGCCCCTTTGTGATGACCTTCGAACGCTTGGGCATCAAGACGGCGGCCGGCATCATCAACTTCGTGGTGATCACGGCGGCACTGTCCTCGTGCAACGGCGGCATCTTCAGTACCGGGCGCATGCTTTACAGCCTGGCGCAGAACGGCCAGGCCCCGGCCACCTTCGGCACCACCTCCAGCAATGGCGTGCCGCGCAAGGCCCTGCTGTTATCGATCTTTGCCTTGCTGTTGGGCGTGCTGCTCAACTATCTGGTGCCGGAGAAGGTCTTCGTCTGGGTCACCTCCATTGCCACCTTCGGCGCGATCTGGACCTGGGCGATGATCCTGCTGGCCCAGCTCAGGTTCCGTCGTGGCTTGAGCCCGGCCGAACGTGACGGGCTCAAGTACCGCATGTGGCTGTACCCGCTCAGTTCCTACCTGGCCCTGGCGTTCCTGGTGCTGGTGGTGGGCCTGATGGCGTACTTCCCCGATACGCGCGTGGCGCTCTATGTCGGGCCGGCGTTCCTGGTAATGCTGACGGTGCTGTTCTACGTGTTCAAGTTGCAGCCGACGCAAGCCACCATGCCCGCCCGATAGGCCCTATCGCCGGAGCGGTCAGTGGACCCTTTGGGCCAACTGCGCCGCTTCGGTCAATTGCCGGACCAGGCGGTATTGCTCCAGTTTTTCCCGCTCTATCAGTGACTGGCGTCGTTCCAGGTATTCGTCGGAGCGCTTGTTCTGCACCTGCTGATCCAGTTCCTGCTGCTTGAGCTTGGATGCATCCCGCACCGTCAGGAACGGCTCCGGATAGCTGAGTGCCAGGTATTCGATCCAGAATTCGCGCTCCAGTATCGAGTCCTGTAACGCCGGTGTGCTGCGCAAGGCATTCAGGTGGTCGCGGGCTTCCTGCACGTGCTGTTCGGTCACGCGCTCGTCAATGGCATACAGCATCTGTTCGGGGTGCACCGGCAGGCTGAATTCTTCGGTGAGCCTGACCCTGAAAAACAGCGTGACTTCGGCCGCATCCAGCGGTTCTTCCGGCGTTTCCAGGCGAGCGATGAGGTCCTCGGAAAACTGGTCGAGCTGTTCGATCAAGTAACTGCCTCGCGCCAGCACCAGCAAGTCCTTGTCCACTTGATGGCTTCCCTGTTGAGACTTGGCCTGGTGCGCCCGGTGCATGAGCTCCATGTTGCTGAACGTCAAAATCGCGCCGTCACCGCAGGTGCCTGCGGCGTAAGTGTTGAGGAAGATTGTCTCGCACAGGTGGTTCGAGTTGCCCATGGCAATCAACAGCGTCCACACCCGCTGAGTCAGGCCGGCCCTGATCCGCCCGCCCTGTCGATAATCGTATGACTGGGTCAAGTCCCTCAGCACCCTGAAGGTGTCGTCGGGGCTTGCCCCTTCGTGCTCGCGCAAGGCGTCCCAGAGAAATCGCAGACTCTCATGTTTATTGGCGTGTACGCCCGACAGCCAGTGATT
This sequence comes from Pseudomonas marginalis, assembly GCF_001645105.1. Lineage (GTDB taxonomy): Bacteria > Pseudomonadota > Gammaproteobacteria > Pseudomonadales > Pseudomonadaceae > Aquipseudomonas > Aquipseudomonas petroselini. The sequence goes on from NZ_LKEG01000052.1 coordinate 457,357, forward strand.
GAAGTCCTTGGACGGACCCGGCAGGTGCACGATTCCGGGCCTCGCGCCGCGCAGGTTGACCCGGGTTTCGGCGCTGTACCGGGCGAGCCGCTGGCGTGTCTCGAGGGTCAGTGGGTTGTCATGCAACAGCGTACGCCGTTGACGTTCCAGGGCCTGTGGGCTGCTGAAGAGGCTCTCGGGAAGGGTGGTGATGTGGTTCTCCTCCAGGTGCAACAGGCTGAGGTTGGGCAATGCCCACGCGCTGTGTGGCCATTGAGTCAAGCCGGTGTTGCGCAGGTTCAAAGTTTGCAGCTCGGTCAGTGCGGCGAAGTCCGGAACCACCCCCAGCGGGTTATCGCTCATGTTCAGCTCGCGCAGATTGACCAGCCTGCTCAGGCGTTCGGCGGAGGCGGCTGTCAGCACGATACGGTTGTCTGCCAGGTCCAGGTGGGTGAGGTGGGCCATATCGCTGATTGCGCTGGGCAGTTCGTTCAGGTCACAGTCGATTTTCAACGCGCGCAGCTGGCTGAAATGGCGCAGGAAGGCATCCCCTTGGACGGGGAAAATATCGCCTGCGAGGTGCAGGTATTCGATGTGTTCGAACGTGCGCGAATCGATGCTCAGGGTCGGCAATGTATCGATGGCGTCCAGTTGCAGGGTCAACGAGGACAGGTGAAATAACCCGAAAATGAAGCGCTGAGGGTTTTCCCGTCGGGCGGCTTCGCACAGGCGTAGGGCAAGTGCGCGTCGTGTTGTGAGGTTGCTCCAGGATTGCCGGTCACTGTCGCTATCACTGTCGCTTTCCAGGTTGTCATCTTGGCTGTAGGTCGCATCGGACCAGCGTTGCAGCTCGGTCGGCAATGCTTGGATTTCGGCCTGGCGCCGATCCAGTTCAATCAGCGCAGCGGGTTCGCTGAGGTTCAGTGAACGAATGAAGCGCCGAGCGTCGTCGTTGGAAAAACGCGGGTAGACCTGCTGGACCCTGGACATCAGGTCGGGCGGGCGATTACCGCCGAAGGGCCACAGCCCACTCCACAGCGGGTAGGCCAGGAACGTTCGATTCACGCCCAGCGGCGGCACCATCCAGGGTTGCACGTGAGGCAGGTCCAGCAGACGTTTGATTTCGACCCGGCGCCCCAGGGCAAGGGCGGCGATTTGTTCGCGTAAGTCAGCAATACCCGGTTCGCCCACGCCCCCCAGCGCGGCTTTTTCGCTGTCGGACAGTGTCTTGACGATGACGTCCAGCAGCGCGGGCGATGGGGCACCCAGGTGTGCGCCGTCCGCCGTGTAACCTTGATAGCCGCGTTGGGTGCGAGCGAGTACCCGGCGTACCGAACCGTCCAAGTGCCCGGCGCTTTCCAGCAGGCGCCCGCGCGAGTCACCTTCGTGGATATCGATACGCAGCCCCTTAGGCCAAGTGGGCAGGGATTTGAGCAGGTGCAGGGTAATTTTGTCGCTGTCGGGGTGAGTCCAGGCGCTCAGGTAAAGCCCTTCATAAGCCCGGTTCAAGCGCAGGTCATGGCTGGACAGGCGCACCTGTTCGGCAAGCCGCAGGCTCACTTGGTGCTTGTCGCGAAGTTGCCTGAGTTCACGCGGGCTGGCGTGTTCGAGTATGGCCTTGACCAGCGGGGTGGGTAGTTCCGGGAACTTGGCTTTTAAGCGTTTATCGCGCAGGTTGCCGGTGGTCTCGCTCTGGGCGTAGAGCGAATTGAAGATGTCGGCTTTTTCGCGTTGGGCAAATTCGACGATTTTCTTAACCAGCTTGAACAGGCGTTCGTCGTGGGACGCGGGTAATTCACCGAGCAGGCCTTGGGTGATGGCGTCGTTTTGACTCAGCACTTCCAGCAGTTTGGCGTCTTTGTAATCGTGCTCGGTGACCTTCACGGCTTGGGCATCGGGTGCCTGACTGACCGGGTATTGTTGCAGCACCCGGTTCTGGCGATCGACGATCTGCAGCACGTGGCTCGATGGCCAGTCCGGCAGGCTCGATATCACCAACATCTGCAAGTGCGGCTGGGCGCTGCGCGAGGTCGGCTCGGCGCGCATGGCCTCGATGAACCGGTGGATTTCCTGTTCGATCTTCAAGCGTTTGCAGGTGTCTGCCAGCAGCGGCGGTACGGCGCGACCATTGCGGTGGACTTGGCGCAACAGCGGCGCGGAGGTGTCGGTCAGGGCCAGGATTTTAGCGGCCATGTCCCGTGTGAAGGCGTACGCGTGGTTACCCAGCCGATAGAGCAGGCGATGGTCGTCCCAGGTCATCGGGTTTTCGCTCGACAGGCGCCAGGTGCCTTCGCCGTTGTGTTCAAGGGTGGGGGTATCGACGCCGATTTTCGTCGGGTGGTGCAGCCGCCATTTGAGGCGCTTTTTGTCGAAGGCAATCCGGTAGAGCGCATCCAGCAACGGCAGGTAGTGGCGCCCGTCGAGTACGAAAATGCCGTTGGCGGTGGGCGCCAGGTCCGGTGGCAGGTCCAGGCGTTGTTCGTATTGCACCAGCGAGCCGTTGACCAGGCTGACAAACCCTTCGGTATTGCGCTGGTTGCTCATGTAATCCCCCAGCGTGTTACGCAGGCCTTGGCTATCGCTGGCGCTGTTCATACCCAGCAGCTGGCGTTCATGGGGTTGCAGCACCGAACCGATGGCCAGGTAGAAACTCTCGTTGTCGGGAGCTACCGGAATCGTTCCGCCGTTCCGCAGGTCGGACGCTTCATAGCGCCCACGGCCGTAATGGCGCAGTTCCACGGTCGGGTCGTCCGAGCCGCTGGACAGGTAAGGGGTGGCGATGTCACCGGCGACCACTTCGGTGATCACGAAAGGCCGTTTAAGCGTGTTGCGCACCAAGGCCGAGGCAAACTCCCGGGCCCATTGGTCAATGTCGTCATTGTGCGCGCGTGGGTGGTACAGCCCGTCTATGGCGGCGTCGATACGCAGCGCCGTGCGGTGGTGATCCAACCATTCGGCAAACGCCGTCGGCAAGGTGCCGGCGTCAAGAAAAGCCTGATGCTGGCGTGGCGTGAGTGGGTTAGCCGTGAGCAGTTGCTCAAGGTGGGCGGGCGACAGCGGCCGGTTCAGGTCGCGCATTTTTTTCAGCAGCGGCGTGACGGCCACCAAGGGAGGCGACGCCCTGAACGGCAAGAACCGTCGCACATCGGCGTGAGGAAGTCGCTCGCCCTTTTCGTAACCCGAAAAGTCGACCACGGCACTGAACAGCGTCATCCGCTCCTGCCGAGCGAGGGCCACGACCTGCTCACGAATGGCGACGACCCGTTGGTCCGGCGAACGGTTGTGGCGGGTTTCCTGGCCCAGGGTCGAACCACTGGGTTGCAGCTGGAGGATGAGTAACAGCAACGTGTCGGCGGAACCGGGCGATACCCGCTGGCCATCGGTGGCCAGGTAGCTGCCGTCCTCACGACGCGTCAGGCTGATCAGGTGAGGCTTGGTCGGCGCGTGTTCAGGTTTGCTATAAATTTCAATCACTTCGCCGGCTTCCTCACGGATGCTCAACAGGGCGTCGACCGGCCAGCCCGCCAATTGCGTCAGCAGGCAAAACACCGTGCTGTCGCCGTGCGGGGGCATGTACCCCGGCTGGTCGAAGTGGTCGATGATTTGTTGGATAACCCGGTCGGCTTGCAGGCGCCTGACCCCTTCGATCAGGTTCAGCGGTGCGCTGTGTCCGGCCCAGACCCGGTCCAGGGTGGCGCGCGGTGTCGCGGTGCTCTTGAGCATGTGCTCCAGGTCGGCCACGGGGGCATGGGAAGAGCCGTTGGGCAGCATGCGCTGCAGCAAACTGATGTCGGACAGCGTGTGGGCGTTATGCAGGTCGAACTTCCAGGCCTGCCAGGCGGGTTCGAAAATGATCGGTGGGTTATAGGTGTCAGCGTTTGCGTGTTTGAGCACGTAACGCATGCTCTGCGAGTCGTGCCGCACTTCCACCACCAGTGCCTGGTCGTCGTGGCGCAGTTTGACGTAGCGTTTGCCCTTGACGGAAAAGACCCCCAGGGCGTCCGCGGTTTTGCCGTTAAGCAGGGCCTGGTTGGCCACCGCGTACGGTTGCGCGTCGGGTTTCCAGAGTGCTTCGACGCCGTCCGGGCGCGTGACTTTGCGTGGGTTGCCCAGCCGGTTCAGGTAGTCGAGCATGCGCTGGCGGTGCAGCCTGCCGGCAGTGGAGATCAGTCGGCCGCTGACGGCCAGGTCGGCGACATCCGCCATGGCGCTGGCGAAACCACTTGCATCACCATGGAGCGCTTCACTCAGGCCTTGGCCGACGCTGTAGGTCAGGCTGCCCATGACGGCCAGTTGCATCACGCGGTTCAGCCCGGTCACGCCGCCGGGCAGTGGTGTCAGCAGCAGTTGCAGGACTTCGCCGGCAATCGCGGCCACGGCGTCCGTGAGGGCCTGCCAGTCGGCTTCGGAGCGCGGGGTCGCCAGGGTGTCCAGGTCGGCCTGGAAGCGTTGAATCTGCTGGTGAGTGAACGCTTCGACCAGCGTCAACGGGCGATCCGGGCGCATGGCTGTCGAGAAGCGCACGCTGTCGAGGGTCCGCTGCGGGAAGGCTTTGTGAAAACCGTCATACAGCAATCCAGTCAGCCAATTCATGTCCTTGGGACGCGGCTCTTGGCGCAGCAGCGATTTAAAGGTCGCCAGGCCAATCAGCGGCAGTTGTCGCGAAAACCAACCCAAGTCCTGTTGCTGGTGGCTGGCGTTGAGTTGCTCGCGCCAGGCGTTTTCGGCCGCCTGCGCGTCAACGTGATAGCGCAGCGCGCCGCCTGGGCGAAAAGGGAAATACGACAACACCCCGAGGCTGGCCACATTGATCAGCAGTAAGGGGATGGGCATTGCGGTGTGCCAGGCGGTGTGCGGCTTGGGGAGGATGGGCGTGCGACTGGACGTCAGGCTCAGCATGTCGAAAGGCGGTTGCGGGCCATCGCCGTTGAGGGCGGCGTGCAGCGTGTCATACATCGGGCGGGTCAAGCCGGTGACGGCGCGGTTGCGCCAGGCGTCGAGCAAGTCGAACAGCAGCAGCGCCTTGGAGGAGGCCTTGATCAGGTTTCGCAGCGTGCCGTCGCTGCTTAACGTCGGGTTGATGAGCGCCCGCAATCGCCCCCCCAGGTTCAGCTTGCGGGCTACGGCGATGAAGTCTTTGACCGGCAGGCTCCGGTCGTCGTTGCCGCCGATGATTTCACTGGCTTCTGCCAGGCTATAACCCGAGGCCTGAATGATCGAGCTGGTGAACCCGAAGTTCAGGCAGGCGGCTTCCCACAGGGTCATGCTTTTGGTGTGCTCGATGTACTGCCATTCATCCAGGGCGCGGCGAGGGCGATACGGCGGTTCGGTGACGCGGGGCTCCCAGGGAAAGGGTTGTTCGCGTTTTTCCAGGTAGGTGGTGTAGAGGCGGTAGTTTTCCGGATCACGCCCGCCGATCTTCTCGCGCAGCTCAGCCAAGCCCTCGACTTTGAAGGCCTGGATCAGGCGGTTTTTTTCGGCTTCGACGGCGTTGACGGCAGCCAGGGCTTCGCGTTGCAGCTGGAGGTAACGGGTTTGCTCTGGCGGCGTCAGGCCTTGCATGGCCTGCGCGACAGTGTGCTGAATCAGTTCGAGGGATTGTTGCCGGGCCCAGGCTGTGTTGGATTGCAGGTTGCCGGATAAGCCGTTGAGCAGTTGGTGGGTGGGCATGTGTTGGGGCCTTTCACAATGGGTGGAAGGCCAAGGGGACCATGGCGCCTTGGGCGCCTGGGGTTAACTATGTACCTGGGTTGCAGACTTCATGGGCGTGTTCAGGCGCTTGTTGAACTCCAGCCACGCGGCCAGCGTCGCCATCAGCGCTGCGCCGGCCAAGGCGGTGAAAACCTGCATGGTGAAGGTATCGCCAGCCAGGGCGTTGACCATGTCAGCCAGCGGCGCCAGCAACACGCCCAGGCAGAACACTTCCAGCGAATAGCGCCCCATCCGGCAGGTTTGCCGTGCCAGCCAGTTTTGCGTCCAGGCACGCCCCGGCAACAGTTTGGCGGTGACATAGGCCAGGGCCAGGAAGTGCAGCAAACGGACCGGCGACAGGTCGGTCTTGCTGATCGGGTAGAGCAACTCGCTGAGTGCGGAAGGCATCAGCGCGTCATGCACGTCGGGCCAGCGCCAGGCAATCGTGATCACGCAGGCCACCAGCGAATAGACCGCTGCGGTGACGAACAGCGGCTGGCGTAGCAGGGGGCGATCATCCTGCGCCCGTGGCGTTTGCCCGTGAATGGCCGCCGCACCGCCCAGTATGAACAGGAACTGCCAGGTGACCGGGTTGAAGTACCACACACCGTCTGCGATCGCCGCCAGGTTCCAGCCCAGGTGCGGCGCCAGCAGGTACACCGCCATCGATACCGCGACCACCGCCCAGGTCTTGCGCAGGAGCAACGGCAGCACCAGCGGCAGGCCGGCCAGCAGCACGATATACAGCGGCAACGGGTCCATCAGGTTCGGCTTGAAGCGCAGCAGCAATTCATCCACCAGGGCTTGCTGCGGGTGTGTGACGAAATGCGTCAGGCCCATTTCCTCTACCAGGTCGCGGGTTTCCACATGGCTGTTGGCGAAGAACACGATACCCATCAGCATCGCCAGCAAAAAGATATGCACCACGTACAGCACCCACGTGCGCTGCAGGATCTTCAAGCAGGCCATCCAGTAGCCTTCGCGCTGCAGGACCTTGCCGTAGGCCAGCACGGAAGCGTAGCCGGCAAGAAACACGAAGACTTCAGCCGCGTCGCTGAAGCCGATATTGCGCAGGGTAATCTGGCCAAGGGGATTGTGGGGGACGTGATCCCAGAAAATGAAGATCAACGCCAGGCCCCGAAAAAAATCGATGCGCGGGTCGCGTCCGTTCAGCATGGCAGCGGGCTCTTGAACAAATAGTTTAGTAATGACAGGCGCGTGGCAGGGATGTCGCACGCCGCACGTCGGGCGGGCGCAGGTTGGCGGTATTTGTAAGCAATTGCAAAGCCGGGATATTACTGAATGTCTCTAGATATCCATGATCACTCACGCAGCGTGGTAGCCGGCGAATACGCCATGGGCGCTGCCGGCTTGCACGCAATACGAGCGGCCTAGAAAGCATCCATCAGCAGTACACGGCAGGGCTTTGCCTGGTACTCATTGATTTTCGGTACCGGCTTGATGAAACCTTCGGCGATGACGTTCAACACGGTATCGCTCCCTTACGCTGCCGCCACTTCATGCGGCTCAAAACTGTCCGCTCGCGCCATCTGCCACATGCGCGAATAAAACTCGCCGTTCACCTCGCCCGTCAGCAACTCGCCCGGCTTGAGGAACACATGCAACTGCGAGAACAGCTTGATCTCAGTCGCCGACATGCGCCGCACCAAGTGCTTGGCCGACAGCTGTGACGGATGATCCAGGCCGGCCGCCGCGAGCATTTCCGCCAGCGCCTTGAGCGTGTTGCGGTGGAAGTTGAACACCCGCTGGGCCTTATCCGGCACCACCAGGGCGCGCTGGCGCAGTGGGTCTTGGGTGGCCACGCCGGTGGGGCATTTATTGGTGTGACAGCTTTGCGACTGAATGCAGCCGATGGCAAACATGAAACCGCGCGCCGAGTTGGCCCAGTCGGCGCCGATGGCCAAGACGCTGGCGATATCGAATGCACTGACGATTTTGCCACTGGCGCCGAGCTTGATCTTGTCGCGCAGGTTCAGGCCCACCAGGGTGTTGTGCACGAACAGCAGGCCCTCACGCAGCGGCACGCCGATATGGTCGGTGAACTCCACGGGCGCGGCGCCGGTGCCGCCTTCCTTGCCGTCGACCACGATAAAATCCGGGAGGATACCGGTGTCGAGCATGGCCTTGGCGATGCCCATGAATTCCCACGGGTGGCCGAGGCAGAACTTGAAACCCACCGGTTTACCACCGGAGAGTTCACGCAGTTGGGCGATGAACTGCATCAGTTCGATCGGCGTGGAAAATGCGCTGTGGCGCGACGGCGAGATGCAATCCTCGCCCATCATGATGCCGCGGGTGTCGGCAATTTCCCGGGTGACTTTGTGCTTGGGCAGGATCCCGCCATGGCCGGGCTTGGCGCCCTGGCTCATCTTGATTTCAATCATGCGCACTTGTGGGTTTTGTGCCTGCACGGCGAAGCGTTCCGGGTCGAAGCGGCCGTCGCTGGTGCGGCAGCCGAAGTAGCCGCTGCCCAGTTCCCAGGTCAGGTCGCCGCCGTGTTCGCGGTGGTAGGGGCTGATACTGCCTTCGCCGGTGTCGTGGGCAAAGTTACCCAGCTTGGCACCCTGATTGAGCGCGCGGATGGCGTTGGCGCTCAACGAGCCAAAACTCATCGCCGAGATGTTGAACACCGACGCCGAGTACGGTTGCGTGCACTGTGGGCCGCCGACCATCACGCGAAACGCGTTGGGGTCGCTCAGGGGCGCGGGACGCATGGAGTGGCCGATGAATTCGAAGCCCGACTGGTACACGTCGATCAGTGTGCCGAAGGGTTTGTCCGCCGTTTCGTTCTTGGCGCGCGAGTACACCAGCGAGCGCTGGGAACGCGAGAAAGGCAGGGCATCGCTGTCGGACTCAAGCAGGTATTGGCGGATTTCCGGGCGAATGGCTTCCACCAGGTAACGGATATTGCCCAGGATCGGGTAATTGCGGCGCACGGCGTGGGGGCTTTGCAGCAGGTCGAAAATGCCGATCAGGCTCAACACGCCGGTGACCAGGGTGATGGGCCACAGCCATTCGTGGTGGATAAAAGGGAGGCTGGCGAGGGTGAAAATGACGCACACGGCAAAGAAGGCGTAACGGCTCAGTAACGACAGGCTCATACGGTTTTTTCCTCAGGTTCAACGCTACAGGTCGATCCGCCATTCTGCGCCTGTAGGGAAAGCCGGGACAACCGATAAGGGCATTGAACTGGGGCTTGCCCTTATTGCAATCGGTTCTCGTTTGGGTGCATTATTTGCGTTACTGTATAACACATCGAATCCACCCAGACGCCCAGGAGGCCTTATGAAAGCTGGTATCCATCCCGACTACCGTACCGTGTTGTTCCACGACACCGCCGCCGACGTGTTCTTCCTGATCGGCTCCACCGCCGACAGCGACCGCACCCATGTACACAGCGACGGCAACACCTACCCGTACATCCCGCTGGACGTCTCCAGCGCCTCGCACCCGATCTACACCGGCCAGCAGCGCAAGACTCAGGTTGAAGGCCGGATTGCCGGTTTCAACAAGCGGTTTGCATCGTTTGGCTCCGGCGCGAAGAAAGCCGAAGCCTGAACCTGATTCGGCGGCGTGCCCTACGCCGCCGTTTGCCGTATCGGCAACACCACCCGAAAGGTCGTTCCCTTGCCTACCTCGCTGCTGACGGAGATGTTGCCATGGTGTTTCTTGATGATGCCGTAGGAGAGTGACAACCCCAGCCCGGTGCCTTCGCCCACCGGCTTGGTGGTAAAGAACGGGTCGAAGATCTTCTGCACGGTTTCGGGTGTAATCCCACAGCCGTTGTCCGCCACTTCCAGCCAGATATTCTCGCCGTCCACACCGTTGCTGATGGTAATGGTGCCGCGTTCCGGCCCCATGGCTTGTGCGGCGTTGATCACCAGGTTCATCACCACCTGGTTCAGCTGCGAGGCCAGGCATTCGATTTCCGGCAGTGGGTTGTAGTGTTTGACCACATCGGCCTTGTACTTGAGTTCACTGGCGACGATGTTCAGCGTCGAATCGATGCCCTGTTGCAGGTTGGCAAATTGCCAGGTCTGGTCGTTGTCGACACGGGAGAAGTTCTTCAGGTCCTTGACGATCTGCACCACGCGGCCGATGCCTTCCTTGGACTCCCGGATCAGAATCGGAATGTCCTCCTTGAGAAAATCCAGCTCCAGGCCGGTTCGCAGGGCTTTGAGTTGATCGCGCTGTTCTTGCGGGGCAATCAGTTCTTCGGCGCTTTGATAGGCATCGAGCATCTGTTGCAGCTGGTTGAAGTAGCTGTCCAGGGTGCTGAGGTTGGATGAGATAAAACCCACCGGGTTGTTTATTTCATGGGCCACACCCGCCGCGAGTTGGCCAAGCGAGGCGAGTTTTTCCGACTGCACCAGTTGGCTTTCCAGGTGCTTGCGCTCGTCGATTTCCAGTTGCAGCGCCTGGGTGCGTTGTTCCACCAACTGCTCCAGGTGAGTGGTTTGCAGCGTGGCGCGACGGGCCATGTCCCATTTATTGGCCAGGGTATTGGCCATTTGCTGGACTTCAATGTTATCGAACGGTTTTTTCAGGATCAGCAAGCGATCATGCCCGTGCAGGCGGTCCAGCAGGTCTTCCCAGGCATAGTCCGAGTAGGCGGTGCACACCACCACCTGCAGGTCGGGGGCGATTTTCCAGAGTTCTTCTATGGTCTTCGCACCGTCCCAGCCCTGGGGCATACGCATGTCGACGAACGCCAGGGCATAGGGCTGCTGCTGTGCCATCGCAGAGATGAGCAATTGCAGGCCTTCTTCTCCGCCGTAGGCTGAGTGCAGCTCGAAGCCCGGGGCCTTGGCTTTGACCGTAGCGCCAAACAGTGCTGACTCCATCTCATCCAGCACTTGGTTGGAATCAACCACAGGCATCAGGATCTTGCGGAAGTCGTCGTGAATCGACGGCGTGTCATCAATCAACAGGATGCGTCGGTTTGGGGGCTTGTTCATGCGGGACTTCCGGCAAGGGTCAGAGGAATGCTCAAGGTAAATACCGCGCCCCGGCCCGGCCCGTCGCTGTGGGCGGTGAGCTGGCCATTCATCTCCACAGCGGCCAGGGCGCAGCTGTGCAGGCCAAAGCCGTGGCCTTCCTTGCGGGTGGTAAAACCGTGGGTAAAGATGCGGGTCATGTTTTCGGCCGGTATGCCTTCGCCATCGTCCTTCACGCTGATCTGCAGGGTATCGTCATCCCTCTGCTCGACCCTGAGGGTCATCTGCCGTGGCCGGTCGCTGAGGTTGGACATGGCATATTTGGCATTGCTGATCAGGTTGACCATGATCAACAGCAACCGGTGTTTGTCTGCCAGGATTTCCGGCACCTGGGCGTAATGCTTGACCACCGTCACATTGTGGCGGCTCAGCGCACCGGCATTCATCCGCAAGGCATCTTCCATCAATACGCTGATATGCACCGGTTCCAGCAGCGTTGACGCCCCGGCATAGGACTGCTGGGTGGAGACGATGTCCTTGATGTGGTCGACGCTTTTGCTCAGTTGCGCCAGTTCGTCGGTCATGCCTTGCTGTTCGACGGCAATCGCCTCCACCAGTTGGTTCAGGTAGCCGGGCAGCAACTTACCCTTTTCATCCTGAGTCAGGAATGTACCCAGGTCCCCCTGGTGTTCGTTGATCAACTGCATGGCCTTGCCCAGGCCCTGGGCCTTGCTGCTGCGTAATTTGCGCGCAACCATGTCGGCGGAAATGTTCACGCTGTTAAGCACGTTGCCGACGTTGTGCAGCACGTTGGTAGCAATCTCCGCCATGCCGGCCTGACGGGCGCTGTCGAGTAACTCACTCTGGGCATCCTTGAGCTGCTGCGTGCGCCGCTCCACGCGTTGCTCCAGGGTTTCATTGGCGGCCTGCAAGGCCCGATTGACGCGGTTGATCTCGGCAAAGCTGCGCAACAGGCGCACGGCCAGGTACAGCAGCAAAACCACCAGCAGGGTGGCGAACACCAGCAGGTAACGGTGGTACTTCTGGTCGACGAGGTCGGCCGTCTGTTGATCCTGGTTGAGGTAATGGGTCAGCTCATCCAGGCGGTCGGCCACGGGAATGGCTGCAATCCGTTCGAGCAAATTATTGACCAGCGGTTGTTCGCGCAAAATCAGCTCGATGTGTTTGCTCAGGATCTCAACCGGTGCCTGGAACTCGGTTGGCAACTGTTCCTTGTTCACCGCCAGCTTGCCCAGGCCCACCAGGATATCGGCGGCACGCTCGTCGCTGGTGACCTGGGCGAACTCCAGGCTGCTGAGCAACAGGTCGTAGGTGTCGGTGGCGACGCTTTGCAATTGCCGCCTGCCGTCCTCGTCATAGCGGCTGAACTGGGCCTGGATATCGTCTTCAGCGGTCGGCAAGAAGGCCAGGGAGTTGCGCAGCACCGCGTTGTGGGATTTGAACTGATCCACCAACCGGGCTTTTTCCTGGATCGCCGCCTGGTAACCCTCCAGGGTGGCTTGCCAGTGGGACAGGTCTTCCGGGGCGTGATAGGTGGGGTGACTCTGCAGATCTGCCCACAGCCGCGTCATTTCCCGCAGGGGGGTAACCAGAGGGTCATAGTTGTGCGTGACGGCGATCCTGGCCTTGAGCACCTCGCTGTCCCATTGGGCATTGAGTTGCTGCAGTTGGCGAATCAGGTCGCGGGATTGGGTGTAAGTGGCCGTCTGATCGCGGGACGACTTCACGTACAGAAACACCAGGGTCGAGGCCAGCAGCAGCGTCATCAGGCTGAGCAGAAACTGGCTGGTACGGCGGCGGGAAAGGGTCATGAGAGTTGGCTCATAGCGGCTTGCCTGCCCATTCGCCGGTCAGGGTCTTGAGAAACTGCACGATCAGCGCCTTGTCTTCGGCGGAGGGCGTGCGGCCCAGTTGGTAGATGAACATCACATCCACCGCGTCTTCCAGTGTTTTGGCCGACGCGTCGTGAAAATACGGCGCGGTGACCGCCACGTTGCGCAGGCTGGGCACTTTGAACACATGGCGATCTTCCTCGTCCTGGGTCAGCAGGTAGCGCCCCAGGTCCGATTCGACCGGGTTGCCGCGCGCCTTGAAGTAGTCCCCCATCACGCCGAACTTCTGGAACATATTGCCGCCGATATTGATGCCCTGGTGGCAGGCGATACAGCCGTAATCCTTGAAGCGCTGGTAGCCGTACTTTTCCTGGATCGTGAGGATATCGGTATTGCCCAACAGGTACTGGTCGAACCGCGAGTTGGGGGTCAGCAGCGTTCGCTCATAAGTGGCCAGCGCATTTTGCACGTTGGCGGCAGTGACGCCGTCGGGGTACGACTGGCTGAAGGCGGCCTGGTAGGCGGGCAGGGCGGACAGGTTCTGCACCACGGTTTTCCAGTCGCTGCCCATCTCCACCGGGCTGATGACCACTTGTTCGATCTGCGCTTCCAGCGTGTCCACCCGGCCGTTCCAGAACTGTTTGAAATTCTGGCTGGCGTTAAACACCGTGGGCGTGTTGATCTCCACCGGGTGGCCATCGAAGCCAATGGAGAACGGTTTGTCATCGGCACCGCCGCTGTCCAGTCGATGGCAACTGGCGCAGGACAAGGTGTTATTGGCCGACAGCCGCGGCTCGTTGAACAGCTGGCGGCCCAGTTCGACTTTGGCCGGGTCCAGGGCCGGCGCCGCCGGCAACGGCTTGAGGGGCTCGTCCAACGGGGCGGCCACCAAGGGCGATGCCGTGACCAGCCAACACGTGAACATCAGGCCAATTCGAGTAGTTGAGACTGCGCTCAAACGAGCACTCCTTGTGTTCGGCTATTGATCGGGCATCAGGGGCGCGGAGCCCACTTGCAGCAACTGGGCGAAATCCTTTGAAGGTACAGCCTTACTGAACAGATGGCCTTGGCCTTCTTCACATTGCTGGGTTTGCAGGAACTTCAGCTGTTCCAGCGTCTCCACCCCTTCGGCGATAATGCTCAACCGCAGGCTCTTGCCCATGCCGATGATAGCGCTGATCAACTGTTCGTCCTGGTTATTCACATTCAGGCCTTGCACAAAAGACTGATCGATTTTCAGCACGTCAATGGGGAAGCGTCGCAGGTAGCTGAGGCTGGAGTAACCGGTGCCGAAATCATCCAGGGCCAGGCGTACGCCTATGGCTTTGATCTTGTTCAGCATTTCAACGGTGTCGTCGACATTTTGCATCAACACGCTTTCGGTGATCTCCAACTCCAGTCGGTCGGGCGGCAGGCCGCTTTGCTTCAGGATCGCGGCCAGGTTGTCGACAAAATCCCGCTGGCGGAAGTCAATCGCCGAGATATTCACCGAGATGCACAGCGAGGGCAGGCCCATCACGCGCCACGCCTGTGCCTGCTGGCAGGCTTCGCGCAGTACCCATTGGGTCAGGCGCACGATCAGGCCACTGTCCTCAGCCACGGGAATGAAATCCACGGGGCTGACCCACCCTGAGCGGGGTTGAAACCAACGTATCAGTGCTTCCGCCCCCACGATCTGCCCGGATTTCAAGTTCAGCTTCGGTTGGTAGTGCAGCACAAACTCATCGCGCTCCAAGGCCTGGCGGATCGCACTTTCCAGGTTTTGCTGATGCTGGGCGCGCAGGTTCATGGCGTCGGTATAAAAGCTGAAACTGTCGGGGCCGCGCTCTTTACTGGTGTGCATGGCCGTTTCAGCATGTTTGATCAACTCCACCGCGGTGCCGCTGTCATTGGGGTAAATGCTGATGCCCAGGCTGGCCGTGATGCTCAGGTCATGCCCCGCGACGTGGCGAGTCGCGCTGATGACCTTGAGGAGTTTCTGGGCAACGCCCTGGGTCTGCTGGGGGTGCAGGATATCGTTGAGCACGATCACGAACGTGTCGGAGCCGTAGCGGAACACTGAGTCCGACTCACGCACCGCCGCCACCAGGCTTTGGCTGACCTGCTGCAGCACCTCGTCGCCTACCGGATAGCCCAGGGCATTGTTGATGCGCTTGAAACGGTCCAGCCCGATGAACATGACCGCCAGTTGGGTGTCATGCCGACGGCCCAAGGCCATGGCCTGGGTCAGCCGGTCGCCCAGCAGCGTACTGTTGGGCAATTCGGTCAGCGCGTCGTATTGCAGCAAGTGCGAGACTTTCAGCAGTTCCTGCACACGCTCTTCCACGGTGCGCTCCAGGCTGCTCACTTTGAGCGCGACGTCCTGGGCCAGCTGCCACTTCCACGTCAAGGCGCTGGCCATCTGGCGGATTTCCAGGTTGTCGAAGGGCTTTTTGAGGATCAGCAACTGGTCGTTGTATTTCAATCGCGCTTCGATGGCCTCGAAGGAATAGTCGGAATACGCCGTGCACAGGGCAATCTGCAGGTTGGGGTCGGCATTCCAGAGGGCTTCGATGGTTTGCAAACCATCCCAACCCGGCGGCATGCGCATGTCGAGGAACGCCATGGCATAGGGAGCGCCGGCGGCGAGTGCCTTGTGGACCAGGGCCAGGGCTTCCTCACCCTGGTAGGCGGAGTCCAGCTCAAACACCTGGCGCACTTTGGTCGGGGTGCCGAACAGCGTGTGCTCAAGGGTGTCCAGCGAGGGCTGGGCGTCTGCGTCGGCACAGAGGATCTTGCGAAAGTCCTGGTGGATGGAGGCGGTGTCATCGACGATCAGAATACGACGGTTGGCCCTGACTGAATCCGGGGTCATACGGCGCACGGCGACTGCAAAAGGTGCGACTGCATAATGACTTCTTCCCTGGTTGCACGTCTGAGCGGGGTGCCAGCGGCTATGAGAGCATAGTCGAGCTCCCTTGATATCGACGGCCAGTTGGCGTCAAATCAACCCCACGCCTTAAGCGAGGGAAGACGGCTTGGGACAAGGGCTCAATGTAGCTCAATTCTGTTTAACTTGAAGGCGCAGTCGGCATGGATGAACAACTCGCGAAGCTTTCCACCGAAAAACCCACCATCTTGCTGGTCGACGATGAAGAGTCGATCCTCAATAGCCTGCGCCGTTTGTTGCGCGGCCAGCCCTACGATGTGCTGCTCGCCGGCAGCGGTGCCCAGGCCCTGGAAATCATGGCGTCACAGCCCATCGACCTGGTCATGAGCGATGCGCGCATGCCGGGCATGGACGGGGCCACGTTGTTGGCCAAGGTGCATGATGTGTATCCCACCACCAGCCGCATCCTGCTGACCGGGTATGCCGACCTCCCGACGATCATCAAGGCGATCAACGAAGGCCAGATCCACCGTTACATCGGCAAACCCTGGAATGACGATGAACTGAAGCTGATCCTGCAGCAGGCCCTGGAACATCAGCGCCTGGAGCGCCTGACCCAGGCGCAGAACGAGCAGCTCAAGGTGCTCAATGCGACCCTTGAAAAGCGCGTGGAGTCGCGCACCGGCGAGCTGCAGCAGACCGCCGACATGCTCGACCTGGCCTACGAAGAACTCAAACGCAGCTACGTGACGGGCACCGAAGTGTTTTCGCTGTTGGCCAACTTGCGCCTGCCCAAGGACAAGCAGACCAACCGCCAGTTGATCGACCTGATCCGGGTGTACTGCAACGCCCAGGCCATGGACGAGGTCAGCACGCGCGACCTGACCATGGCCGCCGCGCTCTACAACATCGGCAAACTCAGCTGGACCGACAGCATGATGACCGCCCCGTCCGATAGGCTGCACAGCACCGACCGCGATCTGTACCGCGCTTATCCAACGCAGAGCGAGTCGCTGCTGATGACGCTGGAGCCGATGAAGGATGCGGCGCGGATCATTCGTCATCACCAGGAACGCTATGACGGCAGCGGCTTTCCCGATCACCTCAAGGAGGAGGCGATCCCGTTCGGTTCACGCCTGCTGAAACTGGCGGTGGATTTCATCGAGTTGCAGAAAGGCCTGATCCTTGAGCGGCAGATGAACAGTGATGAAGCGCTGCTCTACATCCAGAAGTATGCCGGGCGCCTTTACGACCCAAGCCTGGTCGACGATTTTATTCAGGCCTGTGCCAAGTTCCTCAGTGATGTGACGCTGGGCGATCCCACCGTCAAGGTCCTGACCACCCGTGAACTGGCGGACGGCATGGTCCTGGCGCGTAACCTCAATGCCGATAACGGCATGTTGCTGCTCAACGCCGGCAAGGTGCTGAACCTGCCGCTGGTGGACAAGCTCATTGCGTTTGAGGCAATGGAAGGCGCGAAATACGCCATTTTTATCAAAGTACCCGAAGAGACCGCGAACCTTTCATGAGCACCTCTACTATCCGCATCGCCGCCGCCCTCCTGATCGGCAGCGACGGCCAAACATTGCTTGTACGCAAGCGTGGCACCCAAGCGTTCATGCAGCCTGGCGGCAAGATCGACGCCGGCGAGCAACCTGCCGAGGCCCTGGCCCGCGAGCTGCACGAAGAGCTGAACCTGTGCATCGACCCCAGCCAAGCCCTCTACCTCGGCAACTTCAGCGCGCCCGCGGTCAACGAGCCGGGCTTTACCGTAGACGCTGAGTTGTTCCAGGTACGCATCGATGTGCCGGTCACCCCCGCTGCTGAAATCGAAGAGGTACGCTGGATCGATCCTGCCGGTGATGGCGGCTTGCACTTGGCGCCGTTGACACGCGACCTGATCCTGCCGTTTTACCGTGCGTCACTGACCGCAACGGCCTGAAGCCTATGATCATCCGTGCACTGGGAGCCCACGACGCCGAGGCTTATCGGGCCTTGATGCTGGAGGCGTACGGCGCCTATCCGCAGGCATTCACCTCCAGTGTGGCCGAGCGGGCGGCGATGCCGTTGAGCTGGTGGCAAAAGCGCCTCGACAACCCACTGGATCGGCTGCTGGGCGGTTTCGACGGCGATGAACTGGCGGGTATTGTCGGTCTGGCGTACGAGCCACGCGAGAAGGCGCGGCACAAGGTGACCCTGTTCGGTATGTACGTGACCGGGGCCTATCAGCAAAGAGGCCTGGGCCTGCGGTTGGTCGAGGCGGCCCTGGATGAAGCGCGCCGACATCCGCGCTTGAAAGTGATCCAGCTGACCGTCACCGCCGGTAATGACGCCGCGTTTGCGCTGTACCAGCGCTGTGGGTTCACTCAATACGGTCTGGAACCGCTGGCGGTGCGGGTGGGCGTGGATTACTTCGACAAAATCCACATGTGGCGCGAACTGCAAGACCAGTGATACGCCCTGTGGGAGGGGGAAAGCCCCCTTCCACCGGTTGAGCTGAGCCTTTCAACGCACCGCGCTGACCCCATCCAAGGTGGAAAACGAGGTGTCCTTCGCGGTCAGCAGAAAGTCGCGCATATACGGCGCATCCAGCATGTCCGCGCGAATCCCTGCATACAGCGTCGCAAACAAACCCTTCTCACCCAGCCGCTTGGCTTTCACGTAGCCGCGCGAGCTGTATTCATGCAGCGCCCAGTGGGGCATGCCGCACACGCCACGGCCGCTGGCCACCAGTTGCATCATCATCACCGTCAGTTCCGAGGTGCGCACCTGCGCCGGCTCAACATCGGCCGGTTCGAGGAAGCGGGTGAAGATGTCCAGGCGGTCGCGCTCCACCGGGTAGGTGATCAGGGTTTCGGTCAGCAAGTCTTGCGGCACGATGTAGGCCTTGTTCGCCAGCGCGTGCTGGTTGGCCACGGCGAGCATGGCTTCATAGGTGAACAGCGGCACATAGGTAATGCCTGGCAGTTCCAGCGGGTCGGACGTCACCACCAAGTCCAGGTCACCCCGGGCCAACGCCGGCAGCGGCGCGAAGGCAAAGCCCGAGGCCAGGTCCAGCTCGACTTCCGGCCAGGCATCGCGGAACTGGTCGATGGTCGGCATCAGCCACTGGAAGCAGCTGTGGCACTCGATGGCCATGTGCAAACGCCCGGCGGTGCCGCCGGCCAAGCGTGCAATGTCGCGCTCGGCGCCGCGCAGCAGCGGCAGGGTGGCGTCGGCCAGTTGCAGCAAGCGCAGGCCGGCGCTGGTGAAGCGCAGCGGCTTGGTCTTGCGCACGAACAACGGCATGCCCAGGCGCTCCTCCAGTTCCTTGAACTGATGAGAAAGCGCCGATTGAGTCAGGTGCAGGCGTTCAGCGGCTTCGACCAGGCTGTCGGCTTCGCGCAAGGCGTGCAGGGTCTTGAGGTGGCGGATCTCTAGCACGGGTTATCCATGAGTAAATTTGATGTTTGAGAAGGAATGGTTGAATTTGTCTCATGTTTACAGCCTCTCATTCAACCCCTGCCGAGCGTCACGACGCCGAAACCTCGTCGGCAGCGACCCACAACGGACGGATATGAGGCAGCGCCGAGGATTTTTTGCCGATATCGGAGAACGGCAATGTCGGGTCATCACCGTGAGTCAGGCCTCGATGCTCCGGCAGCTTCAAGTGGGCTTTCTCGAACTGATCGAATGTGGCTGCGCGCCGGTTGTAATGAAAGTGCGCGTACCACAGCGGCGTTGGCGGCAACGCGGTCAAATCCCAGATTTCATATTCCTGCATGAAATCCGGACGCCCTTCACGTAACAGGGGCAGGCGTTTCAACCCGCTGTTACGCCTTACCTCGACCACGTTATGCCTGGCCAGGTCATCGAGCATGCCATCGGTGGGCTTTTTACTGGACAGGGAAAACTCCGTCCGCAGGGCACGGCCGGTTGTCGTCAGCTGTGTGGCGCCGTCCTGCAGCTGTTTGAGGGTTATATGATCGGGTGCCAAGGGCGCGATGGTTCGCGCCCGGGTGAGCAGCTCATCGGCCTCTCTTGCCAGCATCTCCTCCATCTCCACCGGCAATAGGCCTTGACGGGCGTAGTCACGCACTTTTTTGATGTAAGCCGCCACGGCCTTCAGTCGCGCTTGCGCTTCACTGATCAGGGCGTTGAGGCTCCTGGCGGCGACAACCTCGGCAATCGGCTCGGGGTTGGTCAGGTAATACCGGCCATTGGCGGTTTGCTCCCAGATTTCGGTACGGCCTTGGGCACCGGTGATGGTGTAGCGACGTACGCGGGTCGAGGGTTCCCAGCTTTCCACACCGATGAGCAGCGTGTTGTCTTCAGTTTCGAAAATTCTGCGGGGGCTGGTGGTGGGCTTGCGCGGTGCAGGCTCACGCAAGGTTTTACGGGCGCGCTCGGCCATCTTTTCCAGTTCGGCGCGCAGTTGGGGGACGTAAACCGCGTCGAAATGTTGGGGGTAACTGGTTGACCAGCGGTCCAGGTTCATCCGCATGTTTTCGTAGGCATCAATGCAGAAATTGAGGATCGTGTTGCGTTGGTTGAGGTTCGAACTGATTTCCAGCAAGTCGGTTTGCAGATCCAACGCACGCCAGGTCGTGGTTTTGGCGTTCTTCAGCGCACCTTGCAGGTAATGCCAGGAGACGTCCGACAGTGCCTTGCCATGATCGATGACGTCCAGCAGGGCGGCGACCTTGGTGTAGTTACGTTTTCTCTCGGACAGGTGCCGGTTTATCACCTCTGAGGCAATGTTTATTCGTTGTCGGTGCTCACGGAGGGAGACCCGGCTGTTCCAAGTGTTCATGGTCTCCATCGCGGTCTCGGTGTGGCGAAAGTGCTCAAGGTTGGCAATGTGTTTGCCCCTGATCTGTTCTCTGAGGGCCGCCCGTACCGTCACCTGCTCATAGGGCATGGCCTCTAGGAGAGCGGTCAGTTTTTCAATGTCATCGGAATGGGTGACCATCCGTTCTCCCCTGAGCTTGATCAGCCATTGTGACTTCCAGACCACTTCATACGCGGCATCACTTTTGGCTTTAGTCCCAACGCTGGCCCGGTTGCCGCGGGAAAATGGAAGGACTTGCTCGAACTGCTCATGAAGCTGTTTGGCAAGCGCTATGCCTTGCGTCAGGTCGGTTACAAGCTCGTCGAACAGGGCGGTCTCGCCGTTTTCGTAGCGATCTACCAGAGTCCCTACGCGCTTATGGTTTTGGTCGAAACGATGATAGATCTGGTCAATGCTGGCCTCGAGTGCGTACTGCCGGCGGTAGACCTGATCGGTCCACCAGCGCGGCAGACGCTCACGAATTGCCAACGGCCACAGCGGGTCCAGCCTGTCCGCCAGGTGCCCGAGCGCCGCACCGCCGCCTGCCAGGCCACCGGGGTGTGAGGTGCCGTAGACACCGAAGTGCGTGTCCCATTGCCCGGTTTCATCCAGGGCAATCGGCTGCTTGTAGGTTTTTTTCGAGTTGCCGCTCAGGCGCCAGTGACCATCCTGCAACTCAACCTGATAGAGCGCATGCCTGCGCAGGATGAAGTCGCCGTCGGCATGCCGGTAGATGTGACGATAAAGACCGTACGTCGCCGGCTGCAGGTGGCCGAGCGAGAGCGCTTTCTCGTATTCGTAACCGCTGAACCGCAGGCCTATATGGGCACTGCGGCTCGGTGGCGGACGCAAATAACCGCTCACGTTGAACGCGTTGCGCAGTTGGCGCGCGGCGGTGCGTGCACGCGCGGCATTCGGGGTGATGAGCACGCCGGTGCCCACGTCGATGGCGGCATCGATCAGTGATTGCAGGACCTGCGTTACCGCCTGTAATCCTTCAACCGGGTCGCCGCGCCGAAACGCACGGACGGCGTCGTTGGCGCTGGTCCAACCATCGTGTAGACCGATGGCGGTACCCACGATGGGTACCACACCCATGGCCATCTTGATCCAGGTAAAGGCCTGCTCACCCTTCATCGCATAGCGTTCCCGGTACAGCTCGCTGTTGGAGCGTGAGGTGGCGCGGTGAGCCTCAAGCAAGCGGCCCATGTGGGCGTTGAACACGTGAGTGGCCAGCGACGGTGCGCCTGGCCAGGGTTTGCCGATGGCAATCAGGGCACTATAGTTTTTCAGCACGGCCTGGTTGATCCGACCGGCATGGCGTTCGACGTCTCCGGGCACTGCGCGTGCGGCCAGGTAACTGACCATGTCGCTGGACAGGCACAGGTTGTAGAGGGCCTGGCGGGCTTGCTCGCGGGTATCGAAGCGCCGCACGTACTGGCGGTCCGGGCTGTCGGGCAGGTAGAGGAGGGTCAGCCCGGTGCTTTTTTCTTCAATGAAGCTGATGCCAGACAACGTGCTGGGGCCGTCATCGGTGTCCGCCCCGCCGACACTGAGTACGGCCGGCAGCACAACGAGACCCACCGGCTTGGCCTGCTCGGCGGCCCGGTTGAACACCTGAAGTTCATCCGCCGTGAGGGTGCCGTTCAAGTGCGCCAACCGACCCTGAATCTTCAGTATCAGGCGGTGGGGTTCCATCAGGCATTCCAGGCGAGCGTCGCGAGTAAACGAGGCTTCCCGGTCGGTGCCCGTCCAGGTCTCCTTGATCAGGTCCTCATACTGTTGTGCCACGTCCAGCTCGGTGACCATTGTTTTCACGTAGCGCGGAGTGAGGGCTGCCGCGAGGACTTCACGCTCATTCGTATCGAGCGTGCTGACGAGCACTTTCATAAAGCCCAGGCGTTCACTGAGTGCGTTATCGATGTTACCCAACGCCAGGTCTTCAAGGCTCAGGCTGACTCGGGCCGTGCTGGGTTCCAGCACGGTTTTGGTCGGGGTTCCCGGTGCGCCGGGCGCGGCGAAAAAGTGCTGCCGGTGGGCAACGGTTTCGGGCAAATCCAGTGTCACGGAAAAGGGCTGTTTGAGGGCGAAATCCCGGTTCAGGCGCTTTTCAAGCTGGGTCTTGCAGTAGGTGTGGCTCAGGGGCAGTTTTTGTTCCAGCGCGTGATCGGCCCTGCGCATGGCCCGCCAATATTCTTCGATCCATGCCTTGAGCTGGGCTCGGTCTTCGGCGCTGACGGTAGTGAGCCAGGTGGTCAGGTGTTCGGCCAGGGCGCCCGTCTGCTGTCGCTCACGCCACTGGGTATAAGCCAGTTCGCGTGCTTCATTCGCCGGTACGCCCAGTTCGTGCAGCAGTTTTACGCGGATGGCTTGCAGTTCAGTGGCTTGTTGCAGGGCCTGTTCGGGCTCGGATGTACGGTGCAACAGCACTTCAATCTGCTGCACACCGTTGGAAAGCTGCTGGTGCAAGCTGTAATCGAAGGCCTTCTGGCTCAGCAGGCGGGGCTCAAGCGTCAGCGCCGGCTGAGTGGAGGTTTGGACGAAGAACCACGCTTGCAACTGCGCAAAGTTTTCAAAGCGATGCACACCACCATTGTGGCCTGGCCAGTAGAGCAGCAGGCTGTTGGGCGAGGAGGGCAATGCGTTCAAGGTGCTGGCTTGGGTAATCAACAGCACACCCTCGAGTTCTTTTTGGCTGATGGTTTTTTCGCCGTTCTTTTTTTCGATCATGGACAGGACGAGGCAGGCGACCGCGATGTCCTTGGCGGGTGGTTTGTCGGGGTCCAGCCCATCCATCAGCCACTGATACTCAGCGGTGCTGATTTGCTTCAACTGTCGTAGCAGCTCGGCTTCCTGCTTCAACCCCTGCCATCGCGCCTGCAGCAGGGCGGTGTATTGAGGGGTGTGCTTCTGCAGTAGCTCCGACAGCATGAGCGCAGGTTTTTGATCGAGCAAAGCGCCGGCTGCTGTGTAGGCCTGCTGCCGGGCCTGATGCAGTGCATCGAATAGAGGGGTGAGTAAGGCCAGGCGCGAGTCGTCCTCGCCCACGAAGATTTCAAGGGCGTTTTGCTGTTGTTTCAAGGCCTGGCGGCGTAGCCCCAATGGCACATCGGCGGTCAAGCCAGTAAAGGGCGGCGGGTTTTCGGTACTGTCGGGTGCAGCGGGCAGTTCTGGGGCTGCAGCGAACAGTGGCTCCCGTTGCAGGCGGTCGATCCGCTCGGCAGTGTGCAGCGCGCTCGCGCCGTGCTCGGCCAAATCACCGTCGGTCGCAGACGTCAGGGTGTCTTGTTTTTGCTTGATCCAATGCTCCTGAAGGTGTGTCAGCCCTGCCTGCAAGGGGGGCTCAACCGTGCGGTACTCGATGGTGTGCTCGCGGGTTATCTGTGCGACGCCGGGGAACAATTCCGGCTGATCACGTAGCCAGGTTTCCAGGCGGACGCGGTCGCCAAACACCATCAGCGCCGGCTGTCGGGTGGGCAAGTACACACACTGAGTCACAGGGTTGTCCTGGTCGGTACGGGTCATGACCAATGCTCCCGGCACCTCGACCGTAGGGCCGCTGGCAGACGTCAACAGCAGTTGCTCGACATACAGGGCCTGGCCGTCGGCGGGTTTTTCGTCGGCAGGTGGATCGACCAGCCGTAGGAGCGGGGCCACCTGGTCGGTATTGATCTCGCCCACGGCGACGGCATGTTGGGCGGCGGCCAGGAAATGCTGGCGGTACAGTTGGTTGGCCAGTTCGCGCCGGGCCATCGGGGTGCCGGGCGCGCGGGCAATCCACCAGGTGATCCAGTGGCTTCTGATCCCATGCCGCAGGTTCAGCTTCAGCAATCGTTGCAGCAGCGCAACCGGTGTCGTCTCTTCAGAGAGACCAGTGAGTGTGCAGCGTTGGTCGAGGGTGGGGTCCACGCCCGCGAACGCATAGTGTTGTTGAGCGTAGGCCCAGGCGTCCGTGAGCGTGACATCCTGGGCAGGGGCATCACCTTGCGCGGCGAAGTGCAGATGTACCTGCTCGCCATCCACGTCCAATTCCTGCCTGATCAGTGTGTTGATCGATGCGCGCACGCTGGGCGCGGTCGCCATCAGGTCGCGCAAGCGCTGGCGACTGTCCTGCCAGCTCTCGCGCGCTTGCAGCAAGAGATTTTCATCCACCGCACGGCCTAGAGGGGATGAGGGCCTGCGAATGTCGCTGAGGGTAATGCGTGTGTTGAGTTGTTCCGCCATCAGAATGTCTCGGGATCAATGAAGTAACGGGCATTGAACGTCGGCGTGACTTCTGTGGGGGCTTAGATAGTTGTCGCAGTGACCGTTGAGCGGGCTTCATCAAACTGTCACGCAACTGTGGCAGCGCGCTTGAACAAACTTCATCAGACTCGCGCTCTACTGGGGTTCTGCGTTTCGGTGTTTTTCATGCGCGTGTTGCTTTTACTGGCCGCTCTATTGTTCGGCCTGCCGTCTTTTGCGGCTTCTCGATGTGACGTTAATGTCCCGACCCAAACGGTCGACCTGGCTCAGGTGAGTATCGCCTACCAGAGCATCGGCCGTGCGTCCGACCCGGCCTTGCTGCTGGTGATGGGGCTGGGCGGGCAGTTGATCCATTGGCCCGACGAAGTCGTCGTCGCCCTGTGCCAGCAAGGGTTTCGGGTGATCCGCTATGACAACCGCGACGTCGGCCTGTCCACGTGGCGCCAGGCACCGGCCAATGCCAACCTGACCTTTGAAGTGCTGCGCTACAAGCTCGGCCTGCCGGTGGCGGCGCCGTATACCTTGACCGATATGGCCGACGACGCCATCGGCTTGATGGACGCCTTACAGATCCAGCAATTCCACGTGCTGGGCGCGAGCATGGGCGGGATGATCGCCCAGCACCTGGCGGCCATGGCGCCGCAGCGGGTCGAGAGCCTTACGCTGATCATGACCAGTTCCGGCGCCGAAGGCCTGCCGGCACCGAACGCGGCGCTGGTGCAATTGCTGTCGCGGCGCAGCGCGCCGAATCGTGAAGTGGCCCTGGAGCAGCAAGCCGATCTACTGGCGGCGCTGGGCAGCCCGAACGTGAAGGATGATCGCCAGGTGTTGCTGCACCAGGCGGCGCTGTCCTACGACCGGGCCTTCAACCCGGACGGCGTGAAGCGCCAGATCATGGCGATCCTCGCCGAACCGAGCCGCGTGCCGTTGCTCAACCAACTGCGCGTGCCGACCCTGGTGGTGCACGGTACTGCTGACCCGTTGCTGCCGGTGATGCATGGCGTGCACCTGGCGGCGCATATCCAGGGCAGTCAGTTGAAGCTGATCCCCGGCCTGGCCCATCGTTTCCAGGAAGCGTTCAAGGCACCGTTGCTGGCGGCGGTGCTGCCGTACCTGCAAGCCCATCGCGAAGATGCCGCGCACTGGGCGCAGATTGACTTGGGCGAGCCTGCAAAGGTGTTGTGACATTGGTGTATCGTGCAACCTTTACGGCACATTACTGCTAGCGAGGTTGCCTGCCATGAGTACCCCCCTGAAAATCGATTTCGTCAGCGACGTGTCCTGCCCCTGGTGCATCATTGGCCTGCGCGGCCTGACCGAAGCCCTCGACCAGCTTGGCGCCGAGGTGCAGGCCGAGATCCATTTCCAGCCGTTCGAACTGAACCCGAACATGCCTGCCATCGGTCAGAACATCGTCGAGCACATCACCGAGAAATACGGCTCCAGCGCCGAAGAATCCCAGGCCAACCGTGCGCGTATCCGCGACATGGGTGCCGAGCTGGGCTTTGCCTTTCGCACCGATGGCCAGAGCCGCATCTACAACACCTTCGATGCCCACCGCCTGCTGCATTGGGCCGGGCTCGAAGGTTTGCAGTACAACCTCAAGGAAGCGCTGTTCAAGGCGTATTTCACCGATGGGCAGGACCCGTCCGACCATGCCACCCTGGCGATCATCGCCGAAAGCGTCGGCCTGGATATCAAACGCGCGGCCGAGATTCTTGCCTCCGACGAATACGCCGCCGACGTGCGTGAGCAAGAGCAGCTGTGGATCTCCCGCGGCGTGAGCTCGGTGCCGACCATCGTGTTC
Organism: Pseudomonas marginalis; assembly: GCF_001645105.1. GTDB lineage: Bacteria > Pseudomonadota > Gammaproteobacteria > Pseudomonadales > Pseudomonadaceae > Aquipseudomonas > Aquipseudomonas petroselini. Next base: position 483,569 of record NZ_LKEG01000052.1, read on the forward strand.
AATGATCAGTACGCCGTCAGCGGTGGGCAGCCGGCGGAGGCGTTTGTGGGCGCGATTCGCCAGATCATCAACGACGCGAAAAACTAAAGCCGAACACGGGTCAACATGGGGGAGGGGGCTTGCTCCCGATAGCGGTGGTTCAGTCAAAACATGTGTTGACTGACACTCTGCTATCGGGGGCAAGCCCCCTCCCACATTTTTTCTCGGTGTTCTTGAGATAAGTGCTGGCCCGTCCCTTGCATTGACCCCTTAAAGCCTTAGGGGACACTGCCTTGAACATTCTTGACCTCGACCACAGCCTCACCGCCCAGGCACCGATTGCCCGGCGTTTGGCCAGTGGCCGCGCCCACCGTATCGACCTGCTGGACCTGGGCCCCAAGCTGCGCTTGTGGTCCACCGAAAAAACCTGGAAGCGCTTCGCCGAACGCCTGGCCCAACGGCCCCGGCCTACGGATGCGCGGCCGGAAATCCTGTTTGTCGGCTCCGGCGACTATCACCACCTCACACCGGCCTTTCTGGCCGATCTCAAAGAACCGATCAGCCTGATCCACTTCGACAACCACCCCGACTGGGTACGCTTCGCGCCCAAGCGCCACTGTGGTTCGTGGGTCAACCGTGCGCTGAAAATGCCGGCGATCAAACGCATCGTCACCCTCGGCCCGTGCAGCGACGACCTGCATAACCCGCAACTGCGCGGCGGCAACCTTGGCGCTCTCAAGCGCGGGCACTTGCAGTTGTTTCCCTGGCAGCACGCGCCCTCGAAAGTCTGGGGGCGGGTAGGCGATGGCGCCGGCCATCGTCAGCAGGAAGACCACCTGCACTGGCGCAACCTGGCCGAGCTGGATTGGACGGCGTTTCTCGAGCAGATGATCAGCAGCCTGCCCACCGAAGCGATCTGGATCACCGTCGACAAAGACGTGCTTGCCAGTGAAGACGCGGCGACCAACTGGGACCAGGGCGGCATGCGCCTGACTCACCTGCTGCAAGCCCTGCGGGCGTTGGCGGCGCGCAAGCGCATCATCGGCATCGATGTGTGCGGCGAGTTCGCCCAGCCTGCCTTCAGCAATGCGTTCAAGCGCTGGGAAGCCAAGTCCGACCAGCCGCCACCCGAGCGTTGGAGCGCGCAAGACCTGCAGCGCAACGCCGCCACCAATGAATCCTTGATTGATCTGTTTGAGGAGCTGTTCCCGTGACCTTGACCGTGGTGTTGCTGGTGGCGTTTTCCATCGTGCTCGATGTGATCGGCCAGCTGTGTTTCAAGATCGGCCTGGACCGGTTGCCCGAGCTGGACGGCGGCTTTCGCCTGAATGCGTTCTGGGGCCAAGTGTTTAATGCGCCGTTGCTGTGGGCCGGGATCGGCGCCTATGCGATCGAATTTTTCGTGTGGCTCGAGGCCTTGTCCCGCGCGCCGTTGAGCCTGTTGTTTCCGGCCGCCGCGTTGGCGTATTGCGGGGTCGTGCTGGCGGGCAAGGTGGTGCTGGGCGAGACCGTCAGCCGCCGCCGTTGGGCGGGCACGCTGGTGATTACCTTGGGTGTGATGTTGGTGGCGATTGCAGGGAGCCAGGCATGAGTACGCAAACGATGAATACCGGATGGCTGCACGGGCGCTTCGGCACGGTGGTGCTGTGGGCCTTGTTGATCTGCACCGAAAGCGCGGGCCAGCTGTTTACCAAAGTGGCCGGGGATCAATTGGGGCAGATGGATTTCAATTGGCAGTGGCTGGGTGAGGTGGCGCGCAACCCTGGGATCCTGGCGGCGATCGCCAGTTATATCGGCGCGTTTTTCGTCTGGATGCTGATCCTGCGGCGCAGCAGCCTGTCCCTGGCGTTTCCGCTGAGTTCACTGGTGTTTGTGGTGGTGTTGCTGGGTTCGTGGCTGGGGCTGGGGGAACATATCAGCCCGCTGCACTGGGTGGGGGTGGCGGTGATCATTGGCGGGATTGTGTTGTTGGCCGAAGGTGAAGAGAACTGATCGGCTTGGTTTTTTTAGTGAGCGGGCTGGCCTCGCGCTGGGCAAGCCCGCTCACTACAAGGTCGGGGTTGCCGCCGAAGTCCCAGACCCACCTCAATCGAACTTATAGCTGATGGCCGTCTGCACCTGGCCCTGGTTCACGTCGCCGGTTTCCTTGACGATGCTGCTGTTGGCGGCCGAGCCTACCAGGTGGACCCAGCTGGCGCTGGTCAACAGCGACCAGTTGGCCGCCAGGGGGAATTCAAAGCTCTGGGTCAGCGTCATGTTCTGGAAGCCACCACTGGCGTTGTAGGGACGGATGCCGGAATCCGCGGACTCATTGGCATCAACCCCGAAAAAGGTCTGGGTCTGGCGGGCGTCGGCAAAGTGCGCCAGCAGGCCGGTGCTGCCAATGATGCCGCCACCCAGGGGATAACCCAGTTCACCGCCGACCTTGCCCAGCACACCGCTTTGATCTCGCCCGCCGCCGACGGCCTGGCCCATCTGGGCGTATACCCGCCAGAAATCAGCCGGCGCATATTGGATAAAACCGCCCACCTCAGCCATGTCCGACACATTGCGCAGCCCCTGCAGCGAGCCGTTCGAGGTGCGCCCCTGCAGGTAATTGATATACGGGCCTGCGGTAAAACCGTGGGTGTCCAAGGCGCTCCAGGTCAAGCCGTCATCGGTACTCAGGCTGACGGGGCCCCAGTCCAGATCGAAATAGGGCACCGGCCGCGTTTCGTAACGGCTGCCGGTAGGGTCATGGGGCTGGTAGCTGACGCCTGCGCCGACTTCGCCGGTGATACCGTCGGCCAGTGCCAGGCTTGAAACACTCCACAGGCCAAGTAACCCGGCGAGTGCAGCGCATGTGATCCTCAACATGGTCACAGTTCCTTGATTGAATACGTGCGCATGAACGCGCAAAGCGCCGTGCCCACGCAAGCACTCATCTTGTTTGTAGCAAGCTACAAAAATTGTAGCTCCTACGACACAAATCGCCCTCCATTCCGAGCAAAGCCCCAGCCCCGCTGGGCCTGCGCCAGTTGGCACACTCCCTGCTCTACCCCTTGTTGCAAGCGCACACAGCGCGCTCCTCCAAGGTAAACAACGATGATCCACTGGCATATCGTGTGTGACTTCGACGGGACCATCACCCCCACCGATGTCATCGACAACGTCCTCCAACGCTTCGCCGGCCCCGAGTGGGAAACCATCGAACAGGAATGGCTGGATGGGCATATCGGTTCACGCGAATGCCTGAGCCGCCAACTGGCACTGATCAAGGCCACCCCCTCCGAACTGCTGGCGTATTTCGACAGCGTCGAGATCGACCCCGACTTCCCCGACTTCGTCGATCACGTGATCGGCCTGGGTGCGTCCATCGAAGTCGTCAGCGACGGCATCGAGCAGGGCATCGCGCGGATCCTGTCACGCAACTACGTGACCCTGCTGCCGATCCTCGCCAACCGTCTGCGCCAGGTCGACCAGAACAGCTGGCGCATCGACTTCCCGTACGCCAGCGATGCCTGCCGTGCCGCTTCCGGCAACTGCAAGTGCAAGTCCACGCCGCGCAACAAGCGCGTGCTGGTGATCGGCGACGGCAAGTCCGACATGTGCGTGGCCTCCACCGCCGACTTCGTGTTTGCCAAGGGCAGCCTCGCCGACTACTGCGTGGCCAACCACATTCCGCACGCGCGCTTCGACACCTTTGCCGAAGTGCCTGCATTGCTGGCGCTGCTGCCACAGGGCATCGCCGCCAACGCCACCACCTTCAACACCTCTTCTGACAATCAGGAACTCTTCCACCATGTCTGATATCCGTATCGCTACCGCCGAAGACCAGATCCTTCTGGATAAAGAAGCCAAATACTGCTCCTATGGCGACACCGTCCACTACATCGAGCCGCCACGTATTTTCAGCCGTTGCGAAGGCTCCTATGTGTGGGACACCGAAGACCAGGCCTACCTCGACCTGCAAATGTGGTACTCGGCGGTCAACTTCGGCTACGCCAACCCGCGCTTGAACAACGCGCTGAAACAACAGATCGACACCCTGCCGCAAATCGCCAGCCAGTACCTGCACAAAGGCAAGATCGAGCTGTCGGAAATGATCGCGGTCGACGCCAAGAAAAAATTCGGCCTCGACGGTCGTGTGCACTTCAACGTCGGCGGTTCGCAGTCCATCGAAGACTCCCTGAAAGTGGTGCGTAACGCCACCAACGGCAAGAGCCTGATGTTCGCCTTCGAAGGCGGCTACCACGGGCGTACCCTCGGCGCGTCGTCGATCACCTCCAGCTACCGCTACCGTCGCCGCTACGGCCACTTCGGCGAGCGCGCGCAGTTCATCCCGTTCCCGTACCACTTCCGCGGCCCTAAAGGCATGACCAAGGAAGAGTACGGCAGCCACTGCGTGCAGCAATTCGCCCGCCTGTTCGAGACCGAATACAACGGCGTGTGGGACCCGAAAGTCGGCCAGAGCGAATACGCCGCGTTTTACGTCGAGCCGATCCAAGGCACCGGCGGCTACGTGATCCCGCCGATGAACTTCTACCGCGAACTCAAGCAGGTGCTGGACCAGCACGGCATCCTGATGGTGTCCGACGAAATCCAGATGGGCTTCTACCGCACCGGCAAGTTGTGGTCGATCGAGCACTTCGACGTGCAGCCGGACGTGATCGTGTTCGGCAAGGCCCTGACCAACGGCCTCAACCCGTTGGGCGGCATCTGGGCCCGGGAAGAATTGATCAACCCGAAGATCTTCCCACCAGGCTCGACCCACTCCACCTTCGCCTCCAACCCGTTGGGCACGGCGGTCGGCCTGGAAATGTTCAAGATGACCAACGAAGTCGACTACGGCGCGATGGTCATGGCCAAGGGCAAATTCTTCCTCGAAGGCCTGCAAGACCTGCAGAAACGTTTCCCGATCATCGGCGACGTCGACGGCCTGGGCCTGGCCCTGCGTTGCGAAATCTGCGGCCCGGATGGTTTCACGCCGGACAAGGCGACCCTGGACTACATGGTCGAAGAAGGCATGAAGGGCGACATGGTAGTGGATGGCCAAAAACTCGGGCTGATCCTCGATGTGGGCGGTTACTACAAAAACGTGATCACCCTGGCACCGTCCCTGGAAATCAGCTACCCGGAAATCGAACTGGGCTTGAAGCTGCTTGAGCAACTGCTGGTGCGGGCGACCAACCGGTGAACACGGCAGAGATCGACCTCGGTGAAGGTACTGCCGGTTTCGTTCTCGGTGAAGGTCCGGTCGGGATCCTGTTGATCCACGGCCTGACCGGCACTCCCACGGAATTGCGCCAGGTTGCCAAGGGCCTGGCCAAGGCGGGTAACTGCACGGTGTATGTGCCCACCCTGGCCGGGCATTGCGGCGACAACAGCGACTTGCAAGCCACCGGTTGGCGTGACTGGTACGAAGGCGTACGCAAGACCTTCGTGGGCGTGAAGCAGCGCCACGAGCAGGTGTTTGTCGGTGGCTTGTCGATGGGGGCGGTGATGTCGATGTACCTGGCGTCGGAGCATCCGGGCCAGGTGGCCGGGTTGCTGATGTATTCCACCACGCTCAAGTACGACGGTTGGAGCATCAACAAAATGGCGTTCATCACGCCGTTGCTGATCCGTATCCCGTTCGGCGTGCGCCTGTTCCGCTTTACCGAGAAGCCGCCCTACGGCATCAAGAATGAACGCCTGCGTGCCATCGTTGAACGGCAGATGAAGGAAGGCGAAAGCAGCGAAGCGGGCCTGTTGACGATGGAGGGCGTGACGGTGCGTGAATTGCACTGGATGAACGCCGTGGTCAAAAAACGCATGCCGTCGATCAACGTACCGGCGCTGGTGCTGCACTCCATCGAGGACGACATCACCAGCCGCTGGAACGCCGATTACGTGGAGCGCCATCTTGGCGGGCCGGTGACCAAGATCCTGTTGGACAACTGCTACCACATGATCACCGTCGACCTGCAATACCGCCGAGTGATCGAGCTAAGCGCCGCTTTCATCAGCGAACGAACCTTTTGTAGTGAGCGGGCTTGCCCCGCGCTGGGTGGCGAAGCCGCCCCATTTCCGGCACTGAGTTTTTCCAGTTAAACCGCAATTGCAGTTTTTAGGGCGGCTTCGCCCCCCAGCGCGGGGCAAGCCCGCTCACTACAGAAATAAGGGACCGAAGTGATTACCGCCCAAGCCTTCCCGACCATCCGGGCCATCCAGCGCAGTGCCTGGAACGACTGCTTCCCCGGTGCCCTGGAGGACTGGGACTATTACGTCGCCGTGGAAAACGCCGCTATCGATGATTTCCAGTGGCGCTACCTGGCGGTTTACCAGGATGGAACGCTGGTGGCCGTGGCCGCCGCGTTCATCACTCATTATCGCCTCGACACCACGGTGTCGGGCGCCGGCAAGCGCTTGACCGAGCGTGTGGAGCGACTGTGGCCGGGGCTGTTGCAACTGGGGCTGTATTCCCTGGGTTCGCCGGTGGCCGAACGCTGCGACGCTGGTTTCGCCAGTGGCGTGCCGCAGGCGAGCCGTGCGCTGTTGCTCCAGCACCTGCTGCAAGCTGCACGCCGGGATGCCGATGACTTTGGTATCGGCCTGGTGGCGGTCAAGGACGCGCCGAGCAAAGACCCGCACTGGCTTGAGAGTTGCCGGGCGGCGGGCTTCCAAAGCATGCCGAGCTTGCCCACGGGCGTGTTGCCACTGCCCTATGGGTCGGTGGACGCCTACCTGGGCTCGCTGGGCAAATCCACGCGCAAGGACCTGCGCCGCAAACTGCGCGCACCAGGGCCGCGGGTGGAGTGGCGGCGCACTATCGATGACGTGCTGCCCGACGTGATGCGCTTGTACGAGGCCACGCTCACGCGTGCCGAATTGCAGTTCGAGCGACTGCCCGCCGGCTACTTCACTGGGGTGCTCGAACGGCTGGATGAGCGCGCGGTCTGTGTTCTTTACTGGGTGGACGAGCAATTGGTGGCGTTCAACCTGATCCTGGTAGACGAACACCGGCTGGTGGACAAGTTTTTCGGGCATGACGTCGCGTTCACCCGCGACTACAACCTGTACTTCCGCAGCTGGCTGACCAACGTCGACTACTGTATTCAACACAATATTGCGTTGTATGAGTGCGGACAGGCCGGGTATGCCAGTAAGCTGCGCCTGGGCTGCGAGTTCCAGGGCAACAGCGTGTTTTTCCGCCACCGCAACCGGCTGGTCAACGGCCTGCTCAAGCTTGTAAAACTGTTTATTCGACCGGATCGTTCCGACCCTGCCATGGCTGCTGCGATAAGCGAAACCTGATGATCACCAAGACCCGCCAGAAAGCCCGCCCCTTTGCCATTTCGCGTTGGAGCGTCCAGCGCAAGCTGGTGCTGGCCTTCTGGTTGGTCAGCGTGATTCCCACCATGATCGCGGCCGAATTGGCGGCGACCACGTTGTCGCAGATATTCGACAGCAACGTGCGCATCTGGCTGCAGGAGTCGACCAAGATCGTCAAGGACGAGATCGGCGACATCCTTCACGACAACGCGCGCATGGCCAAATTGTTCCTGCGCTACACCAGCCCGCCGTCGAGCCGGCAAGCCGCCAAGCACGACCGGCTGACCGCCGACATTGCCGACGCCACCGATATCGACGTGGTGGCGCTGATCCGCGTCAGTGACCACAAACTGGTGTTCAGCACCGCCGCCGATGACATCGTCAAGCAGATCAGCCTGGCCAACAACACGGTGTTGCAGACGGTGCAGGTGGGGGGCGTATCCACCGGCATAGTGGTCTCGACCTTCGAGACCACCCAGGACGGCGTCGACTATTTGCTGCTGGTCGGGACCTACCTGGACAGCAGTTTCCTCACCAGCGTGGCCGATGTGCATTCCCTCGACTTGCGCCTGTACCTGGCCAACCCCGACGGGTTCTCCGAGATTTTTTCGACCCAGCGCTTCGAGGACCACCCTTCGCGCATTCCCAAGAACGTCGAAACCGCGATGCGCAGCACCAAGCAGCCCAGCGAGCAGTTCACCAATAACTACAGCGGGTTGTACTGGCCGATCTTCAACGACGCCGGCGACTTGCAGGGCGTGATTTTCAGCGGCCTGCTGCGCCACACCAGCCTGGTCGGGCTGGTGAACCAGAGCAATCTGTTCGTGTTGATCTTCCTGCTCAGTTCGGCACTGTCGCTGGCAGCGGGGGTGTTGGTGTCGCGGCGCCTGACCAAGCCGCTGCGGGACCTGTCCCAAGGCGTGAGTGCAGTGATCTCCGGCGATTACGCGCACCGCGTGGTGGTGAGCGGCGGCGACGAGCTGGCGCAGCTGAGCAGCACCTTCAACCACATGACCGAGCGCCTGGGGGAGTTGCATCACCTTGAAGCGCAGTTGCGTCGGCGTGATCGCCTGCACGCCCTGGGCGAGGTCGCCATGGGCCTGGCCCACGAGATCCGCAACCCGCTGGGCATCATCAAGACCGCAACGCAGCTGCTGCACCGCCGCGCGGATCTGGCGGACACCGACAAGCGCCACCTGGAATACGTGATCAGTGAAGTCAGCCGCATCAACGACCTGATCACCGAATTCCTCGACTTCGCCAAGCCCAACCCACCGCTGCGCGTGTTGCAGCCTGCGCGGCCCTTGGTGGAAGAAATCCTCGGCTTCTGCGCCCCGGAACTGGCCACCCATAACATCGACGCGCACATCGATGACCAGGCGCCGGGGGCGACGATCTACGCGGATGCCAAGCAACTCAAGCAGGCGTGCCTCAACCTGATTATCAACGCCATCGACGCGATGCCCGAAGGCGGGCGCCTGACCCTGGGCATTCGCACGCTGGACGACAACACCGTGATCAGCATCGCCGACACCGGCCAGGGCATTCCGGCAGACATGATCGAGCGTATCTTCACGCCATTCGTCACCACCAAGGCGTCCGGCACCGGCCTGGGCCTGGCCAAAGTCTATTCGATCATGGAAAGTCACGACGGCAGCATCGAATGTGCCAGCGAGAAAGATGCCGGCGCCACCTTCAGCCTGTACATTCCGGCGATGGGCGAAGACGACGAGGACAGTCATGACGCATAACATTCTGGTAGTCGACGACGAACCCAAGCTCTGCGACCTGCTGGCGTCGGCCCTGGGCCAGAACAACGTGCAGGTGTTTATCGCCGGCAACGGCCTGCACGCGCTCAAAGTGCTGGAGCAGGAAGACATCGACCTGGTGATCAGCGACTGGCGCATGCCGGGCATGGACGGGCCGGCGCTGCTGGCCGAGATCAAGGTGCGTTACCCGCATGTGCCGGTGATCGTGATGACCGCCTACAGCACGGTGAAAAACGCCGTGCAGTCGATGCGCAACGGCGCCTACGACTACATCGCCAAGCCGTTCGACATCGACGAGCTGGACATCACTGTGGCCAAGGCCCTGCAGTTTCGCGACATCATGCGCGACAACGCGCGCCTGCGTGCCGAGCTGGACGAGCACGCACAGTTCGACAGCCTGGTGGGCGACAGCCCGGCGTTTCGCAAAGTGCTGCAAGCGGTGGACTCGGTGCGCGACAGCAGCGCCACGATCCTGCTGACCGGCGAAAGCGGCACCGGCAAGGAAATGGTCGCCCGCGCGATCCACAAGCACGGCAGCCGTGCCGACAAACCGTTCGTGGCGGTCAACTGCGCGGCCATCCCGGAAGGGCTGCTGGAAAGCGAAATGTTCGGCCATCGTAAAGGCGCGTTCACCGGCGCCGTGGCCGACCGGGTAGGGCGCTTCCAGCAGGCCGACAAGGGCACGCTGTTTCTCGACGAAGTGGGCGACATGCCCCTGGCGCTGCAGGCCAAGATCCTGCGTGCGTTGCAGGAGCGGGTGATCGAACCGGTGGGCGATCCTCGCGAGCGCAAGGTGGACGTGCGGGTCATCGCCGCCACCAATAAGAATTTGCTCGAGGCGGTGGCCAACAAAGAGTTTCGCGAAGACCTGTATTACCGCCTCAACGTGTTCCCGATCCCGCTGCCGGCCTTGCGCGAGCGCGTGGAAGACATCGCGCCACTGGCCCGCCACTTCGCCCAGACCCTGAGTGCCACCGCCGGCAAACGTATCACCGGTTTCAGCCCGGAGGCCCTGCAGGCCATGGCCGCGTATCACTGGCCGGGCAATATTCGTGAGCTGCAGAATTGCGTGGAGCGCGCGACCATCGTGGCCGCAAAGCCGGTGATCGAGGACATCGACTTGCCGGGTTACCTGTTTGCGTCCAGGCCGAGTGAGGGCGGCGTGACGGCGATCCTCAGCGACGGGCCGGGCATTCCCCAGGATTTGGACGCGGCGTTGGCGGAGGTGGAGAAGGCCTATATTCTGGCGGCGTTGCAGGAGAGCAACGGCGTGCAGGCTGCGGCGGCGGCGAAGATCGGGATTTCCGAAAGGAGCTTCTGGTATCGCCTGAAGAAGCTGGGCATCCAGGTCGACAAAATCGTTCGCTGATTCAACTCGGATTAAAAATGTGGGAGGGGGCTTGCTCCCGATAGCGGTGTATCAGCAATAAATTCGCTGATTGACACACTGCCATCGGGAGCAAGCCCCCTCCCACATTTTTTGATCGAGTCGGGTCAGGAATGGACGCGGACCCAGATGCTGACCAGGACGGTTGCGGCCATCAACCAGGCGACAGCCGCAACGGCCAGCGACGCTTCCAACCGCATCCGATCCACCATCACATACAACGTCGCCAGGTACACAAAGTACGGAATGATCGACCACATCCCAAACAGGATCGTGGTCTTCAAGTCGTCCACCGAACGGCCCTTGCCGACGATGTAGTGGGCGATCAGCGCAAAGGTCGGGAACAGCGGCACCAAGCCTGCGATGTAATAGTTCTTGGTTTTGGCCAGGGCGGCCAGGATCAACACCACTGCCGCGCCCAGGGCGGCCTTCAGTACCAGGTCCATCAGTGGTTCAGCCCGTATTTCTTGACCTTGTCGAACAGCGTGGTCTTGGCCATCCCCAGTTCCTGGCTGGCCTGGGTCAGGTTGCCGCCGCTGCGTTGCAGGGCATCGTTGAGCAGGTTGCGCTCGAAGGCTTCCACCGCTTCGGTAAACGCCAGGCCTTGACTGCCGCTGCTGGCGCCGCTTTTCTTGAAGGCGGGCAGGCCGAGGGCGAAGCGTTCGGCGACGTTGCGCAGTTCGCGCACGTTGCCGGGCCAGTCGTGGCTCATCAGGCTGGACAGGGTCTGGTTGTCCAGTTCAGGCGCGGTGCGGTCGAAACGCAGGGACGACTGCTGCAGGAAGTGTTCGAACAGTTGCAGGATGTCTTCGCGGCGCTCACGCAGGGGCGGCAGTTCCAGGGTCACCACGTTGAGACGGTAGTACAGGTCGCTGCGGAACTGGCTGGCGCGGCTCAGTTCATCGAGGTCGGACTTGGTGGCGGCGATCACCCGGCAATCCACCGCCACGCTCTGGTTCGAACCCAGGCGTTCCAGGGTGCGTTCCTGCAACACCCGCAGCAACTTGATCTGCAGGTTGATCGGCATGCTTTCCACTTCGTCGAGGAACAGCGTGCCTTCGTGGGCGTGTTCGATCTTGCCGATACGACGCTTGCCCGCGCCGGTAAAGGCGTTGGCTTCGTGGCCGAAAATCTCGCTTTCGAAGAGGTTCTCCGGCAGCCCGCCGCAGTTCAGGGCGACGAACTGGTGCGAGTGACGCCGACTGAAATCATGCAGGCAGCGCGCGACCAGTTCCTTGCCCGTTCCGGTCTCGCCTTCGATCAGCACGTTGGCCGAGGTGTCGGCGACGTTGGCGATCAGCTCGCGCAGGTTCTGCATGGCCGGCGAGCGGCCAATGATGCGGCCTTCCAACGAATCGCGCTCGGCCAACTGGCGGCGCAGCGACCAGACTTCCCGCGCCAGCCCGCGCTGCTCCAAGGCACGACGGGCGACGTCGACCAGGCGTTCGGGGGAGAAGGGCTTTTCCATGAAGTCGTACGCGCCGTTGCGCATCGCGCCGACCGCCATGGAGATGTCGCCATGCCCGGTGATCAGCACCACCGGCAGGCTTTTATCCAGGGCCTTGAGGCGTGTGAGCAACTCCAGGCCGTCGATGCCCGGCAGGCGGATATCGCTGATCACAATGCCGGCGAAGTTCTCGCCGATGCGCTTCAACGCCTCTTCGGCACTGCCCACGCCGACGCTGGGAATATCTTCCAGGGCCAGGGCTTGCTGGCAGCCGAGCAGCACATGGGGGTCGTCTTCGACGATCAACACGGTGAGGTCGTCTTTCAGGGCTGTAGCGTCTGTATTCATGTCGACTCAGCTTTTTGAGCGCCCGCCAGCGGCAGGCACAAGACAAAGGCCGTTCCACCACTGGCCGGGTGTTCCACGGCAAGGTTGCCGCCGGTGGCCGCCGCGAGGCTGGCGGACAGGGTCAGGCCCAGGCCCAGGCCTTGCTCGCCGGGTTTGGTGGTGAAGAACGGTTCGAACAAATGCTTGCGGGCCTCGGGGTCGATGCCATGGCCATTGTCGCGCACTTGCAGGCGGTATTTGCCATCGACGGTGCTGCCTTCCAGCCACAGTTCGGGGGCTGGTTGGGCTTGCATGGCGTCGAGGGCGTTGCCGATCAGGTTGACCAGGATCTGCTCCAGGCGCGTCTGGTCGATTTGCAGTTGGGCGTTGGAAAAGTCGCGATGCAGGGTCAGCGGCAAGCTGTCCAGGCGTGCGCCGAGTACCTGGAACGCGGCGTCCACGGCCTTGGCCAGGCTCGCTTCGCCTTGATCGTCACCGCGTCGGGCAAAGGAGCGCAGGCTGGCGGTAATGCGGCCCATGCGGTCGATCAGTTCGTTGATGGTCTTCAGGTTGGCGCTGGCGGTGTCCAGGGCGCCGCGCTCAAGGAAGCGCACGGTGTTGCCGGACAAGGTACGCAACGCGGCCAGGGGCTGGTTCAGTTCATGGGCAATGCTGGTCGACATCTGGCCGATAGCCGCCAGCTTGCCGGCCTGCACCAGCTCATCCTGGGCGCGACGCAGGGTTTCCTCGGCCTGGCGCCGTTCGCGGATCTGGCCCTTGAGCCGTTCGTTGCTGGCGCGCAAGTCGGCGGTGCGTTCGGCAATCCGTCGTTCCAGCTGGCTGTTGGCTTCCTGCAGGGCTTCGCGCGCGGCGAGGCGCGTGGCGATGACTTTACGCCGCTCGTTCCAGGCAATCAGCAAAAACGCCACCAGGCCAAACGCGACGGCTACCAGGATGCCCTGGTTGATCGCGGCGCGGCGCAGGTCGTTGAGCGGGGTGAGCAGGGTGAAATTCCACGGCGTGTCGTTGAGCGGACGGGTTTGCGCCAGGTAGCTGACTTCATGCTCGTCATTGACCACTTCGCTGTTGGCCGGGAAGGTCAGTTTCTCGCTGACTTCGTTGAGGCGCTCGCGGGCCAGGGGTTCCAGCTCGTTCAAGGTTGCCCAGTAATATTGCAGGCTGTGGGCCAGGCGTTCCTTGGTGTCATCGCTCAGCGGGCGTACGGCCTTGAGGCGGCGGGCCGGGTCGCTGGAGAGGATGATGATGCCGTTCTCGTCGCTCACAAACGCTTCGAGGCGGGCGCGTTGCCAGCGTTCTTCCAGGGCTTCGAGGCGCACCTTGACCACGGCGACGCCGATGATCTTGCCGTGCTCTTCCAGGCCGTGGGCCAGGTAATAACCGGGTTCGCCGTTGGTACTGCCGATGCCATAGAAGCGGCCGGGCTGGCCACGCACGGCGTTCTGGAAATAGGCACGGAAGGACAGGTCTTCACCTTGGTAACTGTCGGCATCGCGCCAGTTACTGGTGGCCAGCACGCGGCCGGTGGTGTCCATCACGTAGATGGCCCGACTGCGACTGCGTCGGTTCAGGCCTTCGAGGTAATCGTTGACGGTCTTGCGGGTTTCCTGGTTCGGGTCGGCCAGCAGCGTGGAGACGCTGGACTCCAGCTCCAGCAAGCTGGGCAGGTAGGTGTATTTGCTCAGTTCGCTTTCGACGGTACGGGCATGCAGCTCCAGCTGGCGTTCGCCGGTGTCGCTGAGGGTGCGGATGCCGTAGTACTCGCTGATCCAGAAGCCGATATAACCCAGGCCGATCATCAGGGCGACGATCAACGGCGGCAGGAACAGTTGGCGGATCAGACGTGGTTTCACGGCAAGTGATGGCGGTGCGGCGCGAAATTGGTTGGGGTCGCATTTCATCACAGATGCCTTGGGTCAACCAGTTGTGGTGAAGCAGCTTGTCCTGGTCTGTAGTGAGCGGGCTTGCCCCGCGCTGGGTGGCGAAGCCGCCCTAACCGAGTCATCACGATGTGCCAGACAGATCGCGATGGCTGGTTTTTGGGCTGCTTTGCAGAGCCGCGCTGGGCTGCGAAGCCGCTCCAATAAAACCACCGCGTTTTTTTAGAGAGACCGCGGCGCTTGGGTTTGGGGCGGCTTCGCCCCCCAGCGCGGGGCAAGCCCGCTCACTACAATGGCGTTCAAGCTTAGTGCTGCAGGATTTTCTCAAGGAAGTGCTGCGCGCGTTCGGAGCGGGCGCTGATGTCGCCGAAGAATTCTTCCTTCGGGCAGTCTTCGATGATCTTGCCGGCGTCCATGAAAATCACGCGGTCGGCCACTTTACGGGCGAAGCCCATTTCGTGGGTCACGCACATCATGGTCATGCCTTCGTGGGCCAGTTGCACCATCACGTCGAGCACTTCGTTGACCATTTCCGGGTCGAGGGCCGAGGTCGGTTCGTCGAACAGCATGACGATCGGGTCCATGGCCAGGGCGCGAGCAATCGCCACACGTTGTTGCTGTCCACCGGAGAGCTGGCCCGGGTGTTTGTGGGCATGTGCCGACAGGCCGACGCGCTCCAGCAGTTGCAGGCCCTTCTTGGTGGCTTCTTCCTTGCTGCGGCCAAGCACCTTGATCTGCGCGATGGTCAGGTTCTCGGTGATGGTCAGGTGTGGGAACAGTTCGAAGTGCTGGAACACCATGCCCACGCGCGAGCGCAACTGCGGCAGGTTGGTCTTCGGGTCGGCAATCGAGGTGCCGTCGACGACCACGTCGCCCTTTTGGAACGGTTCCAGCGCGTTGACGCACTTGATCAGGGTGGATTTACCCGAGCCGGACGGCCCGCACACCACGATCACTTCGCCTTTTTTAACCTCTGTGCTGCAATCGGTCAGCACCTGGAAGTCGCCATACCACTTGTTGATGTTCTTGATAGAGATCATACGGCAAACCTTTTTTGCAGACGCTTGACCAGCAGCGAGGCGGAAAAGCTGATGATGAAGTAGACGACACCGGCGAAGATCAGGAACTCATTGGAGCGGCCGATGATGTCGCCGTTGGAACGGGCGGAGTTGAGGAAGTCCACCAGGCCCACGGTGTAGACCAGCGAGGTGTCCTGGAACAGGATGATGCTCTGTTGCAGCAGCAACGGGGTCATCTTGCGGAACGCCTGGGGCAGGATGATCAGGCGCATGGTCTGGCCATAGGTCATGCCCATCGCCTGTGCCGCCGCCATCTGGCCCTTGGGGATCGACTGCACGCCGGCCCGCACGATTTCGCAGAAGTACGCGGCTTCGAACATCATGAAGGCCACGACGCAGGAGGTGAACGCACCGATCGGGGTGTCTTCGCCGGTGATCCAGCGCAGTACGAACGGCACCGCCAGGTAGAACCAGGTGATCACCAACAGCAGCGGGATCGAGCGGAAGTAGTTCACATAAGCGCCGGCCACCCGCGACAGCAGTTTGCTGGAAGACAGGCGCATCAGCGCCAGGATCGTACCCAGCACGATACCGCCGACCACACCCATGACCATCAACTGCAAGGTCATGACCATGCCGTTCCACAGGCCCGGGATGGCGGGGATGATGCCGCTGAAATCGAATTCCATTATTTACCCCCCACGGAGATCAGGCCGGGCACGGCGACTTTCTTCTCGACCACGCGCATCAGCAGCATCAGGCTCATGTTCAGGGTGAAGTAGATCAGCGTAGCCAGGGTGAAGGCTTCAAACAGGTTGGCCGAGAACTCGGCGGTCTGTTTGGTTTGCGCCAGCAGTTCCATCAGGCCGATCAAGGACGCCACGGAGGAGTTCTTGAAGACGTTGAGGAATTCCGAGGTAAGCGGCGGAATGATGATCCGGTAGGCCTGGGGCAGCAGCACGTTCCAGTAGATCTGCGGCAGCTTGAAGCCCATGGCGCGCGCGGCGGATTCCTGGCCACGTGGCAGCGCCTGGATGCCGGTACGCACTTGTTCACACACACGGGCGGCGGTGAACAGGCCCAGGCACACGACAACGCTCAGGTAGGCCGAGGTGGTCGGGTTGAGGTCTTGTTTGTACCAGTCCTGCAGGTTCTGCGGCAGCATGTCGGGTACCAGGAAGTACCAGATGAACAGCTGAACCAGCAGCGGCACGTTACGAAACAGTTCCACGTAGCAGGTCGCGATGCCCGATACGAGGCGGTTTGGCACCGTGCGCATGACCCCCAGAATGGAGCCCAGCAGCAAGGCGATAATCCATGCCACGACGGCGATGGCGATGGTCCAGCCCAAGCCAGCGATGTACCAGTCGAGATAAGTCTCGCTGCCCACGCCGGTGGACTTGAAGAACACGCCCCAGTCCCAGTTGTAATTCATTAGGGTCTCCCCTCGAGATCGATCGATGTACAAGCACCCGCTTGGGGAAAATCCATTCCCGCCCGACGATGAACGCCAGGCACACGCGATCGGCTCGAAAACCGCCAGGTCGAGTGTTCCAAAAATAAAGCCAGCAGGTAGTAACAGACGCCTGAGGGAGGGTTGGCTCCCTCAGGAGATAAGCTTAGTCAGGTATCAGATTTTTACGTCAGGAGCCGGCTTGTCGCTTGGGTTAGCGATCAGCTCCTTAACCTTGTCGCTCATCGGGAAGTTCAGGTTCAGGCCTTTTGGTGGGATCGGGCTCTCGAACCACTTGCTGTAGATCTTGTTGATTTCGCCGGATTTGTACAGGGCAACGATGGCGTCATCGACCGCTTTCTTGAAGGCCGGGTCGTCTTTACGCACCATGCACGCGTAGGCTTCGAAGGACTGCGGAGTACCGGTGATGACCCAGTCGTCCGGCTTCTTGGCCTTGGCTTCTTCACCGGCCAGCAGGGCGTCGTCCATCATGAAGGCAACGGCGCGGCCGCTTTCCAGCATCTGGAAGGATTCGCCGTGGTCTTTGGCGGAGATGACGTTCATGCCCATCTGCTTGTCGGCGTTCATCGCTTTGATGATGCGCTCGGACGTGGTACCGGCGGTGGTCACGACGTTTTTGCCTTTCAGGTCAGCGAAGTCGGCGTAGCTCGGCTTGCCGTCCTTGTCTTTCTTGACCAGCAGACGGGTACCGATTTCGAAGATGTTGACGGTGAAATCAACTTGCTGGGCGCGTTCGGTGTTGTTGGTGGTGGAGCCGCACTCGAGGTCCGCGGTGCCGTTCTGGATCAGCGGAATACGGGTTTGCGAAGTGACCAGGTTGTACTTGGCCTTCAGGTCGGGTTTGTTCAGGTCTTTTTTCAGTTGCTCGACGACGGCCAACTGAATGTCGTGGGAGTAGCCCACGGGTTTGCCCGAACCATCCGCGATGTAGGAAAACGGAATGGAGCTGTCGCGGTGAGCGAGAGTGATGGTGCCGGAGTCGTTGATCTTCTTCAGCGTGCCGGTGAGTTCAGCGGCAAACACTGGCGTGCTGATCAGAGCGGCAGCGATAGCTGCGCCCAGAATATGGGGAACGATGCGCATCAATACTTCCTCGACATTTGTTTTTTTTATGAAACCGGCTAAACGGCTCTCTTGTACAGCGAATGCCCGTGACGGCTCCTGAGGCGTCTCAGGCAATCGTCCAAGAGTGTAGAGCATGAGTCGTGCCAGGCCAGGATTAAAAGGTTAATTGGTTGATTTTTAAGAAGATTAACTTTGTATGACGGGTGATTTTTAATCCTTGGGTCCGGCAAACCGAATACGCCGGGGTGCGATGTTCGGAAAACCGAATGCCAAAAAAAGCCCCTGGACCTTACGGCGCAGGGGCTTTTGTGGGCGTGAGCTGTCAGGCAGCTTCAATCTTGCTGCGGTTCTGCTCAACTTTAGACAGGTAGCGCTGCACGTTGTCCTGCTCTTGCGGGGTGGTGAACAGGCCGAGCTTGGTACGGCGCCACAGTACGTCCTGAGGTTGGGTTACCCATTCTTCGGCGCAGAGGTAATCGACCTCACGGGTGTACAGGCCGCCACCCAAGTGGTCGCCCAGGTCGGCCAGCGATTGCACGCCTTCCAGCAGGCGCCAGGTGCGGCTGCCGTAGGTGGTGGACCAGCGACGGGCAATCTCGCTCGGTACCCAGTCAAATTTGTCGCGAATGGCTTCGGCCAGGGCTTCGGGCGTGGTCATGTCTTCGCCACCGGGCAGGCTGGCCTTGGCGGTCCAGCTTGGACGCATCTGAGTGAAGTACGGGGCCAATTGTGCCATCGCCGACTCAGCCAGCTTGCGATAAGTGGTCAACTTGCCGCCAAACACCGACAGGATTGGTGCCTCGCCCGTGCCGCCGGACAGCGCCAGGGTGTAGTCGCGCGTGATAGCCGACGGGTTGTCCGACTCGTCGTTGCACAGCGGGCGCACGCCGGAGTAGGTGTGGACGATGTCGTCGCGGCTCAGTTGTTTCTTGAAGTGAGCGTTGACCACCTTGAGCATGTAGTCGGTTTCACCTTCGGTAATCGCCACTTTCGCCGGGTCGCCGGTGTATTCACGGTCGGTGGTACCGATGATGGTCAGGTGATTCAGGTACGGAATGGTGAAGACGATGCGCTGGTCTTCGTTCTGCAGGATATGCGCGTGGGCGCCTTCGTACAGTTTCGGCACGATCAGGTGGCTGCCTTGGATCAGGCGGATGCCGTACGGTGAGTCCAGTTTCAGGTCGTCCTTGATGAACTTGGCGACCCAAGGGCCGGCGGCGTTCACCAGGGCGCGGGCGCGGATCGAGAACAGGCTGCCGTCGGCGCGTTCCATGTTCATTTCCCACAGGCCCTTGCTGCGGTGTGCGCTCACGCAGCGGGTCTGGGTATGGATGTGCGCGCCTTTTTCGCGGGCGGCCATGGCATTCAGTACCACCAGGCGGGCGTCATCGACCCAGCAGTCGGAATATTCGAAGCCTTTGGTGATTTCGCTTTTGAGCGGGCTGTCAGGGCCGAACTTGAGGCTTTTCGAACCGGCCAGTTTCTCGCGCTTGCCCAGGTGGTCGTAAAGGAACAGGCCGGCGCGGATCATCCATGCCGGGCGCAGGTGCGGGCGGTGTGGCAACACGAAGCGCATCTGCTTGACGATGTGCGGGGCCTTGGCCAACAGCACTTCGCGTTCGGCCAGGGCTTCGCGCACCAGGCGGAATTCGTAATGTTCGAGGTAGCGCAGGCCGCCGTGGATCAGCTTGCTGCTGGCAGAAGAGGTGTGGCTGGCCAGGTCGTCCTTTTCGCAAAGGAATACCGACAAACCGCGACCGGCTGCGTCTGCTGCAATCCCGACGCCGTTGATCCCGCCACCGATTACGGCAACGTCGTAGACTTCGGCAAGCGGTGGAGCAGGCAAGGTAGAAGGGTTCATCGGCTGGCCTCGCGATCTTTTTCGTATTGGAATTCGAACATTAATGTTCATTTGCGAAAATGGTAGCTGATAAACGCGGGCACAGCCACCCAAGTTCGATTGAAAAAACTCATCGAAGGGCGGGAAAAGGAAAATTTGTGAACATCAATGGGGGTGGAGCTACTTTTGTAGTGAGCGGGCTTGCCCCGCGCTGGGTGGCGAAGCCGCCCTAAACCCAGGCAACTCGGTCACTCTGATGCGGCCTTATTGGGGCGGCTTCGCCGCCCAGCGCGGGGCAAGCCCGCTCACCACAGGGTTATACGACTTCCAACCGAACCTTATGCTCATTCAACAACTGCACCAAGGCCGGCACCGGCTGCTGGTCCGTCACCAGGCAGTCCACCAAACTGATCGGCCCCAGGCGAATCATGGCGTTGCGCCCGAATTTGCTTGAGTCCGCCGCCAGGATCACCTGACGGGCATTGGCGATAATCGCCTGGGAAACCCGCACTTCCTGGTAGTCGAAATCCAGCAGGCTACCGTCTTCATCGATTCCGCTGATGCCCACCAAGGCAAAGTCGACCTTGAACTGGTTGATGAAGTCGACACTCGCCTGGCCCACCACACCGCCATCACGGCGCACATTGCCGCCGGTCAACAACACATCGAAGTCGTCCTTGGCGCTGAGCATGGTGGCGACGTTGAGGTTGTTGGTGATGATTTTCAGGTGGTTGTGGTTGAGCAACGCACGCGCGATGGATTCGGTGGTGGTGCCGATATTGATGAACAGCGAGGCGTGATCAGGGATTTGCGCGGCGATGGCTTCGCCGATGCGCTGTTTCTCGTCGCGCATCTGGTCGGCACGCATGGCGTACGCGGTGTTTTCGACACTGGAGTCATAGGCCGCGCCGCCGTGGTAGCGGCGCAGCAGATTGGCGTCCGCCAGTTGGTTGATATCGCGGCGGATGGTTTGCGGGGTGACAACGAACAGCTGCGCCATTTCCTCGATACTGACATAGCCGCGTTCGCGGACCAGCTCGAGGATTTGTTGTTGGCGGGGAGGCAGATTCATGGGGCGTCCTTTGGGCTGCCATACAAAAGTGGCCCATGATGACGCAGGAATCCGCTCCCTGCCAGTTACAACCTGACGTTGGCTTATTCAGCGCCTTCGTGCGGCTCCCAGTCACGGGTGCGGCTCACCGCTTTTTGCCAGCCGGCGTAGAGCTTCTCCTTGGCGCCCTCGTCCAGCTGCGGTTCGAACTCGCGCTCGATCACCGCCTTGCCGCGCAACTCATCCAGGCTGCCCCAGAAGCCGCACGCCAAGCCGGCTAGGTAGGCCGCGCCCAATGCGGTGGTTTCGCGCATTTGCGGGCGCTCGACCTGGGTTCCGAGGATGTCGGCCTGGAACTGCATGAGGAAGTTGTTGGCCACCGCGCCGCCGTCCACGCGCAGGGCCTTGAGGCGTTCGCCCGAATCCTGCTGCATGGCGTCCAGTACATCGCGGGTCTGGTAGGCAATCGACTCCAGGGCGGCACGAATGATGTGATCCACGCGTACGCCACGGGTCAGGCCGAACAGCGCGCCACGGGCGTAGGGGTCCCAGTACGGAGCGCCCAGGCCGGTGAAGGCCGGGACCAGGTACACGCCGTTGCTGTCCTTGACCTTGCCGGCGAAGTATTCGGTGTCGGTGGCATCGGCGATGATCTTCAGCTCGTCACGCAACCACTGTACGGTGGAGCCGCCGTTGAATACCGCGCCTTCCAGGGCATAAGCCACTTCGCCACGCGGGCCGCAGGCGATGGTGGTGAGCATGCCGTGGTTGGATTTCACCGCTTTGTCGCCGGTGTTCATCAGCAGGAAGCAACCGGTGCCGTAGGTGTTCTTGGCTTGGCCGGCTTCGACGCACATCTGGCCGAACAGCGCAGCCTGTTGGTCACCCGCGATGCCGCCGATGGCGATGCCGCTTTTGGTACGGCCGTAGATTTCCGAGGACGACTTCACTTCCGGCAGCATTTCGCGCGGTACGTCGAGGATCTCCAGCATCTTCGCATCCCACTCCAGCGTGTGGATGTTGAAGAGCATGGTGCGCGAGGCGTTGGTGTAGTCGGTGACGTGGGTCTTGCCGCCGGTAAATTTCCAGATCAGCCAGCTGTCGATGGTGCCGAACAGCAGTTCACCGTTACGCGCACGCTCGCGGCTGCCTTCGACGTTGTCGAGGATCCACTTGAGCTTGGTGCCGGAGAAGTACGGGTCGGTGACCAGGCCGGTGGTGTCATTGATGTATTGCTCGTGGCCGTCGCGTTTGAGCTGCTGGCAGATCTCAGTGCTGCGGCGGCATTGCCAGACGATCGCGTTGTAGATCGGGCGGCCGGTGACTTTGTCCCACACTACGGTGGTTTCACGCTGGTTGGTGATGCCGATGGCGGCGACTTGGTCATGGTGCAGGCCGGCCTGCGCCAGCGCTTCGACCATCACTGCGCTCTGGGTCGCGAAGATTTCCATCGGGTCATGCTCGACCCAGCCCGCTTGCGGGTAATGCTGAGTGAATTCACGCTGGGCGGTGCAGACCACGTTGGCGTCGCGATCGAAGATGATCGCGCGGGAACTGGTGGTGCCCTGATCAAGGGCAATGATGTAGTTCTTATTCTGAATGTCGGTCATGTCGATTGCCTTAGACGGAAAATAAGGAAGTAAGGAATCAGCCGGGCTCGCAAAGGGGCAGTGCGGGCCCGGCCGGCGGTATCAGGAAATACGCGTCTTGCCGTTGACAGCCGTGTCAGGTGTTTCTTCAGCTATAGCAGGTGCGGCGCTCGGCAGGTGACGGGCAATCAGCCCGCGATACGCTGCGGCGCCGAGGCATGCGCCGACGATCGGTGCAAAAATCGGTACCAGGAAGTAAGGAATATCACGACCGCCAGTAAAGGCCATTTCACCCCAGCCCGCGAAAAAGGTCATCAGCTTGGGCCCGAAATCCCGCGCCGGGTTCATCGCAAAGCCCGTCAGCGGGCCCATGGCGCTGCCGATCACGGCAATCAACAGGCCGATCAGCAGCGGGGCCAATGGGCCGCGTGGCAGACCGTTGTTGTCATCGGTAAGGGCCATGATTACGCCCATCAGGATGGCGGTGATCACCATTTCCACCAGGAACGCCTGGGCAGTGCTCAGCAGCGCATGGGGGTAGGTGGAGAACACCGACGCCAACTCCAGGCTGGCTTGGGAGCCGCGCACCATGTGGTGAGTTTGTTCGTAATCGAAAAACAGATTGCTGTAGAGCGTGTACACCAAGGCCGCCGAGCAGAAAGCGCCGGCGATCTGGGCGAGGATATAGAAGGGCAGTTTGCGTTTTTCGAAGTCGGCGAAAATACACAACGCGATGCTGACAGCCGGGTTGAGGTGGGCTCCGGAAATACCGGCGCTCAGGTAGATCGCCATGCTGACGCCGACCCCCCAGATGATACTGATCTCCCACAAGCCAAAGCTGGCACCCGCGACCTTGAGCGCAGCGACACATCCTGTACCGAAGAAGATCAGAAGCGCAGTCCCCAGGAATTCGGCCATGCATTGGCTCGAAAGTGAAGGCTGTTGAAGAGCAGTTGTCATGGAAAACCTCATTTGTTGTTCTTGTCTGGCGCACGACCTCAACGGGCGGTTGCGCGATTTTCACCCTGGCAAGGATCCCCATCCCGGCCACGGCTCACTGCGTGAATGCTGCAGGTGTATTCCTACAGTATTCGGAAACGAAAAAATATAGACAAGAATGACGGCTGTCAAAGGTCGAAAGTGAACTGTCGGTCACTTTCAAACTATTGGTCTGGTGAATGATCACACTTGTCACATGGCACGTGCACCTTAAGAGTGGGCGGACTAGAGCGTTTTGTGCGGGCTTGGCCTAGAATTGGCCATCTGTTTGCCTCGCTCCGGAGACGTCATGACCCCCGCATTGGATTTGTTGAAAAAAGTTCGCGCCGAACATCGAATCCACAGTTACGAACATGATCCCAAGGCTGCTTCGTATGGGCTGGAGGCCGCGGAAAAATTGGGCCTCGACCCGGCGCAGGTGTTCAAGACCTTGCTGGCCAGCAGCGAGAAGGGCGAATTGTTGGTGGCGGTGGTGCCGGTCGTCGGAAGTCTGGATTTAAAAGCCCTGGCTCACGCGGCAGGCGTCAAGAAAGTTGAAATGGCCGACCCGGCAGCGGCGCAGCGTTCCACCGGCTACCTGCTAGGTGGTATCAGCCCGCTGGGGCAGAAGAAGCGTTTGCGCACGTTTATTGATGTGACGGCGCAGCCATTCGCAACGATTTTTGTGAGCGCGGGGAGGAGGGGCTTGGAGGTTGAATTGCCGGCGGTGGTGCTGGCGGAGCATACCCAGGCCAAGTTCGCGCCGATTGGTCGCGCCTGAGATCCGCCTTCGAAGGCTACCGAGGTCCAATGTGGGACTTGCTCCCGATAGCAGTCTATCAGCCAGCTTATCTGTGACTGATACACCGCTATCGGCAGCAAGCCCCTCTCACATTATTGACCTGGTTTCGTCAGTGAGCGGCGCTGTGGCGCCGCACGCCGGACTCGCTCTGAGGAATCTGCGCCGCCGTGCTGCCGGACGCCTGGAACAACACCAAGTGTTCGGCCGCCACCCGAATCCCCACATCCGCGCCCACCTGATGGTCTGCATGGCTGGGGAAAATCGATTCCAGCTGTGCGCCCGTCGGCAGTTGCAGGCGGTACAACGTCGAAGCGCCGAGGAAGGTCTTGCCGACGATCCGTGCTTTCAAGGCGCTGTCGGGTGCGTAGACGATGTCATCCGGGCGCAGTAGCACGTCCACCGCGCCGCCGGTAGGCCAGGTGTAGGCACGGTTGCCGCGCAGCTCACCCAGTTCGGTGCTGACCGATTCCGGCGAGCTCAATTGGCCACGAATGAAGTAACCCTGGCCGATAAAACTCGCGACGTAGGGTGTCTGCGGTTCGTGATACAGGTTGTAGGGCGTGTCCCACTGCTCAAGCCGGCCTTCCTTGAACACACCCACCTGGTCGCTGACGGCAAAGGCTTCTTCCTGGTCATGGGTGACCAGGATCGCACTGGTGCCGCGCGCCTTGAGGATGTCGCGCACCTCGTGGCTGAGCTTGCGCCGCAACTCGCCATCCAGGTTGGAGAAGGGTTCATCCAGTAGCAGCAATGCGGGCTCCGGCGCCAGGGCGCGGGCGAGGGCTACACGTTGTTGCTGGCCACCAGAAAGCTCATGGGGGAAACGCTTGCCCAGGTTCTTCAGGTTTACCAGTTCGAGCAATTCAGCGACCACGCGGTCTTTTTGCGGGTGTTTGCGAATGCCGAAGGCAATGTTGTCAGCGACGCTGAGGTGAGGAAACAGCGCGTAGTCCTGAAACACCATGCCAATACGACGTTTCTCCGGTGCCAGGGTGAACCCGGCACTCGAGATGACTTCACCGGCCAGGCTGATTTCGCCCTCGTGCACCGGTTCAAAGCCGGCAATCGCGCGCAGGGTGGTGGTTTTTCCGCAGCCCGAGGAGCCCAGCAGGCAACCGATATCACCCGCATTGAGGTGCAGGTTGAGGTTCTGCACCACCCGTTGATCTTGATAGCCGCATGCCAGATTGCGCAGGTTCAGCAGTAATTCATGGCTCATGCGTGGTGGTAAGACGGCGGGACGAGAAATTCGAGCAACGCCTTTTGCGCATGCAGGCGGTTTTCAGCCTGGTCCCAGGCGACCGAACGTGGGTCGTCGAGCAGGTCGAGGCTGATTTCCTCGCCACGGTGGGCGGGCAGGCAGTGCATGAACAGTACGTCCGGCGCGGCCAGGTCGAGCAGTTCGCGGGTGACCTGGTACGGCGCAAACAAGGCCAGGCGCTTGGCGGTTTCGTCTTCCTGGCCCATGGAGGTCCAGACGTCGGTGCTGACCAGGTGCGCGCCGACAACGGCGTCCTTAGGATCGCGCAGCAGTTGTACGCGACCGTCTGCCTTGGCGAGGAATTCGGCGCTGGGCTCAAAACCTTCGGGGCAGGCGACGCGCAGGTGGAAGTCGAACTGGATCGCCGCTTCTATATAGCTGTTGCACATGTTGTTGCCATCACCGATCCAGGCGACGGTCTTGCCCTGGATCGAGCCACGGTGCTCAAGGAAGGTTTGCATGTCGGCCAGCAACTGGCACGGGTGCAGGTCGTCGGACAGGCCGTTGATGACGGGAACGCGCGAATGAGCGGCAAATTCGGTCACGGTGCTGTGGGCAAAGGTACGGATCATCACCGCATCCAGCATGCGTGACATGACCCTGGCGCTATCGGCGATAGGCTCGCCACGGCCCAGTTGGGTATCACGCGATGACAAGAAGATGGCTTGGCCACCCAGTTGGATCATGCCGGCTTCGAAGGACACGCGGGTGCGGGTCGACGACTTCTCGAAAATCATCCCGAGCACGCGGTTTTTCAAAGGCTCGAACAGTACGCCGCGGTTACGCAGGTCTTTAAGCTCAATGCCTCGACGGATCACGCTGACCAGCTCTTCGGGCGTGCAATCCATCAGGGAGAGAAAGTGCCTTGCGCTCATCATTAACTACCTTTTGCAACAGACCGCAGATACTCAAAGCCTTGTTTATTGTGACAACGGGCGAGACCTGCGGCGAAAGCCGCACGGGGCGACGAAATAGGGGAAGGCGCGATCTTATAATTAAATGTCGCGTCTTACCAATAGGGCTACGGTTTTTAAGGGCGTTCAAGCAGGGCGCCGAGGCGCTTTTGAAGACGAATTCCAGACAGCAGCGGTTCATTTGTACACTGGCGTCGCAACCTTTTGCAATGTGCGGAGGCGGCTGCAGGCCAGGCTGCGTCGGTTTCAGCGCGCGCCTGCGAGGTTTCTGAAACATTTGCTCATGCTTAGCCATGGCCTGGCCTGATGCTTGTCGATTCACGGCACTGACGTTGGTGGTGCCTTGGCCGTCCGCGGGCCAT
Source organism: Pseudomonas marginalis (assembly GCF_001645105.1). Lineage (GTDB taxonomy): Bacteria > Pseudomonadota > Gammaproteobacteria > Pseudomonadales > Pseudomonadaceae > Aquipseudomonas > Aquipseudomonas petroselini. Next base: position 510,024 of record NZ_LKEG01000052.1, read on the forward strand.
AGTTAGGCCAAAGCCCTGATAAGAGACTGGCCATGACCAAGACTCTCCACCACCGTGCCTGCCATTTGTGTGAAGCCATCTGTGGCCTGACGCTGGAAACCACCCAAGCCGAGGACGGCAGTCTGGCGATCACTTCGATCAAGGGCGACGCCCAGGACAGTTTCAGCCGTGGGCATATCTGTCCCAAGGCCGTCGCGCTGCAAGACATCCAGAATGATCCCGACCGCCTGCACCAGCCCATGCGGCGGGTGGGCAACGAATGGCAGCCGATTGCCTGGGACGAGGCCTTTGCCCTCATCGCCGAACGGCTGGCGGGGATTCAGGCGCGGCATGGGCAGAATGCGGTGGCGGTGTATCAGGGCAATCCCAGCGTGCATAACTATGGGCTGATGACCCACAGTAACTATTTTCTGGGGCAGTTGAAGACGCGCAATCGGTTTTCGGCGACCTCGGTGGACCAATTACCCCATCACCTCACCAGCTACCTCATGTACGGCCATGGCCTGTTGCTGCCAATCCCCGACATCGACCACACCGACTTCATGCTGATCCTGGGGGGCAACCCGCTGGCGTCCAACGGCAGCATCATGACCGTGCCGGATGTGGAAAAGCGCCTCAAGGCGATTCAGGCACGCGGCGGCAAAGTGGTGGTGGTCGATCCTCGGCGCAGCGAGACGGCAGCCATTGCCGATCAGCATCTGTTCGTGCGGCCAGGCGGTGATGCGGCGTTGTTGTTTGGGGTGCTCAACACCTTGTTCAGCGAAAACCTGACCCGCGACAGCCATCTACCCATTGAAGGCCTGGAGGATGTACGCCGCGCCATCGCAGGGTTTAGCGCTGAGGCCATGAGTCGCCAGTGTGCGGTGCCTGCCGAACAGATCCGCCAACTGGCGCGGGACTTTGCCGCCGCCGACAAGGCGGTGTGCTACGGGCGCATGGGGGTGTCGACCCAGGCGTTCGGCACGCTGTGCCATTGGCTGGTGCAATTGATCAACCTGGTGACTGGCAATCTGGACCGTGTCGGTGGCGCGCTGTGCACCACGCCGGCGGTGGATTTGGTGGCAGCGACCGGCGGCGGGCATTTCAATCGTTGGCAGAGCCGGGTTTCCGGGCGCCCGGAGTACGGCGGGGAGTTGCCGGTGTCGGCCTTGGCTGAGGAAATGCTCACCGAAGGCGAAGGGCAAATCCGGGCATTGGTGACGGTGGCCGGTAATCCGGTGTTGTCGACGCCTAACGGCCGTCAGCTGGAACAGGCGCTGGATGGCCTGGAGTTCATGGTCAGCATCGACCTTTATATCAACGAGACCACACGCTATGCCGACCTGATCCTGCCGTCCACGTCGGCGCTCGAAAACGATCACTACGACACCACGTTCAATATGTTTGCGGTGCGTAACGTTACGCGATTCAATCGCGCGATTTTGCCCAAGCCGGAAGGCGCGCTGCATGACTGGGAGATTTTCGTCGGCCTGGCCAAGGCGTTCGCGGCGCAGACGGGGGTTGCGCTCAAACCCACCCTGCCGCCTGCACAGATGATCGACTTTGGCTTGCGTGCCGGGGTGTACGGTGACGCGTCCAGCCATAAGCTGTCCGTGGCAATGCTGGCAGACCATCCCCACGGCGTGGACCTCGGGCCGCTCCAGCCCAATCTTGCCGCTCGTTTGAAGACCACCAATGGCAAGGTGCAAGCGGCGCCGGCGGTGATCCTCGCCGACCTGGCGCGGTTTGCGGCGCAGCCGGTGCCTGTGGCCGACGAACTGCTGCTGATTGGCCGCCGCCATGTGCGCAGCAATAATTCCTGGATGCATAACTATCACCGGCTCGTGAAGGGCAAGCCGCGCCATCAATTGTTGATGCATCCGGATGACCTGGCCCGTCGGCAACTGAGCGATGGCCAGCGCGTGCGCGTCAGTTCGCGCATCGGCATGATCGAAGTGGAAGTGCTGGCCAGCCTGGACATGATGCCTGGCGTGGTCAGCCTGCCCCACGGTTGGGGGCATGGGCGCCCAGGTGTCCAGATGACGATCGCCAGCGGGCAACCAGGCGCGAGTGCCAATGACTTGACCGACGAGCGGCGGCTGGATGAGTTATCGGGCAATGCTGCGTTGAACGGTGTTCCCGTGCAGGTAGCAGCCGCCTGAGCACCGCGCTGGAATTTTGCGTTACAATGCGCCACCGTGCCGACCTGTGAGTCGCAAAGTTCCAGCCGAGGTGTTCCATGGATATCATCGAAACGATCAAAGAGCAGATTGCCAACAACACCATTCTGCTTTACATGAAGGGCGCGCCCAACGCTCCTCAGTGCGGTTTCTCCGCGAAGGCGTCCCAGGCCATCATGGCGTGTGGCGAGAAATTCGCTTACGTGGATATCCTGCAAAACCCTGAAATCCGCGCCAACCTGCCGAAGTACGCCAACTGGCCTACGTTCCCACAGCTGTGGGTAGCCGGTGAGCTGGTCGGCGGTAGCGACATCATCGTTGAGATGGCCGCTGATGGTTCGCTGCAAACGCTGGTCAAAGAAGCAGCGGCAAACGCCGCAGCCAAGACTAACGCTTGATGCTTCTGTAAAAAGCCGTGCAATAAAAAGCCCCGCGTCTCTAAGAGAGCGGGGCTTTTTTGTACCTGCGTGCTGGGGCTTATTCGCCCATCTGCGATTGCAGGTAGTTTTCCAGGCTGACTTTGTCGATCAGGCCCAGTTGGGTTTCCAGCCAGTCGATGTGTTCTTCCTGGTCTTCCAGGATGTCTTCCAGCAGCTCACGGCTGCCGAAGTCGCCTTTGGTTTCGCAGTGAGCAATGGCGGCCTTGAGGTCGCTGTGGCTCTTGCGCTCAAAACCCAGGTCGCTGCTGATCATTTCTAGGGTGTGCTCGCCGATGTTCAGCTTGCCCAGGTCCTGCACGTTCGGCAGGCCTTCCAGGAACAGGATGCGCTTGATCAGCGCGTCGGCGTCTTTCATGGCCTTGATGGATTCTTTGTATTCACGCTTGCCGAGCTTTTCCAGGCCCCAATCGTCATACATGCGCGCATGCAGGAAGTACTGATTGATCGCGACCAGTTCATTGGCAAGGATTTTGTTGAGTTGCTGGATGACTGAGATGTCGCCTTTCATGACTGGGGTCCTGCCCTGTAATAGCTGTGTATAAGGCGGAGTTTGAGCGGCGAATTCCTTAGTGTCAAACCTAAGTTATTGAATAATAAATGAAAATTAATCGGAATAAGAATGTTTGTGTTCCGCGTCTTGGCGCTAACTAATTGAATTGCGGGCATAAAAAACCGGACGTTAAGTCCGGTTCTTTAAAACACGCCCAATCAGGCGTGTGTAAATTCTGCTGAATAGGGGAGCGCGGCCTGCGCTGTCTGCAGCTGCGTCAGGGTTTCCCGTACCACTTGCTTGGCGAGGCAAGCACATTTGCCACACTGGCTGGCAACGCCGGTGGTTTCACGCACTTCCTTGTAGCTGCAGCAACCTTCATAGATTGCTTCGCGGATTTGTCCGTCGGTGACGCCAGTACAGAGGCACACATACATAAGGGAGAACCATCGCGGGTTTAAGGCTTAAGTGCGATGGATCTTAATGTTAACGAGAATGATTGTCAAAGTAGATTCGTAGGGTATTGGCTGGCACCGCGCCCGCACTGACGAACGGTTTTTTCAGTGTATGATGGTCGGTCTTCACGAAGCGTGACTGCGTCACAGGGCTGTCGCTTAAACACGGCAGACTCGGGCCGGTCCTTTTACTTCAATCGTCACCCTCACATCAGGAGATATCCAATGAGCGTACTCGTCGGCAAACAAGCCCCGGATTTCGACGTACCCGCCGTCCTCGGCAATGGCGAAATCGTTGACAGCTTCAAACTGTCTGAAGCCATCAAAGGCAAATACGGCCTGGTGTTCTTCTACCCGCTGGACTTCACCTTCGTCTGCCCGTCCGAGCTGATCGCCCTGGACCACCGCATGGACGATTTCAAGGCGCGCAACGTTGAAGTGGTCGCCGTTTCCATCGACTCCCATTTCACTCACAACGCTTGGCGCAACACCGCCATCAATGATGGCGGCATCGGCAAAGTCAAATACACCATGGCTGCCGACATGAAGCACGACATCGCCAAGGCTTACGACGTTGAATCCGAAGGCGGCGTGGCTTTCCGTGGCGCGTTCCTGATCGACGACAAAGGCGTGGTTCGCTCCCAGATCATCAACGACCTGCCACTGGGTCGTAACATGGAAGAGCTGATCCGTCTGGTCGACGCCCTGCAATTCCACGAAGAGCACGGCGAAGTCTGCCCTGCCAACTGGAAAAAAGGCGACAAAGGCATGAACGCTTCGCCGGAAGGTGTTGCGGCTTACCTGACCGAGAACGCTGGCAAGCTGTAAGCCAGAGTCGAGGTACAAAAAAACCGGCCTGTGAAAGGGCCGGTTTTTTTATGTGGAGGAAAAGCCCCTGGGGCAAGCGTGCTTTTTGTGGTGAGCGGGCTTGGTGTGGTGAGCGGGCTTGCCCCGCGCTGGGCTGCGAAGCGGCCCTAAAACCTGCCTGCGAGGTCTAGCTGAATAAATGCGCTGCCTGGATTGGGGCTGCTGCGCAGCCCAGCGCGGGGCAAGCCCGCTCACCACAGTAAGCCCTTTCACCACAACAAGCCCCTTCACCACACTAAGCCCGCTCACCATAGCGAGTCCGCTCACCACAAAAGCGCTGTTAGTCGTTGAAGTCTTCCCAGCCGCCCATCTGCTTCCAACGGTTGACGATGCCGCAGAACAGCTCGGCAGTCTTCTCGGTGTCGTAGCGGGCCGAGTGCGCCTCGCGACCGTCAAAGTCGATACCCGCCGCTTGGCAGGCCTTCGCCAGTACGGTCTGGCCATAAGCCAGGCCAGCGAGGGTCGCGGTGTCGAAGCTGGAGAACGGGTGAAACGGGTTGCGCTTCATGTCCAGCCGCGCCACGGCGGCATTCAGGAAGCCCAGGTCGAAGCTGCTGTTATGGCCGACGAGGATCGCGCGTTTGCAGCCATTGGCCTTCAACGCCTTGCGCACGCCACGGAAGATATCGGTCAGTGCCGCTTCTTCACTCACCGCCATGCGCAGCGGGTGATCGAGCTTGATCCCGGTGAACTCCAGGGCAGCGGCTTCGATGTTGGCGCCTTCGAATGGCTCCACCCTAAAGAAGTGGGTGTGTTCCGGGAACACAAAACCCTGTTCGTCCATGCCGATGGTGGTCGCCGCGATTTCCAGCAGCGCGTCGGTGGCGCAGTTGAAACCACCGGTTTCTACGTCGATGACAACCGGCAGATAGCCGCGGAACCGCTCGGCCATCGGGTGACGGGAACCGCCACCACTGTGCTCGTGTTCGTCATCGTAATGGTCTTCACTCACTTGCTTTCCTCCAGCAGGCGCCAGCGCAGTGTTTCACCGGCGCGCAGCGGGATAACAGTCAGCTCGCCAAACGGCAGGCTGGCAGGGGCGGTCCAGTCTTCACGGACCAGGGTGATGCGGTCGGTATTCGCCGGCAGGCCGTAGAAGCGCGGGCCATTGAGGCTGGCGAAGCCTTCGAGCTTGTCCAGCGCGTTGCGCTGTTCGAATGCTTCGGCATACAGCTCAATGGCGGCAAACGCGGTATAGCAACCGGCACAGCCGCACGCGGCTTCTTTTGCGTGCTGGGCGTGGGGTGCCGAGTCGGTGCCGAGGAAAAACTTCGGATTGCCGCTGGTCGCCGCATCCAGCAAGGCCACCTGGTGGGTGTTGCGCTTGAGGATCGGCAAGCAATAGAAGTGCGGCCGAATCCCGCCCACCAGCATGTGGTTGCGGTTGTACAGCAGGTGATGCGCGGTGATCGTCGCGCCGACGTTGGCCGAGGCCTCGGTAACGAACTGCACGGCATCGGCGGTGGTGATGTGCTCGAACACGACCTTGAGGGTCGGGAACAGCTCGACCACACGGCGCATATGCTCGTCGATGAAGATCTTCTCGCGATCGAACACGTCCACGTCGCCACGGGTGACTTCACCGTGGATCAGCAGCGGCATGCCGACTTCCGCCATGGCTTCGATGGCCGGCAGGATCTTGTCGATACTGGTCACGCCGGAATCGGAGTTGGTGGTCGCGCCGGCCGGGTATAGCTTGGCGGCGTGCACGAAACCGCTGGCCTTGGCCTCACGAATTTCTTCGGGCTGGGTACGGTCGGTGAGGTAGAGCACCATCAACGGTTCGAAGCGGCTGCCGGCCGGCCGCGCAGCGAGGATACGCTGGCGATAGGCGTCGGCTTGCTCGGCGTTACGCACCGGAGGTACCAGGTTAGGCATGATGATGGCGCGGCCAAACGTGCGCGCTACATCGGCCACGGTGTGGGGTAACGCAGCACCATCGCGAAGATGAATATGCCAGTCGTCGGGACGCAGCAGGGTCAGGCGGTCGGACATTGGGGATTCCAGGCGGGTCAATCTGGTGGGAATGCTACCGGAAAAGACTCTTGCAGGCACTCGCTATCAAGTTTTGCAGGATGCAACCGATAGCCTTTTGTATGCCTTATCGATGTATGACGCTTTGAAGTGTTGTAGAAACCAGTGGAGCCTCCCGTGCGCCAGCATTATCTAGCCCTGCTCAGTGTGTTCGCCAGCCTGCCTGCGATGGCCCTCACGTTCCAGACACGTCTGGAGAATATTGAGTGGAAGGTAGAAGGCGATCAGTTCGAGTGCCGCCTGACCCAGCCGATCACCGACTTCGGCTCGGGTGAGTTCGTGCGTCGTGCCGGCGAGCAGGCGACGTTTCGCCTGAAAGCCTACAACGGCTCGCTGGGTGTGGGCTCGGCCACGTTGTTGGCGGCTGCCGCCCCTTGGCAGCCGGGCCGAGGTGACATCAACCTCGGCGCCGTGCGTGCCGGCAGTGGCGACGTCTTGTTCAACAGCTCCCAAGCCCAGGCCGGGCGCCTGTTTACGGGGTTGCTGGAAGGGCGCAGCCCGACCGTCCGACACTATGGGCGTGAGGGCGGCTATTCGGAAATCCGCTTATTGCCGGTGAAATTCAACAAGGCCTACAACGACTACCAGCTTTGCACCACCAAGCTGTTGCCGATGAATTACGACCAGGTCAAGCAGACCGAAGTCGGTTTCCCGGGTGGCGGTATCGAACTGGACGCGGCGGCCAAGAAGAAACTCGACGTGATTCTCGCGTTCATGAAGGCCGACCCTACCGTCAACCATATCGAGTTGAACGGCCATTCGGACAACGGCGGCAACCGCCTGACCAACCGTGACGTCTCGCGCCGTCGTGGCTTGGCGGTGATGGACTACTTCAAGGCCAACGGTATTCCGGAATCGCAGATCACCTTGCGTTTCCACGGCGAAAGCTACCCGCTGGCGCCTAATACCAATGCGGCCAACCGCGCGCGCAATCGTCGGGTGAATATTCAGCTCGAACGTGTCGCAGCCCCCGAGAAACCGGCGCCCCAGGCCAGCGGCCCGAGCAACCCTGCACACACGTCATAATGTGCAGCCTAAGGTGCGACCATCGGTCGCCCTCTCGACATAATCTGTCGCTTTATCTTCATTTGCTGTCGCGCCCCTGTAAATCCACGGTTTTGGTCGGTAGAATCGACGCCTTTCCGTACAACCCCGTGGAGTGATGGCATGGCCGACGTAAACAAGGTCGTTCTCGCGTATTCCGGCGGCCTGGACACTTCGGTGATCCTCAAGTGGCTGCAGGATACTTATAACTGTGAAGTGGTGACCTTCACCGCTGACCTGGGTCAGGGCGAAGAGGTCGAACCTGCACGTGCCAAGGCGCAAGCCATGGGCGTGAAAGAGATCTACATTGACGACCTGCGCGAAGAGTTCGTCCGCGATTTCGTCTTCCCGATGTTTCGCGCCAACACCGTCTACGAAGGCGAGTACCTGCTGGGTACCTCCATCGCACGTCCGCTGATCGCCAAGCGCCTGATCGAAATCGCCAACGAAACCGGCGCCGACGCCATTTCCCATGGCGCCACCGGCAAGGGCAACGACCAGGTACGTTTCGAGCTGGGCGCCTACGCGCTCAAGCCAGGCGTGAAAGTGATCGCGCCTTGGCGTGAATGGGACCTGCTGTCCCGTGAAAAGCTGATGGATTACGCTGAAAAGCACGCGATCCCGATCGAGCGTCATGGCAAGAAGAAGTCCCCGTACTCGATGGACGCCAACCTGCTGCACATCTCCTATGAAGGCGGCGTGCTGGAAGACACCTGGACCGAGCACGAAGAAGACATGTGGAAGTGGACCGTCTCCCCGGAGAACGCTCCCGACAAGCCGCAATACCTGGAACTGACCTACCGCAACGGCGACATTGTCGCGTTGGACGGCGTCGAAATGACCCCGGCCACCGTTTTGGCGACGCTGAACCGTATCGGTGGCGAACACGGTATCGGTCGCCTCGACATCGTCGAGAACCGTTACGTGGGCATGAAGTCCCGTGGCTGCTACGAAACCCCAGGCGGCACCATCATGCTGCGCGCTCACCGCGCCATCGAGTCCATCACCCTGGACCGCGAAGTCGCTCACCTCAAAGACGAGCTGATGCCCAAGTACGCCAGCCTGATCTACACCGGCTACTGGTGGAGCCCTGAGCGCCTGATGCTGCAACAGATGATCGACGCGTCCCAGGCCCACGTGAACGGCGTTGTGCGCCTGAAGCTGTACAAGGGCAATGTGATCGTTACCGGTCGCAAATCTGATGACTCCCTGTTCGACGCCAACATCGCCACCTTCGAAGAAGACGGCGGCGCCTACAATCAGGCGGACGCGGCAGGCTTTATCAAGTTGAATGCATTGCGCATGCGCATTGCGGCCAACAAAGGTCGCTCGTTGTTCTAAGTTTCAGCCTGTCGTGAAGAATGGCCCCTTGTTCAAGGGGCCATTTTTTTTGCCGGTGTATTTTATAGAACGTCGCGATGTTTATAGTGATTAAACATATGTTGATATTTTTCATCCCCACCTTTCCCAAACAGAGGATTTGAATTGGCTGTTGTTGGAAGTGTGTAGGGGGAATGAATTTTTTACACCTGTGTAGGAACTGGTCTTACAGAAAATTCACTCATGCAGATACAGCGAATATATAAAGCGCTGAATAGTCTGTAGGAATTAAGGATGTAAGTGAATATGTTAAATGGAACTAAAACAGCCGGATCTTTCCTGCTCGTTCACTCGGCCAACGGCGAGAGGCAAGGGGCATTTCCTGAGAGTTACGTGCGGTACGTTTACCCGACCCCTAATATCCCATGGATATTTCACTCAAAATATGTAAGTCCCCAGAAAGGTCTGAAAGGATCCATAAAGCTTGATAAGTCCGAGATGGCGTTTTTTTGTAGGGTAATTCCTTTATCGCTGTGGGGTGGGTCTCTGCTTGCTGTTGCTTGGGGGGGAATGCTATGCCAACTAGGAAACGACTAGGCTATTGTGCTTGCTCTAAATAATTCGAACAGCGAAATTGGACTTTCTCATGAATAAAGTGCTGATCGTGGATGATCATCCCGTCATTCGTCTTGCTGTGCGTATGCTAATGGAACGTCATGGTTATGAGGTCGTTGCCGAGACCGATAACGGTGTCGATGCGTTGCAACTTGCACGGGAGCATATGCCGGACATTGTCATACTGGATATTGGGATACCCAAACTTGATGGCCTGGAAGTTATTTGCCGCCTGTCTTCGACCAAGCAGGCTGCACCGTTCAAGGTGCTGGTGCTGACGTCCCAGGCCCCTGGTCATTTTTCCATGCGCTGCATGCAGGCGGGTGCTGCCGGCTATGTGTGCAAGCAACAGGACCTGACCGAGTTACTGAGTGCGATCAAGGCCGTCTTGTCGGGCTACAGCTACTTCCCGAACCAGGCGCTCAACTCGGTACGCTCCACCATGGGCAATGCCAGTGAGGCCGATATGGTCGAGCGTCTGTCCGGCCGGGAAATGATGGTATTGCAGCAGTTGGCCCGGGGCAGGACCAACAAGGAGATTGCCGACGGCATGTTCCTCAGCAACAAGACCGTCAGCACCTACAAGACGCGTTTGCTGCTCAAGCTCAACGCCCGCTCTCTCGTCGACCTGATCGAACTGGCACAGCGTAACGGCTTGGTATAGAGGAGGGGATGCCACCGCGTGTTGCCCGGGCAACCGGCAGAAAAAAGCCTCCGTCAGGGAGGCTTCCGGCCGTCGACCTCTCAATCAGAGATCGAAGTCGTAATCGGCCAGTTGTTTTTGCAAGCGTCGTTCTTCCAGAAGATTGTCGATGGTACGGCGTTTGCTCAAATTGGTCTTGGCGACCTCTGCCACAGGCGTCTCCGCCCCATCGTCATCCGATTCAACGAGGTCGTCTTCCACTTCCAGTTGTTCTTTGCCAGTGCTCATAAGGTTCACTCCGGGCTAAGACTGCCGTTGGCGCTCCTTATAACGATAATCCATGACCGGGTAAAAAAGATTTTTTCAATCGACCGATCAATAAAACCAATGGTCCCTCAATCGTCGGATGTCTTGTCCTTGTATTCGCACAGGTCTTCTATCCGACAGCTGCCGCAACGCGGCTTGCGCGCCTGGCAAACATAGCGTCCATGAAGGATCAGCCAGTGGTGGGAATCGAGCAAATACGGCTTGGGCACGAATTTCATCAACTGCTTTTCCACCTCCACCACGTTTTTCCCAAGGGCAATGCCGGTTCGGTTACTGACCCGGAAAATGTGGGTGTCCACGGCCATCGTCAGTTGACGGAAAGCGGTGTTAAGCACCACGTTGGCAGTTTTACGGCCAACGCCTGGCAGGGCTTCCAGGGCTTCGCGGGTTTGTGGCACTTCACTGCCGTGCAATTCCACCAGCAGACGACAGGTTTCGATGACGTTCTTGGCCTTGCTGTTGTACAGGCCGATGGTTTTGATGTATTCCGACAACCCCTCCACACCCAGGGCATAGATTGCCTCCGGCGTGTTCGCCACGGGATAGAGCTTGGCTGTGGCCTTGTTGACGCCCACGTCCGTGGATTGTGCCGACAGGATCACCGCAATCAGCAATTCGAAGGGCGAGGTGTAGGCCAGTTCGGTCTTGGGTTCCGGATTGTCTTCGTGAAGCCTGCGGAAAATTTCCAAGCGTTTTGCGGCGTTCATGGGGCGGTGGTTTCCTTGCAGGCGTTCGGCATCAATGTGAAGAGTGGGTCCAGGCTTGGGGTTCTGTGAGCAAGTATCTCGAACAGGATAAACGATCGTTACGGCGCCCGGCAGCGCTCGTAGCGGGTCACGCGTCGACGTAGGCGTCCACCTGACGCTGCGTTTCCTCAAGCCTGTGTTGTGCGGCTTTCAGTTGATCTGCATTTACGCCCGCTTGGCGTTGTAATTTGCTCACCTCCGCCCGGGCGTACGCCAGGGCGGTTTTCAGCTGGCGCAGTTGAGCGTCGATGGGGCGTTTTTCCACGCGCTGCAAATCGGGCCGAGGCTGCTGACTGTCAGCCTCTGCATCGTGCAAGGCTTGCTCCGCGCTGGACAGCGCAGCGCTCAGGATTGCCAGTTGCTGTTCGTCAGCGTTCTGGTCCTGGGCTTTTTTCAATTCGGCGCGCCGCATGGCCAATTGGATTTTTGCGCGTTTGAGTGCGGGGTCTTTCGGCGGCGGCAGGGTCGTCGGGGTGATGACTTCCAATGCTGCAAGTGCCTGCTCTGCTGCTTCGAACTGCTGCTGCAGGACGATCAACTGCGACTGCTGCTCAAAGGTCGGCGGGTGGCCGAACGCCTTCAAGGATTTGTGCAGTTGGGCACGGCTCATGGCGAGCGTGATTTTAGCCTGCTTGACCGCTGCCTCTTGGGCCGCCTGAGCCGCATCGGCTGGCACGGGCTGTGTTGGCGCCGAGCGCTTGGCCCGTGCCAGGCGTTCGGCGAGTTTGTGGGCTTCTTCCCGTTGCAGGCGCGCGTTGCGTTGTTCAAAGCGCCGCCTAGCCCGGTCACGTTTCAGGCCGCGTTCATGATGCTCACGATCATTGGTCGCCAAGCCACCCACAATCGGTAGCTCGCGGGTCGCTGGGTGCATCTCAATGCAATCGACAGGGCAGGGCGCAACGCACAGGTCACAACCGGTGCACTCATCAATGATGACGGTGTGCATCAGCTTGGCGGCGCCGACAATAGCGTCCACCGGGCAGGCCTGGATGCACTTGGTGCAGCCGATGCACTCGGCCTCGCGGATATACGCTACCTGGGCTGGCGCTTCCCCGCGATGGGTATCGAGGTCCAGCACCGGCACGCGCAGCAACAGTGCAAGGCCGGCGATGGTTTCCTGCCCGCCGGGCGGACACTTGTTGATTGCCTCGCCTCGTGCGATGCCCTCGGCGTAAGGCTTGCAGCCCGGGTGCCCGCATTTGCCGCATTGGGTCTGCGGCAGCAGCGCGTCGATACGTTGAATCAGGTTCATGCTGTGATCACGGGTATGCCGATTAAGCGAACAGGCGTGTAATGGATTTGTAGGAGCCCGGCTTGCCGGCGATAGCGTCCTTGAGATCGCCATTGCCGACAAGCCGGGCTCCTACAATAGGCCTAATTTACTCGCCACAGGCCCATAGGCTTACTTGATGCGTTGACCCGGCTTGGCACCGCTGTCAGGGCTCAGCAGGTAGATCTCTTCGCCACCAGGGCCGGCCGCCATCACCATGCCTTCGGAGATACCGAACTTCATTTTCCGTGGCTTGAGGTTGGCGATCATCATGGTCAAGCGACCATCGAGCTTGGACGGGTCCGGATAAGCGCTCTTGATCCCGGAGAACACGTTGCGTTGCTCGCCGCCGAGGTCCAGGGTCAGGCGCAGCAACTTGTCGGCACCTTCCACGGCTTCGGCCTTGACGATCAGCGCGACACGCAGGTCCACGGCGGCAAAGGCGTCGAACTCGATTTCCGCAGAAATCGGGTCCTTGGCCAGCTCGCCGTTACCGGCCGGTGCCGATTCGCCGGTGTCGGTCTGGCTGGCGACCAGGTCTTCTTTCGAAGCGTCGGTCATGGCCTGGACTTTCACCGGGTCGATACGGGTCATCAGCGGCTTGAACTCGTTCAACTGATGGTTGCTGAGCAGAGTGGCGTGATCGTTCCAGGTCAGCGGCGCGACGTTGAGGAACGCCTCGGCATCGGCGGCGAGCAACGGCAGCACCGGCTTGAGGAAGATCACCAACTGGCGGAACAGATTCACGCCCGTGGCGCAGATCGCCTGGACTTCCGCCTGTTTGCCTTCCTGCTTGTTCAGCGACCACGGCGCCTTGTCGGCGATCCAGGCGTTGGCGCGGTCGGCCAGGCCCATGATCTCGCGCATGGCGCGGGCAAAATCGCGAGCTTCATAGGCGTCGGCGATACTTGGCGCAGCGGCCAGGAACGCGTCGGTCAGTTCCGGCGCGGCATTCTCGGCCACCAATACACCGGCGTTGCCCTTGTGGATAAAACCGGCGCAACGGCTGGCGATGTTGACGACTTTGCCGACCAGGTCCGAGTTGACCTTCTGTACGAAGTCTTCCAGGTTCAGGTCGAGGTCGTCGACGCCACGGCCCAGCTTGGACGCGTAGTAGTAGCGCAGGTATTCCGGCGACAGGTGGTCCAGGTAGGTGCGCGCCTTTATAAAGGTGCCACGGGACTTGGACATCTTCTGGCCGTTGACCGTCAAGTAGCCGTGCACGGCAATGCCGGTTGGCTTGCGGTAGCCCGACCCTTCAAGCATCGCCGGCCAGAACAGGGCGTGGAAATTGACGATGTCCTTGCCGATGAAGTGGTACAGCTCGGCGGTGGAATCCTTGGCCCAGAAGGCGTCGAAATCCAGTTCCGGCGTGCGGTCGCACAGGTTCTTGAAGCTGGCCATGTAGCCGATCGGCGCGTCCAGCCACACGTAGAAATACTTGCCCGGCTCGCCCGGGATCTCGAAGCCAAAGTACGGTGCATCGCGGGAAATGTCCCACTGTTGCAGGCCGGCATCCAGCCATTCGGCGATTTTGTTGGCCACGGCGTCCTGCAGGGTGCCGCTGCGCGTCCAGGTTTGCAGCATTTGCTGGAAATCCGGGAGCTTGAAGAAGAAGTGCTGGGAGTCCTTGAGCACCGGGGTGGCGCCGGAGATCGCCGACTTCGGGTTCTTCAGGTCGGTGGGTGCGTAGGTGGCACCGCATTTCTCGCAGTTGTCGCCGTACTGGTCCTCGGTGCCGCATTTCGGGCAGGTGCCTTTGATGAACCGGTCGGCCAGGAACATTTTCTTTTCCGGGTCGAAATACTGGGTGATCGAGCGCGTGGCAATGTGCCCGGCTTCCTTCAACCGCAGGTAGATCTGGCTCGACAGCTCGCGGTTTTCGTCGGAGTGGGTCGAGTGGAAGTTGTCGAAGTCGACCAGGAACTCGGCAAAGTCGGCGCTGTGTTCAGCCTGCACATTGGCGATCAGTTGTTCCGGGGTGATGCCTTCCTTTTCGGCGCGCAGCATGATGGCCGATCCGTGGGCGTCGTCCGCGCAGACATAAATGCATTGATTGCCGCGATGCTTCTGGAAGCGCACCCACATATCGGTCTGGATGTACTCAAGCATATGGCCAAGGTGGATTGAACCATTGGCATAGGGCAGGGCGCTGGTGACGAGGATCTTGCGTGGCTCGGACATGGGGCTCGGCTACTTGATGAAACGGAGGTCGGCCACTATAAAGCGCCGGGAAATTTATTTCACCCCGTGGCGCTGTTTCCGAATCTTCCCAACCTGCGAAAGCATGCCGTTAAGCCGCTGGAACGGTTAGGATAGCCGCCTGTTTCAGTCAGTCTTTTTTCGGGAGTAGCCCATGAGCGCCGTCAATCGCGCAGCGGTGGAAGCCGTCCTTCGCCAGTACACCGACCCCTATTTGAACCAAGACCCGGTCAGCGCCGGCTGTGTACGTGCCATCGAAATCCAGGGCGACCAGGTGTCGGTCCACATGGAGCTGGGCTATGCCGCAGGTCTGTTCAAGAGCGGTTGGGCGCAGATGCTGCAAATGGCCATTGAGGGCCTCGAGGGCGTTCGTTCCGCCAAGGTCGACATCCAATGCGTGATCGCTGCGCATAAGGCCCAGGCGCAGATCCCGGGCCTGGCCAACGTCAAGAACGTGGTCGCGGTGGCGTCCGGCAAGGGCGGTGTGGGTAAGTCCACCACGGCGGCCAACCTGGCCTTGGCCCTGGCCCGCGAGGGCGCGCGCGTGGGCATTCTCGACGCGGATATCTATGGCCCGAGCCAAGGCGTGATGTTCGGCATCGCCGAAGGCACGCGGCCGAAGGTCAAGGACCAGAAGTGGTTCGTGCCCATCGAGTCACTGGGCGTGGAAGTGATGTCCATGGCCTTTCTTACCGATGACAACACGCCAATGGTCTGGCGCGGGCCGATGGTTTCCGGCGCCTTGCTGCAACTGGTCACCCAGACTGCCTGGGGCGACCTGGACTACTTGGTGATCGACATGCCGCCAGGCACCGGTGATATCCAGCTGACCCTGGCGCAAAAGGTGCCGGTGGCCGGCTCGGTGATTGTCACCACGCCCCAGGACCTGGCGCTGCTCGACGCGAAGAAAGGCGTGGAGATGTTCCGCAAGGTCAATATCCCGGTGCTGGGCGTCGTGGAGAATATGGCGGTCCACATCTGCTCCAACTGCGGCCACGCCGAGCATCTGTTCGGCGAAGGCGGCGGCGAGAAGCTGGCGACCCAATACGGCGTGGAGCTGCTGGCTTCACTGCCGCTGTCGATGTCGATCCGCGAGCAGGCTGACGGCGGTAAGCCCACCGTCATGGCTGAGCCGGATAGCCAGATCGCCATGATCTATCAGGAGTTGGCGCGTCATGTGGGCGCGCGGATCGTCCTGCAAGAGGCGGCGACGCCCGCGATGCCGACCATTACCGTCAGCGACGACTGAGGTTAATGAAGGGAAAAAGCCTCGACTGTGTCGGGGCTTTTTCATGTGTGGAGAGTGGTCACGCAGTCGCGACGGCGCTTTTACGCAGTGGGTGGTGTAAGCATTTGCTTACTTTTCCGTAAGTGTTTGGTTTTTTCATCCGCCATGTACGTCCAAAAATCCTGAGAGATTTTTCTATCTAATTGAAATATAACAATTAATTGTTATTTGTTTGACACGAAAGGTTGCCGGCCGGCGGCGTGCATCCCGTTGAACTTACTTTGGAACTCTCTAAGATCAGCCCTGTGTCCACGGATTGGCACAGCCATCAAGGAACGATGGTTTGAAGGAATGTCGCAGGATGCGATTCATCAGGATGATGAAAAGGAATACAGGGACTAGGGAAAAATGTGGGCGGGTCATACCGCCCCTTTTTTTTGCCTGTAGAAAAGTAAAACCCGCCCTCCAGAAACGCAAAAAGGCCCGCAAGGGGCCTTTTAGGGGGCAACGCTATCAGCGTTCGAGGTCTGCAATCTTACCTTTTTTGCCATCCCACTCCGCTGCATCCGGCATCGGGTCTTTGCGTTCAGTGATATTCGGCCAGATTTCCGCCAGCTCGACGTTCAACTGAATAAATTCCTGCATTTCTGCCGGGACTTCGTCCTCGGAGAAAATAGCGACGGCCGGGCATTCAGGCTCACACAGGGCGCAGTCAATGCACTCGTCCGGGTGGATAACCAGGAAGTTCGGGCCTTCGTAGAAGCAGTCCACCGGACACACTTCGACGCAGTCGGTGTACTTGCACTTGATGCAGTTGTCGGTAACGACGAAGGTCATTTCTAATTTTCTCCTCAGGCGGCGGCAGCGAAACCCTTTGTGGCAGGGCTCGCGAGGTTCGGGAGCGATAGTCTGCAGGCCAGGCTAAAAGCCCACAGCATCCCAAACCGCGCGAGAGTCTACCAGCTTGCAAGCGTCTGCGTTATATCCGAACCTGCAGTGCATATAACATTTCGAGCGCTTTACGGGGCGTCAAGCCGTCCAGGTCAAGTTTTGCCAACTCATCCAGCACCGGATGGGGCAGGCTGGCGAACATGTCACTCTGATGCGGTGCGGCCGGTTTGCTGGTGGCTTTGGTTGGGCTGGTGACCACGGTTTCATGGGGCAGGGCCGTGGTTTCCAGGCGGCTGAGATGTTCGCGGGCGCGGGTAATCACATCGTTTGGCACGCCGGCCAGTTGTGCCACGGCCAGGCCGTAACTCTGGCTGGCAGGCCCCGGCAGCACGTGATGCAAGAACACGATGCGCTCGTTGTGCTCGGTGGCATTCAGGTGCACGTTGGCCACCAGTGGCTCACTTTCCGGCAACACGGTCAGCTCGAAGTAGTGTGTGGCGAACAGCGTATAGGCACGCAAGTGCGCCAGGCGCTCGGCCGCCGCCCACGCCAGGGACAGGCCGTCAAAGGTGCTGGTGCCACGGCCCACTTCGTCCATCAGCACCAGGCTGCGCTCGGTGGCGTTGTGCAGGATGTTGGCGGTTTCGCTCATTTCCACCATAAAGGTCGAACGGCCACCGGCGAGGTCATCGCTGGAACCGATGCGGGTGAAAATCCGGTCCACCAGTGACAGCTCGCAGCTGGCCGCCGGCACGAAGCTGCCGATATGCGCCAGCAGCACGATCAAAGCGGTCTGGCGCATGTAGGTGGATTTACCGCCCATGTTCGGACCGGTGATCACCAGCATGCGGGTATCGTCGTCCAGCGACAGGTCGTTGGCGACGAACGGCGTGGTCAACACTTGCTCTACCACCGGGTGGCGACCTTGCACGATGCGCATGCACGGCTCGCTGACAAAACGCGGGCAGTTCAAGTCAAGGTTCAGCGCACGCTCGGCCAGGTTGCTCAGCACGTCCAGTTCGGCCAGGGCCGCCGCGGTGTCCTGCAGCGGCGCCAGTTGGCTGATCAAGTCTTCGAGCAACGCCTCGTAAAGCATTTTTTCCCGCGCCAGGGCACGGCTCTTGGCCGACAGGGCCTTGTCTTCGAACGCTTTGAGTTCCGGGGTGATAAAGCGCTCGGCGCCCTTGAGGGTCTGGCGACGTTGATAGTCGATCGGTGCCGATTCAGCCTGCTTGCTCGGCAACTCAATAAAGTAGCCATGCACGCGGTTGTAGCCGACTTTCAAGTTTGCCAGGCCGGTGCGGGCCTTTTCGCGGGCTTCCAGGTCGATCAGGAACTGCCCGGCGTTTTCGCTCAGGGATTGCAGCTCGTCCAGCTCGCTGTCGTAACCGGTCTTGAGTACGCCGCCGTCGCGGATGATCGCCGGCGGGTTGTCGATGATGGCTTTTTCCAGCAGTGCCGCGAGTTCCGGGTACGTACCCGCGGTAACCGCAAGCTGTTGCAGGTGTGGCGTATCCAGCTCGGTCATCGCCACTTGCAGTTGAGGCAAGGCCCCAAGGGCGTCGCGCAAGCGTGCCAGGTCACGCGGGCGCGCGTTACGCAGGCCAATCCGCGCCAGGATGCGCTCGATATCGCCGATTTCCTTCAGCTGTGGCTGCAGCTTTTCAAAGCGATAGCCGTCGAGTAGGCAGGTAATAGAGGTCTGTCGCGCTTGCAGTACAGTCAGGTCGCGCAGTGGACGGTTCAACCAGCGGGTCAGCAAGCGACTGCCCATGGCCGTCTGACAGCGGTCAACCACCGATTGCAGGGTGTTATCGCGCCCGCCGGCCAGGTTGGTGTCCAGCTCCAGGTTGCGACGGCTGGCGCCATCGAGCACTACGGTATCGTCGAGACGCTCGTGACGCAGGCTACGCAAATGCGGCAGGGCGGTGCGCTGGGTTTCCTTGGCGTAGCCAAGCAGGCAACCGGCGGCACCGATAGCGAGTGTCAACGTTTCACAACCGAAGCCTTTAAGGTCCTGCACCGAGAACTGTTGGCACAGGCTTTTCAACGCCGAATCACGCTCGAAATCCCACGGCGCGCGACGCTTTGTCCCACGGCGTTTTTCCGCCGGCAGATCCTTCGGCCAATCATCCGGAATCAACAACTCCACCGGATTGATGCGCTCCAGCTCCGCCAGCAGGTTCTCCCAGCCCTTGATCTCCAGCACAGTAAAGTTGCCACTGGTGATATCCAGCACCGACAGCCCGAACAAACGCTCATCGCCCAGCACCGCGGCGATCAGGTTGTCGCGACGCTCGTCCAGCAGCGCCTCATCACTCACCGTCCCCGGCGTAATAATGCGCACCACCTGACGTTCAACCGGCCCCTTGCTGGTGGCCGGATCGCCGATCTGCTCACAGATCACCACTGACTCGCCCAGCTTGACCAGCTTGACCAGATAACCTTCCAACGAATGGTAAGGAATCCCACACATCGGAATCGACTGCCCCGCCGACTGCCCACGCGCGGTCAGGGTGATGTCCAGCAACTTGGCAGCCTTCTTCGCGTCTTCATAGAAGATCTCGTAGAAGTCGCCCATGCGATAGAACATCAACTGATCAGGGTGCTGGTTTTTCAGGCGCCAGTACTGCTGCATCATTGGTGTGTGGGAGGACAGATCGGAAATTGCTTTATTCATCAGTAGCTTAGCGTGTGTGTCTTGAGTGTTTGGGGCAAGTATGGGGCAAGTAGTACCGCGATGAGAGGAATTTTCATTCCTACACACATGGCCCTAATGCTCACATATAGACAGAGTCACCGCCTGTCTGTTGCACGTGAGGTCTTAGGCTACCACGTGCTCCGAATTTTCAGCACGCGTTACGCAAAGCTTCTGAGAGAGGGTGAATTAGTGGGGGAGCGTTTATTATCTGTAGGTCATTTCCTAGAAAATTGTGACATGTCACAAAGCATTGCTTGACATCAAAAGGCCGCATCACCGAAGATTCGCTCATCCAGTCACTGCAGTTTTTTGGCAGTGATTGACAAGCCCGGCCCAAGCCGGGCTTTTTTCGACTGTATAGGTGGCCAATTGCCACTATTGCCATATGATGTATGGCAATAAATGTGTCTATTAAGGGTTTTTCATGGAAGTAGGTGCGATTGCCGACCAGGATGGAACTGTTGTTGAGGCCGTAGTGTCACAGTTGCACGTGGTCGAGGATGATAGAGAGACTCTTGAGCTTGCCTGTATCGACCCGGCGTCAGTGGGACCTTTAATTCAGGTCCTTCAGGACGCCCCGCTTGGGAAAAAAATTCGCATCTATTTGCGGGCAAATCCCGGTGGCAATGTTGGTCAGCTGCAGGATCTCATTGAGGCTTTGGGTCGCACCAATGCTGATGTGGAAATTGCGGTGGGTAGATTCGCGATGAGCTGCGCAGCAGTGCTCTGGCTGTGGTTCGCGCTTGATCCGATCAACCCTCTGAATGACCCTAGTGAGGGGCGTGTTGTTTCTGTGAATCCTCTGAAGCCTGCGGTGCTGATGTACCACCGTCCGCGATGGCCGTATGGTGATTATTATCACTTCATTGACGATTTCAAGAACAAAACGATCCGAGAAAGCGTCCGTGAGCAGGTAGATATGTTCGACGAGCTGTTCTATCGTTACCTCGATCATCAGGGGTTCAATGGAGTGCATGCGGCGACGTATTCTAATGATCACGCAACCTTCAAACACGTTTTGCAGCACCAGTTAGAAACATATCAAAGCAACAAAGATTGCTTTATTCCCTTGTAAGGAAAGGAATCAGGTCATGAAAAGCTTTAGCGCTAGCGAGTATCAGACAAAGCACGCCACCACGCCTCGTAAAGATGGGCTCAGTGGTCGCGATTACACTCTGGCCCGTGTACGTCGTTTTCAAGAGGCTGATCAAAGCCTGAAGCAAGCGTGCGCTGAGCTGGGCATCGAGAAACCCGTCATGATGTGCTGATTGGCAATCAAAAAAACCCGGCTTTATGCCGGGTTTTTTTATGCAAAAAAAACAGTTAGTTATCGTTAAATTTGCGCATGTTGTGCCATATGCGCAGCAGCTCAGTTGGTGACTCGTCATCCATCCACTTGGCGTATACCTCAACCAACATGGTGAAGTCTTTGTGACCCATCTGCTTTGCGATGAACGCAAGGTTGCCACGAGCAGTCAGACACCAGCACGCGTAGGTGTGTCGAGTCTGATATGGCCGGCGCGTACGGATGCCTGAACGCTTTTGGATCGCCGCCCACTTGGTATTCCAAGCGGTGGGAACATACCAGAAGTTTATGATCTTCTTGCGCGCCTGGGTGGAAGGAGAAAGCACTGGGGTGACCCTCTCTTTCCGGCTCTCGTGTCGGTTCTGGAATACCTCAATGAGGCGTGCAGGGTGATCGGCAACAAGCGACATCAATACTCGGCAGGCTTCGACCGCAGGCGGCATTAATAGTACTGAACGCGGCTTCCCCGTCTTCGGAACCTTGAACGTGCCGTTGGCGGTTATGGCGCGAGTGATGTTGATCTGCCCGGCGTCCGAGTCGATGTCTTCAACGGCCACCCGGCGCATCAATGGTGGCCTCACCGGCCAGGACGACCGCCAGGCGCTTTACGACAAGGCGCTGGGGGTGCTGGCATGAGCGAAATAAAAACCATAGGGCGCTGTCTTGGCCGGGCAGTTGACGGCTCGATTTGGTTCTTCTGCAATGGCTGCAACGGCCCGCATAGCATCAAGGTCAACTCACCCAACACGCCCGGGCCGAACTGGGGCTACAACGGCAACCCGGACGCGCTGACTTTCACGCCTTCTGTGCTGGCTCGAACCACGGGCGCCCCTGATGGACGTAGTGTAATGACGCCCGAGGAAGAGGCGGAGTACGACGCTATCTATGCCAAGGGTGGAAGAGAGGCGGTTTATGCCAGCCGTTTCGGCAAGATTTGCCACTCATTCGTCACCGATGGTCGAATCCAGTACCTGGGCGACTGCACGCACGCTCTGGCTGGTCAGACGATCGATCTGCCGAATTGGGAGGAGTCATGGGCGAATTGGTGACGCAGTACAAGGTGGCGCTTATCTTTCTGGTCTGCGTATTGCTGATCGGCATTGGTGCTGGTGGCGCCTGGCAAGTACAGGAATGGCGCATGGGCAAGAAGCTCGCCGAGCAGGTAGCTCAGTTCCAAACGGACCTGAGCACGATCAGCAATGCCGCCACCGCCCAAGCCCGATCCGAGCAGGCCAAGCGACTGTCCACCGAGCAGCAGCTCGCCCGCCAGGACCAACAACACACCAAGGAATTATCCGATGCCCAACGTAACCAGGCTGCTCTGCGTGATCGCCTTGCCACTGCTGATGTGCGGCTGTCAGTCCTTCTCGACGCCACGGATTCAACCAGTGGCTGCGACGTGCCTACCACCCCCGGCGCCGTCGGCGTGGTTCATGCAGCCCGTAGAGCCCAACTTGACCCAGCGCATGCTCAGCGAATTATTGCCATCACCAACGATGGGGATAACGCCGTGATCGCGCTGCGGTCTTGTCAGGCGTATGTCAGGGCTATCACGCGGTGACCTATAATTGGGTAGGAGAACTGATCATGATCCTAGTCCACAGGATGATGTGGATTGAGTCGGACGAGAAAGTCACGCAATGGTTTAAACTGGCCCGCCCCAATGTCCGGGTAGATCTATTCGCTGCGAGAGTAGTTACTCAGGTCGTGATACTCGTTTTGGTTTTGTGAGAACGCCTGCCCAAGGCTAGAGATTCGCGTTGCCGATGGATTGGTCAGCTTGGAGCTGATGGTGAAATATGGGTACTTGCCCTGCACTTGCGGGTGGAGACTCGCTGCAACATCGACATCGGAGGTCGAAACATATCGCCCAGCCCATCGCTCGATAAGGTGTTTTATCTGAAGTGGACTCTTCAGCTTTCCTTTCGTCTTTACCTGGGCGTCGAGCCACTCATATGCAAAGCGTATGCAGTCGTTATGCTCGTGAAGCGGGGGCTCGGTACTTGAGTAGTGGGTTGTTCTTTTTGCCGCCTCAATTTGCTCGTCAGTAAGCATTATGCGTATCTCCCTGCTTGGCTTGAAGTCAAAAAGATATCATGCCATACGTCAATTTCTCATGCACATAATGCAGTCTAAAACTAACGTAACCGTCTCGATTTCATCGGGAGAAAAAACTGCTATCTCGTATAAAGGTTTTAGACAGAAGATCGTCGCATTTCATAAATTATGTGGCGAGCTTGTCTTTCCTGCTCAGACTGCTTCCGCATCGCGACTGGTCTTATTACCTCAAAATGAAAGGAGCGCCAGGCGGGATGCGTCAACATCCAACCCGGCCACCTTCCCTGCAGCTTTCCCCTGCAAGTCCAGCCAAGGCTCCTGCTTCGTGCACAAAGCGAAACGAGCCTAGCACTGTTTATTCATACAGCAAAGGTCTTGCTTTTATATGTCGACCCCCATCATCCCTTGGGTGGGCGGCAAGCGCCGCCTAGCCGATCGCCTTATCCCGCTCTTCCCGCCCCATGAATGCTACGTCGAGGTCTTTGCCGGCGGCGCCGCGCTCTACTTCATGCGTCCCCAGGCCGCGCCAGTTGAAGTCCTCAATCACATTAACGGCGACCTGGTGACGCTGTACCGCGTGGTGCAGAACCACCTGGAAGAATTCGTGCGCCAGTTCAAATGGGCGCTCAGCTCGCGGCAGGTGTTCGAATGGCAGAAGATGACTCGCCCTGAAACCCTCACCGACATCCAGCGCGCGGCCCGGTTTTTCTACCTGCAGCACCATGCATTTGCGGGGAAGGTGACAGGGCAGACGTTCGGCACCGCAACCACTGCTCCGACGATCAACCTGTTACGAATTGAGGAAAACCTCTCGGCTGCGTGGCAGCGTCTTTCCGGGACTTAAGTTGAGAACCTGGGCTGGCTAGAGTGTGCAGAGCGCTATGACCGTGCCCATACCTTCCACTACATGGATCCGCCTTATTGGCAGACCGCCGGCTATGGCGTGGATTTCCCCTTTGAAAACTATGAGCGGATGGCCGAATTCATGAGGCGCTGCCAGGGCAAGGTGATGGTCAGCATCAATGATCATCCAGACATCCGGCGGGTTTTTTCCGGGTTCCACTTTGAGACGCTCGACATCCGTTACACCACCACAAACCAACGTCAGGGGAAGGCTCAGGTTAGTGGCGAGTTGGTGATTATGAATTGGGAGCCGGCAGCATTGGGAGGGTTGTTCTGAAAAGAGAAAGTCGGCGGGCTATAACTCCGCCGATTATTGAAAGTTTTGGTTGAAGTCATGCATTATCGCGGGACTTACCAATTAGGGATTCAAGTTGAACTGCTAGTTTCTGAATTTTGTTGAAGAATGATTTGTCAAAAGGCTTTTTGGCCTTGAATGTTTTCAATAGTGCCTTTATTTCTTCATATGTGAACGGCTCTGGTTCAGTAGTGTGGTCATGTACTCGAAGCTTAATGAAAAAATTATTTTCGTCCCACTCAGTAATCACCTCGGGGAAATTTGTGAAAGTGAAATTGTTAACGCGCAAGTCATGCAGGAGCGATTCAGCTACAAACCCGCCTATTTCGCAGGAGCTAATACCCAGATGAGAAAAGTAGGTACTCATGAATATTTCCATTTAGTAGCGCAAACGATAAGCAGATAATATCTGCTTTTTAGCGAGGATAATCTTTTTGCATTGCTGTGAAATTTTTTACGACCCATTCTGTTACGGTTTCACGACTTGGAGCAGTTGACTTATACTTTTCCTTCAGCATCCATTCGACAATGAGGCGGGTTCTCTTTTCTAGATCACCGTTATTAGCGCTTACCAGGCTATTGAGGTAAAGCAGCATTTCGTAACCCTCCTTTCGGCTTAAATGATTAGCATCCTCGCCGATTAGCTTGGGGTTGTCTCCTTCCGATACCTTCCAACTGTACTCATAATACAAATCTGCTTTGGTCAACTTTGGCATGTGATGCCCTCTGGATTTACCCGGCATGGGTGATACCAAAATGCTGGCTATACGTAGGATTTTCAATCCTTAAAACTGGTCGTATTTGTAACGCCGTATTTCCCTGCAGGCTTTAGTGGGAGCTGAACTCACTTTACATCAGGCGAAGTAGCCCAGGATTGCTTCCAGGTGTAAAGCGAATGACTTGAACTGATTGTTAGGTGGGGTGGTTACCACCTAGACCTGGAAAGGTTTTGAGAGCCTCGAAATCAAGCTTTTCTAATCGGAAGGCAACGAAGTTTTGAACAAGTTCCTCCGCACAAAGCTCCGTGCGTCCAACAATATCAACAAGTGCTTCGTACGATAGAAGTTTACTATCGTCAGTGTGATGCGCGATAGCTTCGAGGAGAGTGTTGTCAAGAGTATCTTGGAGCACCACTAGGCAAAGCGGGTTGTGCGCAACAAGATTTCGACTTTCTGCAAGTTTTTTGGCGGTAAGAAGCGAATGGACGAAAGCCTCTTGGGTTGCTTTTGTCGCATCCTGAGACTTTGCAAGGTCTCGTGCCAAGTCGATTCGTGAGGATAGTGGAGCGCGTGCAAAATGCTTATGAATTGTTTTCCCTGCCCAATCATGGATGCATTTATTTGTTGTTCCTTCGATGCTGCCAAAAGCGATGAACATTCGGCCAATCAATGGGGCCCACCGGGCTGAATCTACGAGACTGACCATGTTTAGCTTCCACCTTTTATCAAGTCGAGTCGCGAGTCGACCCCGGTTGAACGAATTGTTACGCTCCGAGCAAGGCTTGGATGCTACTAGCGCAGCTTAAGTAAACTCGATTGCAGTTAGTATTCTGGCAACAGACCGACGCTACCGATTTGCCGCTGGACTGTCCACAGGAAGCATATGGCGGAAGTAGCGTATTGCCCATCGCAGGGCTTGCCAGGAGCGACCGTGAAGTCGGCTAAGCAGCGTAGTAGCAGAAGGGCGGATTGCTTAGAAGTTGTATCGGGGATAGGGCTTTAACGCCTCATGAGTAGGCTAAGCAGACGACGTCAAATTTCTTGGCCCATTTCATCGACGGACGGTGAAAAGAGAACGGATAGCTAGGAAGCGTATGGGGCAAAAATGGGGCAAACCATACGCCAATCTATGCCATCCAATGCCAATTATGCGTTTATACAACCTTATGCATAAGCGCACTACAGCCAGCAACCACGGGGCTATCCGTCAAAACCATCCGCATACCCCCACACAATTGGCGTGTGGGAGGACAGATCGGACGTATTTTTACTCATTGGGTCGTAGGCAAATTCGTTGAAGGAGTGGGGCAAATGTGGGGCATTCCGCCCTGCGATTTTGCAATGGGCGCAAGGTTAACACGCGAGGTCGGGGCTTCGCAGGTCGCAAACGGGTAGGTAAAACGCAGGCCGAAAGCCTGAGGTGGAGAGCAGGCTCCAGGCGCCGCTATTTTGCCCTGCGGCCACTGGCGGGGAACAAGCCTCGGATAACCCCGAGAAAAGCGGCAAACAAGTTGATGGAGGTTGCGGTGGTGATAGCGATCAACACGTTGTCGGAAAACGGAGCTTTGCCGGAATAGTAAGTTGACCAACCATTCCACACGAGCAAAACCGCCCAAAAGATCACGCCGCAGGCAGCAAACCAGAAAGCACGCCCCGCATACTTCTTGCGCAGCTGCCTTTCGGCCTTCTGATCTTTCAGGTTTTGGTTTCTTTCATCGTCAGTACCCACTGCCTGCTCGCCCCCAGGTTGGGAGTCCTGGTCGGGCCCTGATGCGGGGGGCAGTGTCAGCTCAAGGTTGTCGAGTTCCTCACTCACGGTTGCGGCTCTTTGGGTGAATGAACTCCGCCATTTCCTTCCAGTCAATGGCGGAACCATCCGCTCCCCTGAGTGCCCAGGCGGTACCTTCCTCGTGGGAGAGGTTGGACAGTTGAGTCCCTGACCACTTGCCGTATTTATTGATAATGCGGTCAATCAGACGCTGGGCGTAGGTATCGCTTTCAGGAATTCTCGGTGTCACGAAGACGATGTCTTCGACGTCGGGTTTAAGGTTGCTGAGCAGCGACGTCACAGGGCGGCTGCCGTAGGACTTCAACTCATGATAGAGCGATGGAATGACCGGGCCGTATTGCCAGCGGGCAAAGTGATCATCCATAAGGGGTAGCTCCCTTTCACGCAGATGCCAGGATTGCGTATAAAACAGCAGCTTTTGAAGCTTCATTGGAGTCAAGCCTGAAAGCTTGCCTTCTTTGGCGCGTTCAATGAAGGCGTTAGCAACAGCTAGAGCTGAATAAGCCATGAGCACCTCCGAAATGGCTGGCTACGTTGTTATAGAGTTTCATATATAGGCTCGGGATTGTCGACATGCAATGGCGTCGGTTGACGGGCGCCGTGTCGTATCCCGGGCAGGCTGGAAAAGTTGAATCAAGTGTGGCGGATAATAGTGGGCTGAATACTGTTTGTATAGACAGTGTTTCGTGAGGATTTTAGCGGAATACTGATAAATGCATAGATTATGCAAATTAGCATTTGCCAACCCCAAAATCTCCCGCCATTATCCCCGTTATGCAAAAACGCAACGTTTCTATCGTCTTAAGAGAACTGCTGGACCGCGACCGGATCTCCCCCACGGAGCTTCACCGGCGTACCGGCGTGCCTCAATCCACGTTGTCCCGGATTCTCAGCGGCAAGATCGTTGATCCGTCGGACAAGCACATCTCCCGCATCGCCGAGTACTTTCGCGTCAGCACCGACCAGTTGCGCGGGCGCGCGGCGGTGGGCGCCCTGCGCGATGACGGGCGCGACCCGATGCATTCGGAACTCAAGGACATAAGCCTGTGGGATGACGACACACCCGTTAATGATGACGAGGTGTCGATCCCCTTTCTGCGCGAGGTTGAATTGGCTGCTGGATCAGGAAGATTCGTCATCGAGGAAAGCGAGAAGGCCAGCCTGCGTTTCGGCAAGCGCAGCCTGCGGCATAACGGTGTGCAGTTTGATCAGGCCAAGTGCGTGACGGTGCGTGGCAACAGTATGTTGCCGGTACTGCGTGATGGCGCGACGGTCGGGGTGAACGCGGGCAAGAGTGGTATTGGTGACATCGTTGATGGCGATTTGTATGCCATCAACCACAATGGCCAATTGCGCGTGAAACAGCTCTATCGCCTGCCTTCCGGGATTCGCCTGCGCAGTTTCAATCGCGACGAACACCCGGATGAGGACTACAGCTTCCAGGATATCCAGGATGAGCAGATCAGCATCCTCGGTCATGTGTTCTGGTGGGGCATGTACGCCCGTTAACCTCCTTGCGTAAGACAAAGCCCGCCCATGAGCGGGCTTTTTTTCGCCTGTGGGAAACCACCGAACCCTCGGCCTGCAAGGCTGCAAATGCATTTGTGCAATTAACGACGGAAAATAAATGCATTTGTGCATTGACTGTATATGCATACATGCATATTCTTCGTCTCAAGCCAGCCAACAAGGTGGTGGAGGCGGCAAGGATGCTGCCAAGGAAGACAAGGAAGGCACGCAACATCGGCAAGGACGCCATCTGAGCGATGGCAGGGATGCCAGGCAACACCGGCAAGGATGCCGACGCTCTTTAGTGTTACCGCTTCAAGAACAGGCAGCGATGAACCGGCCTTAACGGTTCAGAGGGTTGGCAACTGACCCGGGTGTGCAGCGTAAAGCACCAGAAGCAGTTATCCGGCAGACAGGGATCGTGGTCGGAAAAACATTGAGGAAAGGTCCGTACCGCGCCAGTAGCGCCGAAAGACCGAGGACATCATTACTGAAAAGCCCGGGCAACCGGGCTTTTTGGAATGCCTACCTACACATGGATTTACCCAAGAGCCGGCTCTGTGCCGGTAGTGCTCAGCCAGGAGGCGTGACATGACAAACGAGCAGCAAGCGTTAGCGGAAATGCCTATCTGGCTGGTGATCGTGCTGGCCCTGATCGGCGGGGTGTCTGGCGAGATGTGGCGCGCCGACAAAGAGGGAGCCCGAGGTTGGTCGCTGGTACGGCGCCTGGCGCTGCGTTCCGGGGCGTGCATGGTCTGCGGCGTGTCGGCATTGATGCTGTGCTACGCCGCCGGCATGTCGATCTGGACCGCCGGGGCCATCGGTTGCCTGACCGCCATGGCCGGTGCGGACGTGGCCATCGGCCTTTATGAACGCTGGGCGGCCAAGCGCATCGGGGTCAACGAGGCCCCGACCTCTCGCCCGGATCAGCAGTAAACGCTGCAAGGATGTAAGCAGATGACACTTCTTGAAAAACCTTCCCAATTGCCCATAGCGATTGGGGGTGCACTGAAAAGCGCGTTCCCACAGCTGCGCATTGGCAATCACCATGATTTTCCCGACACGGGCGATAAAACCGGCATCTTGATCAGCGTGGAGCGCAACGGCCCTGGCGTTCGCTCCCTTGCTGGGCGTAAGGCCCATGCCTTGTCGGTGTCACTCAGGGCCACGGTCGCCAGCGGGTCAGCACCGTTTGACGCGTGCGACCTGGCCAGCCAAATGATGGACCTAGCCCTGGATAACCGCTGGGGCCTGCCGCCAGACCAGTGCGATCTGCCCACCGCGATTGTCGCGGCACCTTCCGCACTCACCGGCGCGGAAACGGACTACGACACCTGGAGCGTGTCCTTTACCCAAAACCTCTACCTCGGCCCGTCACTGCTCGACGATCCCACAGGCAAACCGCTGTTTGCCTGCACGTGGGAGGTCACGAACATCGACGATCCGGATCAATATCGCCCGCTGCAGGAGTAGCCCATGTTCGATGCACTGCTACGCATGCAATTGGGGCCGATCGTCGAACGCCTGGCGGAAATGGAAGCTCAGCTGGAAGACCTGTATCGACGCGCAGAGAGCTTTTGCCGGATTGGCGTGTGCCAGGAGGTCGACGCCGCCAGCAATACCTGCAAGGTCAGCCACGGTGATTTGCTCAGCCCGGCGATCCGATTTTTCAACCCAAGCGCTGGAGCGCAAACCGAAACGCGCATTCCTTCAGTGGGCGAACAATGCCTGCTGCTCAATTACGGCGGTGGGGAAGGGGGCGCGCAGTCAGTGGCGTTGTTCGGCCTCAACAGCAGTCTCTTTCCGTCAGTGTCCGCCGTTGCGTCGCTGACGCGGCGTCGCTATCAGGACGGCACCCAAAGCGACTACGACGACGCCAGCCACCTGTTCAATTGGGTTAACGGCCCGACCACGTTCAGCGGCTCCCGCGAGCAGGTCGACGTCAAGGTCGGTGCCGCCAGCCTGACCATGAATGCCCAAAGCATCAACCTGCAACTCGGCGCCACCGGCGTGTTGCTGGATGCCGCCGGCGTGCATTTGAGCGGCCCGGTGGTGGATCACCAAGGCCGCGTGATCAGCAGCGCATAAGGATTTGCCATGATCGGAATCGATAGGAACACCGGGGCAGCCGTCGATGACTGGCTGCAATTCGTGCAGCGCGCCACCCGAGCGCTGACCACCCCGCTGGGCACTCGGCAGAAACGCCCACTGTACGGCTCGATGATCCCGCAACTGCTCGGCCAGAACCTCGGCGACGACCTGTTGATCCTTGCCCAAAGCCACGCCGCGCAGGCGTTCTACAACGCCCAGAACGGCATCGCCGACTTTCAACCCCAGGTCATCGTCGCCACCCGCCAGGGCGCCGGTTTGTTGCTGCGTTTTGCCGGCACCTGGAAAAACCGCCAACAATCCTTCGAGGTCGTGACATGAGCATGTTGATCCCTGGCCAGAACAAACTGGCCGAACCGGCCATCATCGCTGTCGATGAGTTCGAACCGTTGTTGGCCGAGTTCAAGGCCTTCGTGGTCGACTACGTCGCCATCCGCGCGCCGCAAAGCGCGGCCAAACTCAAGGTCAGCCTCGACAATGAAAGCGAACTGCTGACCCTGGCCCTGGAAGCGTTTTGCGTGCGCCTGCAAACCCACGAGCGCAAGTACAACGCTCGCATCAAACAGATGCTGGCGTGGTGGGCCGCCGGCAGCAACCTGGATGCACGCCTGGCCGACATGGGCCTGGAGCGCCAGGTGCTCGACCCCGGTGACCCGGCCGCCTTCCCGCCGGTGCCGCCGGTGCTGGAAAGCGACGACGACGCCCGCCTGCGTTACTACCTGGCCCCACACGCCCCGGCGGCGGGTTCGCGCATGCAATATCGCCGCGAGGTGTTCACCCTGGGCGAGCGGCCGTCGGTCAAGGTGCAAAGCGCCACGCCGGGTGTGGTCACCGTCAGCTACACCTTTGACCCGGACGGCTATGCGGCTCAGGTCAAGGACGGCAATGGCCGACGCACCGCCCCCGGCGAGGTGATGGTCACTGTGCTTTCAAGAGACGGTGATGGCACCGCGTCTGCCGATTTGCTTGACGGCGTACGGCGACATTTCGCACGACCCGATGTAAGGCCGGAAACCGATCTCGTCACCGTCCAAGGGGCACAGATCCAGCGCTATAAAATTCGTGTGGTCGCCAAGATCAACGCCGGTCCTGATTCGGGGTTGACCCAAGTGGCTGCTCAGCAACTGCTGCAAACCTACGCCAACTCCTGTCATCGCCTGGAAGGCCGAGTCGACCCAAGCTGGATCGACTACGCCATCCACAGCGCCGGCGCCGCGCAACTGCAGATCCTCGAACCGCTGGAGCCGATCATCAGCTCGGCATTCCAGGCTCCGTACTGCACGGGCGTCGAGGTGGAGGTGCGTACGCTATGAGTGAACCCAAAGCGAGCCTGTTGCCTGCCAACAGCTCACCGCTGGAAAAGGCGTTGGACCTGGGCTTCGGCTATTTGCTGGAACGGGTGACGCCACCCTTCCCTCAACTGATGGACCCGGATCACACACCGGCGGTGTTCTTGCCCTACCTGGCAGCGGACCGCGCGGTGAACGAATGGAGCACCACGGCCCCCGAGGCCGAGAAGCGCCTGACCGTCAAACTCGCTTGGCCTACCGCCCGGCAGGCCGGCACCCGCCAAGCCCTGGAAAACGCCGCCAAGGGCCTGCAACTCAGCCCCGAAGTGCGCGCCTGGTACGAGCAAAAACCGCCCGGCGTGCCCTACAGCTTTGCCGTACGCGCCTGGACCGAATTGCCCTACAGCGAAACCATCGACGCCCGACTCGACCGCCGCCTGGCCGACGCCAAAAGCGAGCGCGACATCCTGTCGATCTCCGTGGGCCTGAGCGCCTCCGGTCGCCACAGCATCGGCGCCGCCACGCTGTGCGGCGAACTCACCACGATCTATCCCAACGTGCTGGCAGGGGTCGAGGCCTCAGGGCGCGCCTTTATGGCGGCCGGCCTCTACACCGTCGAAACCACCACCCTTTATCCACAGGAGCACTAAATGGCTGACTATTACACCCTGCTCACCGACGCGGGGATCGCCTACGAAACCGCCTGCAAGGCTGCCGGCGTGCCGATCAAACTGGCGCAGATCTCCGTCGGCGACGGCAACGGCGCTGTCTATAACCCTGATGCCAGCGCAAAAGCGCTGAAACGCGAAGTCTGGCGCGGGCCGTTGAACGCTTTATTCCAGGATGAGAAAAACGCCAACTGGTTGATGGCCGAAGTCACCATCCCGTCGGATGTGGGCGGCTGGTATGTGCGCGAAGCCGGTTTGTGGACGGATACCGGGA
The DNA here is from genome assembly GCF_001645105.1 of Pseudomonas marginalis. Lineage (GTDB taxonomy): Bacteria > Pseudomonadota > Gammaproteobacteria > Pseudomonadales > Pseudomonadaceae > Aquipseudomonas > Aquipseudomonas petroselini. Next base: position 542,375 of record NZ_LKEG01000052.1, read on the forward strand.
TTTTGTATGCCATCGTTAAATACCCGGAGTCGTATAAGCCGGTGTTGGCGACGTCGGGATCGGGGAAGGAGTTTTATATTCGCTCGATTTTCGAGACGAGTAATGCGGCGATTGTGACGTTGTTGATTGATGACACGGTGGTGAAGGCGACTCGGGCTTGGGTGATGGATTATCTGGGTCGGCAGTTGGCTGAGGGAACGTATACCAAGGCTGAGATTGAGATGCTGATTGCTCAGTCTTCAGCGTTGCCTGTGGGGTCTATGGTTGCGTTTCCAATCGATAAAGTCCCGGTAGGGTTCCTGGAAATTGACGGTAGCGTGAAGAGTGCCACGGCCTATCCTGATTTGGCGAAGTTTCTGGGTACGGCCTTCAACAAGGGGGATGAGGGCGCCGGGAATTTTCGACTACCAGAGTCGCGTGGGGAGTTTTTGCGTGGGTGGGATCATGGGCGTGGAGTCGATGTTGGCCGTACCATCGGTGGCTTTCAACTCGATCAGATGCAGGGCCACCTTCATGCTCCGCCTAAGGGGGCTACGGCATATGCCGCGTTTGGTCCGGGTGGTTCAGCTCTAGCGAGCGGTAGCGGAATCATAAATCCTGCTGCTTCCGGTTCGTCAATGACGGACGGTGTTAACGGTGAGGTTCGCTCTGGCGCGGAGACGCGTCCGCGCAACCTTGCCGTGATGTGGTGTATCAAAGCCTGGAACGCACCCATCAATCAGGGAAGTATTGATGTTGCAGCGCTCGTCAGTGAACTCGATGCGTTGAAATCTGCTGTTCCAGTCGGTTCGATTATTCCATTCCCCAAAGCTGCGGTGCCGCCAGGCTATTTGGAGTTGGATGGTAGCGTACAAAGCGTCGCAACTTACCCAGACCTAGCGGTCTATCTAGGCACTACGTTCAACACAGGGGGCGAACCTGTTGGGTTCTTCCGCTTGCCTGATTCGCGTGGCGAGTTCCTACGAGGTTGGGATCATGGGCGGGGCATAGACTCAAATCGGACAATTGGTAGTTGGCAGAAAGGCACAGCAGTTACTCATGACTCTGATCGCGGTCCCGCCTTGACACCAATTGTTATTGGGGCGGCGCTCTCTGGAGGTGCTTCGGGTAGCGAAGCTATCGGTGCTGACTCATATCAGATTCAGGCTGGAAATTATGTATTGCAATCTGCTTGGGCGGGCACCCCGTCACCTGTTGCGACGGTGGACACGTATCTGGGCGTAACACGTCCTCGAAATCTGTCAGTCATGTGGTGCATCAAGGCTTGGAACGCCCCCATCAATCAGGGGCAGATAGACATCAGTGCACTGGCTCTTGAGGTTTCCAACCTGGCAAACATGGCTGACTTCACTGTTATTTATCCGGGAGGTGGTAACAAGACCAGTCCGGGAGGCGTGGCGACCAATAGTCGCTACATCGCGGCAAACCCTTTTCCTGGATATCACGTGTTTTGCACCGCGCAAGTTCTCTACAACGGGGAGTGGGCAAACCCTGAGTTTGGCGATCATTTCAGCGGCATAGGCGGGCCTGACCGTTACGGTCATGGTGTGCAAGCAAATCAGATGGGTAACTCGATTATTGTTCAAACGGGGGTAAACGGCCTCGTCTATCCGAATGTCTTGTCCGGTGCTCCGTTTTTGCTATCGGCAACGACTGGTGTTTCTCCGTTGCCTTGTCGTGTTCTTGTGTGGCGATTGAAGGGGGTGATTGCATGACCGTTTATGCAGCGTTGGGGAGTGGTTTTCAGCAGGTGGGAGGCGTTTGCCCAGAGGGCTGGGTGGTTATGCAGGGCGATCGCCCTTCTCCCATTCATATTGCCTCGGAGGAGGGGGTCTGGATTGTTCCTGTTCCTTCACCTGACGATATCCAAGTTGCCCTGAAGAACGCCGAAAGAACTTGGCGGGACAGCATGCTGACGGCGGTTATATGGTTGCGTGAACGTCACCAAGACCAGCGGGAAATTGGCGGAGACACAGCATTGTCCGGCGAGCAATTCGCTGAGTTGTTGGCCTATATGCAGGCACTGCGCGACTGGCCCCAATCCCCCGACTTTCCGAATAGCGAACATCGACCGATAGCACCGGCCTGGATCGCTGGCCAAACCGAATAAACGCTCCGCGCCGACGGGGCGTTTTCTTTATCAATCTGAACACCCGCCGCCTTGAGCGGCTTTTTTGTGCCTGGAGATCCTACCTATGCCCACCCGCCAAACCTACACCGTCCTCATCCCATTCCCCACCGGCGCCGGCCATTGGTCCACCGTCGGTCAGGAATTGGAGTTGCTGGACGTTGAAGCATCCGCCCTGCGCACCGCTGGCCGTCTGGAACTCACCAGCGTCCTTAACACCACCCCGGCCAAAAAGGCCACTACCAAGAAGGCTGACTAACCATGGCTGAGGTTCTGAACTTCGAGCACAACGGCATCACCGTGAATGCCACTGAATCTCCCGAGGCCATGGGTGGCCTGGGTGATAACGTGATTGGCCTGGTCGGCACTGCGCCGAAGGCCCATGCGTCGATCCCGAAAAACGCGCCGTTCCGTATCAACAGTTTCACCACCCAGGCACTGCTGGACCCCACCGGTACCGAGTCGGGCACGCTGTTCCACGCGGTCTACCAGATCCTCAAGGTGGTCAAGGTGCCGGTCTATGTGGTGATCGTGGAGGAGGGCGCGACCCCGGCGGACACCCTCAACAATGTAATCGGCGGTGACGAGCCGGTTACCGGTCGCAAGCTGGGCCTGGCTGCACTGGCCAGTGTGCCGGAAGACCTGACCATCATCGGGGCTCCGGGCTTCACCGGTACCAAGGCTGTGGCCGGCGAGTTCGCCTCGTTCGGCAAGCGCATCAAGGCCCGCGTGGTGCTGGACGGCAAAGACGCAAGCGTTGCCGACCAGGTGACCTACAGCGGCGAACTGGGCGGTGCCGACCTGGGCTTCGACCGTTGCCTGCTGGTGCACAACATGCCGTCGGTGTACTCCAAGGCGGCGAAGAAGAACGTGTTCCTCGCGCCATCGTCCCTGGCTATCGCGGCGCTGGCCAAGGTCAAGCAATGGGAAAGCCCGGGCAATCAGGTGACGTTCGCCGAGGACGTTTCCCGCGTGGTTGAGTACAACATCCTCGACACTTCGACCGAAGGCGACCTGCTCAACCGTTATGGCGTGAGCTACTACGCCCGCACCATTCTCGGCGGTTTCTCGCTGCTGGGTAACCGCTCCATCACCGGCAAGTTCATCAGTTACGTCGGCCTTGAAGACGCCATCAGCCGCAAGCTGGTCAAGGCCGGCCAGAAAGCCATGGCCAAGAACCTCACCAAGTCCTTTATGGACCAAGAGGTCAAGCGCATCAACGATTGGCTGCAAACCCTGGTCGCCGACGAAACCATCCCCGGCGGCAGCGTGTACCTGCACCCGGAGTTGAACAGTGTCGAGAAGTATAAGAACGGCACCTGGTTCATCGTCATCGACTACGGCCGCTATGCGCCAAACGAACACATGATTTATCAACTCAATGCCCGCGATGAAATCATCGAGCAGTTCCTGGAGGACGTTCTCTAATGTTTACCAACCGAGTCAGACAGGCCATTGCGGCCACCCTTCAAGGCCTGCCGTTGTCCGCGACGGTGGACTCCTTCACGCCGCCGAAGATCGAGTTCGAAATGGAAGCCATGACCGGCGGCCGTTTTATTGCCGAAGAAATGGCCAAGAGTGGCAAGCCTTTGACCGCCACCTTGATCCTGCAAGGTGCCGGCCCGGAAATCATGCTGGCCCTGGGCGTGCGCCTGGGCGATGACATCCTGCTCAACGTGCGTGAAGCCGGCCAGGACCAGGACGGCAAGACCTATTTCACCTACCACACCGTTGGCGGCAAGCTCAAATCCTTGAGCGAGGCGGCGATGGTGATGAATACCAAGGCCACCACCACGCTGGAGCTGTCCTGCCGCACCTATAACCGCCTGGAAAACGGCATTCCGGTGATCGACATCGACGTGCGCACCCAGAAGTTCGTGCTCAACGGCGTCGACATCCTCGGCGATGCCCGCCGCGCCGTGCTGATGCCGTAATCCCCCGGGGCGGGTTCGCTCGCCCCCCTACTTCACCAAGGAGCTGCCCCATGGCCTGGATGCCACCGCTGCACCGCCTGCTCTCGCCGATCAACGCCGACACCGGCGCGACGATCGAACAGGTGCAACTCAAGCCGCTGTACTACGCCGCGCAAAAAGAAGCGCTGGCCCGGGCCGGTGATGACGAGGACGACCAGTTCTTCGAACTGGCGAAACTCGCCACCGGCCTGTCGGAAAAAGAGCTCGACCAACTCAAGCGCCCGGACTACGTAACCATTGCCCAATACGTACACGAGATGTCGACACGTCCCGCGTCGTTTTTCCTGGGCACGCTGGCGGAATCGGGCCACGACCAGCCCGTCCACTTGCTGCTGCCCCTCGATGCTGCCGGCCGTACCTTTACCGAGTTGTCCTTGGAAATGCCCGCCCTGCGCGCGACCAAGGTGATGAAGAAACTCGCCACCAACAAAGAGCGCGCCGAGTTCATCACCGCTCACTGCAGTGGCTTGATGATCCCTGATCTTGCCGGCTTGACCGTACCCGACTGGACCGAACTGCAGGCGCGCATCGACGATTTTTTAAATCAACCGGCGGCCTTCTTTCGCAACGCGACATCGAAGTGATCCTCGATGTGGTGCCGCTGGTTTACTCGGTAACTGAAGCGGAGATCCTCGACTGGGATGCCGCCAAAGCATTGCGCCGCTACGACATCGCGATCACTCGCCTTGGGGTTAAACAGGAGTAGAGCGGGATGCAGGAAACTAAATATGGGATCAAGCTCGCCCAGGAGGACTTCCGCTGGATGATCGGCGAGGCCGATCTCGGCAATGTGCTCGCACCGTTTTCCACCCGTGCTGCGGCACCTGTAAGCCTGGAGGCTGCCTCGCAGCCACAGTTGGAGCTGCGCTCTACGCTGGTCACGCTCAGTGTGGATATCAACGCCTTGACCCAAGAGCAAGTACGACTGCGCGAGACGTTGGAGACGCTTAACAGTACGTTGTTCATCAACAGCGATTCCCTGGCGCCCAGGGCGGCTGATGTCGCCGCGAGTGCGTTGAAAGATGAACCCAAGGCGCCCGCTGAGGGGGCTGTGATGGGCATGGTCAAGGCCGTTGGCGGCGAATTGTGGGATGCGCTGAAAGGCAAGCTCGCAGAAAAGGCCATTGATGGGCTCCTGGACCCGATCAGCAAGAAGGTCAAAGGTCGCAAAAAAATCGGTGGGGGTGGTTCAGGCTTACTTAACCTGTTCGGGCAAGCCCGCCAGGCCCTGGGTGGCTCGCCACCAGGCATTCAGTGGGGTGTTACCTCGCAAGGCTTTCAGTCCTTTGCCGGGGCAAGCGTCGCAGCGCCAAGGCTCAGCCTGCCAAATGGCCCCTCCGGTGCCTTGACCGATACCGTTGCCACGCTCGGAACCGTCGGCATCCGGCGGCTCGCCCCCTTGAGAACCGCCGAAGCCGCCCTGGACGTGATCCAGGGCGTGCGCCACGGCGATGCCAACGCCATCGGTTCCGGCCTGAGTACCGCCGGTGGAGCCTGGGCCGGCGCCTCTGCCGGCGCAGCCATCGGCACTCTGGTTTTACCCGGCGTAGGCACTGCCGTCGGCGGCGCGATCGGTGGTCTGCTGGGCAGTGAGGCGGGCGCCTGGCTGGGGAACAAACTGTTCGGTTCGAGTGATCGCTTGCCGTCACCGAACGCGGTCAGCAAAGAACTCAACCATGCACGCCCGGACAACGTTCAAGTCTCGATCGCCCCCAGTATCCAGATCACCGGGGTCAATCCTGCCGACGCCCAGCAGGTGGTCAACCAGGTTATCCAGGCCCTGCAATTCCAATGTGTGCCGATGCTCACCGATGCGTTGGGGATCCGGCGCAACGCGGCTTTGGCCGATCCAGGAGGTGATTGATGCGACAGCAAATGGTACTGGGCGCCTTTATTTTTGGCCTCTCCCGAGGGTTTGCCTATTCCACGTTGGCCCGTAGCAGCGATGGCGGCTGGAGCGACCTGGCGATAATCGCCAGCAAGCCGCAGTCGCGGCAGAGCGGCCAGAAGCTGGAAAAACTTACGTTCAGTGGCACGGCCATGTACGGCATCGGTATGCAGCGACTGGATGAATTGCGCGCGCTGCAAAATCAGCGCACGCCGTTGCCGCTGGTGGATGGGATCGGCCGTAACTGGGGCTTGTGGCGGATCAACTCGGTGATGGAAACCCAGAACAATGTGATCGATGACGGCACAGCCATGGTCATGACCTGGAGCCTTGAGCTGGAGGAATTCGTCAATGCGTAGAGTGCGAAGTATCGCCGGTGATTCGGTCAACCTGCTGCTCTATCGCGAGCTTGGGCGTTGCGATGATGGCGCCGAAGAAACCTTGTGGCGCCTGAACCCGGCCCTTGCCGAGTACGGGCCGGTGCTTCCGGCCGGTGTGTGGGTGAGCGTGCCTGAAATGCAATCGCGGCCGATTGCGTTGCAGCCTGTTCTGGCATGGGATTGAGGAGGTTTTATGGCACAGGGATTTACGCCGATCGTGGAGTTTTACGGCGCCAACGCGGCGTTGCTCAATCAACGTATCATGCGTTGGAGTCACACTGACGCGGCGGGCATAGAGTCTGACCGGCTGGAACTGACGCTCAATATCGAAGGCCTTGAAGGCCTGCCAAGCTTGAGCGGCAAGGTCGGCATGCGCGTGGGTTACTCGGAGTCGGGGCTGGTAGAGAAGGGCGAGTTCGTCATTACCCAGCGAACCCCCGTGCTGTTTCCCATGCGCCTGATGATCGTGGCGACGGCCGCGCCGTTCAGCGTGGGCGACCCTCACGGCTACCGTCAGCGTCGTTCCGCCAGTTACGGGCCTACCACTCTGGGGGCGCTATTTCGGCAATTGGTCGGCCGGCATGGTTTTTCACCGCGTGTGGCGCCGTCGCTGGAGGGCATTCCGATTGCCCACATCGACCAATCCAACGAAAGCGATATGGCGTTTATCACGCGTCTGGCCAGGCGCTATAGCGCGGTGACCAAACCGTTCAACGAGCTGTATGTGCTGGCAGAGGCCGGGCAAGTCAAATCGCTGTCCCTTCAACAACTGCCGGAGGTGAAATTGTCCGTGACCCAGGACAACCGCCCCGGTGACTACGCCTTCATCACCGCCACGCTCAACGACAACGCGCGCTCCAAATACGGGGGCAGCCGTGTCACCTGGTGGGATGTTGCCGGGGGCAAGCAGCGCGTGGTTGAGATCGGGGTCGCGCCGTTCAAGACCGTGCGCCAGCGGTGTCAGAACGAAGAAGAAGCGCGTGCCGTCGCCGAAGGTGAGTTGCGCCGTGTGGGGCGGGAAGGGCTGGAGCTGTTGATCGATTGCCCCGGCAACCCGTTGTTGGCCGCCGAAGGGCTGTTGCGCCTGGACGACACCTGGCCGGCGTACATGCAGGGGCAATGGTCGATAACCAAGGTCGTCAATGTGGGCGACCCGGTGACGGGGTATCGCAGTTCGATCACGGCCGGTGGTTTGTCCACCTAGCGGGGGTTCAAGGTGAGTGTGGTGGTGATAACTCAGCCTCAATTGATTCAAATCATGCCAGGAGCCCGCCGTGTAGCGGGCCTTTTTTTACCCGCGTTGAATGCGGCTTTCATGCGTTACGAAATCAACAGCGTGCAGCGTGCCGCTGCTTTTCTCGCGCAGATCGGCCACGAGTCCGGCGAATTGCACTACGTGCGCGAACTCGGCAGTGACGCCTATTTGAGCAAGTACGATACCGGTGCATTGGCTGCGCGCTTGGGCAACACGCCCGAGCCGGATGGCGATGGCCAAAAGTACCGAGGCCGGGGGCTGATCCAGATCACCGGTCGGCGCAATTACCTGGCTTGCAGCCAGGCGCTGTTCGGTGATGAACGATTATTGCGTGAGCCGGTGTTGCTGGAGCAACCCCAATGGGCCGCCGAGTCCGCCGCCTGGTTCTGGCAGAGCAATGGCCTGAACGAGCTGGCGGATAAGGATCAGTTCACCACCATCACGCGGCGCATCAACGGTGGGCTCAATGGTCTGGAAGACCGTTTGCGCTTGTGGGCGCGGGCGAAGGCGGTGTTATGCGCTTCTTAGGCGTATGCCGCCTGATCGGCGCGTGCTTGCTGGTGGCGCTGACCTGGCAGGTGCAGGCCTGGCGCCATGCTGCGCAGCTTGAACATGTGTTAATGACGCAGGCGCAGGCGTTATCTGCGCAAAGCCAGGCAGCCTTGCATCAACAGCAGGCTGAACACGCCAAACGGCTGGCCCTCGAGCAACAGCTCAACGCCAGTGACCAACACCATGCGCGGGAGTTAAGCGATGCCCAACGTCACCAGGCTGCTCTGCGCGACCGCCTGGCCACTGCTGATGTGCGGTTGTCAGTCCTTCTCGACGCCACCGAGTCCACCAGTGGCTGCACAATGCCAGCCTCCGCCCCCGCCGGCAGCGTGGTTCATGCAGCCACGCGAGCCCGACTTGACCCGGCGCATGCTCAGCGAATTATCGGCATCACCGACGACGGAGACAACGCCCTGATTGCCTTGCGCGCCTGTCAGGCCTATGTGCGTGCGGTCGCCCGTTAATCTCTTGTTCCAGTCTGTCGCTTGCATGAGCGATTTGCTCCTGTAGGGTAGGCAAATCCCCGCCCACTTCTGGAGACGACCGTGAAGGAAATCACTCAATTGGCTGCTGAACTGGGTCGCCGCTTGCAGGTGCTCAATGCGCATGTCACCACGGCCGAGTCCTGCACCGGCGGCGGTATCGCGGAAGCCATCACGCGGGTCCCGGGAAGCTCGGCCTGGTTCGAGGCGGGTTACGTCACGTATTCCAACCGCCAGAAGACCCGGCAGTTGAATGTGCCGGAAACGTTGTTTCCAAAAGTCGGCGCGGTCAGCCAGGAAGTGGTGGAGGCGATGGTCCGTGGCGCACAGGAAAAAAGCCTCGCGCGATTTGCCGTGGCGGTCAGCGGCGTGGCGGGGCCGGACGGTGGTTCGCCGGACAAACCGGTGGGTACTGTATGGCTGGCCTTTGGCGTTGGTGACGAGCTGACGGCCGAGCTGCAGCACTTCCCCGGCAACCGCGACGAGGTCCGCCGACAAACGGTAAAGGCCGCGTTAGAGGGCTTGTTGCGACGAGCTGCAGCAGAAATAGAAAATCAGGGGTAGGCGATCTCCGATCTTTGTGGAACAATACTGTCTACTTATACAGGTATTGGCCGCCCCGGCCTTATTGATTACGTGAGGACTTTAATGGACGACAACAAGAAGAAAGCCTTGGCTGCGGCCCTGGGTCAGATCGAACGTCAATTCGGCAAGGGTGCCGTAATGCGTATGGGCGATCACGACCGTCAGGCGATCCCGGCTATTTCCACTGGCTCTCTGGGTCTGGACATCGCGCTCGGCATTGGCGGCCTGCCAAAAGGCCGTATCGTTGAAATCTACGGTCCTGAATCTTCCGGTAAAACCACCTTGACCCTGTCGGTGATTGCCCAGGCGCAGAAAATGGGCGCCACCTGTGCGTTCGTCGACGCCGAGCACGCCCTCGACCCTGAATACGCCGGCAAACTGGGCGTCAATGTTGACGACCTGCTGGTTTCCCAGCCGGACACCGGTGAGCAAGCCCTGGAAATCACCGACATGCTGGTGCGCTCCAACGCCATCGACGTGATCGTGGTCGACTCCGTGGCAGCCCTGGTACCCAAGGCTGAAATCGAAGGCGAAATGGGTGACATGCACGTGGGCCTACAAGCCCGTCTGATGTCCCAGGCGCTGCGTAAAATCACCGGTAACATCAAGAACGCCAACTGCCTGGTGATCTTCATCAACCAGATCCGTATGAAGATCGGCGTGATGTTCGGTAGCCCGGAAACCACCACCGGTGGTAACGCGCTGAAGTTCTACGCTTCGGTCCGTCTGGATATCCGCCGTACCGGCGCGGTGAAAGAAGGTGACGAGGTGGTGGGTAGCGAAACCCGCGTTAAAGTCGTGAAGAACAAAGTGGCACCGCCTTTCCGTCAGGCTGAGTTCCAGATTCTCTACGGCAAGGGTATCTACCTGAACGGCGAGATGATCGACCTGGGCGTGCTGCACGGTTTCGTCGAGAAATCCGGTGCCTGGTATGCCTACAACGGCAGCAAGATCGGCCAAGGCAAGGCCAACTCGGCCAAGTTCCTGGCGGACAACCCGGACATCGCTGCCACGCTTGAAAAGCAGATCCGCGACAAGCTGCTGACTGCAGCACCAGACGTGAAAGCTGCCGCCAACCGTGAACCGGTTGCAGAAGTTGAAGAAGCTGACACTGACATCTGAAGCAAACGATGACTGTTGTACTGGATACACTCGTCGCCGTTCGGCGCACCGCAATGGACCTGCTCGCTCGCCGCGAGCATGGTCGAGTCGAGCTGACGCGTAAATTGCGTCAGCGCGGCGCGGAGCCCGAGATGATCGAAACTGCCCTCGACCGCTTGACGGAAGAGGGGCTGCTTTCCGAGTCTCGTTACCTTGAAAGTTTTGTCTCCTACCGAGCCCGCTCCGGCTACGGCCCAGCGCGCATCCGTGAAGAGCTGAGCCAACGTGGTCTGCAACGTGCGGACATCGACCTTGCCCTGCGTGAGTGCGGTATCAGTTGGCAGGCGCAGCTGGAAGACACCTGGCGGCGCAAGTTCTCTGGCCATCTTCCGATTGATGCCAGGGAGCGTGCGAAGCAGGGGCGATTCCTGAGTTATCGCGGGTTTTCGATGGAGATGATCAGCCGCTTGTTGAGCGGTCGAGATATGGACGACTGAGTATCTCGTTGTACAGGCTATTGTGGTGAGCGGGCGTACTGTGGCTAAGGCGCTGGCAAGGGCGCTTGTTGTGGCGAGGGAGCTTGCTCCCGCTGGGCTGCGAAGCAGCCCCATCACCATCACCCCCATCCCCCCACTGAGACACCCCCCAAAAGACCCACTATGAAAATAGTGGGTCTTTTTTTTTGCCCTCAAAAATCAAGCCGGCTCCGGTGCCACCCGCTGCTGCGCCTTCCCCAGAGCCTGCGCCCAGTTCTCCGGCAAGTTGATGTAATCCACCAACTCGCGCAACCGCCCCTGATCGCGACCATTGAAGTTGAACACCAACCGCGTCAAATGGCCGAACCTCGGCTCATCATGCTCCTCGCCGGTGTACGTAAGCTGCTGAAACTCTCCGCTCAACCGCAGGCTGGCAAACTCACTCTGCAGATGGGCCAATGCCCGGTCACTGAGTGGGTGATGCATGCGCACCACAAACTCACGCTTCAACCAGCGTGTGGAGTGGAAGTTGGCATAAAACTGGTTGATCTCTTCAACCGCCTCTTCGGCGCTGTACACCAGGCGTACCAGCTTGAGGTCGGTGGGCAGGATGTAGCGGTTGGCTTCCAACTGGCTGCGGATAAAGTCCAGGGCGCCTTGCCAGAACCCGCCGCCTGGCGCGTCCAGCAGCACCACCGGCACCAGCGGGCTCTTGCCGGTCTGGATCAGTGTCAGTACTTCCAGCGCTTCATCCAGGGTGCCAAAACCACCCGGGCACAAGACCAATGCATCGGCTTCCTTGACGAAGAACAGCTTGCGGGTAAAGAAGAAGTGGAAAGACAGCAGGTTCTCCGTGCCATCGATGGTCGGGTTGGCGTGCTGCTCAAACGGCAGCGTGATATTGAACCCCAAGCTATGTTCCAGGCCCGCGCCTTCGTGGGCGGCGGCCATGATGCCTCCGCCCCCGCCAGTGATCACCATCAGGTCCGAGCGCGCCAGTGCAGCGCCAACTTCTCGGGCCAGGGCGTACAGCGGGCTTTCCACCGGGGTGCGTGCCGAACCGAACACGGTGACCTTGCGTCGGCCCTTGAACTGTTCCAGCACGCGGAAGGCGTGGTCGAGTTCGCGGATGGCTTGCAGGGTGATTTTGGCGTTCCAGCGGTTGCGGTCGTCCTGCGCCATGCGCAGCACGGTGAGGATCATGTCGCGATACAGAGGGATATTAGGGCTGTTGGGAGCGATCAGCTGGAGTTGGGCTTCGACCTGCTGGGTAAGGTCGGCGCCGTTTTCTTCAAAATGCCGGAGCAGGCTGTCATTCGGTTCGTAAGGCATTCAACTTCTCCTTCTTCACAGAGGCGGGGCCTGCGGCGAGAAATTCGTCCGGCGGCCGCGACACTGCATGTGTCGCTGCATGCCCAAGGCATTGCACATGTTCGCCAGGCGGCAAACGGGCTCTGTATGTTCCTTGTGATTTAAAAACCTTTGCACTGCACGTCGCAGGAGGGCAACCCTCTTTTGCCCTGAAAATGTTACAGAACGGCGTGAAAACCGTTGTGAACGGGCGGTTGGGATGGCTTGATCATGGGCCGAAAAACCCTTGGCTGGCAACCGCTTATTGGTCACTCATCAGGGAGTTTAGCCGCGTACAGGGCGTTGAAGCGGGGGGAGTGCGCGCCACTGGACAGCAGCGCGCGACGGTCAGGCCAAGGTTACTTTTTCTTCTTCGCCGCAGCCGGTGCCGGGCAATCCGCTTCGACGAACTTTACCGATGCCACAGGACGGTTGGTCTTGTTCTCGGTGATCTCGTAGCGCATCACCGCGCCCTTGGCCATCAGCTCGCGGTAGCCTTTGTTCAGGCACACGCTCTGGCCCAGTTGGAAATACACCGCCTTGGGGTTGGCGCGCATCTGTTCGGCGCGGTCGGGCAAGACGCTGAGGTGATCGATCAGCTGCATGCCTTCTACGGTGTAGGCGACTTCCAGGGTTTTTTCGTCGATTTCCCGGGGCAGGTCCTTGTTGCTCTCCGCCGCGACGCTTTGCAGCTTGCGGTTCATTTGGGCCTCCAGCAGCGAGGCCGCCTGGGCGCACACGGGCAATACCAGCGCGAGGGCGACGGATGGGGCGACAAAACGCAGCATGGAACGCAGCATGAAACTCTCCTGATTCGGTTACTGGTGCATAGACCAGCCACTGCGCTGTGCGTTCAGTGGCGCGCAATTATAGGTGAGCCCCTGCCACTACAGCCAGGCGTATCGCTGGTAAACTGCGGCCACTTCCGCCTTCCACGAGTTTTTACCGTGTCGATTTACCCGTTCCCACGGCGCATCCGATGAGCCACGCCGTTTCCCGCCTGCGCACCCAGCGCCTGGCCCGCGCCGTCCGGCCGTTCCTCAACCGTGGTTCGCGTGCCGAGCGTTGCCCTGGCTGCCGGGTCATCCCTGAATACTGCCTGTGTGCCTGGCGGCCCAAGGTCGCGGCGAAATCCGCCATGTGCCTGCTGATGCATGACGTTGAGCCGATGAAACCCAGCAACACCGGCTGGCTGATCGCCGATGTCATCGACGACACCACGGCGTTCGCCTGGTCGCGTACCGAAGTTGACCCTGAATTGCTCACTTTGCTGGCCGACCCACAATGGCAGCCCTTTATCGTGTTCCCCGGCGAATTCGTCGCGCCCGAGCGTGTCGTCAGCGAAGTGACGGCGGCAGAGGGCAAGCGCCCATTGTTCATCTTGCTCGATGGCACCTGGAGTGAGGCGCGCAAGATGTTCCGCAAAAGCCCCTACCTGGAGCATCTACCGGTACTCAGCCTGGCGCCGGAACAGCTGTCACGCTACAAACTGCGTCGTTCCAAGCGCGACGACCACTTCTGTACCGCCGAAGTCGCCGCTCTGTGCCTTGAGCTGGCGGATGACCAAGCCGCCTGCGAAGTACTCGACGCCTACCTGGACGTGTTCAGCACCCATTACCTGGCGGCCAAGTTCCAATTACCCCTGGACCCGACGGACATCGTCCATACTCGTCTTGCGCCCTATGTACCGGCGGTATAACCAGACGACGTTTGCATGATGGCACCCTAAACCCGCACGCCGCTAAAATGCCCATGGGCGTAGTGCTTGACCCCCCAGGCTACGCTGGGCATGCTGGGCGCCGATTGGGGGGCAACCGTGAATTTTTCGACGTCGTTCCAGGGGCATTTGACGTTGAGCGTGCCCTGTGGCGATAGCTGCCTGGCTGTCGCCTTGTGTACTGGCGAACCCTGAACCCATCAGGGCTCCCATAAAAAACAGGATCATTTAATCAATGGCCACATACGAAATCCTGATAGCCGACGACCACCCGCTGTTTCGCAGCGCGCTGCACCAAGCAGTGACCTTGGGCCTTGGCCCGGACGTGCGCCTGGTCGAAGTGGCCAGCATTGCCGAGCTGGAAGCCCGCCTCACCGAAAAATCCGACTGGGACCTGGTGCTGCTCGATCTGAACATGCCCGGCGCCTACGGTTTCTCCGGGCTGGTGCTGTTGCGTGGGCAATACCCGCAGATCCCCGTGGTGATGGTCTCCGCCCAGGAAGACGCCGATGTGGTGGTGCGCTCCAAGGAGTTTGGCGCCAGCGGTTTCATTCCCAAGTCCAGCGCGATGGAAGAGATCCAGAAAGCCGTACGCGCCGTGCTGGATGGCGATGTGTCCTGGCCGCCGCAGGCGTTTGAAGAAATCAATGTGTCCGACGAGGCCAAGGCCGCCCGTGATGGCCTCGCCAGCCTGACGCCCCAGCAGTTCCGGGTGCTGACCATGGTCTGTGAGGGCTTGTTGAACAAGCAGATTGCCTACGAGCTGAGCGTGTCGGAAGCGACGATCAAGGCCCATGTGACGGCGATTTTCCGCAAGCTGGGCGTGCGTACACGCACCCAGGCGGCGCTGCTCTTGCAACAACTTGAGTCAATTTCGCAGCACTAGGCGTTCACCGCTTCACGCTTTTTTGACTTTGCGTGATCTAGTTTCCCCACTCCTTTGGTTCAGTTGCCTATCTCTATGTCGCCTTTCAAGGGTCAAACCGGTATCAAACGTATTTTCAATGCAGGGGGATATTCCCTGGACGGCCTGCGCGCAGCGTTCACCGGCGAGGCGGCGTTCCGCCAACTGGTGCTGCTCAACGTGATCCTGATCCCGGTGAGCTTTTTCCTGAATGTCAGCCGGGTCGAGCGGGCCTTGCTGATCGCCGTGTGCCTGCTGGCGTTGATCGTCGAGTTGCTCAACTCGGCGGTGGAAGCGGCGATCGACCGCATCTCCCTGGACCGCCATCCACTGTCGAAAAACGCCAAGGACATGGGCAGCGCCGCCCAGTTCGTCGCGCTGACCATGATCACTCTGGTGTGGGCCGTGATCCTGGTCTGACCCTCAGGCAATGCTCGGCAGCACGATCTCGTCGCTGCGCTGGACCCCGGCGGTGAAGGCGCGGCACAGCTCCAGGAACTCGCGCATGGCCGAGGTCTGGTACTTCTGTTTATGCCAGATGAAGTAGAACTGCCGGGCCAGGTCCAGGTCCGGGGTTTCCACCGGCACCAGGCTGCCACGGCGGAATGCATCGCGCAGCGCCAGCCGCGAAATGCAGCCGATCCCCAACCCCGACTCCACCGCACGCTTGATCGCCTCGGTGTGTTCCAGCTCCAGGCGGATATTCAGCGTGCTGCGGTGGTGGCGCATGGCTTGGTCGAACGTCAAGCGCGTGCCCGAACCCTGTTCACGCAGGATCCACGCTTCGTGGGTCAACTCATCCATGCTCGCCATGCCACGCTTGGCCAGATGATGCTGCGGCGCACAAAACACCACCAATTCATCCTCGACCCAGGTTTGCACCTCGATATCCGGGTGGCTGCAGTCGCCTTCGATTAGACCCAGGTCAATTTCGTAATGCGCGACCTGGTGCACGATATGGGCAGTGTTCTGCACATGCAGCTTCACCTGGCTCTCGGGGTGCTGTTGCATGAAGCTGCCGATCAGCAGGGTGGCCAAATAGTTGCCGATGGTGAGGGTAGCGCCGACCGCCAGCGAGCCAAAGCCGGACTTGCCGTTCAGCAGGTCCTCGATCTCCTTGGCCTGGTCCAGCAGCGCCACGGCCTGAGGCAGCAACTGGTGGCCGAGGGCGTTGAGGCTCAGGCGTTTACCGGCGCGGTCGAATAATTGGCAGCTGGATTGACGCTCCAGCTCAGTAATGGAAGTGCTGGCGGCGGATTGAGATAAGGCCAGAAGGCCAGCAGCGCGTGAGACGCTTTCCTGCTGGGCGACGGCGACGAAGACTTGCAGTTGACGGAGAGTAAATCGCATATCGATATAACCGATAACCCTTATCTTAATAATCCAGTTAACAGATATTGTCGCCGCCATTAGAATGCTGTGCAATTGCGCATCCACACCTTTGGCGCAGACCCATTTCCAGGAGTCCCCCGTACATGAGCAACATGAACCACGAGCGTGTCCTCAGTGTTCATCACTGGAACGACACTCTGTTCAGCTTCAAGTGCACCCGCGATCCGGGCCTGCGCTTCGAGAACGGTCAGTTCGTGATGATCGGCCTGCAACAGCCCAACGGCCGCCCGCTCATGCGCGCTTACTCCATTGCCAGCCCGAACTGGGAAGAGCATCTGGAGTTCTTCAGCATCAAGGTGCCGGATGGTCCGCTGACTTCCCAATTGCAGCACTTGAAGGAAGGCGACGAGATCATCATCAGCAAAAAACCGACAGGCACCCTGGTGCTTGACGATTTGAAGCCGGGCAAACACCTGTACCTGCTCAGCACCGGTACTGGCCTGGCGCCATTTATGAGCGTGATCCAGGACCCGGAAACCTACGAGCGTTTCGAAAAAGTGATCCTGTGCCACGGCGTGCGTTACGTCAACGAAGTCGCTTACCGCGAATTCATCACCGAGCACCTGCCGCAGAACGAATTCTTCGGCGAGGCCCTGCGTGACAAGTTGATCTACTACCCGACCGTGACCCGCGAGCCGTTCGAAAACGAAGGCCGCCTGACCGACCTGATGCGCAGCGGCAAGTTGTTCAGCGACATCGGTCTGCCGCCGATCAATCCTGAAGATGACCGCGCCATGCTGTGCGGCAGCCCAAGCATGCTGGACGAAACCAGCGAAGTGTTGAACAGCTTCGGTCTGAAGGTTTCGCCGCGCATGCGTGAGCCGGGTGATTACCTGATCGAGCGCGCGTTCGTCGAGAAATAAACACCGGTCAAAAAAATGTGGGAGGGGGTCAAGCCCCCTCCCACATTTTGTTTCCGGTTTATTCAGTTAGCTGGCAGCACTTCAAGCACACAAATCACCCCAGCCTCCGGATAGTGCCAACGCACATCCACATCCCAGAATTGCGCACCGTATTCCCGCTCTGGCCCCGGTGTCTGGTACGCCGGCCGTGGATCCTGCGCCAAACACTGATCGATCAATTCCACTAGTGGCTCGCCAAGGCGTTGTGCATGGCCTTGTGCCTGTTGCAGGGCAGTCTTCAGCCACTGCACGGGGATCAACTGCGGCGCACCGCTGGCGATGTCATTGGTGGCCGTGTCGACGATGTCGGCATACGGCACATACGGCTTGATATCCAGCACCGGCGTGCCATCCAGTAAGTCGATCCCGGAAATCCATAACCGCCCCGGTTCCACCTTGTCGAGCTTCACCACCGACTGGCCAATGCCATTGGGTCGATGGGTCGCGCGCGTGGCAAACACGCCCATGGACGTGTTGCCGCCCAGGCGGGGAGGGCGCACTTTCAGGCGGGGTTTGTCTTCCAGCGCCTGGTGGAACAGGAACAGCAGCCATACATGGCTGACCTGTTCCAGGCCCTGCACCGCGTCACCGCCGCCGAACGGCGTCACCAGCTCCAGCACACCACGGGCGGCCGGCGCCAGCTGTGGTTGGCGTGGGATGGCAAACTTCTCCTTGAAGCAGGAGCGCACGAACCCGACGGGCGAGACGTTGTAACTCATGGCTTACGCACGAACCCGCAGCGTCAGGCCCTTGAGGAAGTTACGCAGCAACTGGTCGCCACAGGTCCGGTAGTTGGTGTGGCCGAACTTGCGGAACAGCGCGCTCAGCTCAGGCTTGGACACCGGAAACTCGGCGGCCTTGAGGATCGCATGCATGTCGTCTTCCTTCAGTTCGAAGGCCACGCGCAGTTTCTTGAGGATGATGTTGTTGGTCACCGGGGTCTCGATCGGCTGCGGCGGGCGGCTTTCGTCCTTGCCGCGCTTGAAGATCACCAGGCCATCGAGGAAGTGGGCCATGACCTCATCCGGGCAGAACACGAAGCCTTCTTCCTCATCTTTCTTGAGGTAGGTCAGCAGGTCTTCTTTGGTGACTTCCATGCCGCCGAGCTGGGTGATTTCGACCATCTTGTTGTCGCTGATGTCGAGCATGTAGCGCACGCTGCGCAGTACGTCATTGTGAATCATGGTGGGCAATCCTGGTTTTCAACGGTGGACACCGCCCAGGCAGGCGATGTCGATAATAGGGGAGCGGCTTAGAACTTCTCTTTGCCGGACAGGTACCGCCATTGGCCCACTGGCACTTTGCCGATGGACACGCCGCCGATGCGGATGCGGCGAATAGCGATAACCTTGAGGCCGACCGCTTCGCAGAACAGCGCAATGACACCCGGCTGCGGGTTCTTCATCGCAAAGCGCAGGCGGTTCTCGTTCTGCCAGCTGGCTTTGACCGCCGGCAGCTCTTTGCCTTTGTAGGTCAGGCCGTGGTTAAGGCGGTTGAGGCCGTGGGCAACCATGTCGCCTTCGACTTCCACCACATATTCCTGCTCGATCTTGGCGGCATCGGCGGTCAACTTGCGCAGAATCTTCCAGTCCTGGGTAAATACCAGCAGGCCGCTGGCCTTGGCTTGCAGGTCGGCGCTGGCGGTCAGGCGCAGAAAGTGGCCCTTGAGCGGGCGCTTGCTGAAGCGGTGCTCTTCGGACAGGGTCTCGGCGCTGATCGAGGCCATCGCCGTTTCTGCGTCCATACCTGCCGGCGCGTGCATCAGGATGGTCACCGGCTCGGGCACGGTGGCCTTCGCTTCGGGGTCGAGTTCGACTTTCTGGGTGGTGACCTTGAACTGCGGCTCGTCGATCACTTCACCGTCCACCGAGACCCAGCCGCCTTCAATGAACAGCTCAGCCTCCCGACGGGAGCAACCGACCAGTTCGATAAGGCGTTTGGAGAGGCGTATGGGGTCAGTCATGACAAGGGCCGTAACAAAAGGGGGCGGCTATTGTACCTGCCTGGCGCCGGTTAATCCCGGCCCCATTTCAGTGCTTTGTCTTTTTGTGGGTGCTGCGTTTCGTCAGCCACTGCGCTGTTGCTGCTGGCACAAACGCATACGCAGTAACGGATACGGCTGTCCCAGGCCATCATGCTCCGTGCGTCCAATCACCTCGAACCCCTGTTTGAGGTAAAAGCCCAGCGCCTGCGGGTTCTGCTCGTTCACTTCCAGCTCGTCGGCGTTCATATGCTCGATCGCATAGCGCAGCAATTGCCGGCCAAGGCCCTGGCCCCGGTATTTCGGGTCGATAAACAACATTTCGACTTTACCTGCGGCCACCCCGGCAAACCCGGTGATGCGTTGGTGCGAGTCTTTGGTGCAAATCAGCATCACCGTGTCCAGATAGTGAGTCAGCACCAGGTGCCTCAGGTGCTCGATGTAGCTATCCGGCAAAAAATCATGGGTCGCCCGCACGGAGGACTCCCATATTTCAGTCAGTTTTTGATAATCGCTGGTTTTAGGTGTGTGGATAACCGAATGCCGACGCATGCTCGCTGCCCCTGCCGATGATTGACGATGGGCAAACGATAGACCTAAAAAAGCCCCACATCTTGATCAGATGCAGGGCTTTTTACGGGGTTACCGATCAGTCGCGCTTTTCAGCCCACAGGTCGTATTCGTCGGCGTCGGTCACGGTGCACCAGACCTTGTCGCCGGGCTTCAGGCCGCTGGCGTCGTCGATAAACACGTTACCGTCGATTTCCGGCGCGTCGAAGAAGCAACGGCCGACGGCGCCTTGCTCGTCGACTTCATCGATCAACACTTCGATTTCCTTGCCGATACGCAGCTGTAGACGCGCCGAGCTGATGGCCTGCTGGTGCGCCATGAAGCGCTCCCAGCGGTCCTGCTTGACGTCGTCCGGCACCACGGCCAGGTCCAGCAGGTTGGCCGGTGCACCTTCGACCGGCGAGTACTGGAAGCAGCCGACGCGGTCCAGTTGGGCTTCGGTCAGCCAGTCCAGCAGGTACTGGAAGTCTTCTTCGGTTTCGCCGGGGAAGCCAACGATGAAGGTCGAACGGATGATCAGTTCCGGGCAGATCTCGCGCCAGTTCTTGATGCGCGCCAGGGTTTTGTCTTCGAAGGCCGGGCGTTTCATGGCCTTGAGCACCTTCGGGCTGGCGTGCTGGAACGGGATGTCCAGGTACGGCAGGATCTTGCCGGCGGCCATCAGCGGGATCAGTTCGTCCACGTGCGGGTACGGGTAAACGTAGTGCAGGCGCACCCACACACCCAGGCTGCTGAGGGCTTCGCACAGTTCGGTCATGCGGGTTTTCACCGGCGCGCCGTTCCAGAAACCGGTGCGATACTTCACATCGACGCCGTAGGCGCTGGTGTCCTGGGAGATCACCAACAGCTCTTTGACGCCGGATTTGACCAGGCGCTGGGCCTCATCGAGCACGTCACCGACCGGACGGCTGACCAGCTTGCCGCGCATCGACGGGATGATGCAGAAGCTGCAGCTGTGGTTGCAGCCTTCGGAAATCTTCAGGTACGCATAGTGGCGTGGGGTCAGCTTGATGCCTTGCGGCGGCACCAGGTCGATCAGCGGGTTGTGGTCCTGGCGCGGCGGCACTACGTCGTGCACGGCGTTGACCACCTGCTCGTACTGCTGCGGGCCGGTCACCGCCAGCACGCTCGGGTGCACGTTGCGGATAGCGCCTTCTTCCACGCCCATGCAGCCGGTCACGATGACCTTGCCGTTTTCCTTGATGGCTTCGCCGATCACTTCCAGGGACTCTGCCTTGGCCGAGTCGATGAAGCCGCAAGTGTTGACCACCACCACGTCGGCGTCCTGGTAGGTGGACACAACGTCATAGCCTTCCATACGCAGTTGCGTGAGGATGCGCTCGGAGTCGACCAGAGCCTTCGGGCAACCCAGGGAAACAAAGCCAACCTTGGGGTTGGCTTTTGCGATGGTGGTGGACATGTCTAACCTCGGTATTGAATGACGCCGCCAGTCGTGCACGACAGGGCTGCGGATGGGCACTTGGTGTGCCTCTGATCAAAAAGTGCGCAATTCTAGCGACGGGCAGCGCACTTGACCAGCTTTATGCAGGGAAATGCGACGAGTGCTGCAGTGGGTCATTCGCACGACCCATACTCCGCTCTTAAACCCGGATGTCTTGCTCCGCGCGGTGCGAGACAACTTTAGACATGCCTACACCTAACGCCTGAAGCACTTTCAGGAGGGTGGAGAGCTTAGGATCGCCGCCGACAGCGATGGATCTGTAGAGATTTGCTCTATTGAGCCCCGTGTTCTGCGACAAACTCAGCATGCCTCCACGCGCTTCCGCGACTCGACGGATAGCGACCAGGAAGGCGTCCTCACCCCCTTCCTCATCGATTTCCTCAAGTGCGACAGAAAGATATTCGAGGGCAAACGCTTCGTCGTCTCGAAGCATTTCAAGAACGCTATCCTCATGAGAACGAGTACGAGTGGTCATTGTTGCTGCACCTTGTAAGATTTCCAGAGAGCCTTGGCCTGATTGATGTCGTTCTGTTGTCTGGCCTTTGAGCCACCGCCCAATAGGAAAACAATTTTTCGATCCTGAATTGCGTAATACACGCGAAACCCAGGTCCGAAGTCGAGCTTCATCTCAAAGACCCCATCACCCACCGGCTCGGTAATGCCAAAGTGCCCAAGGGCCGCTCGGTCCACTCTTGTGGTGATTCTTGCTTTCGAACGCGCGTCTTGCACGGTGTCTAGCCAGGCTTGGTAGATATCCACGCCATTGACGGATAGTACGTGTTTCACTTCGTACATTCAGGACTGTACCTTAAAAGAGACAGGGCGATGATTGAGTTTCTATATCGACTGCGCGCGCCATGCAGGAGCACGATTTATTGATCGGGTAAGCCAGCCGGGGAGTGCCCGCTTACGCCGCTAAGGCAGCACTACTGAGCCGGGCCAAAATATACGGCCGGCCGTAATGTGATCAATGCAGGCGAAAAGACTCCAAAATGCCCTGACCGCTATCAATGACAGCAGAAAACCGAACCCAAATCACGTCAACAGCGAAATGCGACGAGTGCTGCGCTATGCTTCGCGCCGTTGCGGGTAGGTAAAATCCTAAGGTCAACAAAACGTCTGTTACGAGAAGTAAAACAGCGCATGCTAGGGTCAGCTTAGATGCGTTGTTTATAAAAGACCTCAGGTCAAAGGGCAGGAGTGGTTGATGGGTCAGGCAAGTAATCAGGCAGCAGGTGCCGAGCAGTCAAACGCCAAGCCGATTGGCATGCTGGTGGCAGCGGTCGGGGTGGTGTACGGCGATATCGGGACCAGCCCGCTCTACACCCTTAAAGAGGTGTTCAACGGCGGTTATGGGGTTCAGGTCAACCACGACGGTGTGCTGGGGATCCTGGCGCTGATCTTCTGGTCACTGATCTGGGTGGTCTCGATCAAATACATGCTGTTCGTACTGCGCGCCGATAACCAGGGTGAGGGCGGGATCATGGCCCTGACTGCACTGGCACGACGGGCAGCGGGGGAGCGCAAGAAGCTGCGCAGTTTCCTGGTGGTGTGTGGTCTGTGCGGCGCGGCGCTGTTCTACGGTGACAGCATGATCACCCCGGCGATTTCCGTGTTGTCCGCGGTTGAGGGCCTGGAGTTGGCCTTCGACGGCCTGGAAAAATGGGTCGTGCCCATCGCCCTGGTGGTACTGGTGGCGCTGTTCCTGATCCAGAAGCACGGCACCGACCACATCGGCAAGCTATTCGGGCCGGTGATGGTGACCTGGTTCCTAGTGCTGGGCGGCCTCGGTGTGTATGGGATCACCCTGCACCCTGAGGTGCTCAGTGCCATGAACCCGATGTGGGCCGTTCGATTCTTCGAGGCTCACCCTGGCATCGGCGTGGCCATCCTCGGCGCGGTGGTGCTGGCGTTGACCGGTGCCGAAGCGTTGTACGCCGACATGGGCCACTTCGGCCGCAAACCCATCGCTCGGGCCTGGTTCATCTTGGTGCTGCCGGCGCTGGTGCTCAATTATTTCGGCCAGGGCGCGATGCTGCTCGGCGACCCTGAAGCCGCGCGCAACCCGTTCTACCTGCTGGCGCCGAGCTGGGCGCTGATCCCGCTGGTGGTGTTGTCCACCCTGGCGACGGTGATTGCCTCCCAGGCGGTCATCTCCGGCGCATTCTCGCTGACCCGCCAGGCGATCCAGCTGGGTTACATCCCGCGTATGCATATCCAGCACACCTCCAGTGCCGAGCAAGGCCAGATCTATATCGGCGCGGTGAACTGGTCGCTGATGGTCGGCGTGATCCTGCTGGTGCTGGGCTTCGAGTCCTCCAACGCCCTGGCGTCGGCCTACGGCGTCGCGGTGACCGGCACCATGCTGATGACCACCATCCTGGTGTCGGCGGTGATGCTGCTGCTGTGGAAATGGCCGCCGGTGCTGGCCGTGCCGGTTCTGGTCTGCTGCCTGTTGGTCGACGGGCTGTACTTTGCCGCCAATGTGCCGAAAATCATCCAGGGTGGCGCCTTCCCGGTATTGGCCGGGATCGTGTTGTTCGTGCTGATGACCACTTGGAAGCGCGGCAAGCAATTGCTGGTGGAGCGTCTCGACGAAGGTGGCCTGCCGCTGCCGATCTTCATCAGCAGTATCCGTGTGCAACCGCCTCATCGGGTGCAGGGCACCGCCGTGTTCCTCACCGCGCGCCCGGACGCCGTGCCTCACGCGTTGTTGCACAACCTGCTGCATAACCAGGTATTGCATGAGCAAGTGGTGCTGCTGACCGTGGTCTACGAAGACATTCCGCGCGTTCCGGCCGCGCGGCGGTTTGAAGTGGATGCCTATGGCGAAGGCTTCTTCCGCGTCATCCTGCACTTTGGTTTCACCGACGAGCCGGATGTGCCCCAAGCGCTGAAGTTGTGTCACCTCGATGAGCTGGACTTCAGCCCGATGCGCACCACTTACTTCCTGAGCCGCGAGACGGTCATCGCCTCGCGAATCAAGGGCATGGCCCGTTGGCGCGAAGCTTTATTTGCCTTCATGCTGAAGAACGCCAACGGCAACCTGCGCTTCTTCAAACTCCCGGTAAACCGCGTGATCGAGCTGGGTACCCAGGTCGAAATGTAGGCTTTTGCAGCACGGGAGCCGGCAATCGGCTCCCGCTTTCCTTTCTGAACCCTGTGCAATCCAGCGTTGTCGACTAGGCTCTAAGCACTGTTTGAATAGTGCCCACAGAACCCAGAAGAGGTGCGCCATGAGTCAGCTGCTCGAACCCTACACCCTGCGCCAATTGACCCTGCTCAACCGCATCGCGGTTTCGCCCATGTGCCAATACTCAAGCGTCGATGGCCTGGCCAATGACTGGCACCTCGTCCACCTCGGCAGTCGTGCCGTCGGCGGCGCCGGGTTGATTTTCACCGAAGCCACCGCCGTGACCGCCGATGGCCGCATCACCGCCGAAGACCTCGGCCTGTGGAAAGATGAGCAGATCGAACCGCTGCAACGCATCACGCGTTTCATCGCGGCCCAAGGCGCGGTGGCCGGCATTCAACTGGCCCACGCCGGGCGCAAAGCCAGTACCCATCGGCCCTGGATCGGCAAGCACGGCAGCGTCAAGCCGGAAGACGGCGGCTGGGTGCCGGTAGGGCCATCGCCGATTGCCTTCGACCCTCAGCACACCCAACCCAAGCCTTTGGACGAAGGGCAGATCCAGCAAGTGATCGCCGATTTTGTCGCCGCCGCCAAGCGTGCCCTGACCGCAGGTTTTGAAGTGGTGGAAATCCATGCGGCCCACGGTTACTTGCTGCATCAATTCCTCTCGCCCATCAGCAATCAGCGTCAGGACCAGTACGGTGGCTCGTTTGAAAACCGCATCCGGCTGGTGTTGCAAGTGACCCAAGCCGTGC
The DNA here is from genome assembly GCF_001645105.1 of Pseudomonas marginalis. Lineage (GTDB taxonomy): Bacteria > Pseudomonadota > Gammaproteobacteria > Pseudomonadales > Pseudomonadaceae > Aquipseudomonas > Aquipseudomonas petroselini. The sequence goes on from NZ_LKEG01000052.1 coordinate 567,361, forward strand.
GCGAAGTCTGGCCCCAGGAACTGCCGCTGTTTGTGCGGGTGTCGGCTACCGACTGGGTGGAGGATGGCTGGAACCCGGATGAAACCGTGGAGCTGGCACGTCGCCTGAAGGACCTGGGGGTCGACCTGATCGATGTCTCGTCCGGGGGCACGGCCGCCAACGCCGAGATCCCCACCGGCCCCGGCTACCAGACCCGCTTCGCCGAGCGCGTGCGCAAAGAGTCGGGGATGGCCACCGGCACCGTGGGCATGATCACCGAACCCGCCCAGGCCGAGCACATCCTGCGCACCTGTCAGGCCGACATCATCTTCCTCGCCCGTGAGCTGCTGCGTGATCCGTACTGGCCGCTGCATGCCGATGATGACCTGGGCGGGCGCAAGGCCACCTGGCCTGCGCAGTATCAGCGCGCCACCCATCGTGACCAGCCGATCCATGAGTCTGACTTGAGGGATTGAGCCGCTGCGCGCGTCACCAGAGCCCACCCTGACCCGGTGGGTTTTTTTACGGCTGTAGCGTGGGAAATGGCTGTAGGTCTTTGTTACCACGATACTTTTTTAAGTGAATACTCTAAAAAAATCCCACAAATTTCGAGATCGTTTCTACGCTTAGGGTAAAGCTGACTCCTGGCCCAGGAAGTCAGTCGGTTTGCTCACTGAGGCATTGCGCTTCATGGGAGGCGGGTAATGGGCAACAGGAGTTTTTGATGGATATCAGGAGAAGCAGTCCATGGCCAAGTCCTATGGTGTAGCGGGTGTGGTGGTGTGTTTTCTGACGCGCAGGGTGTCTTTACGGGGGCGAAGGTTGAGTTCGGATGAAGTGGAATTGCTGGCGCAGTACCGCGCCCTGACCGAGAACGATCAGGTGGCAATGCGGTATCTGATTGGGGCGATGAAGAGTGTGTCGCGGTTCTGATGCCTGCCTTTGAGCCCTGTGGGAGCGGCGGTGCGCCGCTCCCACAGTTGGCATCATGTGTATTTACGCGCCTCGGGTGCCGGCGGGAAATACTGATACAGCCAGGTTTCACTCAAGGTGCGGTCTTGCGTGCGGATAAACAGGCGCAGTTCCACCGGTTCCACGCTGTCGCTGGTCGGGTACCAGTCAAACAGGATGCGGTAGCCCTTGATGTTGTCGAGTACCAGCACGCTGAAGTCCTTCACTTCGCCGTGGGAACAGGTCACCACCGGCTCGATCCCGGTGCCCGCTGGCAGGCGATCCAGGCCGCCCCCCTTGAAGTCCACGGCAAATCGGCGGGCCCAGACTTCCGGGTAGTGCTCACCCGGTGCCCAGCCTTCGGTAAAGCCGCCCATGCCGGAACGGGTGGCATCGACCTGTGCCAGCGGCGTGCTCACCGGTGGCAGCGCGCTCCAGTACAGCTTGTAGCCGTAGTTCAGCGAATCGCCGGCCGCCACGGGTTTTTTCGGGGTCCAGAAGGCCACGATGTTATCGAGGGTCTCGCCGGTGGTAGGAATTTCCAACAGGTCGATCGAGCCTTCGCCCCATGCGGTGGTCGGTTCGACCCACAGGCTCGGGCGCTTGCTGTACCAGTCCACCGTGTCCTGGTAGCTGGCGAACTCATGGTCGGTCTGCACCAGGCCGAAGCCTTTCGGGTCTGTATCGGCAAACGCGTTGAATTGCAGCTTGGCCGGGTTATTCAGCGGACGGCAGATCCACTCGCCGTTACCGCGCCACATCGCCAGGCGGTCCGAGTCGTGGATTTGCGGGTGGATGGTGTCGCACATGCGGCGCTCGTGGGTGCCGCAGCTGAACATGCTGGTCATCGGCGCGATGCCCAGTTGTTCGATGGTGGTGCGCGCATTGATATGGGCGTCGATGGCCATCACCACCTGGTTGGCCTGGCAATCGATGTCGAAGCGATAGGCGCCGGTCGCGCTGGGCGAGTCGAGCAGGGCGTAGACCACGAAGCGAGTGGCGTTCTTGTCCGGGGTTTCAAACCAGAACTGTGTGAAGTCGGGGAATTCTTCGCGTTTTTTCGCGTAAGTGTCGATGGCCAGGCCACGGGCCGACAGGCCGTACTGGCCGGTTGAATCCACCGCACGGAAGTAACTGGCGCCGAGGAATGACAGCACGTCATGCCGGTCCAGTTCGGGTGCCTTGAACAGCTTGAAGCCGGAGAAACCGAGATCGCCGGTCAGTTGCTTAGTGTCGACCGTGGTTTTTTCATAATTGAACAGCGAAGGGCGGAAATGCACCTCACGCGCTTCACGGGTCTTGGGGTCGACGCTGTGCATGCGCACCGGCGTCTTGAACCCCATGCCGACGTGGAAGAATTGCACGTCGAGTTGGCCGTTCAATTCCTTCCACAGCGAATGGTTGCCGTCGTAGCCGATGGCATTGAAATTCTGCGGGGTCATGGTCGCCAGGGTCGGCGGCAGCACCTGTCGGGTGTCTTTGTAAGCGGTTCCGGCGAGTTGTTTGGCCTGGGCCTTGAGCGACTCGAAATCGAACGCCACGGCCTTGCCATCGGCGGCACGGTTCCCGGCCCAGGCCTGGGCGGCGAGCAGGCCGCTGGCGGATAAACCGGTGTAAGCCGCAATGGCCATGGACGCTTTGAGCAAATTCCTGCGGTGCATAGAGACAACCTGTCGTGAGCAAATCCCGCGCCGTTCCTGGCACGTGCTGGATCAGAAATTACGGTTCGGACATGCCTTCGGCCAAACGCAACGGACATTAAACAGACGCCGGATAGCTTAAGCGGTTCGATGACGTAGGAAAATTGATTGATAGCGGGGTGATGGCATTGCAAATGCGACAAGACATTTCCACAAGACCTTTGCAATTGTCAGGCAGCCCTGTAGTGAGCGGGCTTGCCCCGCGCTGGGCAGCGAAGCAGCCCCAAATCCAGGCGCCGCGAAATACCTGAAGGCATGCGGTGACCCGGTTAGGGCCGCTTCGCTGCCCAGCGCGGGGCAAGCCCGCTCACTACAAGTCCTCAGTTCAGCTCACTTCACCCACTGCGCGGTAAGCCTCATCAATCGCTGCATGCGCATACGCACTCCACGCCGCGTCCGAGTTGGCGATGCTCACGTGCCCCACCGGCTTGCGCGCCAGGTTCATCCACGCTTCGCTTTCATCGGCGTCATCAAACAGACTGTTAGAGAAGCTCGCATACCCATGTGACCAGCGGTTGACAGTGATCGCCAGAATATCGGTCTCATGGTTGAACCCTCCCGGCCCCAGCATGCGCTGCAACTGATCACGCAACTGCGCTTCCAACTGTTCGAACGTCTGGCCATACAACTTGCCCCGCCCGGCACGGGCCTGGTCGCGGGAGCTCATGCCGCTGTTGGGACTGGTGGGCACGTAGACCATGTGCAAGCCAATCGGCTGCGTCGGGTCACGCGGGTGGTCGTAGCCGCCCATGCTCACCGGGTAGTCCAGCTTGATCCGGCTGTAAGGCTGGGTCGCCGCATAAATCTCATGCACGCCGAGTGTCTGGAACGACTGCCAGTTGCGGATCACCACCTTGGTGTACACCAGCGGGTACTTCACGTTCTGGCTCAGCGCGTGGGCTTGCGGCGCCGGTAAATCCTTCAACAGATACGGAATCATCATGTTGTAGCAGGCCAGGATGCAGCGTTTGCCGCGTATCTGTGCGAGTTGTCCGCCACGGCTGTAGCCGATGTGCACGCCATCGCCGACGTTACGCACGCTGACCGCCGTGCTGTTCAGCCGCAACCGCACGGCCGCCTTGGGCTGGTCGAGCTTGGCGTAGTCAAACGCCGCCAGCACGATATCGTCCATGGTGTGCCCCGGCGCCACGCCTGGGATCAGGCTGCGCACCAGCAACCGCGCCACCGACGCATTGCCATCCGGGAAGTGGTAGATGTAGGGCTCTTCCATTTCCGCCGCCGCTTCTTCGCTGATAGGCGCCAGGTTCATCCCGGCAAAGCCCGGGAAACCCACGCTGTAGGCATCGGACGAGGCGACTGCATCGATGCTCAGGGCCATGAAGTCATTGGTACGGCTCTGGAAATACTTCACTGCACCTTCCGACAACCCTACGTTCTTGAGCAGGAAATCGCGGTAGCTGGTGGCCGCCAGGTAGTCGGCCTTTTCTTCGGCAGACTTGCCCGGCAGGTAGTCCTTGGGCGCCGTGTGCAGGGCGATCAGGGCCTGGCGGTCTGCCGGCGGCAATGGGAAGTCATTGATGAAATCGCTGATGGCCCGCGCATTCAGTTGGTCCGGCGCGATGTCATCGGCGACCATCGGCGTCGGGTCGCCGGTCACCAGTTTGTCTTCGCCGAAGTTTTCCTGGTCGAAAAACACCCCGCGCGACAGCCCAAGGCTTGGGTAGAACTGGCGATCAAAGGCGGTTTCGAAGCGCTTGATGTTTACCCCGAGTTTCTTCAACAGCCCGTTCACTTCCTTGCTGTACAGGTGGTTGGGCGACTGGAACGCCTCGCTGCCGCCGTAGCCGATGAGCATGCGGCCACCGGCCTGGAACTCATTGCGCTTGGCATGGCCGCCGAAGTCGTCGTGGTTTTCCAGGATCAGGATCTTCGCCTTGGGGTGCTTCTCACGGTAGAACCACGCCGCCGACAAACCGCTCAAGCCGCCGCCGACGACCACCAGGTCATAGTCCTCGGTGATCGGCAGCTTATCGGTGTCGAACACCTTCTTCTCCCAACCCATCTGGTGCGCCACTTCGAACGAACCGACATGGCTGCCGCGCAAGCCGGTGAGGGCGGGTGGGTAGTAGCGGCCGTCGGGGGCGGCGTGCAGGATTTGCAGCGGGGTCATACCGGCGGCAATAGTGACAGCGACGCCGTTGAGGAAGTCGCGGCGGGTGATATCCATGGGGGAGAACCTGAATTTTATTGTTATGAGAGCGGCGTTGTCGGAGCGCATTGTTATGGCGAGGGAGCAAGCGCCCTCGCCACAGTAAGCTCGCTCCTCGTCAGTGCTTGAACATCACATGGCGAACGGTGGTGTAGTCCTCTAACCCGTACATGGACATATCCTTGCCATACCCCGACAGTTTCTGACCGCCGTGGGGCATTTCGCTGACGAGCATGAAGTGGGTGTTCACCCAGGTGCAGCCGTACTGCAGGCGCGCGGCCAAGCGATGGGCGCGTCCTACGTCGGCGGTCCACACGGATGACGCCAGGCCGTAGTCCGAATCATTGGCCCAGCCCAGCACCTGCGCTTCATCGGTGAATTTGGTCACCGATACCACCGGGCCGAACACCTCACGGCGCACGATCTCGTCGTCCTGCTGAGCGTCGGCCAACACGGTCGGTTCAAAGAAGTAGCCATTACCTTCCACCGCTTTGCCGCCGGTGACCAGGCGAATGTGCGACTGTGCCACGGCGCGCTCGACAAACCCGGCGACACGGTCGCGATGTTGCGCGGTAATCAAAGGGCCCAACTCGGTGGCCGGATCATCCTGCAAGCCATATTTGATGCTGGCGACCGCTGCGCCGAGCTTCTCGACAAACGCATCGTAGATCTGCGCTTGCGCGTAAATCCGGCATGCAGCGGTGCAATCCTGGCCGGCGTTGTAGAAGCCGAAAGTGCGAATGCCTTCCACGGCCGCGTCGATATCCGCGTCGTTGAAGATGATCACCGGCGCCTTGCCGCCCAGTTCCATGTGCATGCGTTTCACGCTGTCGGCGGTGCTGGAGATGATATTCGCGCCGGTGGCGATGGAGCCGGTCAGCGACACCATGCGCACTTTAGGATGAGTCACCAGCGGGTTGCCCACCGTCGGCCCACGGCCGAACACCAGGTTGAGCACGCCAGCCGGGAAGATATCCGCCGCCAGTTCGACCATCCGCAGCGCGGTCAGCGGGGTTTGTTCCGACGGCTTGAGCACCACGGTATTACCGGCGGCCAGGGCCGGGGCGATTTTCCAGGCGACCATCATCAACGGGTAATTCCACGGTGCGATGGACGCGATCACGCCCACCGGGTCGCGGCGGATCATTGAGGTGTGGCCGGGCAAATACTCACCGCCCGCCGAACCGCTCATGCAACGGCTGGCGCCGGCAAAGAAGCGGAACACGTCGGCAATCGCCGGGATTTCATCGTTGAGCGCGGCGCTGTAGGGCTTGCCGCAGTTGTCCGACTCCAGCTTGGCCAACTCTTCACCGTGGGCTTCGATCGCGTCTGCCAATTTCAGCAGCAGCAGCGAGCGATCCTTGGGCGCGGTTTGCGACCAACCTTCGAACGCCGCATCGGCGGCGCGCACGGCGGCGTCCACCTGGGCTTCGCTGGCTTCCTTGATTTCTACCAGTACGCGGCCGAGGGCCGGGTTGAATACGGCTTGGGCCGGGCCTTCGCCTTCGATCAGTTGGCCGTTGATCAGTAATTTGGTTTGCATGGTTCAGCTCTCCACAAACTATTGTTATTTCCTTGAATACACTGGCTCTAAATGTGGGAGGGGCAAGCCCTCTCCCACCTTTGAACCGTGTTCCTTCAATGGCAACGTTATTTACCGCCACTACCGGCCACGCTTTCACCGCCGCGCGTCAGGTAATAGGCACCGAGAATCGGGAACATCGTCACCAACATCACCAGCATCGCCACCACGTTGGTCACCGGCACATCCCGTGGGCGGCTTAACTGGTTGAGCAGCCACAGCGGCAAGGTGCGCTCGTGGCCGGCGGTGAAGGTGGTGACGATGATTTCGTCGAACGACAGCGCAAAGGCGAGCATGCCGCCGGCCAGCAGCGCCGAGCCCAGGTTGGGCATGATGATGTAGCGGAAGGTCTGCCAGCCGTCGGCGCCCAGGTCCATCGAAGCTTCGATCAGGCTGTGGGACGTGCGGCGCAAGCGCGCGATGACGTTGTTGTAGACGATCACCACGCAGAAGGTCGCGTGGCCGACGATGATGGTGAACATCCCAGGCTCAATGCCCAGTGTCTTGAAGGTCGCCAGCAGCGCGATACCGGTGATGATCCCCGGCAGAGCAATCGGCAGGATCAGCATCAACGACACGCCTTGCTTGCCGAAGAACTCGCGGCGATACAGCGCAGCCGAGGCCAGGGTGCCGAGCACCATCGCGATCAGGGTGGCGATGGCCGCAATCTGCAACGACAGCTTGATCGCTTCCAGCACGTCCGGCCGGGCGAAGGCCACGCTGAACCACTTCAGGGTGAAGCCCTGGGGCGGAAAGCTGAACGCGGCTTCTTCGGTGTTGAAGGCGTAGAGGAAGATGATCAGGATCGGGAAATGGAGAAAAACCAGTCCACCCCACGCTGCGATCTTCAGACCCATAGACGATTTTTCAGAGTGCATCGAAGGCCCCCAGGCGTTTGACGATGGACAGGTAAACCGCGATCAGCACGATCGGCACCAGGGTGAACGCCGCGGCCATGGGCATATTGCCGATGGCGCCTTGCTGCGCGTAGACCATGCCGCCGACAAAGTAACCCGGCGGGCCGACCAGTTGCGGCACGATGAAATCGCCCAGGGTCAGCGAGAATGTGAAGATCGAACCGGCGGCAATCCCCGGCACCGACAGCGGCAGAATCACCTGCATAAAGGTCTGGCGTGGCTTGGCGCCCAAATCCGCCGAGGCTTGCAGCAACGAGGGCGGCAAGCGTTCCAGGGAGGCCTGGATCGGCAGGATCATGAACGGCAGCCAGATATAGACGAACACCATGAACCGCCCCAGGTGCGAGGTGCTCAAGGTGCTGCCGCCCACGCCGGGAATGCCCAGCACGAACTGCAACACCGGCTCCAGCCCCAGGTGTTGCACGAACCACTGCGCCACGCCGCCCTTGGCCAGCAGCAAGGTCCAGGCATAGGCCTTGACGATGTAGCTGGCCCACATCGGCATCATCACCGCGATATAGAAGAACGCCTTGGTCTTGCCCGTGGTGTAGCGCGCCATGTAGTAGGCGATGGGGAAGGCGACGATGGCGCTGGCGATTGACACCACAATCGCCATGCTCAAGGTGCGCACGATGATGTCGAAGTTTGACGGCTGGAACAGCGCGGCGAAGTTGGCCAGGGTCAGGTCCGGCGTGACCGCCATGGTGAAGTCGTCGAAGGTATAGAAACCTTGCCACAGCAGGGTCAGCAGCGAGCCGAGGTAGATGGCACCGAACCAGATCAGCGGCGGCACCAGCAGCATCGCCAGGTAGAGGTTGGGCTTGCGGTACAGCAGGTTGGAAAACCTGCGCATCGGCGGGTGGGAAAGGGCCAGGCTCATGTCACACCTCGCCTGTGCTGTCGGTCAGCGGGGTCATGGCTTCCCGCGCCCAACGGGCGGTGATGGACTGGCCGACCTGATGGCCGCTGCTGATGTCCAGCCACTGATTGTTGGCCTGGCTGATGTTCAACGCCTGGCCGTTTTCCAGCTTCAGTTCATAGCGGGTGGCGCTGCCCTGATATTGAATATCGTGGAGCAGACCGCTGATTTCCACCTCGCCGGCGCCCAGCGGGCCGTCGGCAAAGCGCACGTGTTCCGGGCGGATCGAGAACGGCTGCGCGCTGCCGCTGAGGCGCTGGGCCAGCTCGCCGCGAATCACGTTGGAGGTGCCGACAAACTCGGCGACGAACGCGGTGGCCGGTTTCATGTAGAGGTTGCGCGGGGTGTCGACTTGCTCGATGCGACCTTTGTTGAACACCGCCACACGGTCGGACATCGACAGGGCTTCGGTCTGGTCGTGGGTCACGAAGATAAACGTGATGCCCAGCTGGCGCTGCAGCTTCTTCAGCTCGCTTTGCATCTGTTCGCGCAACTTGAGGTCAAGGGCACCCAGTGGTTCATCCAGCAGCAATACCCGCGGACGATTGACCAGGGCGCGAGCCAGGGCCACCCGTTGGCGTTGGCCGCCGGAGAGCTGCACCGGCTTGCGGTTGCCGTAGCCGCCGAGCGCGACCATGGCCAGGGCTTCCTCGGCACGGTTCAGGCGTTCGGCCTTGCCGACGCCCTTGACCTTGAGGCCGTAGGCGACGTTGTCGCGCACATTCATATGGGGGAACAGCGCGTAATCCTGGAACACGGTGTTTACATCACGCTGATACGGCGGCAAGCCGGCGGCTTCCTCGCCATGAATGCGGATCGAGCCTGCGCTCGGCTGCTCGAACCCGGCGATCAGGCGCAGGCAGGTGGTCTTGCCTGAGCCGGAAGGGCCGAGCATGGAAAAGAACTCGCCGTCCTGGATATCGATGGAAACCCGGTCAACGGCTTTCACTTCGCCGAACTGACGGGAAACGTGGGTGAATTGGACTGCAAGCGTCATGGTGCGGTGCTCCGAAAAGGCGCGGGTCGTCGCAGCGGCCCGGCCTGGACTTCTGAAAAAACAAAACATCTATGAGTGCGGTCAATGTGGGAGGGGGGTTGCCCTCTCCCACAGGGGACCTAGGTCGTTTGGAAGGCCTTACCTGCCGCCCATGATCGCGATGTAATCCTGGGTCCAGCGGCTGTACGGCACGAACTTGCCGCCTTCAGCTTGCGGGGTTTTCCAGAAGGCGATTTTTTCGAACTGGTCGAAACCATTGGTCTTGCAACCCTCGGCGCCGAGCAGTTCACTTTCCTTGCAGGCCGCAGGCACGGCCGGCAACGAACCGAACCAGGCGGCGACATCGCCCTGGACCTTCGGCTGCAGCGACCAGTCCATCCACTTGTAGGCGCAGTTCGGGTGCTTGGCCTCGGTGTGCAACATCGTGGTGTCGGCCCAGCCGGTGGCGCCTTCCTTCGGAATCGTCGAAGCAATCGGCTGCTTCTCGTTCTGCAGGCCGTTGACCTGATACGGCCAAGCGCTGGAGGCCACCACGCCTTCGTTCTTGAAGTCACTCATTTGCACGGTGGTGTCGTGCCAGTAGCGGTGGATCAGCGGTTGCTGGGCGCGCAACAGATCGAGCACGGCCTTGTACTGGGTTTCGGTCAGTTCGTATGGGCTTTGAATGCCCAGTTCCGGCTTGGTCGACTTAAGGTACAGCGCCGCGTCGGCGATGTAGATCGGCCCGTCATACGCCTGCACGCGGCCTTTGTTCGGCTTGCCGTCCGGCAGGTTCTGCGCGTTGAACAGCACGTCCCAGCTGGTGGGCGCGGTCTTGAACACGTTGGTGTTGTACATCAACACGTTCGGGCCCCACTGGTATGGGGTGCCGTAGGTTTGCTGGCCGACCACGTACCACGGCGCATCCTTCAGGCGCGGGTCGATGTTCTTCCAATTGGGGATCAGCGCGGTGTTGATCGGCTGCACGCGCTTGCCGACGATCAGGCGTAGCGATGCATCGCCCGACGCGGTGACCAGGTCATACCCGCCCTTGGCCATCAGGCTGACCATTTCGTCCGAGGTGGCGGCGGTTTTCACATTCACCTTGCAGCCGGTTTCCTTCTCGAAACCGCTGACCCAGTCGTAGGCCTTGTCGCTTTCGCCACGTTCTATATAGCCGGGCCACGCGACGATATCCAACTGGCCTTCACCCGCGCCAACGGCTTTAAGCGGTTCGGCGGCCTGGAGGCTGGCGCTGGCCAGCAGCGCTGTGGTCAGGGCACTGAGCAGTGCGGTCTTGTGCGCAGACATGGGGGTTCCCTCTTCTTTAATTATGGTCGGGGCAGTTGTGTGCAACCGGTAACGCAAGAGCTTAGTTGTTGTTTTAAAGATGTTGGCCGTGGCGCGCCATGATGTGCCGTACCACGCTGTAGTCCTGCAGCGAATCGCTGGACAGGTCTTTCCCGTACCCCGAGCGCTTCAAGCCGCCGTGGGGCATTTCGCTGACCAGCATGAAATGGCTGTTGATCCAGGTGCAGCCGTATTGCAGGCGTGCGGCCACTTGCATGGCCTTGTCGAGGTTCTGGGTCCACACCGACGAGGCCAGGCCGTATTCGGAGTCGTTGGCCCAGTCCACCGCCTGTTCCAACTCGTCGAAGCGCGTCACCGTGACGACCGGGCCGAATACTTCGCGCTGCACGATTTCGTCGTTCTGTTTGCAGCCGGCGAGCAGGGTAGGTTGGTAATAGAAACCCGCACCGGAATGCACGGCGGCGCCGGTGATGCGTTCGATATGCGGCTGGCCGAGGGCACGCTCGACAAAACTGGCGACGCGGTCGCGCTGGCGCGTACTGATCAGCGGGCCGAGTTCGTTATCGGCATCGCGTTTGCCGGCAAAGCGCAGGCTGCTCACGGCCGCGCCCAGTTCGGCGACCAGTTTGTCGTGGATTCCGGCCTGGGCGTAGATGCGGCACGCGGCGGTGCAATCCTGGCCGGCGTTGTAGTAACCATAGGCGCGCACGCCCTCGACCACGGCTTGCAGGTCGGCATCGTTGCATACGATCACGGGGGCTTTGCCGCCGAGTTCCAAGTGCGTGCGTTTAAGGGTTTTGGCGGCAGCCTGCAGGATCTTCTGCCCGGTGACGATATCGCCGGTCAGCGACACCATGCGCACCTTGGGGTGGCTGACCAGATGGCTGCCAACCCCTTCGCCGCCGCCACACAGAATGTTGATCACGCCGCGCGGCAGCAGATCTTTAAGCACCGGGGCGAGGGCCAGGATCGACAGCGGCGTGTGTTCCGACGGCTTGAATACCAAGGTATTACCGGCAGCCAGGGCCGGGGCGATCTTCCACGCGGCCATCATCAGCGGGTAATTCCACGGCGCGATGGAGGCCACCACACCAATTGGATCGCGGCGCACCATGCTGGTGTAGCCCGGCAGGTACTCGCCGCTCAGTTGCCCGGTCTGGCAGCGCACGGCCCCGGCGAAGAAGCGGAACACATCGACGGTGGCGCTCAAGTCATCCTGGCGCGCCAGGTGCAACGGCTTGCCGCAATTCAGTGATTCCAGGCGGGCCAGGTAGTCGGCTTGTTTTTCGATGGCGTCGGCGATGCCCAGCAGGATGTTCGAGCGTTGCTGCGGCGTGGTCCGTGACCAACCGGCAAAGGCTCGGTGGGCGGCGAGGATTGCGCTTTCGACCTGCTCGGTACTGGCTTCGGCGATCTGGGTGAGCACTTCACCGGTGGCCGGGTTGAGGATCGGCTCGGCAAAACCCTGGCCCTGGACCAGTTCGCCGTCGATCAGCAACGCAGTGAGCAGCGGGGTGGGCGCGCCGGACATTTTTCGCGATCTCTTTTCTTGTGTGGCCATGGGCGTTCTCTTACAAGGCGCCCGGCATTCTCTATATGGATTAGCTGAGAGTAGAGGCCAGGCGCGAGGTCAACAAATACTAAATACTGAATGCAGCATTCGATTAAATAGATGGCTTGCGCGGGTGCGGCTGTTCGCGGGCCACGGTCAGGAAGGGGTCGACCAGCGCCGGACGCGCGGTGCCACGGCGCCAGGCCAGGCCCACGTCGAGGGTCTGGCTGAGGTCGGCAATCGGCCGTGCTTCAATAATGTCGCCTTCCAGGGACCAGGGCCGGTAGGTCATGTCCGGCTGAATCGACACGCCGAGACCCGCCGCCACCAGGCTTCGCACCGCTTCGGTCGACGCGGTGCGCAAGGTCACCCGAGGTTGTAACCCGGCTCCAGCCCATAGGCGTTGGGCGTTGTGGCCCATTTCATCGACATTCAGCTGGATCAACGGCTCACGCGCCACATCGGCCAGGTTGATGCTGTCGTGTTCCAGCAATGGGTGTTGCGCCGGCAGCCACAAACGGTGGGGCGAGTGGGTCAACACTTCGGTCTGCAGCGCGTGGCGGTCCTCGAGATTGGAGAGGATCAGCACGCCAACGTCGATCTCGCCGCTGACCAGTAAATGCTCGATATACGGGCGTTCGTCCTCCATCACGCGGATTTCCACGTTGGGGTAGGCGCGTTGGAAGCGCGTCAGCAGATCGGCCAGATAATAACCGGCCACCAGGCTGGTCACGCCGATGATCAACTGGCCCGCCACTTGGTCGGTGCTCTGTTGCAGGCTGCGCTTGGCGTTATCGACGGTGGCGAGGATCAGGTGCGCCTGGCGCAGGAATTGATGGCCCTGGTGGGTGAGGGTCATGCCCTTGGCATGCCGGTTGAACAGGTTGACGCCGATTTCCTGTTCCAGTTGCTGGATGGCCAGGGTCAGTGTCGACTGGGAAATAAACGCGGTCTGCGCGGCGGCGGAGATCGAGCCGGTCTCGGCCACGGCGATAAAGTGCCGGATTTGACGCAGGGTCATCATGCTGGAATTACCAGTGAGGTGTTTTTATAGATTCACTCGAGTGTATATCGGTTTTTGCGAAGGGCGCCCGCGTTACATCTGGAAGCAATCTAGATCGAGGCTTTTTGGCACTTAGTTTTACGCTGGGGGCCTATTGGTCCTATGAACCCAAGTGTCTGGAGGCTACGAATGAATACCCGTGGATTGCTCGATCAACTGCTCAAGTCTGGCCAGGACATGTTGCAAAACAAGGCTGGCGGCCAACGCAAGCAGGATGACAAAGGCGCGCTCGGCGGTTTGCTGGGCGGCGGCGGGCTGGGGAGTTTGCTCGGTGGAGCGGGTGGCGGCGCCCTGGCGGCCGGCGCCATGGGCTTGCTGATGGGCAACAAGAAGGCGCGCAAATTTGGCGGCAAGGCCCTGACTTACGGCGGCTTGGCGGCCTTGGGGGTGATTGCCTATAAAGCCTATGGCAACTGGCAGGCCAATCAAGCCAATGCGCCGCAGGGCGAACCGCAGACCATCGACCGCCTGCCACCGGCCCAGGTCGAGCAACACAGCCAGGGCATTCTCAAGGCGCTGGTCGCCGCCGCCAAGGCCGACGGCCATGTGGATGCGCGCGAACGCGAGCTGATCGAAGGCGAGTTCACCAAGCTGGATAACGACCGCGAGCTGCAAAGCTGGCTGCACGCGGAACTGAACAAGCCCCTGGACCCGGCCGATGTAGCACGGGCGGCCAGTACCCCGGAGATGGCGGCTGAGATGTACATCGCCAGTGTGATGCTGGTGGATGAGGAGAATTTTATGGAGAAAGCGTACCTGGATGAGCTGGCACGCCAACTGAAACTTGAGCCTGATTTGAAGCAGGAGCTGGAAAAACAGGTTCGTCAGGCGACAGAGTGATGACCGTCCCCATGGCTGGGAACGATCAGCGTCGTGTTCTCGGTATCAGCTGACTCTGTCGACCATAGAGTGGCCGCCGCCTATGTCTATTTCAAAACGGCGATGGAAGGGTAGGTAATAGTCAATGGCGGACTGCTCTGCGAGTGCATCCGCCCTCGGTAAAATGATGCCGGCTCGCGCGTTGTTACCGATCGTTTCGCTGAGCCCGTAGTAGTCGGGCCGGCTTTTCTTCAAGACATCGTTAAAGACGTCAGGCCCCGTTACTTCAAATATCTTGCTCTCATACTCATTGAATTCCCGTATGGCCTCAGGGCTGGGATTGTCTCTCTCAAGGTAAGGTCGGTGTGTGTCCAGCCATGGTTTGTTTTCCCGGAATCGTTTGTAGGATTCCTCACTGATCTCTTTGAGGACCCGGTTGTTGGGATGGCTGGCGAACACGTTAGTGTTGTAGCCCGTGAACGAGAGTTCGGAATGCTTCACATGGGAGTTGAGCAATAGGTCATCGGTACCTGCTTTGAGCTCGATATCTCCAATCTGCTTGGTGATCAAGTCATCACTGTCCAGGTAGATGCCGCCCCGGTGGTTGATCAGCGGATAGCGCAGAGCATCTGAAGCCGCCGCGTAATTGTGGGTTTTGCCCTGACGAAAATACTGGTACATCTCACCGGCTTGCGTGGTCTTGAACTCTTGGAAGAAAGGATCTTCATTCAGATTTCGCACTTCCAGGTTGGGCGTTTTTTTGTCCAGGGCCGCTTTGATCGATGCAAACTTTTCCGGGCTGTCTGCGTCGACATGGACCACTGATTGGAAACCGGGTGTCTTACGTGCATTCTCCAGCATCAGGCTGAGCCGGTCATCCGGAATCATGGCGCCAGCCCATATGTAATTGATTTCCTTCTTGATCGGCGTAACGGCCGTGGGAACGGGGGCAAGGGCTGCGTGAACTGTTTCAAAGGTGGTTGGCTTGGGCAGTGTCGCCTTGACCCGCAAGAACTCGTCCAGGCTGCCACTTTTCCACTCGTAGGGGCCTGTTCGCCAAAAAGGGGCACCCAGGGTTTTACCGTCGCCTAGCTTGCGCCAAACGTCATTGGCTACATCAAACTCTACTAAAACGCAAAAATTGGCATAAAGCCTTGTCTTGCCATCATCACTAAGTACGCGGTTGACTTCGTCCATTGGGACTTCATAGCTTTTATAAGGCATTCCCTCGACACCGCCCGGCAGCCCCAGGCGTTGCCATTGATCGGCGCCGGTTTTGTTTAATATGAATTCAGTTTGTCGGTAGGTCTTGGGGTTGATGACACGAACCTGCACCGAACTCATGGGGCTACCGCCCGAAGCTTCTCGAACCTGATAGACAGAAGCCTTGCCAGACTTGTCGACGTGGCGGATGTATTGACTCTGGCCATCGAGGCTGTGGTAAACCCCTTGGCTATCCGGGCTCAGGCCGACGAGGCGCGAGGGTGAAACTGTGTATTTTTCGACCACTGCGAGTTCACCCGGCAGGCCGGGTGGATGCTTCAACTTGAACGTGCGAGCAGCCGTTGAAAGCATTTGGCGCGTGCCTTGACCCAAACCCTCGGCCAGCGCGCCAAGGCCGTCCGCTGGGTTAAGAGCGCCGACGGCCGCGGCGCCGATTATTTTGGCCCCGGTGAACAGTTTTGTTCCGAGTTTTCCAGTGAGGTTGGTCGCCTGGCTGACCGCCTTGCCCACCGGAATAACAAAACCCAGCAGGTCCAGAGCGAAGTCCCCAACGGCCCCCCATACATCGCCTTTTACTGCCTTTTCAATACCGCTTTTCAGGGGCAGGAAGTCCATGACGGCGCCCAGTTCATCCACCAACTGTTTTTCTTGCTCTTCAACAGCATTGGTTCCACCGGCGTAGGTCTTGAGCGCGTCGCGGCCATAGAGGACAAACTTTTCGATCTCGTTGGCCAGGTGTTGCTCACGCTCACTGGCCCATGGCGCTGTAGGCGAACGGTCTTGCCCGGTCTTTTCTCCCCATGCCTTTGGAAAAGAAAAAGGCACTGGATCAATGGAAAGGCCTGAAGACACGACTTCCTTTGGCGGCGCGCCGGTTTTGTAGGCGTCCAAGTCAATGTCGAGCGACTTGCCTTTGGCCTTTTCAAGAAAGTAATCATCCGGGTCATCGTAGCCACGTAGGGGCGTTTGATGAACGCTGCTGCCCCATAGCTGATGGTTGCGGCGAACGAGCCCCTGCATCGGCAACACTTCGTAAATCCGCACGTCACCTTTGTTTTTTACACACATCAGTAGACCGTGACGTGCTCTGGACGCGTCGACTTGAGCGGGTGTCTGAGTGTCGCCGTTGGCTTCGCGCACAGAGTGGAAGGTGATGTCGCCGACCGCGATATGTTGGCGTTCATCAAGAGGCAGTTGGGAAAACTGGTATTGCATCGCGGTGTTTATGCCTGTCCTCAATCCCTTGATGTAGGCATCGAACTGCTCATTGAAAATGGCCGTGATGTCCGGAAGGGGTCTGACCCCCGTGCGGCGGGTCGGGCTCAATACGACGCTCTGGTCAACGATACGGTCCATCTTCCCTGCCGTATAAATGTCCACCAGCGCATGTTTGGTCTCACTGCCGTCAAGGTTGACGATGGGGGTCAGCGGCTGCTCGAAGTCATAGTCGCCATATACCTTCTTCAATTCTGCGCAGGCCAATGCCCTACGCGTAGGCAGAAAGGCGGTGAGGCCTTTATTGGCAGTGCCTAATGTTTCTAGCAATGCGTTGAATTTGTCTCGCGCAACGGTGATCTGTTCGGGCGTAAACGCATCATCGTTAGCCTTATTCAGGACGTCATTGGCGATGGCCCAATCGATGACGGCATGTGTCTGAGCCCCCGCCTCAATGCCAGCATCCTTAAGCGTGACCGGGCTTCTGTTGCCAAAACTCATGACTTGGCCAAACGTCATGTTACGGGTGGCGCCCGGCTCCAGCGCCTCAATGCGCGCGACAGCGGTGCTCAGGCTGGCCCAGGTGTGGGACCCATACACCAAGCCGCCAGGGAGGTCCTTGACCAGGAACGCAGGTGCTGCACTGGCGAGCAATAGCTGTGCCGCCGCAGGGGCCAGGTCGTTATCGACTCGGCCTTGCTGCTTAAGATGCTCGACGAGTCGCGCTGTTATAGCGGCAGGTGACAAGCCCCGGCGAGCTGCCTGGGCCAGGTCGTAACCGGCGACGACGTTGCGTTGGGTGCCCACGGCGGGGTCCAGGTCGAGCGCCAGCGCGGTCATCGCCCAGTCGCTGGCTGTGCTGGTTGAACAGGTGTCCGCGAACGCGCTTTGCAGGCGCTTGCCCAGCGCCTGTGCCTGCGGACTGGCAATCAGAGCCTGCAGGCGTTGCGCGGGGCTATCAGCGTTGGTGAGATCGGGAATTTTTTTAGCCAGGTGGTTGAGAAGGCAGGTGCCCCCCTCCAACCCATTTCGTGCCTCTTCACTGACGATGTTCTGGACGCGTTCGCGCTCGTCACGTCCGAGTTGGCGCGTGTCCGACAGCAGCCCCCAGTGCCCCGAGTTGTCAGGCGGTTGTGGTACCGGGTCTGACAGAACGGCAATAAGGTTCGACAGCTCGGCCTTGTCCTGGGGAATTATCAAGCCGTGCGCATGCAAAAACGGCTCAAGTTTCAAACCGTTTTCCGGCATGCCTGGGTAAGTCTTCGCGAATACGGAATCCGGGTGGACGGGGACACGGTGCGAATCGATGTGTTCGGCCAGCGTCGTGTTTGAATTCGTTGAGGCCAGCACACTGATACGGGTGAGCGTATGGATAAGGCTTAGGCGGTTGCGTCTGTCACCCAGGTTTTGTTTCTGAAGCTCGAGGGCTTCAGGGGTGCGTGTATGGGGAGGCCTCAACCCATCCGAGGGGTCGAGTGGTCGGAAACCCTGGCCTTCATTCAATTGTGCAACACGCGTTGCCACCTGGGCCCGGCTGAGGTTGTCGAGGTTTTCCCCATAAAACCGCCCGATAAGCTCAAAGGGCGCGCTGTGTACAGGTAGCATTGCGGGATTCCTGATACTGAAGGTATCGGGCGCGATCACCTTGCCGGCGTCGAGTATGGGCCCGGCCACCGCTGCCCAGCGCGCATCGTTGTTGAGGGTAAAACTGACCACGCTCTGGTCGGCTTTTCTCCTGGCGTGTAAGGCGCCTTTGGAGGGAATGATCTCGACAGTGCTGCTATCGAGACCCTCCGAAAGCATCCAGGCGGTGAAGTCCGGGCTATTCAACGTCTCCCGAAAGTATTGCCACCATTTTCCGAACGTCGAGTCGGGGGGAATGCCGGCAACAATCACCTCTCGTTGGCTGTCCCCGCCGCGCGCGCGTGCCAGCGCGTCGCCGTAGTAACCTGCCAGAAGCTTGTCCGGGTAACCCATCGCTAAAGCATTGCCTGCGGCGATGCTGGCTTTCGCTCTATTTGAAGGCAGCAGACTCAACGGCAACGGCGACTTTGCTGGCGTCTTGGCGGCCTCGGGCAAGGAAATTGTGGAGGCTCTGTCGCTGCGATGCTGGCTGAATGGGGTGACGGTGGTAGGGGGCGCGATCCGTGTGTTTGGCGGCGGGGTAATGGCTAGCGGGGTAGAGGGGGCGGAAATATTCAATGGCTATGCTCCTTGCAGGGATAGGCGCTGAAGCGCCAGGCGTGGGCAGGCAGTTCTACGCCCTCGCCGCTGTCTCGCAGAGTGCGTTTGTTTTTTCGGGTGTTTCCGAGCGGCTCCAGCCTGCGTAAAACCTGGGTGCGTGGGTTGTATCTTCTATTGTCCACTGTAAAAAAAGAGCACGACTTGAGGTTGCTGAGGTGGGTTCCCGCCTTCCGATTTCGGATTCGACCCGTCCTGATATTCAGCGAGGAGCACGTCCGTGGAGGCGGTGTTGAGGTAGGAGGGGGCGGCAATCACCCCGCGAGGATTTTTTGCCTGTCGGGCGTTCTATCCGATAACCCATTGATAAACGATGGCACTGCCTCAGCTATACTCCCCTCCATTTGAATGGCCCTTCGAGGAATTACTGTGAAGAACTGGACCTTGCGCCAACGCATCTTGGCAAGTTTTACGGTCATTATCGCCATCATGCTGTTAATGGTCGTGGTCTCCTATTCACGGTTGCTGAAGATCGAAACCAGCCAGGAAGCCGTCCGGGACGACGCGGTGCCGGGCGTTTACCTCAGTTCGATGATCCGCAGCGCCTGGGTCGACAGCTATTTGCAGACCATCGACATCATCGGCCTGCGCGACGACAAAACCTTCACCAATACCGATAAGAACGACTACAAGTCGTTCGAAGCGCGTATTGAACAGCAGATGGCCAACTACGAAAAAACCATTCATGGCCAAGCTGACCGCATGGAGTTCGATAACTTCAAGGCGGCGCACATCAACTACAACAAAGTGCTGGCCCAGGTGCTGGAACGCGTTGAAGCCAATGACCTGCCGGGCGCGAATCAATTGCTCGAGGAGCAATTGACGCCAATCTGGACCGAAGGGCGCATGAAGCTCAACGACATCATTACTGAAAACAAGAACGTGTCTGACCGGGCGACGGCGGCGATCGACGAGGCGGTACTGTCGGCCAAGATCAGCATGGCCGTGTCGCTGCTCATCGCCATCTTGGCTGCCGGGCTGTGCGGCCTGTTGCTGATGCGCGCGATCATGGCGCCGATGCAACGCATCGTCGATATCCTCGAAACCATGCGCGACGGCGACCTGAGCAAACGCCTTAACCTGGAGCGCAAGGACGAGTTCGGCGCCGTCGAAACCGGCTTTAACGACATGATGACCGAGCTCACGGCCCTGGTGTCCCAGGCCCAGCGCTCGTCGGTGCAGGTCACCACCTCGGTGACCGAAATTGCCGCCACGTCCAAGCAGCAACAGGCCACCGCGACTGAAACGGCCGCGACGACCACTGAGATCGGTGCCACGTCGCGCGAAATCGCAGCCACTTCCAAGGACTTGGTTCGCACCATGACCGAAGTGTCCACCGCCGCCGACCAGGCGTCGGTGGCTGCCGGCTCCGGCCAGCAAGGACTGGCGCGCATGGAAGAGACCATGCACTCGGTGATGGGCGCGGCCGACCTGGTCAACGCCAAGCTGGCGATCCTCAATGAGAAGGCCGGCAATATCAACCAGGTGGTGGTGACCATCGTCAAGGTGGCCGACCAGACCAACCTGCTGTCGCTCAACGCCGCCATCGAAGCGGAAAAAGCCGGCGAGTACGGTCGCGGTTTTGCCGTGGTCGCCACCGAAGTGCGGCGCCTCGCGGACCAGACCGCCGTGGCCACCTATGACATCGAGCAGATGGTGCGCGAGATCCAGTCCGCAGTGTCTGCGGGGGTGATGGGCATGGACAAGTTCTCCGAAGAAGTGCGCCGCGGCATGTTCGAAGTGCAGCAAGTGGGCGAGCAGTTGTCGCAGATCATCCACCAAGTACAGGCGCTGGCGCCGCGGGTGTTGATGGTCAACGAAGGCATGCAGGCCCAGGCCACCGGCGCCGAGCAGATCAACCACGCCCTCGTGCAACTGGGCGATGCCAGCAGCCAGACGGTGGAGTCCCTGCGCCAGGCCAGCTTTGCCATTGATGAACTGAGCCAGGTTGCGGTGGGTCTGCGCAGCGGCGTGTCGCGTTTCAAAGTCTGATGAGCGAACTCGCGGCTAAACGCGGCGCCGTCCCGGCAGCGAAAAAGGCGTTGTTCCTGGTGTTCCATATCGGCCAGGAACGCTATGCCCTCAAGGCTACCGAAGTGGCCGAAGTGCTGCCGCGCCTGCCTTTGAAACCCATTGCCCATGCACCGCTGTGGGTCGCCGGGATCTTTGCCCATCGTGGGGCGCTGGTGCCGGTCATTGACCTCAGCGCCTTGACCTTCGGCAAACCGGCCCAGGCCCGCACCAGCACGCGGCTGGTGCTGGTCAATTACCAACCCGACGCCGAGTCCCAAGCGCGTTGGCTGGGACTGATCCTGGAGCAGGCCACCGACACCCTGCGTTGCGACCCCGCCGAGTTCCAGCCCTACGGCCTGGCCAACCGCCAGGCACCCTACCTGGGGCCGGTGCGCGAAGATGCGCTGGGCCTGATGCAATGGATCGGTGTAAACGACCTGCTGACCGATGACGTGCGCGCCGTGCTGTTTTCTGCCGAGCTGAGCGTATGAGCAACGACCCGCGTTTTTTTGCCTTTCTTAAAGAGCGCATCGGCCTGGACGTCGCGTCGGTGGGCGAAGCCATCATCGAGCGCGCCGTGCGCCAGCGCAGCCAGATCGTCCAGGCACCCACGCCGGGCGAATACTGGCAGCACCTGCAAAGCTCCCAGGACGAACAGCAAGCGCTGATCGAAGCAGTGATCGTCCCCGAAACCTGGTTTTTCCGTTACCCCGAATCCTTTGCGACCCTGGCGCGCCTGGCCAAGGCCCGCCTGGTCGATATCAAGCAGATGCGCGCATTGCGTATCCTCAGCCTGCCGTGCTCCACCGGCGAAGAACCCTATTCGATTGCCATGGCGCTGCTCGATGCGGGCCTCGCGCCGCATCAGTTCAAGGTACAGGGGATGGACGTCAGCCCGCTGTCGGTGGAGCGTGCGCGACGCGGGGTGTACGGCAAGAACTCTTTTCGCGGCGGCGATATTGCCTTCCGTGACCGCCACTTCACTGAATACGGCGACGGCTTCCACATCGCCGATCGGGTGCGCGAACAAGTGCGCCTGCAAGTCGGCAACCTGCTCGACCCGGCGCTGCTGGCCAATGAGGCCGCCTATGACTTCGTGTTCTGCCGCAACCTGCTGATCTACTTCGACCAGCCCACCCAGAAACAAGTCTTCGACGTGCTTAAAGGCCTCACCCACGTGGACGGTGTGCTGTTTATCGGCCCGGCCGAAGGCAGCCTGCTGGGGCGCCACGGCATGCGTTCGATTGGGGTGCCGCAGTCCTTTGCGTTCAGCCGGCAGGGCTCGCCGCAGCTGCCCGAGCCAGCGTTTATACCAACGCCTGCTCCCACGCCTCCGCGCAGCACTGCGCCGATTTCAGCTAAACCACGGCCGTTCAGCACCGTCAGCGCCCACGTCTTGCCGATCAAGGCTGCGCCCTCCGATGCAGGCACCTTGCTCAGCCGGATCGCCACCCTGGCCAACGAAGGCAAAAGTGCCGAGGCCCGGGCCGCGTGTGAAGACTATTTGAACAGCCACCCGCCGGCCGCCCAGGTGTTTTACTGGCTGGGGCTGCTCAGCGACGTGGCCGGCAGTGCCCTGGAAGCCCAGGGCTATTATCGAAAAGCCTTGTACCTGGAACCCCAGCACCCGCAGGCCTTGATGCACTTGGCCGCGTTGCTCGAGTCCCGGGGCGACAGTGCGGGGGCGCGCCGTCTGCAGGCGCGAGCCGCCCGTAGCGAGCGAGCCGACAGTGAGTCCAAACCATGAGTAACACCGAGGCGCTCGACACCACCGGCCTGGACCTGACCCTGGCCGACACCCAAGCCATCGACGACTGCTGGAACCGCATCGGCATCCATGGCGATAAGTCCTGCCCATTGCTGGCTGACCATATCCATTGCCGTAACTGCTCGGTGTATTCCGCCGCCGCCACGCGTCTGCTGGACCGCTACGCCTTGCAGCAGGACGACCGACGCCCGCAGGCGGCGGCCGAAGTCGACACGGAGGTGGTCACCCGTTCGCTCTTGATGTTCCGCCTCGGCGAAGAATGGCTGGGCATCGCTACACGCTGCCTGGTGGAAGTCGCGCCGTTGCAACCGATCCATTCCCTGCCGCATCAACGTTCCCGCGCCTTGCTCGGCGTGGCCAACGTGCGCGGCGCGCTGGTGGCGTGCTTGTCGCTGGTGGAACTGTTGGGCCTGGACGCCACCAGCAGCGGTGCCACCGGCGGGCGCATCATGCCGCGCATGTTGATCATTGCCGCACAGGATGGCCCGGTGGTGGTGCCGGTGGATGAAGTCGACGGCATCCATGCCATCGATGAGCGCACCTTGAAGGCCGCATCGGCGTCCGGCACCCAGGCCAGCGCGCGCTTTACCCAGGGTGTATTGCCGTGGAAAGGCCGCAGCCTGCGCTGGCTGGACGAGGCGCAATTGTTGTCCGCCGTGACCCGGAGCCTCTCATGACCCCCGACCAGATGCGTGATGCCTCGCTGCTGGAATTGTTCAGCCTGGAAGCCGATGCGCAGACCCAGGTGTTGAGCGCGGGCCTGCTCGCCCTGGAACGCAACCCGACCCAGGCGGACCAGCTCGAAGCCTGCATGCGCGCGGCGCACTCGCTCAAGGGCGCCGCGCGCATCGTGGGGGTGGATGCCGGGGTCAGCGTTTCCCACGTCATGGAGGATTGCCTGGTCAGCGCCCAGGAAAACCGCCTGTACCTGCAACCCGAACATATCGATGCGCTGCTGCAAGGCACTGATCTGCTGATGCGCATCGCCACGCCAGGCAATGACGTCGGGCCGGCGGATGTCGAGGCCTACGTCGCGTTGATGGAGCGTCTGCTGGATCCGTCCCAGGCGCCTGTCAACGTCGCGCCGCCGCCGGAGCCAGCGCCCGTCGTCGAAGAACTGCCGCCGGAACCCGAACCCGCGCCGCCGGTGACCAGCGAGCCGCCGCGTCAAGGCAAGCGCATGACCGAAGGCGGCGAACGCGTACTGCGTGTCACCGCCGAGCGCTTGAACAGCCTGCTGGACCTGTCGAGCAAATCCCTGGTGGAAACCCAGCGGCTCAAGCCGTACCTGGCCAGCCTGCAACGCCTCAAGCGCATTCAAAGTCAGGGGATACGGGCGCTGGATACGCTGGACGGGCAACTCAAGACCCAGGTCCTGAGCCTCGAGGCCCAGGAAGCCCTGGCCGACACGCGCCGTTTGTTGAGCGAAGCCCAGGCCTTGCTGGCGGAAAAGCACGCCGAGCTGGACGAGTTCGGCTGGCAGGCCGGACAGCGCGCCCAAGTGTTGTATGACACCGCACTGGCCTGCCGCATGCGTCCGTTTGCCGATGTATTGGCTGGGCAAGTGCGCATGGTGCGCGATCTCGGCCGCAGCCTCGGCAAGCAAGTGCGCCTGGAGATCGAGGGCGAAAAGACCCAGGTCGACCGTGACGTACTGGAAAAACTTGAGGCGCCGCTCACCCATTTGTTGCGCAATGCCGTCGACCACGGCATCGAAATGCCTGAGCAACGCCTGCTGGCGGGCAAGCCGGCTGAAGGCTTGATCCGCCTGCGTGCCTCCCATCAGGCCGGTTTGCTGGTGCTGGAGCTCAGTGATGACGGCAATGGCGTCGACCTGGAGCGCCTGCGCGGTACCATCGTCGATCGGCACCTGTCGC
The DNA here is from genome assembly GCF_001645105.1 of Pseudomonas marginalis. Lineage (GTDB taxonomy): Bacteria > Pseudomonadota > Gammaproteobacteria > Pseudomonadales > Pseudomonadaceae > Aquipseudomonas > Aquipseudomonas petroselini. The sequence continues at coordinate 591,638 of NZ_LKEG01000052.1, forward strand.
CGGTCGAAACCGCCCTGCGCCTGAGCGAAGAAGAGTTGCTGACGTTCCTGTTCCTGCCGGGGTTCAGCCTGCGTGACACGGTCACCGAAGTGTCCGGGCGCGGCGTGGGCCTGGACGCGGTGCAGCACATGGTCCGCCAACTGCGCGGCGCGGTGGTGCTGGAGCAGACGGCGGGGCAGGGCAGTCGTTTCCACCTTGAGGTGCCGTTGACCCTGTCGGTGGTACGCAGCCTGGTGGTGGAAGTCGGTGAGGAAGCCTATGCGTTCCCGCTGGCGCATATCGAACGCATGTGTGACCTCGCGCCCGATGACATTGTGCAACTGGAAGGTCGCCAGCATTTCTGGCACGAGGGCCGGCATGTTGGCCTGGTCGCCGCCAGCCAGTTGTTGCAGCGCCCGGCGGGGCAGAGTCCGTCAGAAACGCTGAAAGTGGTGGTGATCCGCGAGCGCGATACGGTGTACGGGATTGCCGTGGAGCGCTTTATCGGTGAGCGTACGCTGGTGGTGTTGCCGCTCGATGATCGCCTGGGCAAGGTCCAGGATATCTCCGCCGGTGCCTTGCTGGATGATGGCTCGGTGGTGTTGATCGTCGACGTTGAAGACATGTTGCGTTCGGTGGACAAACTGCTGAACACCGGCCGATTGGAACGTATTGCGCGGCGCAGCCAACAAACCACCGAGGCACCGCGTAAGCGTGTGCTGGTGGTCGATGACTCCCTGACCGTGCGTGAGCTGCAACGCAAATTGCTCCTTAATCGTGGTTATGAAGTGGCCGTGGCGGTCGATGGCATGGACGGCTGGAACGCCTTGCGCTCCGAAGACTTTGACCTGTTGATCACTGATATTGATATGCCCCGCATGGACGGTATTGAATTGGTCACACTCTTGCGCCGTGACAGTCGCCTGCAATCGTTGCCGGTGATGGTGGTGTCCTACAAAGATCGCGAAGAAGACCGACGTCGAGGACTCGACGCCGGTGCGGACTATTATTTAGCCAAAGCCAGTTTCCACGATGACGCCCTGCTGGACGCCGTGGTGGAACTGATCGGAGGCGCACGGGCATGAGGATTGCGATCGTCAATGACATGCCCCTGGCAGTGGAGGCCTTGCGCCGCGCCTTGAGCTTCGAGCCTGCGCACCAAGTGGTGTGGGTGGCCAGCAATGGGCTGGAAGCGGTGCAACGCTGCGCCGAACTGACGCCGGACCTGATCCTGATGGACCTGATCATGCCGGTGATGGACGGCGTGGAAGCCACTCGCCAGATCATGGCCGAAACGCCGTGCGCCATCGTTATCGTGACCGTCGACCGCCAGGCCAACGTAAGCCGGGTGTTCGAGGCCATGGGCCACGGCGCCCTGGACGTGGTGGACACCCCGCCCCTCGGCGTGGGCAACCCCAAGGATGCGGCGGCGCCGTTACTGCGCAAGATCCTCAATATCGGCTGGCTGATCGGCCAGCGCGGCAGCCGCGTGCGCGCCGAAACCGTGCCGGCGCGCGCATCCGGCAAACGTCAAAGCCTGGTGGCTATCGGCTCCTCGGCGGGTGGTCCGGCTGCCCTGGAAATCCTGCTCAAGGGTTTACCTCGCGACTTTCCAGCCGCCATCGTGCTGGTGCAGCATGTGGACCAAGTGTTCGCGGCGGGCATGGCCGAGTGGTTGAGCAGCGCCTCGGGCCTGCCGGTACGCCTGGCCCGCGAAGGTGAGCCACCGCAAAGCGGCGTGGTGCTGCTGGCCGGCACCAACCACCACATTCGTTTATTGAAGAATGGCACGCTAGCCTATACGGCAGAGCCGGTGAACGAGATTTACCGGCCGTCGATCGATGTGTTTTTCGAAAGCGTGGCCAGCCACTGGAATGGCGATGCCGTCGGTGTGCTGCTGACCGGCATGGGGCGCGACGGGGCCCAGGGCCTCAAATTGCTACGTGAACAAGGTTATTTGACCATCGCCCAGGATCAGCAAAGCTCGGCGGTGTATGGCATGCCCAAAGCGGCGGCGGCGATCGATGCTGCTGTTGAAATTCGCCCACTGGATAGAATTGCGCCCCGGTTGCTGGAGGTCTTTGCCAAATGAACATGACCTCTCGCGGCTGGCTTGCAGGCAGTAATTCAGGTGACTGCACATGAATGATTTACAGATCGACGACATCAAGACCGACGAAAACGCCGCCATGGTGTTGCTGGTCGACGACCAGGCCATGATCGGTGAAGCCGTGCGGCGTGGCCTGGCCCATGAAGAAAATATCGACTTCCACTTCTGCGCCGACCCACACCAGGCGATTGCCCAGGCGATCCGTATCAAGCCGACCGTTATCCTGCAGGATCTGGTGATGCCAGGTCTTGACGGCCTGACACTGGTGCGCGAATACCGCAACCACCCGGCCACGCAGAACATCCCGATCATCGTGCTTTCCACCAAGGAAGACCCCCTGATCAAGAGCGCAGCGTTCTCGGCCGGGGCCAACGATTATTTGGTCAAGCTGCCGGACAACATCGAGCTGGTGGCGCGCATCCGCTATCACTCGCGCTCCTACATGACCTTGTTGCAACGGGATGCGGCTTATCGCGCGTTGCGGGTCAGCCAGCAGCAGCTGTTGGACACCAACTTAGTGCTGCAACGGTTGATGAACTCCGACGGCCTCACCGGGCTTTCTAATCGTCGTCACTTTGATGAATACCTGGAGCTGGAATGGCGGCGTGCCATGCGTGACCAGACTCAGTTGTCGTTGTTGATGATTGATGTGGATTTCTTTAAGACCTACAACGATAGCTTTGGGCATGTCGAAGGTGACGAGGCGTTGCGCAAGGTTGCGGCGACCATTCGTGAGGCCAGCAGTCGGCCTTCGGATTTGCCGGCGCGCTATGGGGGGGAGGAGTTTGCCCTGGTGCTGCCTAATACCTCGCCGGGCGGGGCGCGGTTGGTGGCTGAGAAGCTGCGGATGGCGGTTGCCGCGCTGAAAATTCCGCATATCGCGCCTACTGAGGGGTCGAGTCTGACCATCAGTATTGGGCTGTCGACCATGACGCCACAGCAGGGGACGGATTGTCGGCAGGTGATTGTGGCGGCGGATAAGGGGTTGTATACGGCTAAGCATAATGGGCGCAATCAGGTGGGGATTGAGTAGGGCTGAGTGCTTCTGTGTACATATCCGTTGCTGCGGTCACGGCCACTAATGGTTGCGCTCTTACAGCGGGTCACTTTTTGAAAAGCGCAAAAAGTAACCAAAAACGCATCGCGGTATGACTCACCCACATGGGTTACAAATCAGTTCACGCACATAGGTAACAGTTTTTAACTAGCAGGGTCGATTTCGCG